>FNSS01000001.1:4471250-5110000 GCA_900104855.1 Rhizobiales bacterium GAS188
ACGATCGATAGCCAAGGCACGCCCAACTGCCGCGGCATGTTGGCGCCGACGAGGAGCTTCACCGCCGGCGCCACGCCATCGATCACGAGGCCGGGCAGGATGCCGCAGAGGAAACAGAGAAAGGCGAGGATCGACATTGCGGCAAGCGAGAAGCCGTCGACCTCGGCAGCTTCTGCCGCTGCCGCTGTGCGGGCCCGGCCGAGAAAGGTGATGCCGAAGGCGCGCACGAAACAGGCGAAGGCCAGCGCCGCCGCGAGCGCCAGCAGAGCCCCGACCGCCGGGATCATCAGCTTGAGGCCCCATTGCGGGATTTGCGGGCTCAGCAGCACCGCCTGCAGGGTCAGCCATTCCGATACGAAGCCATTGAGCGGCGGCAGCGCGGCGATGGCGGCGGAGCCGACCAGGAAGGCGAAGCTCGTGGCCGGCATCCGGTGGATGAGGCCGCCGAGCTTTTCGATGTCGCGAAAGCCCGTCGCTGCGAGCACCGAGCCGGCGCCGAAGAATAAGAGGCTCTTGAAGAGCATATGGTTGAGCGCGTGAAACAGCGCCGCGGTCAGCGCCAGCGCCGCCGCAAATCCCATGCCGTTCGCCCGAAAGGCGAGTGCGAGACCAAGCCCGATGAAGACGATGCCGATATTCTCGACGGTCGAGTAGGCGAGCACCCGCTTGAGATCCGTCTCCATGAGCGCATGCAGGACGCCGAGCACCGCGGTCATCCCGCCGAGCGCCAGCACCAGCACGCTCCACCACCAGGAAGGCTGACCGAGCAGGTCGAACACCAGGCGCAGAAAGCCGTAAATCGCGACCTTGGTCATGACGCCGCTCATCAGGGCCGAGACATGGCTCGGCGCGGCCGGATGGGCGAGCGGCAACCAGGCATGCAGCGGCACGAGGCCGGCTTTCGAGCCGCTGCCGATGAGAACGAGAACGAGGATAAGGCCAGCGACAGAAGGCGACGGGCCGGCTTCGCGCATGGCCGCAAAGGCGTAATTGCCCTCCGGCCCGGCGAGCAGGCCGAAAGCGAGCAGGAGACACAGCGTGCCGAAGCTCGCCATCACCAGGTAGATGAAGCCGGCGCGCCTGTTCTCCGGGTCGCGATGATGTGCCATGACCAGGGCCCAGGAGGACAGCGACATGAACTCCCAGCTGAGGAGAAAGCTGAAGGCATCATCTGCCATGACCACGAGGTTCATGCCGGCCAGGAACACCGGGAAGAACGGCAGGACGCGGCCAGGCTCCGGCTCGTGCTGCCCGTAGCCGATCGCATAGAGGCTGGCGGCCGCACCGCCGAGATTGACGACGGCGAGGAAGAAGGCCGACAGCGCGTCGATGCGGAAATGGGCGCCGAGCCAAGGCAGCCCGATCGGCAAGGTCACGGCCGCTGGCTCTTGTGCAATCCGGGAAAGCGCCACGCCGAGAGCCGCGACCGAGACGATGAGGCAGGCGCTGTAGACGGCGCGAGAACCCGACCGCGCGACGATCACGGCCAGAAACGCAACGGCCAACAAAGCGGCCACGCCCCCCAATCCGATGACAGCCGGCATCTCGCCTACCTCAATGCTGCCCCAAGGCCCGACACCATGGACACCCGGGGTGTTCTCGCCGTCAGGCCTTGCCGCTTGCTCCTTGCGCCTTCAATCGCACGCCGCGCCCGCCGGTCTGGCTGACGGCGCCTTCGCCGATCAGCTCGATTCCGGCAGCGTCGAGCGCGCCGATCAGCTTCATCAGCGAATCGACATTTCCACGGATGACATCTTCGCTTGATTCCATGCGCTGAATGGTCGGCACCGACAGGCCCGATAATTGGGCGAGCTCACGCTGATCGATGCCGATGAGGGCGCGAGCGGCTCGCAACTGCGCGGCGGAGATCATGGCCTGCCCATGGATTGCCATATCCAAAGCGTTGGTTATGGTATTTAGCATCGATAGAAGATAATTTCAAACGCTATTTCTGATGTATTATTTATCATTCTGGGCGGAGCCAATGATGCCGGATCAGCTCCCGCGAGGTCCGGCTTGCGTCCCATGCGTTGCGCTGCTTTGCTGCGCCGCCAGAGCCTCGAGGACTCCCAATCGCCAATCCAAACCTCTTCGCGATCAGCGACCTGCACGTCAATTGCCCCGCCAATCACGGGGTGGTCGAAAAACTGCGCCCGGAGACGCAAGGTGATTGGCTCCTGGTGGCTGGCGACGTCGCCGATCATGTCGAGGACGTCGCGGCGACGTTGCGGCTGCTGCGCGACCGCTTCGCCAAGGTGATCTGGACGCCCGGTAATCACGAGCTGTGGACCCTTCCCAACGATGCCGCGCAATTGAGGGGCGATCGGCGTTACCGATACCTGGTGGAGATTTGCCGCGGCCTCGGCATCCTCACGCCGGAGGATGCCTACCCTGTCTGGCAAAGCGAGGATGAAACTCTGGTCGTGGCGCCGCTCTTCCTCCTCTACGATTACAGCCTGCGGCCGGAAGGCCTGTCGAAACAGGAGGCGCTGGCGCAGGCGCGCGCCGCAAATGTGGTGTGCGCCGACGAGCTGTTGCTCGCCTCAGACCCCTGGTCCAGCCGTGAGATATGGTGCGAGCAGCGGCTCGCCTATACGCGGCGGCGGCTCGACGAGATTCCAGGCGCGCTGCGAACCGTGCTCGTCTCGCATTGGCCGCTGCATCCGGAGCCTACAAGGCGGTTGCGCTTTCCGGAATTCGCGCTGTGGTGCGGGACGCGGACGACCCTCGACTGGCACCGGCGCTACCGGGCCGCTGCCTGCGTCTACGGGCATCTGCATATCCCGAAGACCGAGACCTATGATGGCGCAAGATTCGAGGAGGTGTCGCTCGGCTATCCCGCCGAGTGGCAGGCCCGCGGCTTGCCCTCTGCCGGCCCGTTGCGTCGCATCATGCCGGAAGCCGTGGCCTTGCGAACGGCCACCGCTCGTCGATGATCGAGGAGCTGTTGCCCAGCGAGGTGGCCTGCGTCGCCACGCGGGACGACGACGCCTCCGCGCCCCTCTTTCCCGAAGAGGCAGCCGAGCTCGGCAAGGCCGTCGACAGCCGGGTGCGGGAATTCACGACGGGCCGCTCCTTGGCCCGCCAGGCGCTGGCCAGGCTCGGCCTGCCGGCGTCTCCCATCTTGCGCGGCCCGAAGCGCGAGCCGATCTGGCCGCAAGGCGTCGTCGGCAGCATCACCCATTGCAAGGGCTACCGCGCCGCCGCCGTCGCCAGGCAGGCGCAGATGCTGACGCTCGGCATCGATGCGGAGATCGACGACCGGCTGCCCGAAGGCGTGCTGCGGCAAGTGGCGGTCGACGAGGAACGCGCCTGGCTGGCGAAGGCGCCCGGCGGCATCCATTGGGACAGGCTGTTGTTCAGCGCCAAGGAGAGCCTCTACAAGGCGTGGTTCCCGCTTACCGGCAAGTGGCTGGGCTTCGAGGATGCCGTCGTGAGCTTCCACCCGGCCGACGCCACATTCCACGCCCGGCTTCTGGTTCCGCCGATCGAAATGCCGGGCCGAGTCCTGACCGGCTTCGACGGACGCTTCCTGGTTCGGGACGGATTGGCGCTCACCGCCATCGCGGTCGTCCGAGGTCCGTGGGGGGAGGGATGAGCGGCCAAGTGAGCGTAGAGGATCTGATGATTGCGAGCCGGCGCTGGGACCGCGACCGTCTCGGTCGCCCTCCTTCCCAGCGGTGCGCCAGCTTTGCGGCCGCAAGGGCGGGCGAGACGCCCGCGATCCCAAGAAAGCCCGCAAGCCGGAAGAGGTGAACGGCCCCCGCGCCCGAGTGCGATCGACATGCGGTCGCGAGCCGCTATGTTCCGCCCGAACTCTCACGCGACCGAACGCTGTCAGGATGCCACGCTCAACCGCCGAACTGATCATGGATGCCGCCGAGCATCTCCTCATATCGGAGACGAGCATCGACGATGTCTCGGTGCGCCGGATCACCAAGGATGCCGGCGTCAATGTCGCGGCGATCAACTACCATTTCGGCTCGCGCGAGAAGCTGCTCGTCGCGGTGGTGAAGCGCGTCTATGACCGGCTCAACGCCGAAAGGCAGAGGCTGCTGCAGGCGGCGATCGACGCGCGCGCGCCCGAGCCGCCCGAGCTCGCGGCTGTCCTCAAGGCGCTGATCGGCCCCTCCGTCAGATGGAGCTTCGATCCGGGTTCGGGCTATCCGGTCTTCAATAATTTCGCCGCCTTGGGGCAAAGATCGCGCGATCCCGAGATCAGGACCGCGCTCGCCGATCACGTCGTGCATCTGCGCGTCTTCATTCCGGTGCTGCGCCGCATCGCGCCCTGGCTCTCGGAGGGCGAGATCGGCTGGCGCATCCATTGCGCGCTCGGCGTGCGCCACAACGCGCTTCGCTACCGCAACCGGGCCGAGGCCTTGATCGATGCGAGCTTCGACCTCAACGACCCCGACGAGCTGCTGCGGCGCATGATCGAGGTGATCGCCCCGATGTTCGAGCGACGCTGATGATCAGCCGGTGAGGCCCGAATTGACGAAGGCCTGGATGACCCGCCGGTGGAGCGCCAGGAAGACCGCGAGCGCCGGCAGGCTCGCGAGCGTCACCCCCGCCATCAGCGCCCCGTAATTGGAGTATTGCTCTTCGAGGAAAGCCCGAAGCCCGACCTGCAAGGTGCGGGAATCAGGGCTCGGCGCCACCAGCAGCGGCCAGAAATATTCGTTCCAGCACTCGATGAAGAGCACGATCGCCAGCGCCGACAGGGCCGGCGCCATCATCGGGATGACGATATGCCAGAGCGTGCGCAAATGCCCCGCTCCGTCGAGCTCGGCGGCCTCGTAGAGCGCCGGCGGGAATGACAGGAAATGCTGCCGCAGCAGGAAGGCGCCGAAGGGTGTCGCCAGATTGGGGACGATCAGCCCGGTCCAGCTATCCAGCCAGCCGAGCTTCGAGATCAGCATATAGGTCGGGATGACGGTGAGCTGATGCGGGATCATCATGGCGCCGAGCACGACCGCAAAGCAGAGATCGCGGCCGGGGAAGCTCCAGCGCGCAAAGCCATAGGCTGCGAGCGTGGCGATGATGAGCTGGCCGCCGACGCGCAGCGCCGTGGTGCCGGCGCTGTTGCCGAGATAGGTGAGGAAGGGCGTTTCGATGAGGATCGTGCGGAAATTGTCGAGCGTCGGATGGCTTGGCCAGGGCGCAAGCTCGAACATCTCGGCTTCGGGCTTGAAGGCCGCGCCCAGCACCACCAGCATCGGCACGAGCACCACGATGCTCAAGATGACGAGGGCGAGATGGGCGAAGGCGCGCCAGGGGGGCGAAAGCGGCATGCCAGGTCTCACAGCAAAGCCTCACTGCTCGTAATGCACATGCCGGTCGACCACGCGGAATTTGACGGTGGTGATCAGGAGGAGCAGCGCAAACAGCAGCACCGTGGCGGCAGCGCCCCGCCCGACATCGAAGGTGCGGAAGGTGAGCTGATAGACCATGTAGAAGAGATTGGTGGTGCCGTTCTGCGGCCCGCCCTCTGTCATGATGTCGATCGGGGTGAAGACCTGCTGCAGGGAGAAGATCGTCGTCGAAACGAGCACGAAGAAGGTGGTGGGTGTCAGGAGCGGCCAGACGAGGCTGACGAAGATCCGGCCGGCGCCCGCGCCGTCGAGCTGCATCGCCTCGATGAGATCGCCCCTGATGCGCGCCAGACCCGCAACGTAAATGAGCACGTTGAAGCCGAAGATCTTCCAGGTCGAGATCAAGAGCACGGTCCAGAGCGCCGAGGCGGGCTCGGCGAGCGGGTTCGCGCCTTGCAGGCCGAGCGCCCGCAGCCCCAGCGGGATCATGCCGCCGATCGGGTTGAGCAGCCACAGGAAGACGATGGCGACGACGACGAAGCTGATCAGGGTCGGCAGGAACAAGATCGCCCGGTAGATCTCGCCCTTGCGGCCGAGGCTCCAGATGGCGACCGCGACCGGGATCGGCAGCAGGATCTTCAACGGCAGCGAACCGATGAGGAAATAGCCGGTGTTGCGCAGCGCGTCGCGGAACAGGGGGCTCGAGGCGAGCCTGGCGTAATTGTCGAAGCCCGCGAGCGCGATCGGCCGGTCCGGATTGAGGTTCCATTTCGCGAAGCTCAAGCCGATCGTGGCGATGAGCGGCCAATAGACGAAGATGCCGATGAGAAGCAGCATCGGCGCGATATAGAGATATGGCGCTCTTCGCAGCCATGCCGGGCTGTGGCGAACGAAGGCGGGTGATGATTGCCTGCGCGGCGCCCTCTCGGCCGGCAAGGCGGTCGCGAGCGTGCTTGCCGGGCTCACCGTCGGGTACAGCCCATGGCGGCGTTCATGGCGGCGACCGCTGGAGGCACGAGCTCGGCGGCGCTCTTATGGCCGGCCCAGAGCTCGTCGATCAGGTTGCTGACGATGGTCTGCGCCTCGAGCGCCCCATGCTCGCCCCAGGTCGCGGTCGGCACCGTCTCGGCCATCTGGGCGATAACGGGTTTCACCAAGGGGAAGCCTTCGACATAGGCCGCCATTGCCGGATCCCCGAGCGGATCCTTGGCGAGCGGCATGTAGCCGCTCTCGCGCGCCCAGAGATTGGACACTTCGCGCCGCGACAAATAGGCGAGGAGGGCGAGCGCCGCGTCCCGCCGCTCCCCTGGTGGCGCATAGAGCATGAGCGCTGCCCCGCTATTCGGAAGCTTGCGGGCCTCGCTCTCGACGAAGCGCGGATAATTGCCGACGCCGAGCTCGAACTTGCCCTTGGTCACCTGGACGGTCGAAGCGAGCCCCGCGCTCGAATTCACGAACATGGCGAGCTGGCCGGCATTGAAGGCCGCCATATATTGCCGGTCATTGGCGATCGGCGTGACCTTGTAGGTGGCGACGAGGTCCTGCCAGAGCTGCAACGCCTTGATGCCTTGCGGCGTGTCGAAAAGGGCGCAGCTGCCATCGGCCGACAGATAGGGGCTGCCGGCATTCATGACGAAGAGCATGGTGCCGTAATCCTTCATCGAGGCGAGCAGATGCGCGAAGCCCGGCGCCCGCAATTTCTCGTGAATCGCGACGGCTGCCTTGGTCACCTCGTCCCAGGTCCGCGGCGGCGTCTCGGGGTCGAGACCGGCCGCGCGGAACATATCCTTGTTGTAATAGAGCATCGGCGTCCCATAGGCGTGCGGGACGGCGAAGACCTTTTCGCCCGATCGGCCGATATCGAGAAAATTCGGCAGGTCCTCGGCGAGGAAGCCGGCTTTGCCGGGATCGGCATTGAGCGGCACGGCCGGCGTGTTGTTGACGAAATAGACGATGTTCTTGCCGATCACCGTCGCGATGTCGACGGGCCGGCGCGCCGCGAGCGCCGTCTGCACCTCGGCCGTGATCTGCTCGGATTGCGAGAAGATGTCCTTGACCTTGATGCCTCGATGCTCCGCCTCGAAGCCGTCGAGGATCTTGCGGAAGGCCGTATAGCTGCTGCCGCTCTGGTAATGGTAGAAGGTGATCGACGTTTCGGCGTTGCTCGAATTGCTCAACGTTAGAATTGAAGCGACAAACGCCCCGATGAAAGCCAATAATCGCAGCATGAAGCTTCCCTGAATCTGGCGCGATCGCGCCGGCCAGAGAGCAGGAGCCACGACTATATCAATCTATGATGACAGAATTGAAACAGTGTTTGAATCCTGTCACAAAAGGTGATTCCTCATCGAATAGAAGCGGGTTCCGGCAAACTGGGCCAGCAGGGCCGCGCGCAGGGACACTCGATGAAGCTCATCCTCGTATCGGATACGCATCTGGCGCGTCGCGCCGCGTGCTGTTGTGACAATTGGAATATCGTCGCCAAGGCGATCCGTCACGAACGGCCGGATGGCGTCGTCCATCTCGGCGATATCTGTGCCGATGGCGTCGGCACCGATGGCGAGCTCGAGGACGCGGCCGCGCTGTTTACGGATCTCGGCGCACCGATCCGCTTCCTGCCGGGCAATCACGATATCGGCGGCAATCCGCTCGAGCGCGGCGCTTCGAGCGAGCATCCTCTCGAGCTCGGGCGGCTTGCCGAATATCGGCGCCTGTTCGGGGCGGATCATTGGGCTTTCGAGGCCGAAGGCTGGCAAGTGATCGGCCTTGACGCGCAGCTCTTCAACACGGCGACGGATGAGGAAGAGGCGCAATTCGCCTGGCTCGAGCGCGAGCTCCGCGCTCATGCCGGGCCCCTCGGCCTGATGCTCCACAAGCCGCTCTTTCGCCACGGCCCCGCTGACACCGAGAGCCATATCCGCTACGTCCCGGCGACGGCGCGCCGGCGCCTGCTGTCGCTCGCCGCCGGCCGCGACCTTCGCTTCGTGGTCTCGGGCCATGTGCATCAGGCGCGGCGGCTCGAGGTCGAGGGCGTCGAGCATGTCTGGGCGCCGTCCACGGCCTTCTGCATCCCGGACGCCATGCAGGAGAGGATCGGCGAGAAACGGGTCGGCATGCTGCGCCTCGAGCTCACCGCCGCGGAGCATCGCTTCGAGGACGTCCTGCCCGCGGGCCTCGTCAGGCACAACCTGCTCGACTACCCGGAGGTCTATCCCGAGATCGCCGCCATCCGGGCGCGGCTCGGCGAGAGCGCGGCCCTCTGACCTCGCCTGGGACCGCGGGCGTCCCGCCCGCCCTTGAGACGGCAAGGCCACGCCGCTTGGAAGACGGGCGACTGAGACGGTCGCGTTCCCAAAGCAGCTGGGATGGCACTGGGACCGCGGGCGTCCTCGCCCTAAAAGACACTGACCTGTTGACGACTGACCGATGGTCAGTCATAAATCCACCCCGTCGGATCATGGCGACGGGAGGCGGACATGCGAATGGACATGCACGTCGGATGGCTGGCATTCGATCAACCGCCGGCAGGCGCCTGACCATGTCGCTCGCTTCACCTGCCGCTTCCCTGACCTTGTTGGGCCACCAGCCATTCCGGCTTTATTTCTGGGCCCGCGGCTTTTCCGAATTCTCCTATCAGATCGGCGCCGTGGCCGTGGGCTGGCAGGTCTATGCGCTGACCGGCAGCGCCTTCGCTCTCGGCATGGTGGGGTTGGTGCAGTTCATCCCTACGGCGCTTCTGGTCTTTGCCGCGGGGCATGCCGCGGACCGCTACGACCGCAAGCGGGTGGTGCAGCTCTGCCAGATCGTCGCCGGGCTGGCGGCGGCATTTCTGGCCTGGGGCAGCTTTGCCGGATGGCTGAACGTGGCGGAGATTCTAGCTGCCGTCGCGGTGTTCGGCGCGGCGACCGCCTTCGAGAGCCCGGCGGCGGCGGCCTTGCTGCCCGGCGTGGTGCCGGAGGGGATGCTGCAGAAAGGCACGGCGCTTTCCACCGCGGCATTTCAGCTGGCGATCATCAGCGGGCCGGCGCTGGGCGGCCTCGCTTACGTGGTGGCGCCTGGGGTCCCTTACGCCGCGATGGCGGCATTCTGGCTTCTGGCCGGGATATTGAACGGGGCGATCAGGCTGGACCGGCCGGCGACCGCCAAAGAACCGCCGACGCTTGCCGCCTTGTTCGCAGGCGTCGGCTTCGTGCGCCGCAATCCCGCAATATTGGGGACGATATCGCTCGATCTGTTCGCCGTGCTGCTGGGCGGGGCAACGGCGCTGATGCCGATCTATGCGCGTGACATTCTGCATACGGGGCCATGGGGGCTCGGCGTGTTGCGCGGAGCGCCGGCTGTCGGGGCGTTGCTGATGACAGCCCTGCTGGCCCGCCACGCCATCGACCGCCGCCTCGGGATACGGATGTTCCAGGCCGTGATCGTCTTCGGCCTGGCGACGGTCGCATTCGCGCTTTCGGGCTCGCTCTGGCTCTCGATCCTCGCCCTCGCAATCATGGGGGCGGCCGATACGGTGAGCGTGGTGATCCGCATTTCCCTCGTGCAGCTCGCGACGCCCGACGAAATGCGCGGCCGGGTCGGCGCTGTGAACTACCTGTTCATCAACGCCTCCAGCCAGCTCGGGGAATTCGAGAGCGGCATGACCGCAGCCTTGTTCGGGGCTATGCCGGCAGCGTTGCTCGGCGGAGTGGGGACCGTTGCGGTCGCGCTCTTATGGATGAGATTGTTCCCAACCCTGCGGGATCTGGAGCGTCTGGAGTAGGATGCGGGGCCCGTCACCTGTGCCGGGGCGCGGTGCCACCCCGACGCCGTGCCACCCAAGGGAGCTTCGCCGGTGAAGACAGCTTCGCCCGTAAAGGTCCGGCCGCGCACCAAACCGCCCGAGATCCGGCGAGCGGAGCTGATGGACGCGGCAGAGCGGCTCTTCATCGACAACGGCATCGCGGCGACGAGCGTCGATGCGATCGTGGCCGCGGCCGATGTCGCCAAGGGCACCTTCTACATTCACTTCCAGTCGAAGGAACAACTGCTGGTCGCGCTGCGGCAGCGCTTCGTCGAGCACTTCCGCGGCGATCTCGAGAAGGCTGTCGATTGCCGCGGCCCCGACGATTGGAAGGGAAAGCTGCGTGCCTGGGTCGAGGCTGGCATCGCCGCTTATCTCGACCGGCTCTCCGTGCATGACGTCGTCTTCCATGAGTTTCGCGTGGATAATCGGCGCCCAACGCACGAAAATCTCGCGGCCGACCATCTCGCCGATTTGCTGGGCCGGGGAGCGCAGGCGCGCGCCTGGTCGGTCGAGGACACGCGCCTTACCGCGATCATGTTGTTCCATGCCCTGCATGCCGCCGTCGACGACGCCATCGCGGCGAGGCAGGACATCGACCGCAAACGGCTCGCGCGCCACTTGCGGAAATTCTTCAGCCGCGCCGTCGGTCTGGCCTGACGGCGCGACGCAACCCCCCGCTATCGGCCGCGGGCCTCGTCAGGCACAACCTGCTCGACTCCCCGGAGGTCTATCCCGAGATCGCCGCCATCCGGGCGCGGCTCGGCGAGCGCGCGGCCCTCAGAGGGTTCGCGCCGGCGGAGCTGTCAGGCGGGGAGAGGTCGCGCCGGCCGTTCGCCGGATCGAGAGCTTCGTCGTTGCTGGTTCCGCCGATGAGCGATCCATGGTTCAGCGCCCATATGGCGGCTTTCGTTCGGTTGTTGACCCTGATCTTGTGAAGGATCGCCTTGATATGAGCTTTGACCGTGGCGTCGGCCATATCGTTCTTGCGCGCGATGGCCTTGTTGGAATCACCTTCGATCAAGCAGCGCAATATGCGTCGCTCCCGCTCCGACAGCCGTGGGCAGTCGGTGCTTGAAGTTTCGGCATATGCGATCGGAGCTCTCTGAATACCCGCCTCCGTCTTCACTTCGCCGGCCGCGATCGAACGATCCTCGTGAAGCATCAAGGACAAGATTGAAGGAGGTAATATGACCTCGCCGATCATGACCAGGTCGAGAGATTTTATAAAGGCTTCGCAGCTTGGTTTCAGGAAGTAAGCGTCGGCGCCCGACCGAAACGCAGAGACTATATTGGCATAGACTAATTGTTCGCGGTCGGCCAGCAGAGCGATACGCGCCGTTGGGTATTGCCCTCTGAAGACCTTGATCTGCTTGACAGTCGTGGTTTGATCCCGGCTCACTTCGAGGATGAGCAAGTTCGGCCGGTCTTCCGCCTGCTGACTTGCGATCAGATCCTCTACGCTCGCGGCCGTGGCGGTGATGCGGAAATCAGCCGCGCTGAGAATGCGTCCGAGGCCTTCTCGAAGCAACGCACACGGACCCACCAGGACCGTTACGAAGGATTGCCGGCCCATTCACGTCTCCCCGAAATTTTGACCGCCCGATCTTCGACACAACCGAGCACCCTCGGCCACCTCACTGGCCCAGCCGACGTAACATTGCCCCTCTTCTTCAGTCGCTCAAGACAAGCAGGCCCGCCGGCACCCGGGCATTCGGCACCCGGCTCGGCATCCGCCTCGCGCTCCGTGGACTTCTGCACAGCTTTTCCACCGGGCACGATTGATAATGCTGCCGGCCATCGGATTGCTTGTCAATCTATTGTTGCAATGCTTGCTTACGCAGTTGAAATTCTTGGCGCCATAAATTTAGTCTGCAAGCCCAAGACTTTTTGAATTGGCCAGCAAAATCTGCGTGTGCGCAGCTCGTGGCACGGTCCATTCAGGTCGTCAACCACAAATTTTGTGATGTTACGAATGCGCGTCGAGACGCACCATGCTCGATTAAGGTGCATGCTGCTGCCCCAATCCCTTTGTTGGCGATTCCTGCAAGCTCTTCCGGTCTCGAGGGGCGCCGGCAGGAGTCAGTGTCCCGCTACTCTGGCCGGCGGGATCTGCCGCAAGGAAGCCACGTCCGCCATGCGTCTCGGCGACATCCGCCATCATGGGCACCAGGTCGAGGGGGTGAATGAATTCCTCGCGAAAGCATGGGAATCGGCGCGGATCGAATAATTTCCGCAACAACTCGATCACGACCATGTAGCGATCCGCCTTCCGTATGTCGGGATGATATGTCATCCAGATCTCGAGCGATTGCACGATGCCGATTTCCACCGGCACGAAGCGGCCGCCGAATACGAGGGCGTAGGAGGGGAGCCAGCCAATCCCGGCGTCGCGCTCAATGGCGTACAATACGGCCGAGCTCGTGTTGGTGCGCAGGGCGATCATGCCCTCGAGGCTCTCCACCTGCAACGAGCGTTCATATGCGCCGTCCGGTAGAAGCGGTGACACCTGCTGTATGAACCTGTGTTGTCGCGCTTCCTCGAGGGATCGGGGCACGCCGAACTGTCGTGCATATTCCTGCGAAGCGAACGGAAAGGTGTGCAAATGGCCGAGCCGAACCGCGTAGAGGTCCGGGTTCGTCGGCTTGTTGAACTGGATCGAAATATCCGCCTCCAGCCGCGCAACATCGGTCGAGTCCATCGTGCAGCGAAGATCCACGGTCAGGAAGCGATGCGCCTGCGCGAAAGGCAAGAGCTGGGGCAGTACCCAATAGGTGCCAAGGCCTTCCGTAATTGAGACCCGGACAATTCCCTTCAGCGGATCTTGCCCGACGGAGCTTCGCCGCGCGATTGAGAAGCTGGCGCGCTCCATCGCCCTGACTTCCTCAAGCATGAGGCGCGCGTCGTCCGTCAGCTTGAGCCCCTCTTGGTAGCGGACAAAAAGCCGGTACCCCACCGTCTTCTCCAGCCGGTCGAGTGCCCGCGCGATGGTGCTGGCCGAAACCCCGAGCGTGTCCGCCGCGCGCCTCAGGCTGCCATGCGCGGCACAGCCGAGGAAAATGCGGAGATCGTCCCAGAGAAGCTCCGATACGACATCAGCCGCACCCCGCTCCAAATGCGGAGCGCCCCGCGCCGGTTTTCGTTGCATTCGACCGATCCTCTTTCACTTATGATAACGGCGGAAGGCGAAAATGACCAAATCCTTATCTTCTCAATGGGTTGTGAGGGGCGTCATGGATGGTCATGTTTCGAGGCAGCGGCCCCTGGATCTGCTTCCGCCAAGTCGGCGGTTTGTGCTGCGGCCGGCCGAGGCACATGAAGTGGAGCGCCTCGTCGAAGCGGCGGCCGAAGACATACCGGCCATGAAGGTCATCGCGCCTGCGATTGAAAGGGTATTTTCGTTCAATCGCGAGACGATACTTGCTGTCATCGGCAGCAAGGGTTTGGTTGGCGGCTTCGCCTTTCTGTATCTTAACCAGCTCGGCCTCGAGCGGCTATTGGAAGGTGCCCTGTCGGTCGCCGATCCGGACCTCCGTTATCTGGCCTCGCAAGGCGAAGCACCGAAGGCGCTCTATGCCTGGGCCATGTATCTGCCCGGTCGGGTCGTCGGGGCCATGGGTAATGTCATGCAGTTCGTGCAGCGGCCGGGTTTTGCCGACGCCGACATGTATGCGCGGCCGGGAACGTTGAAAGGCGCAAGTTTCATGGACCGGACGGGGTTCGTGCCGGTTTCCCAAGGACCCTCCGAGCTGTTCGTCTACCGCCGCCGCAATCCATCGCACCCGTCCCCTGTGCATCGACAGCTGGCCGGGTTGTCTCAGGCCGTTGCCGGCAATATGCGGTCGGCCGACGTCGACCAGCCTCGTGTCGCGCGACGCATGGAGGTCAGGGTTGCGCGCGGAAGTGACGATCTGCTTATTGTCTATGCGATCCGCGCGGCGGTGTTCCTGGCCGAGCAAGACTGCCCTTATTCGGAGGAGTTTGACGGGAACGATCATTGCGCCACGCACTTTCTAGGCTTTGTGAACGGCGAACCGGCATGCTGCCTCCGCGCCCGCTATTTCGGGGACTTCGTCAAGCTTGAAAGGCTTGCGGTCCGCAAGCAATTTCGCAAGACGCGCGTGTCGTTCGATGTCGTGAGAACCGCCGTCGATCATGTCCGGCGCAAGGGGTTTCGCCGCATTTACGGCCATGCGCGCGAAGGCCTGGAAAAATTCTGGGCTCATTTTGGCGCGAAGCCGCTCGCACCCGGCCGGGACTTCGTCTTCTCCGATTACAAATATACCGAAATGTTCGCAGAATATGAGAGTTCGGCCGACGCCATTACCTTGGATAGCGGCCCCTACGTTATCGTACGCCCTGAAGGTGATTGGGACCGACCGGGCGTTCTCGAGAGTTCCGCCGAGCGGGCGGTTCGGCAACCGGGCACCAATACCGTGCGCCAGCTCAGGCCGGCAGTCGCATGAGCCTCAACCCTTCCTTCAGGCAGCTCTTCCCCGGAAGCATGCTTTTGGCGTGCGTCGATGGCGACACGTCGTGCTCCGTATTATGCAAATGCGCGATGGTGATTGGGTGGTGGCATCGCATGGAATGGCCGGTCGCATTTCTTCGCCGGGTGCCGGCTGGCCTGACCGGTGCTCGGCAGCACCAGGGGCGGGTCTTCTCCGGAGCCGGCGATCTGGTCATCGACGTCGAGGATATGTGCCCCTGGCGCAACCATCACCTTCGCGACCTGCTGACCGATTTCGGGGCGGCTTCGGTTACGCTTGCGGGCTCAGGCCTCCATGACCTGCTGCTAGGCGCGGTGCACGCCGCGGATGCGGAGAACATTCCGGCGATCATCGTTGCCGATGCCGTGCAGGGGCAGGGGCCGGGGAATCTCCAGGACGGCCGGTCCGAAGAGGCGATCCTGTCGCTGCTCGAGCCGATCGCGTTGTTGCTGCCGATGACGGCGTTCATGTCGACGATCGAGATGGCGGCTTAGGGCCAGCGCGGCTCCTTCCCCCCGCCTGCGGTCCGCCTGCGGGGAGAAGGCGGGGGGTGAGCAGCTTGGTGAGTGCGAGCCAGCGCCGATCATGCTCACCAATTCCTTTGCGCTAATTTGGCCCCTCACCCGCTCCCTTGCTGCGCTCGGGATCGACCTCTCCCGCTTGTGGGGCGAGGTGGGCGCCGGCACGCGCCCCCGGGGTCCTTCTCTATCGGCCGCTCGCGCCCATTTGCGAGGCGATGGCGGGTGGTGCCTGCCAATTATCGTTGCGCCCGTCCTGATCCTGGATCGCCGCCGCGGCGATTTCCTCGTCCGTGGCATCGTCGAGGCAGGCGATGTTGACCGCGTAGAAATCGCCGAACCCGTCGATATGCCCGCGCCCGAACGGCTTGACGCCGCAGCTTCTGCAGAAGAGGTGGTGGATGGTCTTGCCGCCGAACCGGTAATCCGTCAGCGCCTCCTCGCCTTGCAGCAGCCGCAAGGCGTCCGCCCTGACGATGGCTTTCCAGAACCGCGCCTTGGTGCAGATCGAGCAATTGCAGCGGCTCGTGCCCTCGGCGAGATCCATCTCGGCCGTGAAGCGGACCGCGCCACAATGGCAGCTGCCATGATAGGTTCTCTTCATTCGACGGCTCCCATCTCGGAAGGGCAAGCTCGATGTCGCATCCTGATCTCCTTTTCAAACAGACTTTGTCGTCGCGGTGGGCTCGTCCGCTCAAATCGCTTCCGGACGGTTCAGCACCGCATTGAAGACGGTCGGCGGCACGCCCAGCCGCTCATCGCTGTCGTAGCGCTCGCGCAGTTCAGCGAATGACGCATCGGGATCGCGCGTCAGCGCTGCGAGTTGATCGAACATCGCAAGCTCGTCATCCTGCAGTTGCTGGTTGGTGCGGGGCATGGCACCCCAGACATCCCATTGCAGCATCTCCATCTTGTTCAGAGCGGAGAGGTCGCGGATGAGATTGCCTGCGATGAACCAGAGCCCGCGCAGATCGCCATTGAAGATGCCGAATTTCGACGGGTCGGCTTTGCCGGTCCGGCACAGCGCCCACGCGTCGGCCGGGATCAGGTAGCGATCACGCGGCACATCCAGCACGTCGTGATCGATGCCCGATTTCGCCCGCCAGATATCGTCGAACTGCGGATCGACCAGGATCCAGCGTGCTTCCGAGGCATTCCAGTATTCGCAGATCGAGTGATCCTCGAAATAGCCGGGGTTGAAATAAGCGCCGAAGCCGAAACGTGCCCGAGCCGGTATCCCCTTGGCGCGCAGCATGGCGACAAGCAGCAGCACGAAGTGATGGCAGACGCCGACCAGACGCCTCTCGGGCGGCCGCGCCACGCTGAGCGGCGCCGGATCGATGGTGAGGATACGCTCGAGCATCCGCTCGACCTCGCGAATATGGGACTCGCCCCTGCGCGCTTCGGGAACGTCGACGCCGTAGAAGCCCGAAGCGACGAATTCATGCAGCGCCAGGCCTTGCACGATACGGGTGAGAGACGCGACATCGCGCGGCAAGGCTTCGAGCATCGTGGCGTATCCGCCGCCGCGGGTCATTTTCCCCGTGGCCGTATAGTATTCGAGCAGGCTGGGCACGGTCGCGATTTCGGTGTCGTCTCCGACGAACTTCCGGCTTTTGGCTGACATCTGCGTGCTCCCTTATCGAAGAGGCTCAACGACTGGCCACATATTCGGCCAGGCGGTCGAAATTGCTGGTCCAGCCGCCTTGATGGGCATCACGCGCCGTCACCGTTTCGAACACGGCCTGATGCAAGGTGAGCTTCGTCTTCCCGCCTTGCGGCTCGAAGGTCAGCGTCACCAGCGTTTCGTGGCGAGGCTCGCCTTTCTCGTCTTCCCAGGCATAGGTGAAGACCAGGCGCTTGGGCGGAGCGATCTCGCGGTAGACACCCCGCAGCCAATGATCGCTGCCTTCGGGCGAGCGCATGCACAGCCGATAGGCGCCGCCCGGCCGGACATCGATCTCGTGATGCGGCACGCTGAAGCCACGCGGACCCCACCAGCGCGCAATGTGCTCGGGCTTGCTCCATACCTCGAAAAGCTGGCTCGGCGGCGCATCGAAGACGCGCGTGATGACGAGCACCCGCTCCGCAGGCTCTGCCGCGGTCTTAGGATTTGGGCTTGCGGGCATGCTTCTTCTCCGTCGTTTTCAATTCGCGCAAATAGCTGTCCAGGCGCTCGAAGCTCTCGTCCCAGAAGCCGCGATAGCTCTCGACCCAGTCGGCGATGTCCTTGAGCGGTCCGGCCTCCAGCCGGCAGGGCCGCCACTGCGCCTCGCGGCTGCGCGTGATCAGCCCGGCGCGCTCCAGCACCTTGAGGTGCTTCGAAATGCCGGGAAGGCTCATCTCGAAAGGCTCGGCGAGCTCCGTCACCGAGGTCTCGCCCAGAGCCAGCCGCGCCAGGATGGCGCGCCGCGTCGGATCGGCGAGGGCCGCGAAGGTGGAGCTGAGGTGGTCTGGCGACATGTCGTAATAAGCCATCTGGTTAATTAGCTTGACGGTTAAATAGTCGATGCCTTGATGCCTGTCAAGCCCCGTTGCGAGGCGGTAGGCTTCTGTCTGATTGAGGCGCCCCGATTGCGTCATGGCCGGGTGTCGGCCCGGCCATCCACGCCTTCCTTCGGGTTTGGACCATTCCCGAGGCTCATCTCTCAGTCACGAAGTCCTATGACCAAAGCCGGCAAGACGTGGATGGCCGGGCCGACACCCGGCCATGACGAATGAGGAACGTCCATAGGCGCCGGCGGGCTTCTGGTGATCCCCGCCAATGTCGAGCATTGGGGCGAGGTCGTCGGCGACGAGCCGGTGCTGAATCTCGACGTCTTCACGCCGCGCCGGCCCGAATACGCCTGAGCGCTGCCTGGGACCGCTTGCGTCCCGCCCGCCCTTGAGACCGCGAGGCTGGCGCGGCGCTGGGTAGAAGAGCGACCGAGACGGTCGTGGGCTTTGGACCGCCGGCTTCCAGCCGGCAAGACAGCCGGCAGATGTCAGCCTCGGCCTTGCGAATTCCCCTCACGATGCCGGCAGGATGCCGGCGGTCCCAGGAGCTGCGCTCCTACGCCTCCGCCGCTTCCGCTTCCCTCTCCGCCGCGACGACATGGCAGCGGGCCGCCGTGCCGGCGCCCACCGGCAGGAGCAGCGGCGCCGTCGACCGGCAGATGTCGATCGCCAGCCCGCAGCGCGGATGGAAGGGGCAGCCGGGCGGCGGGTCGATGGGGCTCGGCGGCTCGCCCGACATCGGACGGCGTTCCCGGTTCGGCGCCTCGATATCGGGAAGAGTGTCGAGCAGCAGCCTGGTATAAGGGTGCGACGGATTGGCGAAGATCGCCTCCGCGCCGCCGCTCTCGACGATGCGGCCGAGATACATCACGGCGAGGTCGTCCGACATATGCCGCACCACCGAGAGATTATGGCTGATGAACACATAGGTCAGCCCGAGCTCTGCCTGCAGCTTGCGCATCAGGTTGAGCACCTGCGCCTGCACCGAGACGTCGAGAGCCGAGGTCGGCTCGTCGCAGACGAGGATATCGGCTTCGGTCGCGAGAGCCCGCGCGATCGAGATGCGCTGGCGCTGGCCGCCCGAGAATTCATGCGGATAGCGTGCCGCATCGGCTCTCGCGAGCCCGACGATCGTGAGCAGATCGCCGACCCGACGCGCGATATCGGCGGAGCGGCTCATCAGGCGAAGCTCGCGGATCGGCTCGGCCACGATATCGGCGACGCGCCAGCGCGGATTGAGCGAAGCATAAGGATCCTGGAAGATCATCTGCACGCGCGGCTTGCCGACCGTCCCGTCGACGCGCCGGATATCGGCGAAGCGGATCGCGCCCGCGGTCGCCGGCTGCAGCCCGACCATCAGGCGCGCCAAGGTCGACTTGCCGCAGCCGGATTCGCCGACGATGCTGAAGGTCGTGCCGCGCCGCACTTTGAGGCTCACGCCGTCGACCGCCTTCAGGATGCGCCGCCGGTCGGGATTCAGGAAGCGCGCCAGCAGCGAGCCCGAGAGGTCGAACCAGCAGGCGACGTCGCTCAGCTCGAGCGC
This sequence comes from Rhizobiales bacterium GAS188, assembly GCA_900104855.1. Lineage (NCBI taxonomy): Bacteria > Pseudomonadati > Pseudomonadota > Alphaproteobacteria > Hyphomicrobiales > Rhizobiales bacterium GAS188. The sequence goes on from FNSS01000001.1 coordinate 4,490,393, forward strand.
GATCTCATCTCGGTCAGCCATGCGCGGCCTCCTCGAGCGGATACCAACAGGCCGCCGCATGCGGGCCGCCTTGCGTGAGCCCGGGCCTGTCGCTGCGGCAGCGGGCCGCGACCCGCGGGCAGCGCGGATTGAAGGCGCAGCCTTCGGGGATGGCGCCGAGGCGCGGCATCGCGCCATCGATCTGGTTCAAGGTCGTGGCGCGGTGGCGGATGCTCGGGATCGAGGCCATCAACCCGGCCGTGTAAGGATGCAGCGGCCGGCGCAGCACCTCCTCCACGCGGCCGATCTCGACCAGTCTTCCGGCATACATCACGGCCACGCGATCAGCCGTCTCGGCGATCACGCCCATATCATGCGTGACCAGCATCACGGCGACGCCCTGCTCCCGGCAGAGGCGCTTCAAGAGCGTGGTGATCTGCGCCTGGATCGAGACGTCGAGCGCCGTCGTCGGCTCATCGGCGATGATCAGGCGCGGTCGCGCCGCGAGAGCAAGCGCGATGACGACGCGCTGGCGCATGCCGCCGGAGAATTGGTGCGGGTGATCGTCGAGGCGGCTCTCCGCCGCCGGGATGCCGACCTCCTTCAGGAGATCGAGCGCTCGCGCCCGTGCCTCGCGCCGTGACACCTTCTCATGCGTCATGATCGTCTCGACGATCTGGTCGCTGATGCGCAAGAGCGGGTTGAGCGAGGTCAGCGGGTCCTGGAAGACGGCCCCGATGCGCCGGCCGCGGATCTCGCGCATGCGCCTTGGCGGCAAGTCATCGATGCGCTCGCCTTCGAGGCTGATCGTGCCGCCGGCGATCCGGCCCGGCGGTTCCACGAGGCCGATGACGGCGGTGCCGGTCAGCGATTTGCCGGCTCCGGATTCGCCGACGATGCCGAGAATTTCGCCAGGCCAGATATCGAAGGAGACGCCGTCGATCGCGGTCAGGGGGCCGTTTCGACCATCGAAGACGATCGCAAGATCGCGCACCGACAGGATCGGTGCGCTGGGTGCGGGATCGGATGCGGAACGGCGCGCTTGAGCCTGCATGATCATGGGCCCTTCTCGATCGGATAGGAGGACGAGAAGATCTCGGCGAGCGGCGGATGGCCGACAGTGCGCTCCGGATAGGCCGCGACCAGCCGGTCGAACTGCGCCTGAGCCTCTTGCTTCATCGCGGCTTCGCCGCAGCCGGCGATCACGCCGTCCTCCATGACGCAGCGGCCATCGACCACGACGGTGCGGAAATCGCGGCCATGCCCGGTGAGCATCATGGTCTGGATCGGGTCGATCACCTGGCCGATATGCGGGCGGTCGAGGTCGAAGACCGTGATGTCGGCCTTGGCGCCGGGCATGAGCCGGCCGAGATCCGGGCGCCCGAGCGCATCGGCGCCCCCGATCGTCGCCGCGTCGTAATAATCCTCCGAACGGCAGGCGGTGGCCGAGCCCGCCAGCAGCCGACAGAGCATCATGCCCACCTGCATATTGGCCACCATATCGGGCGGGGCGGTGTCGGTGCCGAGGCCGATCTTGAGGCCCATGGCGCGGTAGCGCGCGAAGCTGTCGATCGCATTGCCGTGCCGCGCCGAGACGAGCGGGCAATGCACGATGCTCGCGCCATGCTCGCCGATGATCTCGAGATCCCGCCCTTTGCGAACGATATGGCGGCTGCCCGACACATAGGTCGCGTGCGGCAGCAAGGTGCGCTCATTGAGGAAGCCGAGGCTTTCGAGCCATTCGGGCGGGCTCATGCCGTGCTGTCGCAGCACGAGGTCATATTCGATCTTCGATTGGCAGCAATGCAGGCGCACCGGCACGCCGAGCGCACGGCCGGCCGCCGCCGTGCGGCGCAGCAGTTCCGGCGTGCAGGTCTCGATGCGGTCGGGTGCCAGCATGGTGCGCACCAACCCGCCATGCCGGCCTTCCTGCGCCTCGCAGAAGCGGATGGCGGCGGCGAGGTCGGCGAGGCCGCGCGGCTCGTCATAGACGGTGGTGATCTCGCCTGCGTCCGAGGTCACCATATTGCCGGTGCGGAAGGCTGGCCCGAGATAGACGCGCAGCCCGAGCTCCGCCGCTGTCTCGGCGGCGCCCTCGAACTCCTCGACCGTCTCGCCCCAGGCCCGATAGAATAGCGAGGCGATCGGCAGGGCCGTGGTGATGCCGTTGCGGATGAGCAGCGAAAAGGCATGGCGCTTCTGGAAGGCGAGCTCGTCCGCCGCATACATCTCGCGCGGGCCGCGGGTGACATAGCTCTGCGGCCAGACCCGCCCCTTCTTCCAGGCCGGCTGGTTGTCATAGGCGAGGATGGTCGTGTCGAGATCGGCGAGCGCATCGAGATCGACGAAGCCCGGCCCGATGATCGCGTTGCCGTAGTCGATGCGCCGCGCCACCTCGCCCGGAAAGGCGTGGCCGACGAAGACGATGCGGTCATCCTCGAACACCACCTCGCCATCCTGGTAGAGGCGATGGCGACCCTCGCGATGCCCGACCACGAAGCGGGCAGTCATCGCGACGCGTCCGCCGATGCGTCCGCCGATGTGTTCGCCTGCGGCCATCAGGGAGCCTGCACCAAGGGCTGGCCGTCGCGCGCCACGATGGCGCCGCGCTTGACGACGAGGCGCCGCGGCGGATGCGCGGCGACCGCTTCCGCGATGGTCTCGGCATCCACCAGGACGAAATCCGCGGCGCAGCCCGGCGTGAGGCCGTAACCCTTCAGCTCCATCACGGCCGCTCCGCCGAAGCTGCAGACATCGAAGGCGAGCTCGAGCTCGTCGTCGCGCCGGAAATTATTGCGCAAGCCCACGAACATGGCGCGTTCGAGCATGTCGGCACTGCCGTAAGGGCCCCAGGTGTCGCGGATGCCGTCCGAGCCGGAGCAGATGCGGATGCCGGCCTCGCGCAGCCGCCGGACGGGCGGGGCAGGGCGGCTCGCCGGCGCCGTCGTCATGATGGCGATGTCGAGCGCCGCGAGTTCGGCGATCAGCGGGTCGACGAGGTCGCGATCCGGCGTGCCGAGGCAGAAGGCGTGGCTCACCGTGACCTTGCCCTGCATGCCGAGCGCGCGGGTGCGCTCGAAGATCAGGTCCATCGAGAAGGCGCCCATCTCGCCCGGCTCATGCAGATGGATGTCGATCGGGCGGCCATGGCGTTGGGCGAGGCCGAAGACGCCGTCGAGATGCCCCTTGGGATCGCGATCGATGGCGCAGGGATCGAGCCCGCCCACCACCTCGGAGCCGAGCCGCATGGCCTGCTCCATCAGCTCGACCGTGCCCGGCCGCCGCAGCATCCCCGATTGCGGGAAGGCGACGATCTCGACATCCATCGCGTCGCGATAGCGCTCGCGCATCGCCATCACGCCTTCGATGCCCCACAGGCCATGATCGGTGTCGACATCGACATGGCTTCGGATATGCGTCGTTCCCTGGGACAAGGAGAGCACGACCTGCCTGGCCGATTGCCTCGCCGGATCGATGTCGAGGCGCTTCTTCGAGGCGCGCTCATTGTCGATCTTGTCGATCAGGCGTGGCCCTGCTGCGTGCTTGTGCCAGCCCATGCCCCACAGCGTCTTGTCGAGATGGGTATGGGCTTCGACGAGGCCTGGCAGGAGCAGCGCGCCGGCGGCGTTCTCGACGGTTGCGCCCGGCACCGCGATGGCGGTCCCGAGCTCGGCGATGCGCCCCTCGCGAACCAGCAAATCGGTCGCGGCGCCTCCCATCGGACGGCAATTCTTGATGATCAGATCCGTGGTCACCGGGCAATTCTCCCTATGGGTCAGCGCAATTTCGGGTTCAGCACGTCGCGCAGCCAGTCGCCGATCAGGTTGACGGCGAGCACGATGAGGCCGAGCTGGGCGGCCGGGAACACCACCACCCACCAGGAGCCCGAGAACAGATATTGGTTGCCGATGCGGATCAGCGTGCCGAGCGAAGGCTGGGTGATCGGCATGCCGACGCCGAGGAAGGACAAGGTCGCCTCCGACAGGATCGCGAGGCCGAGATTGAGGGTCGCTGCGACCAGGATCGGGGTCAGCGTGTTCGGCAGGATGTGGCGGCGCATGATGCGCGACGGACGCACCCCGATGATGCGGGCCGCGAGCACATATTCCTTGCGCCGCTCGACCATGGTCGAAGCTCTCACGGTGCGCGCATATTGCACCCAATTGGTCAGCGAGATCGCCACCACCAGGATGATGGCCGCGAAGGGCTCGCGGAAGGCCGGCGGCAAGGCCTCGCGGAAGAGGGCGCTGACCAGGATCGCCACGAGCAAGGTCGGGATCGAGAGCACCGTGTCGCCGATGCGCATCAGGATATTGTCGAGGATGCCGCCGAAATATCCGGAGATGAGGCCGATGCTCACCCCGATCAGCATCGACAAGGCGACGCTGGCTGCGCCGATGATCAGCGATACGCGCGAGCCGTAGAGGATGGCCGAGAGCACGTCGCGCCCCTGCGGATCGGTGCCGAGCAGGAACGGCATCTCGCCATCCGCCGACCAGATCGGCGGCAGCTCCGCCTTGTCGATGAAGAGCTGCTTGAGATCGTAGGGGTTCTGCGGGGCGATGAACGACGCGAAGGCCGCGCTCGCCACCAGCAGCACGAGCACAATCACGGAAGCGATCGCCAGCGGCGAGCGGCGGAAGCTGAAGGCGATATCGCTCGCGAGAAGGCGCGACAGCGCGCCGGGTGCTGCGGCGACGGTCATCTGTTCAGACCGCACGGGCGCCTCCCGCGAGTGCGTCCTGGCGCAGCCTCGGATCGACCACCGCGTAGAGCAAATCGACGACGGTGTTCACGGTGACGAAGATCAGCGCGACGACGATCAGGTAGGCAGCCATCACCGGGATGTCGACATAGGTCACGGCCTGCACGAACAGAAGGCCCATGCCTGGCCATTGGAACACAGTCTCGGTGACGAGCGCGAAGGCGATGAGATTGCCGATCTGCAGCCCCGTGACGGTGATCACCGGCATCAGGCAGTTGCGCAGCGCGTGGCGGAAATGGATCGAGCGGTCGCGCAGCCCCCTGGCGCGCGCGAAGCGGATGAAGTCGGCCCGCATCACTTCGAGCATCTCGGCGCGCACCAGGCGCATGACGAGCGTGATCTGGAACATCGACAAGGTGATGCCGGGCAGGATCAGGGCTTGCCGGCCGCTGCTGGTCAGGAAGCCCGTCGTCCACCAGCCGAGATCGACGACCTCGCCGCGCCCGAAGGCCGGCAGCCAGCCGAGCGTCACCGAGAAGACCAGGATCAGCAGGATGCCGACCGCGAAGCTCGGCAGCGACACGCCGAGCACCGAGACGAATTGCAGGAATTCGGCGAGCGGCGTTCGTCGCCGGATCGCGGTGTAGACGCCGAGCGGGATGCCGATCATGAGCGACAGCAAGGTCGCCACGATCACGAGCTCGAAGGTCGCAGGCAGGCGCTCGGCGATCAGGGAGGAGACGTCGCGCTGGTTGCGGAAGGAGATGCCGAAATCGCCACGCGCCGCATTGCCCGCGAAGGTCGCAAATTGCAGCACGAAGCCGCGATCGAGGCCGAGACGCGCCCGCAACTCGGTGCGCTGCGCCTGGCTCGCCTGCTCGTTCAGCATCAGCTCGACCGGATCGCCCACGAATTTGAAGATCATGAAGGCGATGAAGGCGACGGCCAGCATGACGCCGGCCGCATTGGCGAACCGCTTGATCAGGAAGATCAGCATTCCGGTCTCCCTTCGGGCCCTGAACGGACCGCATATGGTAGGACCCCCACCTCATTCCTCCCCCTTTCAGGGAGAGGACGTGCGCGTTTGCCCCGAAGCCTCGTGTCGAGGGATCGACAGAAATCACCCTGCGTCCATCCTCCCCCTGGAAGGGGGAGGAATGAGGTGGGGGTCAATTCCAGTCGCGCCACACGATTCAACCTGAAGCCGCCCGCGCGCCGCTCACTTCATCCGCGTCAGCCACAGGCGCGGCTTGTTGTCGGAAGCCTGCACGGTGCTCTCGACGCTCGAGCGCATCGCCCAGGCCATGGGCTGCTGATGCAGCGGGATGGCGAGCGTCTCGTCCTTCACGATCTGCAGCGCCTTGGTCATCAGCGGGATGCGCTTTGCCGTGTCGAGCTCGATGCCGGCCTTGTCGGTGAGCTCGTCGATGCGCGGATCGCCCCAGCTGCCCCAGTTGAACACGCCGCCGGTGCCGCTCTTGGAATGCAGCACCTGGATGAGCACCGAATAGGCATCGATCATCGGCTCGTTGGCCCAGCCGAAGGAGATCAGGTCGAATTCTCCCTTGACGCGCTTCGGCGTCTGCTGGCTGCGCGGCGCCATGTCGAGATTGGGCTTCAGCCCGGCACGCGCCCACATGGACGCGACCGCCTGGCAGAATTCCTCCTCGTTGACGAGCGAATCCGTGTTGCAGTTCATGAGGAAGGAGAAGCCATTGGGATAGCCGGCCTCCGCGAGTTGCTTCTTGGCGGCCTCGAGATCGAAGGGCAGGCGCTTGTCGAGTTCGGGCACATAGCCCGGGATGGCGGGCGCGACGATCGATCCCGTATTGCGCGACAGGCCGCGCATGGCGCGCTTCTGCACGGCGTCGATGTCGATGGCGCGGTAGAGCGCCTCGCGGACGCGCTTATCCTTGAAGGGGTTTTTGCCCGTCACATCCGATTCGACGAGCTTGTCGCGCATGTTGAAGGCGAACCAGACGGTGCGCAGCTCGTTCGTCTGCAGCACTTTCACCTCGGGCGCTGCGGCGAGGCGCTGCAGATCCTGCAGCGGCGCCGCATTGGTGAAGTCGACCTCGCCCGATATCAGCGCCGCCACCCGGGTCGCGGCCGAGGTGATCGGCGTGAACTCGACGCGGTCGATGTTGTGGACCGGCTTGTCCCACCAATCCTTGTTCTGCACCAGCACCGTCTTGGCATCGGCACGCCGCGATTCCACCGTGAACGGCCCGGTGCCGTTCTCGTTGTTGGTGGCATAGCCTTCGACGCCCTTGCCGGCATCGGTGGGCTTGAGGCTGTTGTTGTCGACGAGCCATTTCTTGTTGAAGACGTAAATATTGGTCAGGTCGTTGAGCAGCAGCGGATAGGGGCCGTTCACCTCGATCTCGACCGTGAAATCATCGATCTTGCGGGCCGATTTATAGGCCGGGAGATTGCCCTTGAGCGGCGAGGCCTCGTCGGTGACGCGCTCCAGCGAAGCGATGACGTCGTCGGCCGTGAAAGGGGCGCCATTGTGGAACTTGACGCCCTGGCGGAGCTTGAAGCGCCATAGCGTCGGGGACACCGTCTCCCATGAGGTCGCGAGCGCGGGCTCGATCTTCAGATCGCCCGTATACCGCACCAGCCCCTCATAGACATGGTTGAGCACGGCGAGCGTGAAGGTGTCGCCATAGGAATCGGGATCGAGCGAGACGATTTCGCGCGGCGAGCCCCATTTCAGCGTCTTGGCTTCGGTCTTGGCTCCGGCCGCGGCCAGGAGGGCCATGACCGCAGTGGCGGCCAGTAGAAATCGCTTCATTCGCATGATCCGTCTTCTCCCATCCATGTCCCTGCGGAGATTGCGGATTCCCTCTCATCCGTCTCCGAAGTCCTTGGCTTGCAGGCGCCTCGCCCCGGGACTGCACATCTTGCGCACAATCTCGTGACATTCGAGTAGGCAATTGACATACGATATTGTATACGAGATCGTTAGACAAGAGGCTTGTGCCTTGAAAACCGATTCGTGAGATCATTTCCTTGGCGACGCGGTTCGGGATCGGATAAGTCGCGCGAGGCGAGCTCTCCGGGCATAGAGATCTTGGGGCATGGAGATGGCGATGGCCGCGAAAGGCGACGACAAGATCTCGGGATCGCGCGCCCAGGCGGCCTATCGGGCCTTGCGACGCGCCATCATCGACCAGGCCCTGCAGCCCGGCATGAAGCTTCCCGAGGACGCGATCGGCGAGCGTCTCGGCGTCAGCCGCACTCTGGTGCGCGAGGCGTTTTCGAAGCTCGCCGGCGAGGGGCTCGTGCAGCTGCGCCAGAATCGCGGGGCCTCGGTCGCCTATCCGAGCCTCGAGGAGGCGCGCGAAGTGTTCACCGTGCGGCTCGGCCTCGAGCGGCTGGTGGCCGAGCTCCTGGCCGGCCGCCTCGGCAAGCCCGAGCGCGAGCGCCTCGCCCGCCATCTTGCGGCCGAGGACGGCGCGCGCGGCCGCGACGGGCCTGAATCGATCAGGCTGGCCGGCGAGTTCCACACTTTGCTCGCCGAGATGACGGGCAATGGCCTGCTGGATCGCTATGTCCAGGAAGTGGTCTCGCGCTGCTCGCTGATCCTCGCCATCTATGCGCGCCCACATTCTTCCGATTGCGCCGTCACCGAGCATCGCGACATCGTCGAGGCGCTCGAGAAGGGTGATGCCGAACGCGCCATGGCGATCATGGATCATCATCTGCGCGCCGTGATGGAGCGGGCGCTGATCTCGCCGCGCGGCCAGGGCGAGATCGGCGACGTGCTCGCCGCCTATGCGGCAGCCGAAGGCCTGGAGGGCAATAAGTGACCGATGCCAAGTTGACCGACGCTATGTCGCCTGCGTCAGGGCAGGCGGGTTTCGCTTCCTTTGATTTCGCCGAGCTGTCGCCGCGCGAGCGCTACAAGCTGCTGATCGGCACCGTGGTGCCGCGTCCGATCGCGCTCGTCACCACGGTCGATGCGGGCGGACGCGTGAATGCGGCGCCGTTCAGCTTCTTCAATTGCCTGTCCGCGGATCCGGCGATCCTGGCGCTCGGCGTCGAATATCGCGGCGATGGCCGCCACAAGGACACGGGCCGCAATATCCGCGACCGCCAGGCCTTCACGGTCAATATCGTCTCGAACGCCATGGCCGAGGCCATGAATATCTGCGCCGTGCCCTTCGAGCCCGGCACCGACGAGCTCACCGAGGCCGGCTTCACCACCGTCGCCGGCGTCAAGATCGCGAGCCCCCGGATCGGGGAGGCGCCCGTCGCCTTCGAGTGCCGCCACCACGTCACCTTGTCGATCGGCGCCTCGCGCGACATCATCCTGGGCGAGGTCGTTCACGCGCATCTGCGTTCAGATATCGTCGATCCGGAGAAGCTCTATGTCGATCCGGCGGCGCTCGACGCTATCGGCCGCATGGGCGGGCATGGCTATGCCTCGACCCGCGATTATTTCGACCTGAAGACCATGACGGTCGATGCCTGGCGACGTGAGGGCGACGCCGCCAATCGCCGCGAGCCGCGCAACGGCCGGGAGCGGTGGGACCGCTGACTGGGACCGCGGGCGTCTCGCCCGCACTTGCGACGGTGAGCTGCGCCGTCGGGAAGGAAGGGCGACCGAGACGGTCGCGGTCCCAGGCGCCTCCCCCGCATCCCTATTTCAGGCGATCGCGGATCTTCTCCACCCCGGCACGCGCGCACGCCTCGTCCAGATCCGCACCCGGTGCACCGGCGGCGCCGATCGCGCCGACCACTTCATCGCCGGCTTTGATGACCACTCCGCCGCCGAACAGCATCAGATGCGGCACCTGGGTAAACAGCGCCGAGAACCCCGGGGCCGTCTTCGCCCGCTCCGCCAGCGCGCCGCTGTCGGTCTTCAAGGATGCCGAGGTGTAGGCCTTGTCGAAGGCGCTATCGAGCGAGTGACTGCCGGCCCGATCGCCGCGCAGCACCGCCTGGCGGACCCCATCCGCATCCACCACCACCGCGGTCTCGGCGTATCCCTGACCGGCGCAATGCATCACCGCCTCCCGCACCGCGTCGCCCGCCATCTCGGCCGACAGGCGGTGTGCGGGCTGCAAACCATCGGCCCAGGCGCCGCAAAATGGCGCCATGCCGGCGAAGCCCATGGTGGCGACGGTAACGCCGAGCATCCGTAATGAAAGCGGCATTGATCGTCCTTCCTGTTCCGATTGCGAGGACAGACCCGGCTATCGGGGCCTGTGTCTCTCGATCGGATATTGTCGATCGTCATGGCCCGGAGTCGAGTCTTATTCGTCTGCTCCGGTCAACTCGCGAGACACGAAACTCGCGCCAAGAGTGACGAAACGTGAAACGCGACGCCGTTCGGCTCGCGGAAGCGCGTCCTCCAAGATGCCACACGGAGGCGCCACACAGAATCGTGAAACGCCGGCCGGCAAATACCGGCAGCGAAAGAGCGGGATCGCCTGTAAGAGAGGATCGTCAGATGTCGCATCAATTGCGGCAGCTGATCGAAGTGCTGGCTTGCCGCAGAGGTCGGCAGGCCGTCACCGCTCAGATGTGATGTCGCTCAGATGTACGTGGGCCTGCCGCGCGAGGCGGCAAGCAGTTCATCCGGCCTGAGCTCGAGGGAAGATGCCCCACTTCCGGACCGTTTCTCGGAAGACGCGGGGCGTTGCGCGCCGACGAGGCGTGCACCGCACGAGCTGAGGCTTTTGGATGATGCGCATTCGCTGCGGCAGCACTGCCGCGATCGCTCCGACGGCGTCCGCCGTTGCCGGTCCCGCCCTTGCTGCCGCAGCCGGCGCAAGGGAGGCTCGCAGCGTGAGCCCGGACACGAGCGTTGTGCCCTTTCGGTTCTCGACCAACGACGTGCCGCCGCGAGAGCGGATCGCGGTCAGCCGCGACGTGCTGGGGCGTCTCTATCTGCGCCTCGATCCCGAGCCCGCCGATGGCGCGCCGCTATGCTTGACGATCGAGCGCCATGACTGGTCCTCGGTGTCGCTCATCTATAGCGAGACCAATCCGATCTGCTTCCAGCGGACCCCCGATCTCGTTCGCGACGCCGACGGCGATTTCCGCTTCGTGGTGGGCGTCGAAGGGGCGCGCTACCATTTCGCTTCGGGCGGCATCGAGGAAGTCATGGACGGCGCGGACGCGGCCTTGCTCTTCAACGGCGCCGTCTGCAAGGTCAGCCTGCTCGGGACCTGCCGCAGCACGGCCATCCGCATCCCGCGCGAGCGTCTTGCCGCCGCGACGCAAGAGCTCGACGAGCGTCCCATCAGGCGGGCACCGCCCGGATGCGCGTCGTTGCGCCTCTTGAGCGGTTATGTGGCGCTCCTGCGTCGGCGAGGACCGACCGCCGATCCGGCGCTCGCCCACCAGATCGCCAGCCACCTCGTCGATCTCGTGGCGCTCACGCTCGGGCCGACCGAGGAGACGCGCCTTCGCGCCAGGGGCGGAGCAACCCGCATGGCGCGGCTCGCCGCGATCCGCGCCGATGTCCTCGCCAATCTCGCCGAAATGAGCTTATCGGCCAAGACTGTCGGTCGCCGTCACGGGGTCACCGACCGCTACGTCCATCTCCTGTTCGAGGAGAAAGGGCAGACCTTCGGCCGCTTCGTCGAGGAGGAGCGGCTGAAGCGCGCCTTTGCGCTCCTCGCCGACCCCACCCATCACCTCAAGGGGATCGGTGAGATCGCGACCGAGGTCGGCTTCGCCGAGCATTCCACCTTCGATCGCGCCTTCCGGCGCCGCTTCGGCGACACGCCCTCCAGCGTGCGCCGCCGCCACATCCCGGGTTGGAGTCAATGACACTTTGTCGGTCCGGCATCTTCGCCGTAGCGCTTTCGGCGGCGCTTCGCGATGATGCTGCAGCGCGGCAAAGCCGAAGCCGAAAAATGCCGCTTCACGTGTAAATCACCTGTTTTAACAGGTATCGCAATGCAGCATCGCCAGGCGTTCGAGCCTCAGCTCGGCGCGAGGGCCAGCGCCGTCGCGCTGCGTCCGGCGATCCGTCCGAGCACGGTTGCGGTCAGGAGGCCGTTGCCCGACAGATAGCCGGCGGCAGTCGAGCCCGACACACCGGCCGCCGCGCCGCCGCTCGCGAACAGGTTCGGCAGGGCAGTGCCGTCCTCCCGCAGCACGCGCGCCTCCTCGTCGATGACGAGGCCGCCTTGCGTGTGGAACAGGGCACCGGTGACGCGCACCGCCTTATAGGGTGGGCGCAAGGGAGGCGCGCCGCCAAAATCGCGGCCGAACGGGTCTTGCGCCTCGCCCTGCTTCATCGCCTCGACGGCTGCGAAGCTCGCCACCAAGGCCAGCGGCGGCAGATGCGTGCGCTCGGCGAGGACCTCGACGGTCGGCGCCGTGAGGACCGCGCCCGAGGCTTCCGCAGCGCGGAAATCCTCGAACTGACGGGCGATCGCGGCGATGCGCTCGTCGAAGATGCTGAAGGCGACGCCCTTGGCTTTGGTCAGCACATGCTCGGCCTGCTCGGAATAGCCCTGCGCTTCGTTCGAGAAGCGCTGTCCCTCGCCATCCACCTGGAAGCCGCCTTCGGTGATCGTCGCCCAGGTGATCAGGATGCCATGCGGCTGAGCGACCGAGCCATGGCCCTGATAGCCCGACATCGCAGCGAGCTTGGCGCCGAGCGCACCGCCCCAGAGCACTGCGTCGCCGCGATTGCCGGCATGGCCGAAATAGATCGCATCGGTCATTTCGGGCATGTGACGGCAGACGAGCTCGCGATTGCCGCCATAGCCGCTGCAGGCGAGGATCAGCGCCGCGCAACCGATGGTCTCGTGCGCGCCGTCCGGCCGCGAGACCTCCACGGCCCTCACGCGCCCATCATCCTCGGCATGGAGCGCGGTCACGGTGGCGCTGGTCAGGATCGGGACCCCCATGGCCTCGACCGCGCCGCGCAAGCGATCGACGAGCTCGGCGCCCGATCGGCTCGGCAGGCCATGCATGCGCCGCGCCGAATGCCCCGGATAGTCGAAATCATGCACCAGCGAGAAGGGCAGGTGATGCCGGTCGGCGAGCCATTCGATGAGCGGCCCCGAGGCGCGCGTCACGGTGTCGACGATCGCGGCATCGGGCTCGCCCTTGGCCTTGCGCATGATGTCGCGGGCGAACAGCGCCGCGTCATCATCGATGCCGCGCAGGCGCTGGAAGCGCGTGCCCGCCGCCGGGATCAGCCCCGCCGACAGCGCCGTCGAGCCGCGCGGCACCGCATCGCGTTCGAGGATGGCGCAATCAGCGCCCGCTTCGCGCGCGGCGAGCGCAGCGCAAAGCCCGGCCGCGCCGCCGCCGATGATCGCGACCTGGATCTCCGCCTCGATCGACAGTCCGGCCGCCGGCTTGATGCTCATGCCGCGTCGAGCTCCGCCAGCGCCTCCGCGATGCTCTTGACCGCACAGACCGGGCGAAGCGCTTCGATCGCCGTGTCATGCAGCGTCGCTGAGAAGGCGGCGCAGCCATCGGCGAGCACGACGGTGTCGAAGTCGCGGATATGGGCGTCGCGCACCGTCGAGGCGACGCCGCCATTGGTGACGATGCCGCAGACATAGAGCCTCTCGATGCCGGCCTTGCGCAGCACCCATTCGAGCCGGCTCATATAGAAGGCGGAATAGGCGATCTTCTCGACGCTGAAATCGGCCGGTCCCAGGAGATCGACAAGCGCATGGCCCCATTGCCCCGGCGCGAAATCGCCCTTGCGCAGGAAGGGGCGCAGCGCCAGCAGATGCGGCGAGATCAGCGGCTCACCGCCCTTGCCGGGCACCAGGGTGAAATGCGTCGAGACGATGAAGCCGCCCTTCAACCGCAGCCTGTCGGCGAAAGGCTTGACGCGGGCGGGCACGGCGGCGATCTCGGGTGAGGTCTGGCCGGCGCGGCCATAGGCGCCTTGCGGATCGAGGAAATCGTTCTGCAGGTCGCAGATCAGCAGCGCGCTGCGTGCCGCCGTGAACGCGGACGTCATGGAGATAGGTTCTCCTTGCGGCCGATGACGAGATTGCCGAACCGGTCGACCGTGGCGGTAAGGCCCGGATCGAGCACGGTCGTCGCGTCCGGCTGTTCGAGGATGGCCGGCCCCTCGATGATCGCGCCGATGCCGAGATCGAGGCGCGACCAGATCGCCGCATCGCGCCAGCCGCCGAACCAGACTTTTCGCGAGCCGCGCCGCGCGGTTTCCAGGTTGGAATCGCCGCTCGGCGCCAGCGCCGCAAGGTCGAAAGGCGGGCGCCGGCCGATGGCCGCGGTGCGCAGCGAGACGATGCGCACCGGCACATCGGGCAAGAGCCGGCTGAATTGCGACCGATAGCTCGTCTCGAAGGCCGCGCGCACCGCGGCCTCGTCGATCGGGCTTGCCTCGCCGTCGAAGCGCGAAGGCAGCGGCACCTGCACCGTATGCGTCTGCCCGGAATAATGCATGTCGAGCTCGAAGACCGTGTCGATGCGCTCGACCGCGATGCCCTCGGCAATGACGGCGCGCGCTTCGCGACCGGCCTGCGCCATGCGCCGATTGAGGGTCGCGGCATCGAGGCCGTCGAGCGACAGATTGACGGTCAGCACCTGGTCGTGACGCAGATCGGCGATCACGCAGCCGAGCGCGCTGGTGATGCCCGGGAAGCGCGGCACCAACACGCTCGCGAGCCCAACCTCGCGCATCAGCGCCCCCGCATGCAGCGCGCCGCCGCCGCCGAAGGGCATCAGCGTGAAGCTCGCCGGGTCGTGGCCGCGCTCGATCGAGACCAGGCGGATGGCGCCGGCCATACGGGCATTCGCCACCTGGATGATGGCTTCGGCCGCTTGCGGCGCCTCGAGGCCGAGCGGCCTGCCCACTTCGGCGAGGATCGCCTGCTGCGCCGCCTCGACATCGAGCCGCGCGAGCTTGCCGCCGATCGGGCGCTCGGCATTGATGCGCCCGAGCACCACATTGGCGTCCGTCAAGGTCGGGCGCGGATTGCCGCCGCCATAGCAGGCGGGGCCGGGCACCGAGCCCGCGCTCTCGGGCCCGACCTGGAGCAAGCCGCCTTTGTCGACGCGGGCGATCGAGCCGCCTCCCGCCCCGATGGTCGTGATCTCGATCATAGGGGTGCGGATGACGAGGCCGAAATCGATGGTGGTCTGGGCCGACAGCACGGTCTCGCCGGCGGCGATCAGCGAGACGTCGAAGGAGGTGCCGCCGAGATCGCAGGTGATGACGTTCGGCCGTCCGGCCGCCCGCGCAATGGCGCCGGCCGCGATCACGCCTGCCGCGGGACCGGACAATGCCGTGCGCACCGGCAGGCGCCGCGCCGTCGCGGTCGACATCACCCCGCCATTCGACTGCACGATATGGAAGGTGCCGGTAAAGCCTTCGCCGGCGAGCGCCTGCTCCAGCTTGCCGAGATAGGAACCGACGACCGGCTGCAGATAGGCATTCAGCGCCGTCGTCGAGCTGCGCTCGAATTCGCGGATCTCCGGCAGGATCTCGGAGGAGGTCGCGACATTTTGGTTCGGCCAGAGGGAGCGCACCGCCTCGGCCGCTTCGCGCTCATTCTCCGGATTGGCATAGGCGTTGATGAAGATGATGGCGACAGCTTCCGCCCCCTTTGCGAGCAGGATCAGCGCCGCTTCGCGGAGCTCTACGGCATCGATGCGTGTGCGGATGCTGCCATCGGCGCGGGTGCGCTCGGAGACTTCGAGCCGCATGTCGCGATCGACGACCGGCACGAAATCGCCCCAGAGGCCCCAGGTATTGGGCCGGTCGCGGCGGCGCATCTCGATCACGTCGCGAAAGCCTCTGGTGGTGATGAGGCCGATGCGGGCGCCCTTGCGTTCGAGCAGCGCATTGGTGCCGACCGTGGTGCCGTGGATGATGGAGGCGAAATCGCTGATGGCGCCGAGCGCGCGCAAGCCGGCGAGGAAGCCTGTCGCCTCGTCGCCGCGGTTCGACGCGACCTTGGCGGTCTGGAAACGCTGCGCCGCCTCGTCATAGAAGAACAGATCGGTGAAGGTGCCGCCGACATCGACGCCGATCATGCTGCCGGATTTGACCGGGGACTTCGCAGAAGGTTGGGCGGGAACCTTGGCCTCGACGCGCGCGTTCATGCAGCGCTTCCTTCGCGCAGCCGCCGCGTCGCCTCGGCATCGAGGCTTCCGTCCGGCGCCAGCGCGACGCCGTAATCGCGCCGCGCCGCCTCCTCGTCGACATAGCCGAGGCGCAGATCGCGCAGCACTTTGCGAGGCTCGCGCATCCGCGGATCACCGAAGCCGCCACCGCCCGGCGTCTCGAGGCGCACCTTCTGGCCCTTGCGGATCTTCACCCCTGTGATCTTCGAGGCGAGCGGCGGGCGGGCTTCGCCGCCCTCGGTCTCGAAGGTGAAGCGGTTGAGCGCCGCCGAGCCGCCGCCATTGACGCCGAAAGGCGCGAACTTGCCGCGCTCGCCGAGCAGGAACACATCGGCGCCGCCCTCGGCCAGCGCCTCGATCTCATAGACGGCGCCGAGGCCGCCGCGATGCGCGCCGGCGCCGGCGCTGCCCTCGCGCAGCGCCCATTGCGTGAACATCACCGGATAAGAGGCTTCGAGGATTTCCAGAGGCGGGATGGTCGCCATCGAGATCGGGTTGTTGCCGTGGTTGAGGCCGTCGCTCAGCGGGTTGCCGCCGAGCCCGCCGCCGAAGAAGCAGAACATCACCCAGCGCGTGCCGTCGTCGCGATAGCCCGCGAGCGACAGGGCATTGATGGTGCCGAAGGGCGCGGCGGTCGCGAGCTTGGGCTCGGCCTTTGCCAATGCGCCGAAGACGACGCCGATCATGCGCAGGATCGTCTCCGTATAGCCGCCGACCGGCTTCGGCGCGCTGACGCCCAGCAAGGTCGTCTCGGAGATCACGAACTCGATCGGCGCGAGGCAGCCGGCATTGGCCGGCACATCGGTGAAGACATGCTTCAGCGCCACATAGCAGCAGGCGATCGCGGTCGAGCGCGCGATGTTGAGCGGGCCGGCGCAAGGCGGCGAGGAGCGCGAGAAATCGAGCACCATGCGGTCGCCCGCAATGCTGAGGTCGAGCGCGATGGTCAGCGGCGCGTCGGTGACGCCGTCATTGTCGAGGTAATCCTCGAAGGAATAGACGCCATCGGGGAGCGCCCGGATATTGTCGCGCATCAGCGCCTCGGCGCGGGCGCTGAAGGCGTCGAGCGCCGCCATCACGGTCGCGTCGCCATAATCGTCGAGCAGCCGATGCAGCCGCCGCTCGCCGAGATCGAGAGCGTTGAGCTGGCCGTTGAGATCGCCGTAATTCGATTGCGGCACCCGGCTATTGGCGGAAAGGATCGCCGTGATGTCCTCGTTCATGCGGCCTTTCGAGATCAGCTTCACGGGCGGGATGCGCACCCCCTCCTGGAAGCTCTCGGTCGCCGCCGCGTTGAAGCCGCCCGGCACATTGCCGCCGATGTCGAGCCAATGGCCGACCGAGGCGAGCCAGCAGAACAGGCGGCCCTCGCGATAGACCGGCCGCACCAGCCGGAAATCATTGAGATGCGTGCCTCCGTCATAAGGGTCGTTGAAGATGAAGGTGTCGCCGGGCTCGAGTCCGCCTTGGTGCGCCACCTTGTCGATCACGGCCTTGACCGCAAACATCATGGCGCCGACGAAGATGGGTAGGCCCTTGGTGCCCTGCACCAGGGTGGCGCCGCTCCCGGCATGGTAGAGGCCGTGGCACGCGTCGCGCGCCTCGGCGATGATGGGATTGAAGGCCGAGCGGTAGAGCGTCGCATCCATCTCGTCGGCGATCTGCTCGAGCCGCCCCTTGAGCACGGCGAGCGTGACGGGATCAATCACGGCCATTCATCCGTCTTCACATGCGGGAGCGAGAGCTTGCTCTCATAGGCCTGGCCGCGTTCGAGGATGGCTCGCGTGCCGAGCAGGTCGTTGAGGGCGTCGAAATCGAACATCCAGTCGCGGAAGCCGTCCGTCGTGCCGTCGCGCGCCAGCACCTGGTAGAAGCTCTGCGCCGTGCGCGCCACGGCCCGCACGATGCCGCCGGGGAAGATGACGAGGCGGAAGCCGATCCCCTCGAGCTCACGTGCCGAGAGGACCGGCGTCTGGCCGCCTTCCACCATATTGGCCATCAGCGGCAGGCGGTTGCCGAGCGCACCGACGATGGCGCCGAGCTGCGCATGCGTCTTCGGCGCCTCGACGAATAGCAGGTCGGCGCCGGATTCGGCATAGAGCACGGCGCGCTCGATCGCCGCCTCGAAATCCTCGACCGCCACGGCATCGGTGCGCGCGATGATCAAGGTCGCCTCGCTGCGTCGCGCATCGACGGCGGCGCGCAATTTGCCGGCCATCTCGGCGGCCGGGATGATGCTCTTATCGGCGAGATGGCCGCAGCGCTTGGGGAAGGTCTGGTCCTCGAGCTGGATGGCGTTGGCGCCCGCCTGCTCGAAGGCGCGCACGGTGCGCGCCACATTGAGCGCATTGCCATAGCCCGTATCGGCGTCGACGATGATCGGCGCCTCGATGCGCTCGCGCACCAGGCTCAGCGTCTCGGCGACCTCGGCCATCGAGACGAGGCCGATATCGGGCCCGCCGAGCCGCGTATAGGCGATGGCAGCGCCCGAGAGATAGACCGCCTCGAAGCCGGCCCCGATCGCTAGCGAGGCGGTGAGCGCGTCATAGATGCCGGGCGCCACGAGAATGCCGCCTTGCGACAGGCGTTGCTTGAGTTCCATGGTCATCGTCCCTCCTGAGCACTCGCGGCCAGAAGCCGGCCGAGCTCGCCGATGTCTCGTGCCCGCTCGATCCCATCGACCGCGTCGGCAATGTGCTGCGCCTGCGCTTTGCCGAAGACCGGTTCGGCAAGCTCGCGGAATTTCAGGCGGACCTCGTCGTCCGGATAGGGATCCTCGGTATCGCCCTTGTTGGTGAGAGTTTGCGCTTCGAATGCGCGCCCGTCGCGGAGGCAAATACGCAGCCGCGCGGGCCGCAATCCGGGCAATTGCGCCGTCAGCGCCGCATCTTCTCGCACGCTGACGCGCCGGGCGAGCTGGCGCGTCGCGGAGTCTTGCAAGGCGCTATCGCGGAAGGCCTCGACACAGGCGCCGCCATGGGTGATCGCGGTCGCCAGCGCGAAGGGCAGCGAGAACTTCGCCGCCACCATGTTGCGCGGCTCGGGTGAGTCGAGCTGCGCCGCCCACACATAGGTGTCGACCTCGATCGAGGCGATCGCAGTCGGATCGAGTCGGCCGCCCGCCTGTTTCACGATATCGGCGAGTGCATCGAGCGCGCCATGCGTGTAGCGGCAGGCGGCGTGGCGCTTGAAGTAGTTGCGGGCGATCTCCCAGCGCTCGCCGAGCTCGGCCGTCATCTCTTCCGGAATGAAGTCATCGGCGATGACGCTGCCATAGACGGTGCCGACACCGTCGGTCTCGCCGACAAAGCCGCTGGCGACGAGTTCCCAGGCGGTCAGGCCGAGCTGGTTGGCGAAGCCCGCATAGCTGTTGCGCACGGTGCCGCCCTCGAGCATCGTGCGGCGGCTGGTGGCGAGGCCGAGCGTCGATGCGACATTGATGGTCTCGACGAGCTGCTGCGGATCGGCGCCGTTCAGCTTGGCGACGCTCATGGCGGCGCCGACCGAGCCCCAGGTGCCGTGCGGGTGCATCGTGACGCGCAGCTTCGAGGCGATGCCGATGCGCGCCCCGATCTCGTAGCCGAGCGCGATCGCGGCGAGGAGGCTCGTGCCGGGAGCGCCGCGCAACTCCGCGCTTGCGAGCGCGGCAGGCACCACATGGATGCCTGGATGGCCGCGCGCGTATTGGTTGCCTTCGTCGAGCTCGAGCATGGTGCCGGCCGTGCCGTTGAGGAAGGCTGAAATCGCTGCCGGCAGGCGTCGCCCCGCGCCGATGACCGGCGCCCCGGAATTGGAGGCGCCGTTGACCGCTGCCAGACGCCCGACCAGCGCCTTGGTCTCCTTTTCCTGCATGCCGCAGGCGATGACGCCGATCGTGTCGAGGAGGACGAGCTTGCAGCGGGCGACGACCTGCTCCGGAAGATCGGCGAAGCCGAGCCGATGGGCGAAACGCCCCCATGCGTCGAGCCAGGGAGGGCGAACGCCGGTGAGGAGGATCGATGCCGGAACGACGCCGGAGGTGAGGGCGGTCATGCGAGGCCTACATTCCAAGATAGGTTTTTTGCAGGTTCGGGTCGCGGGCGAGCGCCTCGCCTGTGCCCGACAGCACGATGCGGCCGCATTCGAGTACATAGGCGCGGGCCGCAACGCCGAGCGACTGCACCACATTCTGCTCGACGAGCAGGATGGCAAGACCCTCGCCCGAGAGGCGCCGCACCAGGGCGAACATCTCCTCGACCAGGAGCGGCGACAGGCCGAGCGACGGCTCGTCGAGGATGAGGAAGCGCGGCTCCGCCATCAGGCCGCGGCCGATCGCCAGCATCTGCTGCTCGCCGCCCGACAGGGTTCCGGCGCGCTGGCGGCAGCGCTCGGCGAGACGCGGGAAGATCGCCATGACGCGTTCGCGGTTCTGAGAGCGGTGTATCTTGCCGCGCCGATAGCTGCCGAGAGTCAGATTCTCGTCGACGCTCATATCGGCGAAGATGCGCCTCCCTTCCGGCACATGCACGAGGCCCATATCCACGATCGCGGCCGGCGAGGCGCGATCGAGCCTGCGCCCCTCGAAAGTGACGGTCCCTGAGCGCGGCCGCAGCATGCCGCTCAGCACCTTGTTGAGCGTCGTCTTGCCGACCCCATTCGAGCCGAGCAGGGCGACCGTCTCGCCAGCCGCGATCGTAAGATCGATGCCGCGCAGGATGTCGACCCCGCCATAGCCGGCGACGATTTCGGCCACCTCCAGGAGCGCGGCATCAGCCATGCTGAGCCTCCAGGCGCTTCGCCGCGCCTTCGCCGAGATAGGCCTCGATGACACGCCGATTGCGCGTGACTTCGCGCGGCAGGCCTTCGGCGATCAGCCTTCCTTGCGCCAGGACGAGCACATGTTCGCAGAGATTCATGACGGCCTGCATGACGTGCTCGACCATCAGCAAGGTCACGCCGCCATCGCGGATGGAGCGGATCACCGGCAGGATGTCGCGGATCTCGGAGGGGTTGAGGCCGGCCAGCACCTCGTCGAGCAGGAGCAGCGTCGGCTCGGTCGCGAGCGCCCGGGCAAGCTCGAGGCGCTTGCGCGCCGCGACCGTCAGGCCGGCCGCCTGCGCCTCGAGCTCACGGCCGAGGCCGACGAATCTCGCGACCTCCCCGGCCTTGGCGATCGCCTCGGCGCGGCCGAGATGGCGCAGATGCGCGCCGACCGCGATGTTCTCGACGACGCTGAGCCCTGCGAAAGGCTGGACGATCTGGAAGGTGCGGGCGATGCCGGCCTGGGCGCGGCTATGCGGAGCAAGGCGCCCGATATCCTCTCCACGGAACAGCACGCGCCCCTGGGTCGGCCGCTCGAAGCCGGCGATCAGGGCGAACAAGGTGGTCTTGCCGGCGCCGTTCGGTCCGATCAGGCCGCAAATCCCGCCTTGCTCGAGCGAGAACGTCACGTCATCGACGGCTATAAGCCCGCCGAAGCGCTTCGTCATGCCCTCGACCGACAAGAGCACCGTCATGGCAGCACGATCATGGCACGGCCTCGATCGCGGGAGCGGCGGGCCGGCGCGTGAGCCGCGCGATGAGCCTCGTGATCAGGCCCTGGATGCCGTCGCGCGCAAAGGCGATGACGAGGATCAGCAAGGCGCCGAACAGGGCTGTGTCGATGCCCGGCAGGCCGCCCGCAATGCCGCGCGTCAGCTCGCCGAGCTCATGCAGCACCAGCGCGCCGAGCAAGGGCCCGAACACGGTGCCGAGGCCGCCGATGATGGGCGCGACCAGCGCCTCGATCGAGATCCAGGTGCCGAAGCCGAGATCGGCGTTCACCAGCAGGAAATATTGCACATAGAGCGCGCCTGCCGCGGCCGTGATGGTGGCCGACAATGCGATCGCCTTGAGCTTGACCGCCAGAGTATCGACGCCGAGCGCCTTTGCGGCATTCTCGTTCTCGCGGATCGCCACGACATAGGCGCCGAGCCGCGAACGCTCGACGGCGCGCATCGCGAGCATCGCGGCGCCGACCAGGGCGAGCGCGATCCAGTAATAGACGGCGCGGCTCTCGAACTGGAAATTGGCGGGGCGGATATCGAGCTTGAGCAGGATGCCGGGCGCCCCGCCGAAGAACGGCGAGGCATTGGCGATGATGCGGAACACTTCCGCGAAGGCGAGAGTGACGAGCGCGAAATAGGAGCCGCGCAATCCTGAGCGGAAGCTGAGATAGCCGATGATCCAGCCGACAAGCGCGCCGATCGCCGCGGCCGCCGCGAAAGCCAGCCAGGCATTCACACCGTAGCGCGATTGCAGGATGGCGGTCGCATAGGCGCCCGTGCCGAAGAAGGCCGCATGGCCGAAGGAGAACAGGCCGCCATAGCCGCCGAGCAGGTTCCAGCCGCATCCCGCGAGCGCGATCAGCAGCGTCAGCACCATGCCGTTGAGAAGCGTGTTCGACGAGGTCGCGAGCGGCAGCAGGGCGCAGAGCGCCATCACGCCGAGGATCGACCCATAGGCGCGCGCCGTGCTCATGCCCGGGCTCCGAAGAGGCCGGTCGGGCGCATGAGCAGCATCAGGATGAAGATCAGGAAGATACCGAGCTGGCCGAGGCTCTCGCCGAAGAACAGGCCCGTCAGGCTTTCGATGACGCCGATGATCAGCCCGCCGATGAGGGCGCCGGGCACCGAGCCCATGCCGCCGAAGACGACGATCGTGAAGGCGACGAGCACATAGGCTTCGCCGACGCGCGGATTGACGTAATAGCTCGGCAGCAGCAGGCAGGCCGAGACCGCGAGGCAGGCTGCGCCGAGGCCGAAGGTGACCGCATAGATATGCGCGACGTCGATGCCCATCAGCGAGGCGCCGTATTTCTCCTTCGCCACCGCCCGGATGGCCTTGCCGGTATCGGTGCGCGTGAGCAGGAACCACAGCGCCAGCGCCACCAGGCAGGCGACCATGAAGGCGATGACGCGCGGCATGGGCAGGAAGGTGAAGCCGAGATCGAGCGTGTCGAGGCCATAGGGCACGTCGATCGAGCGCGTGTCGGAATGGAAGGCGGCGTTCAGCGCGTTCTCGATCAGGATCGACAGGCCGAGCGTGACGAGAAGGATGTTCTGGTCCTCCCCATGGCTCGCCGGCGATATCACCAGGCGCTGCAGCCCATAGCCGAGCCCGAAGAATAGGGGCGCCAGCACCAGCAGCGCGAGATAGGGGTCGATGCCCGCCACCCAGGCGCAATAGGCGGCAAACATCGCGGCCGAGAGGATGGCGCCATGCGCAAAGTTGATGATGTGCAAGACGCCGTAGACGAGCGTCAGCCCGACCGCGATCAGCGCGTAGACGGCCCCGGTCAAGAGGCCGTTCAGGACCGCCGAAAGCAGGATGTCGGGGGCGAGCATCGGGCCGGACGGGCGGTGCCGGAATCAGGCCGGAACCGGGAAGATGGGCTTCCCATCCGCGAAGGTGTCGGGGAAGATCACCTTGATGTCCGCGCCCTGCACCTGGAGATTGACCGGCGCTGCGCCCTGGTTCTGGCCGTCGACGAATTGGGTCGGCCCATAGGGCATGATGTGGCCGGCGAAGCTCGACGAAGCGAGCGCCGTCGTGATCTTGGCTCGGTCCGCTGAGGCTGCGCGCTCGATCGCATCGGCGAGCAGCAGCACGCAGGAATAGTTGAGCGCCGTGTTGTAGGTGAAGAACTTGCCTTGCTGTTCGACCTCTTTGCGCAGCGCCACCGCCGCGTCCTTGCGCGGATCGTACCAATGATTGCAGTCCATCACGTTCTGGGCGGCTTCCGGGAATTCCTTGACGAAGCGGAAATTCGAGGCCGCGCCGTTGAGCACGCAATAGACGCCTTTCGGCTTGATGCGCTGCTGCTGCATGGTGCGGGCGAGCAGCACGAACTCGCCATAATAGCTCGACGGGATGATGAGATCCGGATTCTTGGCGCGGATCTGCAGCGCCACATTCGACATGTCGCGCGCCGGCGTCGGATGCGCGATGGTGTCGAGGATCTCGAAGCCGCGCTTCGGCAGCTCCGCCTGCAGCAATTTGGCTAGCCCTGAGCCGAACAGCCCGTCCTCATGCACCAGCACCACGGTCTTGGCGGGCTTGCCTGCACCGTCATTGAGCTTGACGAGATTATCGATCGCGGTCGTCGAGACCTTGCCGAAGCCCGGTGCGAACCGGAAAGTGTTCTTCAGGCCGCGCTGCACGATCTGGTCGGTCACGCCGACATCGACGATATAGGGCAGGTCATAGCGTGCGGCGGCCTGGGTGGCGGCAAGGCAGATCGGGCTCGCGAAGCCGCCGACGATCGCCGCGACGCCTTCATTCTGCATGCGCTCGACCTCGCTCGTGCCGCCATCGGGCGTCGAGCGCGCATCGCCCGCGACCATGTCGAGCTTGGCGCCGCCGAGCGATTTGATCCCGCCTGCGCTGTTGATCGCCTTGATGGCGAGCTCGGCTCCGAGCTGGCCCTGCTGCCCGTCGAAGGCGAGCGCCCCGGTCATAGGCTGCAGGATGCCGACCTTGATCGGCGCCGTCTGGGCCCGCAGATAGGCCGGCAAGGCAAGGCTCGCCGCGGCGGCACCTGCCGTGGTGCCGAGCAGGTTGCGGCGGGTCAGTCTTGTGAAGCCTTTCCTCATATCGCTCTCCCGTTTGGTCTTGGTTTGCGGCTCTTCGTTCGGCCGGGGCCGGCTTGCGGCTGGACCGGATCTCGCATGTGCATGAGGTCCCGGGCCATGGGGGCCCAGCGCCTCCCATGCGCGCCATCGGTGCGCTTGAGGTCCATGCGCAGCGCATAGCGGTCCGGGCGATAAAGCGCGAAGAGATGCTCGATGCCGCGCCCCTCTTCGTCGAAGGCGATGCGGGTCAGCGCGATCAGGGCCGAGCCGATATCGACCTCGAGCGCCTGGGCGACATCGGGCGATGCCAGCAGCGCGCCGATCTCCTGCGTCGCCCGCGCCAGGCCGATGCCGGAGCGTTCGAGAAGCGACAGCAACGGACGCGAGGCGAGCTCGGCCTCCGAATAGGTCACGCCGATGCGCTCGGGCACATGGGTGGTGAGATAGGAGAAGGGCTCGCCGTCGATGAGGCGCACCCGGATGGAGCGCTGCACCCGTTCGCCAGGCGCAAGCTGCAGCGCCGCCGCGATATTGGCCGGTGCCTCGACATAGCCGAAGGCGAGGAGCTTCACATCCGTCGTCTTGCCCATCGCCACGATGTTGGCGAGGACATCCGACAGGTCGGCGATGACCGGCTTTGCCTCATGGCGTGGCGTCGCATAGGTGCCGGCGCCTTGCACCCTGCGGACCAGCCCTTCGCGCTCGAGCTCGGCAAGGGCCCGCCTGACGGTGATGCGCGAGACCGAATGCTGCAGGGCGAGCGATTGCTCGGGCGGCAGCGGCGCCCCATGCGGCACGGCGCCGCCGGCGATCTGGTCGCGCAGCAGCAGATAGACCTGCTGGGTCTTGGACGGCTCGATGCCCGGCATGAAGGCCCTTGATCATGCTACCTTTAGATGTATAGTTTATAAGACAAATCACGCAGGTCAAGGGTGAAACCAGATCCATGCGCGGCGAGCCTCGAACCATCATCGACAAGCTCTGGGACAGCCATGCGGTCGTCAGGCGCGACAGCGGCGACACGCTGCTCTTCGTCGACCGGCACCTCCTGCACGAAGGCTCGTTCCACGCCTTCGAGCAGGTGAGGGAGCGCGGCCGTGCGGTGGCGCGGCCCGATCTCAGCTTCGCCGTCGCCGATCATTACGTGCCGACGCGCGGACGCGGCGCGCCCATACCCAATCCCGAGATCGCGCGCATGGTCGAGCTGCTCACCGCCAATAGCCGCGAGCATGGCATCGAGCTCTTCGGGCTCGACGATCCGCGCCAGGGCATCGTGCATGTGGCGATGCCCGAGCAGGGGCTGACCTTGCCGGGCCTGGTGCTGGTTTGCGGGGACAGCCACACCTCGACCCATGGCGCTTTCGGCGCCTATGCGTTCGGCATCGGCGCCTCCGAAGTCGCCCATGTGCTGATGACGCAGACCATTTGGCAGAAGAAGCCGAAGCGCATGCGCGTGCGGGTCGAGGGCAAGACGGCGCCCGGCATCACCGCCAAGGACATCGCGTTGACGGTGATCGCGAGGATCGGCGCCGACGGGGCGCAGGGCCACGCCGTCGAATATGCCGGCTCGACCATCAGGGCGCTGTCGATGGAAGGACGGATGACCTTGTGCAATCTCTCGATCGAGGCGGGCGCCCGCAACGGCCTCGTCGCGCCTGATGCGACGACCTTCGCGTATCTCGAGGGCCGGCCCTTCGCGCCGCAAGGAGAGGGCTTGGCGCGCGCCGTCGCCGATTGGGAGAAGCTGGCGACAGATGCCGATGCCGGCTTCGACCGGGAGCTCTCGCTCGCGGGCGATGAGGTCGCCCCGACCGTGACCTGGGGCACGAGCCCCGAGCAGGCATTGCCGATCGATGCCGAGGTGCCGAACCCCGCCGCGATCGCGGACCCCGCCCGCGCGGCCGCCATCGGCGACGCCATCGCCTATATGGGCTTGAGGCCGGGCATGAAGCTGACCTCGATCGCTGTCGACCGCGTCTTCATCGGCTCCTGCACCAATGCCCGCATCGAGGATCTGCGCGCCGCGGCGGCCGTGCTCGCCGGGCGGCGCGCCAAGGTCCCGGGCCTGGTCTCGCCAGGCTCGAGCGCCGTGAAGCGCCAGGCCGAACAGGAGGGGCTCGACCGCGTCTTCCGCGAGGCCGGGCTCGACTTCGTCGATGCTGGCTGCTCGATGTGCGTCGGCATCAATGGCGATCTCGTGCCGCCGGGCGAGCGCTGCGCCTCCACCACCAACCGCAATTTCAAGGGACGCCAGGGCCCGGGCGCGCGCACCCATCTGATGTCGCCCGCCATGGTCGCGGCGGCGGCCGTGACCGGGCATCTCGCCGATCTGCGGGACCTGCTGAAGGGGCGCGCCTGATGCAGAAATTCGAGCGCCTCGACACCATCGCCTGTCCGTTGCCTCTCGCCAATCTCGACACGGATCAGCTGCTGCCGGCCCGTTTCCTGAAGCGGCCGCGCGCCGAGGGCTATGGCGGCTTCCTCCTGCATGATCTGCGCTTCGGCGCGGACGGCAAAGGGACGAGCCGGCTGCCGCTCGACGAGCCGCGCTATCGCGGCGCGCAGGCGATCGTGGCGCGGCGCAATTTCGGCAGCGGCTCGTCGCGGGAAGGTGCAGTCTATGCGCTCATGGATTTCGGCATACGCTGCGTGATCGCGCCGAGCTTCGGCGATATCTTCGCGTCGAACTGCGTCATGAACGGCCTGCTCGTCATCCGCCTCCCCGAGACAGAGGTCGAGGAGCTTTTGGCCTTGCCCGATCTCCTGCAAGCGAGGCCGATGCGCATCGACCTCGAGGCGCAGCGTGTCAGCTGCGGCCCCGTGAGCTTCGCCTTCGACATCGATCCCTTGCGCAAGACGAAGCTCCTGAATGGCTGGGACGATATCGACATCACGCTGAGCCATGCGGCCGAGATCGCGCGCTTCACCGCCGCCGACGCGAAGGAACGGCCCTGGGCCCTTCCGCATCGGCCGGCAAGTGACCTGAGCCGCTAGCGGAAAGGGCCGAGGCGCCGGGCGCGCCTCCTTCTCCCGCTCTTTCGCGGGAGAAGGTGCCCGAACGTAGTGAGGGCGGATGAGGGGCGCTGGTGAAGCGCCAGAACTTGACGCAAAGACCTTGCGCCCCTCATCCGGTTTCGCTTCGCTCAACCACCTTCTCCCGCGGAAGGGCGGGAGAAGGAAGCGCGCGAGAACGGCATCGAACGCGAAGGTCGCCAAGATGGCATGGATGGTCCGCTTCTTCGTCCTCTGCATGGCCGGCATTCTCGGCCTGCTGCTGATCGTTTGGGCCCTGACGGGGTTCAGCTCCTTCGGGCTCGATGCCGATGATCTCGCTTTTCTCGTGCCCGGCGTCATCTTCACCTGCGCGCTCGCCGTCGCCCTCATGGCGGCGATGTTCTACAGCGACCGCTCCGGCAAGGACGAGGTCGCGCATCGCGACGATTCCGACAGGCACGGATAGGGTGCAGCGCTCCCCTTAGATCGGTCAAATCCTCGCGATCCTTGCCGTAGTGACATAAGAGTTTGGTAAGGGAAGTGTGTGAGCGTCGACGCTCATGTCGCTGACCAATCTGTCCTTGTTGCGCAAGCTCGTCTTCAGCTTCGTCGCGGTCTTGATGGTCAGCGTGCTGACGAGCGCCTTCCTGTTCGTCTTCGACAACAACGCACAACGGGCCTTCCGCGCCAGCCAGCGCGCGAATGCCGTCCTCATCGCCCTCAATCAGGCGGCGGCCGCGCATCTCGATCAGGCGCACACGATGCGCGGATTCCTGCTCATCCATGTCGAGCGGCATGCCATGCTTTACGGCGAGGCCGTGAACCAGTTCACGGAGACGATCGACCGCGCCCGCCTCTACGCCAAGGGCAAGCCGGATATTCAATCGGCCATCGACAAGGTCGCGGAGGCGTCCTTGGCCTGGCGCCGCGAGGTCGGCGACCCCGCCATGCGCCTGGCGCGCAATCCTGCGACCTATGAGGCGGCTGTCGCCATCGCCAAGGCATCGGCAGCGAGCGAGCTGCAGAAGGGCTTCCGCGCCTCGCTCGACGCGGCCCTGAAGAAGGTCGAAGCCTCGGCCGACGAGCAGGACCAGTTGGCCAATCACGCCTTGCACACGATCAAGGCGAGCCAGCTCCTCGGCGGGGTGATCATGGCGGTCGCGGCGCTGCTCGCGGGCTGGTGGCTCTACCGGGTGATCGCGGTTCCGGTCGCTCGGATCACCGAAGCGATGCGGAAGCTCGCAAACGGCGATCGCTCGGTCGCTGTCACCGATGGAGCGCGCAAGGACGAGATCGGCCTGATGGCGCGCTCCGTGCAGGTGTTCAAGGATGCGGCGGTCGAGAAGACGCGGCTCGAAGCGCAGGCCGAGACGACGCATCGGCAATCCGAGGAGGCCCGCGCCGCCCATGAGGCCGACAAGGCCGAAGAGGCACGCCAGCTGCAATTCGCCGCCGATGCGCTCGGCGAAGGCATGGCGCATCTGGCGAGCGGCGATCTCGCCATTCGCCTCGAGACCCCCTTCCAGGCCAAGGTCGACAAGCTGCGCCTCGATTTCAACCGCTCGGTCGAGAAGCTGCAGCACACCATGCTGACCATCGCCTCGAGCACCAAGGGCATCGGTTCAGGCACCGAGGAGATCTCGCGGGCAGCCGACGACATGTCGCGGCGCGCCGAGCAGCAGGCGGCAAGCCTCGAAGAGACGGCAGCGGCCCTCGACGAGATCACAGCTACCGTGAAGAAGACCGCCGAAGGCGCGGCCCATGCGCGCGAAGTGGTCGCTAACGCCAAGACCGATGCCGAGAAGAGCGGCGCGGTGGTGCGCGAGGCCATCAAGGCCATGGGCGGCATCGAGAAATCCTCGCAGCAGATCGGCCAGATCATCGGGGTGATCGACGAGATCGCCTTCCAGACCAACCTGCTCGCCTTGAATGCCAGTATCGAAGCCGCACGTGCCGGGGATGCGGGCCGCGGCTTCGCGGTGGTGGCTTCCGAAGTGCGCGCCCTGGCGCAGCGCTCAGCTGAAGCCGCCAAGGAGATCAAGGCGCTGATCTCCACCTCGAGCACGCAGGTCGAGCAGGGCGTGGACCTGGTCGGCAAGGCGGGCCAGGCGCTGGAGCGGATCGCTGCCCAGATCGCCGAGATGAACACGGTGATCGCCGATATCGCGGTCGGGGCGCGCGAGCAGGCGACGGGGCTGCAGCAGGTGAACACCGCCATCAACCAGATGGATCAGGGCACGCAGCAGAGCGCCGCGATGGCCGAAGAGTCGACCGCCGCGACCCATTCGCTGGCGCAGGAATCGGACGAGCTCGTGCATCTCGTCGCGCAATTCCGGCTCGGGGAGGCGCGCCGCGCGGGCTCGCCTGCGGTGAGGGCTCGGCCGCATCTGAGGATCGTCGAAGGGGACTGAGGCTGGGCGCCATCCTTGGGACCGCGGGCGTCCCGCCCGCCCTTGAGACGGCAAGGTCTCCACGCAGGGAAGAAGGGCGACCGAGACGGTCGCGGTCCCAGGGGGGCCGCTCAGGCCGGACGCGCGGCCTGCCTGAGAGCGCTTCCTGGGACCGCGGGCGTCTGAGGCTGTGAGTTTTTGATTGCTCCGCGTTTGTCTTGCTGATTCTCTTCGTCGGAGGGCGCGGAGGATTCGGGATGACGACGGACGGTTTGTTTGACGATCTCCCTGAAGGTGAGGCTCCGCGGCAGGCTGGGTCAAGCGCTGCCGAGGCGCGCGTATCGCGGCCCGCTCGCGATCAGATTGGCTGGGAGATGGTCGATCTCGATCAGCTGGTATCGCAGGATCATCCGGTTCGTCTGGTGGTGAGCTTTGTGGCGGGCCTTGACCTGTCGGCGCTGTATTCGGCGATCCAGGCGCGGGCAGACGGGCCTGGCCGCAATGCGATCGACCCGGCGCTGTTGCTGGGGCTTTGGCTGTTCGCGACGGTTGAGGGCGTGGGCAGTGCACGGGAGCTGGCGCGACTTTGCACACAGGATCTGCCCTATCGCTGGCTCTGCGGTGGCGTGGGGGTGAACCACCACGCTTTGAGTGATTTTCGCAGCTCTCATGTCGAGCTTTTGGATCGGCTGTTGACCGACAGCGTGACGGCTCTTGTGGCGGATGGCTTGGTGAGCCTGGAACAGCTGGCCCATGACGGCGTGCGGGTGCGAGCATCGGCGGGAGCGTCGTCGTTTCGCCGCGGGGATCGTCTTTCCAAGATCCGGGCTGAGATGGAAGATCGCGTGAAGACGCTTCGCGCCGAGCTCGAGAGCGCGCCCGACGCCAGCCAGAAGCGCAAGCTGGACAGAGCCGCACGGGCGACGGCCGACCGCTTGGAGCGCTGCCGGAAGGCGCAAGAACGCTTGCGTGAGCTGGAGGCCGAGCGTGCCAAGCTGCCGAAGAAGGACCGGGTCGATCCCAAAACCGGCGAGGACAAACCGCTACGTGTCTCCGTCACCGATCCGCAGGCGAGAGTGATGCGGATGGCGGCGGGAGAATACCGACCGGCCTACAACATCCAGGTGTCTTGTGATCCCGACACCTTGGTGGCAGTCGCCATGTCGGTGCACGACACCGGCGTCGACGCCGGACAGCTTCGGCCGGCCCTCGAGCAGATTGAGAGGCGTTACCAGAAGCGCCCTTCGGTCATTCTGGCCGATTGCGGGTTCTGCAGCAAAGACGACATCTCTTGGTCGCACCTGCACGGGGTGACGACCATTGTCCCCAGCAACAATGAGGCGCGCCGGGGCGATCTGGCTTATGCGACGACTTACAAGGGTCACATGCCCGGCATAGCGGAATGGCGGCGCAGGATGGTCGAGCCTGCCACCAAGGTAGCCTATAAGGCGCGCGGCATGGTCGAATGTGTTTTCGCCCAGTTCCGCAACCGGGGGTTGCGGCTTCTGCGCCTGCGCGGACGCACCAAAGTCAAAGCCGAGGTTCTTCTCCACCTTCTGGCTCACAACATGCTGTGCGGCGCACGGCTCAGAGCGGCCGCCACCACCTGAAAGAGCAGCGCACGGTCGCCCTGTCGTTCCCTTCTTGGAGAGCGTAGCAAGCCGGCCAGCGCCGATCGCCCGCGTCCGCTCGGCCGCCAGCCAAATCCGACTTCAAGGTCGTCGCATTCCTCCGATCTGGGGATTCCTATCTCCCCACAATATCGGCGGCCCAAAAACTCACAGCCTCTCTCGCCCGCACTTGCGAATGGCGAGGTCTCCACGCAGGGAAGAAGGGCGACCGAGACAGTCGCGGTCCCAGGGGGCTGCTCACACCGGACGCGCGGCCTGCCTGAGAGCGCTCGAAGACGCGGTCTCCGCGCCAGGCGAGACGCCCGCACTGCTGTCGCGCGCTTGCGTGCCGTCCAGCGCGGCGGCGAGCGCATCGTGCACCGTCTCGGCCCAGATGAAGCGGACGAGCTTGCGCGCGCTTTCGGGCACGTCGTCGAGATCCATGCGGTTGCGCGCCGGCAGGATGACGGTCGTGATGCCTGCCCGCTGCGCCGCCAGCACCTTTTCCTTGACCCCGCCGATCGGCAGGACGAGGCCGCGCAACGAAATCTCGCCGGTCATCGCTGTGTCGCTCCGCACCGGGCGATTGGTGAGCAGCGAGACGAGCGCGACGAACATGGCGACGCCGGCGCTCGGCCCATCCTTGGGGACCGCGCCCGCGGGAACATGGATATGCACATCCGAATTCTCGAACAGTTTTGGGTCGACGCCGATCTCGGCGGCGCGAGCCTTCGCCAAGGTGAGCGCGGCCTGAGCGCTTTCCTTCATCACCTCGCCGAGCTGGCCGGTCAGCACGAGCGCGCCGCGGCCAGGAACGCGCGTCGCCTCCACGAACAGGATGTCGCCGCCGACCGGCGTCCAGGCAAGGCCCGTGGCGACGCCGGGCAGGCTGGTGCGCATCGCGACCTCATGCTCGAAATGATGCGCGCCGAGGATCGCCGGCAGATCCGCCGCCTCGATACGCACCTGCGCATCCGTCCCTTCCGCGACACGCATGGCGACATGCCGGCAAATCGCCCCGATATGCCGCTCCAGGCTGCGCACGCCGGCCTCGCGCGTATAATCGCGGATGATGGCGTGTAGCGCGGCTTCGGTGATCTCGCATTGCTCCGGGGTGAGACCGGCGCTCGCCAATTGGCGCTTGAGCAGATAGCGCTTGGCGATCTCGAGCTTCTCATCGTCGCCATAGCCCGGGATCTCGATCACCTCCATGCGGTCGCGAACCGGGCCCGGGATGCTGTCGAGGACATTGGCGGTGCCGATGAACAGCACCTTCGACAGATCGAAGGCGACGGCGAGATAATTGTCCCGGAAGGTCGTGTTCTGCTCGGGGTCGAGGACTTCGAGCAAGGCGGAGGCGGGATCGCCCTGAAAGCCGGCGCCGAGCTTGTCCATCTCGTCGAGCATCAGCACCGGGTTGCGGGTGCCGGCCTTGCGGATCGATTGGATGATGCTGCCCGGCAGGGCGCCGATATAGGTCCGCCGGTGGCCGCGGATTTCCGCCTCGTCATGGACGCCGCCAAGGCTGAGCCGCGCGAATTTGCGCCCGGTCGTGCGGGCGATGCTCTGGCCGAGCGATGTCTTGCCGACGCCCGGCGGCCCGACGAAGCACAGGATCGGGCTCTTGCCCTCCGGGTTGAGCTTGCGCACCGCGAGAAATTCGAGGATGCGCCGCTTCACCTTCTGCAGCCCGTAATGGTCCTCGTCCAGGATGCGCTTGGCCTCGGTGATGTCGATGCGCTCGGGGCTGAGCGTCGACCAGGGAAGATCCGTCAACCAGTCGAGATAGCCGCGGATCATGCCGTATTCGCCAGAGGCTTCCGGCATGCGCTCGAGCCGCTTGAGCTCCCGGTTGGCTTGCTCCTCGGCCTCCTTCGGCATGCCGGCCTTGACGATCATGGCCCGCAGCTCGGCGATCTCGGCTGATTTCTCCTCCCCTTCGCCGAGCTCCCTTTGGATCTGCCGGAGCTGCTCGCGCAAGATATGCTCGCGCTGTTGCGAGGAGAGGGATCGCTGCGTCTGATCGCCGATCTCCTTCGACAGCCGCAGCACCTGCAGACGCTGCGCCAATATGCTCAAAACCTTGTCGAGGCGGTCCTTGACGTCGAAGGCTTCGAGCACCTCCTGCTTCTCGGCCGGGCTGCCATCGACGATGCCGGCGACGAAATCGGCGAGCGCCGCGGCGGACTCGATATTGTCGATGGCGGCCACGACCTCGCCCGGCACATTGCCGAGCAACAGGACGGCCTCGCGGGCACGCTCGCGCAGGAGGCGCAGGCGCGCCTCGATCTCCGGCGTCAGGACCTCGGCGCTGCCGATCTCCTCGACATGGGCCGCAAGATAAGGGTAGCCCGGCACGAAATCGACGATGCGGAAGCGGTGTAGGCCGCGACAGACCACATGATGGGTGCCGTCGGGCCCGGTGATGTAGCGCAGGATCTGCGCCGTCGTGCCCACCTTATGCAGCTGGTCGGCATCGGGCTCCGCAAAGCCCGGATCGGCCTGCAGCACGACTCCTACGGCCCGCTCGCCGCGCGCGGCCTCCTGCGCTGCAGCGATCGCGGCCGGCTGGTTGACGGCAAGCGGCAAGATGATCCCCGGGAACAGCACGGATTGGCTGACCGGCAGGAGAATGAGCTGGTCGGCGGGGAGGGGCGGGGGCGGGCTGCGCCGTTCGGCCCGGTTGCCTTGCGCCGGTTTGTCCTGCGGCTCTGACTCGTTCGACATGATGGGCGGCCCTCGGCCTCAGGGGCGCTTCATCAGGCGCAGCGTGAGGCAGCCGCTGACGAGCTCCGATCGGGTGAGCTCGAGCCGCGCATTCGCAAGGCGGATATGCCGTTCGAAGCGGCCATAGGGGATTTCCAGACGGTGGATGACCGCGTCTTGCGGCACGGGCGGCAATCGGCGAAGGCCGCTGATGACGATCTCGTCCCCCTCGATCGCAACCGTCAGATCCTCGGCCTGGACGCCCGGCAGGGCCGCGACGATGTGCACGGCGCGATCGGTCTCGAAGATGTCGATCGGCGGTTCCCAATTGGGCGTCGGCGCGGAGGGCAGGCCGGGCTTCAGGAATTGGCGCTGCATGCGGGTGGCGCGCTCGATCAGTGCGCAGGCCTCGTTCCACATCCAATCGCTCGGATCATGCGCTGTCATCGCATCAACTCACGCTTGCATCGGCGACCCTGCTCCCGAAGGCGCGTGATGGTCAAGTCGCCGTTGCGGGTCGTTGATCGGAGCAATTGCATAGCAGGCACAGCTCCGGCAAATGCCTCATGATCGGCGGAACCAATCGCGACCCGCGGCGTTCTGATTCGAGGGCGATGACGCTTGCCAAAGGCGCCGTCACCACGTCGGCGTCGCGGGGTTGGCTGTGCGAAGCGCTGCCCGTGACGGCGGCCTGAAAGCGGAGACCGTTATGGGCCCAGCCCCTGCCGAACCACATATCTCGTCCGATGCTTCGCTGCGCGCCAGGGAGCGTGAGCGGGTGCGACGCTCCGAGGAAACCGACAGGGATCTCGAAGACAGCTTCCCCGCCAGCGACCCGCCGAGCTCGACGCCGATCACCGGCGTCGGGGCACCGTCGGAGGAGACGGAGGCAGCTTCGGAGCCGGCGCCCGGGAAGTGGCCTGATCGGAAGTGAATCGCCGGATATCTGCACCGCCGGCGCCCACCTCTCCCCTTGTGGGAGAGGTCGATCCGAGCCCCCTGGGCGAGGATCGGGTGAGGGGGGCAGCACCCGCGCTTGGAATTGGGATGGCTGCCCTGGCCAGGCTTCCGAAGGCTGGAGCTGCCCCCCTCACCCGGAGCCTTTCGCTTCGCTCAGACTCCGACCTCTCCCGCAAGGGGAGAGGTGAGGCGCTGTGTGCAGCCCTGATAGATAGGTGACAGAACGGACCGGAAAGATAGGTGACAGTTCTCTGTCGGCTGGGAGGACCAGTCGATGCCTTGGCAAGAGAGCTGTGCGATGGACGAGCGAATTGGCTTCATCAACGATCACTTATCTGGGTGGTGGACGATGACGGAACTTTGCGAGCGCTACGAGATCAGCCGCAAGACGGGTTACAAGTGGCTTGGGCGCTATGCTGAGTTTGGGGCAGCTGGATTGATGGAACGCTCGCGTGCGCCGCTTGTGCATGGTCGCGCGACGCCCCAGCATCTGGTCGAGGCGATTGTGGGCTTGAAGGGCAAGCGCAAGAGCTGGGGGCCGCGCAAGATCATCGCCAGGCTTTCGGCGGGTCAACCGGATGTGGATTGGCCTTCTGCCTCGACAGCAGGTGAGATCTTGAAGCGTGCGGGGGAAGTGAGCAGCCGGCGGTTTCGGCGTCGTGGGCCGCCGCGCCTGGGCGAGCTGACGGTGCCGCAGCATGCCAATCATGTGTGGGGCGTGGACCACAAGGGTTGGGTGCGATTGCGTGATGGCTCGCGCGTTGAACCCTTGACGATGACAGATGGATTCAGCCGCTATCTGATCAGTGTGGCAGCCACCGGCAGCACCGCTCATGATGAAGCCAAGCCCGTGTTCGAGCGTGCTTTCCGGGACTACGGCCTGCCGGAGGTGATCCGTTCCGACAACGGCCCGCCCTTCGCCTCGACCGGCACGACCGGACTGACGGCGCTGTCGGCCTGGTGGATCAAGCTGGGCATCAAGCATGAGCGGATCGATCCCGGCCATCCGCAACAGAACGGCCGGCACGAGCGCTTCCACTTCACCCTCTTGGAGGCCATGCGGCCGCCCGAGCCGAACCGCGCCGCCCAGGCTCGCCGCTTCCAGGCCTTCGCCCGCGACTACAACCAGGAACGCCCGCATGAGGCGCTCGGTCAACGTCCCCCGGCCAGCGTCTATCAGCGCTCACCTCGCAAGATGCCCAACCGACTTCCCGAGCCCGACTATCCGAGCGAGGCGGCGGTCCGCAAAGTGCGATCAAACGGCGAGATCAAGTGGCAGGGCGACCTCATCCATATCTGCAGCGCCTTGGTCGGCGAGGCCGTCGCCGTGGAGGAGAACGAGGCGGGTCAATGGCAGGTCCGCTTCTTCGACGTGCCGATCGGATGGATTGATCCGGACAAGAAAAAATTGCGTCGCCTCGCCGTTCCCGTGCACGGGAACGGCGAGGCGACGCAGGGAACCAAAACATGAACGACTGTCACCCATGTATCCGGTCTATTTTGTAACCTATCTATCCGCTGGACAGCTGGTGGTCACTCCACCGGCTCACTCCACGGGATAAGGCCCTACGGCAAACACCTCCGCATGGTAGCCCTTCGACCCGATCATCTGCGCCAGAGGGCTATTGGTGGCGCCACCCGTTTTCAGTCGGTCGATGATAGACTTGAAGTCATGCCGCGGCCGCCAATCGAGCTCATTGCGAGCGCGGGCGTTGACATAGACTCTGCCGATGCTCGGAAACATTGTCCAACCTCGGCGCTTATATTCGGGTTCATAGCCCGGAACGCGCTGTCGTAGCACTCGCGGCGCGTCTACACGCAGCTCCGCCAGGTCGGCAGGCAGGAAGGGCGTCGTTGCACTGACGATATATTTGCGAAAGCCGATCGCTTGCGCATGCTCGCAGGCCAGCCTATGCGCGCTCACCACATCTTCGATGTCGACCCGCCTGTGGAGATATTCATTCGCCTTGACGTTCTCGTCCGAATAGGTCGATCGCACGTCCTCACTGTCGTCCGCCTCGGGAAAAAAGCGGGACGTTCTGAGCACGATGCATGCAAGGCCATGGTTCCGGTGGAACAGCTGGCACAGATCCTCGGCTGCCGCCTTGGTCGCACCATAGATGTTCTTCGGGACGGGCGTGACCTCCTCGGTCACCCAGGCGGCAGGCGCTCCGACCGGCGGCACAAGGGCATCGCCGAAGACGCTGGTCGTGCTCGTGAAGACAAAAGACGTGACGCCTGCCGCCACGGCCTCTTCCAGCAGATTGAGCGTGCCGGTGATGTTGGTGTCGACGAAATCCTGTCGGTTATGGGTCGCCACATGCGGCTTGTGCAGGGTGGCCGCATGAAAGACGGCCCTGACACCACTCATGCAACGCTTGACGCAAGCGCGGTCGGTTATCGAGCCGACCTCGGTGGTGAACGCAGAGGCGGCAATGTCGAGGCCGACGACCTCGCGTTTCAGCTCTCTCAAGGTGCGAACCAGCGCCTCACCGAGATGGCCGGCGCTGCCAGTAACCAAGACTCTCATACTTTTCGGTCCCAACGTCGATCTATCAGTGCGCGTCGTAACAGTGCATGTCTTATGAGCACATGTCTTGGAGCCGCAAATCCCAGGCCCCGCTTTTTGTCAATCTCTGCCGTTCCGGCGGGACGCTGCTCCGCATCAGGGAACCAATGCGGTCATCTGAGGTTCAGGACAAGGGAGCATTTCGCCCACGCAAGCGACTAAAGCGCGATCCGACTGTATTCGAGCAGTCATCAGGGCCAAATTGGAGAGGGCGTCACCGGGTGTTGCGCCGTCTAAGGAGGAGTACGACCAACTCTTCCCCGATGTCGGCCATGATCGCTGCAAGGATTGCGACGATGCGGTTGGAGAGCGGACAGGCTTGGAACCTTCCGTAAATTCACGGAAGATCAGCCAAAATTCGAGGTACTACTGGATTGGCGCCGGCCCGTCTTCCATAGCAGGCGGCAAGATATATGATCTGTCCTGCGAATCAAATGCAGGAGGACGATGCATGAGCGGGCCTCTCTTCATGATCCTCGCTCCCATTGCCTTGATGTGGGTTCTATGGCTGAAGCGCAAGGATCGGACGGCGACTGCGCACGAGCTCAAATTGAGCCTGATGCCGAGGCGATGGACTGGAATATACTGCAGTCCGATCGCTGCGTCCTCGCCCGGTTCGCACCGCGAGAACTCGGATACAAACAGTAGCGACATCCAAGGATCGACGGCACCCGGGCTCGTCACCGCCCTGGATCAGATCATCAAACTTGGGCTTTCGGGGCAATATCGTCCACGCCTCTCCAGCGCCGTGATGATTGCGGCGGAACCGGCTCGCCACTCCGTCAATTTGGATCGAACGAGCCCCAGGCTTTGCAATTGGGATACTCCGGTCGTGGTCGGCGTGCACCGGCGTGGCTTTAGGCGAGGACAGTGAGGGAGTGTCGGGTATCGACGTAGGCCAGTCGCTCCCGATGCGGCGTTTCAACTCGCCGCACCAGACCTCATAGCATCCCGTGCATGTCGTAGAGCCGCAAATCCCAGGCCCGCTTTTGTCGATCTCTGCCGCTCCGACGGGACGCTGCTCCGCATCAGGGAACCAATCCGGTCATCTGGGGTTCAGGACGAAGGGGGCATTTCGCCCATGCCGGCGTTGACGATGCCGGCTCGATCGATTGGGGCGCGATCGCATCAATCCCTAAGGAGATTACCTGATGAAACTGTATGTTATTTTGCCCGTTATTGCGTCGCTGATCTTAGGCGCAGCGTCGCCCGCTCTTGCGCAGACAAGCCCGCAGCCCGAGGCTCAGCAGCCGGCCGTTCAGGGCCAGCCCGCCCCGGCGGCGCCCGCAAAGGCAACGAAAGCGAAACACCAGAAGATGACGAAAAAGGCCACCGCGGCGACGATGGCGAAGCGCGCCAAGGCGAAAGCTGCGACGCCGGCCGGCACAGCGCCTGCCGACCAGGATTGAGGGCGCGTTGCCGGAGCTTCGAAATGCTCCGGCCACAAGCCGCCATCGAGAGCTTCGCATAGGTCCGATGTGGCGCGACACCCTGCGTCTCCCCTTGCGGGACCTTTGCGGAATTTGGGGTCATCCCGTGCGCACCGCAGCACGATAGTGATGCGGTGCAGACACGGGATCCACGATCTAAGCTAAGGGATGGGTCCCGGATCTGCGGCGCATTTTGTCGGGAAGATCTAGCGCAACCTGAGCCAATACTACAAGTTGCATCCGCATGATGGGCATAATTCTAATATTTACAATTTATTATAACTTAAAGTGGTCATATAGCAGGATAGACCGCAACTGCGAGGACCCTTATGTTTGCTGGCGGCAGATCGATCTCGAAAGCCTTTGCTATTCAGATGGCGGTCACCTTCATCTGCCTGGTCGCAATCGCGGTGGCGTTCATGGTTCAGAGAATCGCGCAATCCGAAGTGGCCCAAGCGCAAAATATCAGAAACAAATCTTTCCTCCTGGCGGAAGAGCTCAGGCACAGTTCGGATGAATTGACGAAATTCGCGCAACTCTACTCGGTCACGGGGCAGCAACGTTACCTGGATCACTACAACGAAATCATCGCAATGCGGAACGGCGAGAAAGCCAGGCCGCAATCGCCATGGCGGTTATATTGGGATCTCGTCGAAGCCAATGACGTCCGACCGCGGCCGGCCGGCGAAACCAAGCCGCTTCTCGTCGAGATGCGCGAAGTGGGATTCCCGCCCGAGGAGCTGCAGAAGCTGGAGCAGGCGAAGAACAATTCGGATGAGCTGATCAAGCTCGAAACGCGGGCCATGAATGCGGTCCAAGGCCTCTTTCAGGACGCGTCCGGCGCCTACTCGGTCAAGGGTCCGCCCGATCAGAAGCTCGCCGCCCAACTGGTCTTCTCCGATCAGTATATGCACTTCAAAGTGTCGATCCTGAAGCCGG
Source organism: Rhizobiales bacterium GAS188 (assembly GCA_900104855.1). Taxonomy (NCBI): domain Bacteria; kingdom Pseudomonadati; phylum Pseudomonadota; class Alphaproteobacteria; order Hyphomicrobiales; species Rhizobiales bacterium GAS188. The sequence continues at coordinate 4,530,357 of FNSS01000001.1, forward strand.
TCGACGAGTTCTTCGGCATGATGGATGCGCGGACGAGCGGCGCGGTCGCCTCTGCGACTGCATTGTCGAACGTCGCGGCGGTGGTGCTCGGCATCCTGGTCGCCATGACGGGCGCTCTCTTGGTCGCGATCGCCGTGATCCTGAGCCGACGCGTCATCGGGCCTATGATAAAGCTGCGCGATTGCATGGAAGCGCTGGCCCAGGGGAAGCTCGAGACGAGCGTTCCCTTTGCGGCGCAGCGTGACGAGGTCGGCGCCATGGCGCAGGCCCTGCTGGTGTTCAAAGGGGCGGTGTCGGGCATGCAGTCGGCCGAGGATGCGGAGCGTCAGCGTGCCCTTGTCGAGCAGGAGCGCGAGAGCCATGGTGCGGTCCAGAAGACCCTGGCGGCGCAGCAGTCCCAAGTCGTGGAGGAGGTCGCACTCGGCCTGCAGCGGCTGGCCTCCGGGGATCTTCGTTACCGGCTGGAGAAGGTGTTCGCGCCCGACTATGAAAAGCTGCGTGCCGATTTCAACGGGACAATGGAGCAATTGCAGCAGACCATGACGGAGGTCGCGGCGAATGCGGAGACGATCCGTTCGGGCACCTCGGAAATCTCCACGGCGGCGGACGATTTGTCGCGTCGCACCGAACAGCAGGCCGCGAGCCTCGAGGAGACAGCGGCCGCGCTCGATGAGATCACCACGACGGTCAACAAGACTGCGGAGGGGGCCAGGCACGCCCGCGACGTCGTCTCGGTGGCCAAGGCCGACGCCGAGAAGAGCGGAGCAGTCGTGCGTACCGCCGTCGAGGCGATGAGTGGAATCGAGAAATCGTCGAAGCAGATCGGCCAGATCGTCGGCGTCATCGACGAAATCGCCTTCCAGACAAACCTTCTCGCCTTGAATGCGGGCGTCGAGGCGGCGCGGGCGGGCGATGCGGGCAGAGGCTTTGCGGTGGTGGCTTCCGAAGTGCGGGCCCTCGCCCAGCGCTCGGCTGAAGCCGCCAAGGAGATCAAGGGCCTGATTTCGACCTCCACGTCGCAGGTGGATTACGGCGTCAAGCTGGTGACCGAAACCGGCCAGTCGCTGCAGCGAATCATGACACAGGTGACCGAGATCAACGAGGTGGTCTCCGAAATCGCCGCCGGCGCCAAGGAACAGGCTACCGGGCTCGGGGAAGTCAACACTGCGATCAACCAGATGGATCAAGTCACGCAGCAGAACGCCGCGATGGTGGAAGAGACGTCCGCTGCGGCTCATTCGCTCGGTCAGGAAACAGAAGGCCTCAGCCGTTTGCTCGGCCGCTTCCAGATCGACCAGGCAAAGGACAGCGACGCCATACGCCACGAGCTGCAAAAGCTTGCGCCGCACGCGTTCCGGCAGCCGGCCAAGCTCGCCGCCACCGGCAGGCCCCGCGCGGCAGCCGGCACAGCGTCTGCGCGGCCGCTACGCGCCGCGACGAAAGCGGTCGCCAATGGCGCGGCCGCGAACGACAAGACCGGCGGTTGGGAGGAGTTCTGAGGCCGACGGGACAGCATTTTACGTCGCTTAGAGGAACGTCCTGGCGAGAGTTTGTATTGCAAAAAGCGCTACTGTAAGCTACCTTCGACGCGAACCGGAGATCGCAGATGACCAACACTGCAAAGCGCAAGGAGCACCCGCTGTCGATGCGGTTGCCCGAGGCCGACATTGCGGTGATCGACCGCGCCGCCAGCCTCCGCGGTCGGTCGCGCACCGATTTCGTGCGCGAGGCGGCGGTACGTGCGGCCGAGGGGGTGCTCATGGAGAATACCCTCCTGCGCATGAGCGAGGATGGATTCGCGGCCTTCATGGCGGCGGTCTCCGCTCCCGCTGTGCCCGTGCCCGAGATGGTCGACCTCTTCGGCCGCAAGGCGCCGTGGGACACCAAGGTCGTCAAGAGCTGAGCTTGCCGCTCGTCGTGCTGTCGCCCCCCGAGCCGCTCACGACTGCCTACGATCTGGAGCCCTTCTCGTGCGGCAGGCCGGCGCTCGACATCTGGTTGAAGACGCGAGCACTGTCGAACCAGCAAAAGGGCTTCACGGTCGTTATGGTCGTCCACGAGGCAGGCCGAGTCGTCGGTTATTACGGCCTTGCGCCTACTGCCGTGTCTCCCGCCACGATGCCGCGTTCGGTCAAGACCGGACAGTCGCCGAGTCTGATGCCATGCCTCCTCCTTGGCCAACTCGCAATTGATCAGGCCTGGGCCGGCCGCGGCATCGGCTCGGCGCTGCTCGCTCATGCGCTTCAGCGTTGCGTAGTCGGCGGTCGCCTGATCGGTGGGCGCGCGGTGGTCGTCAACGCCCTCGACGAGAAGGCGGGTCTCTTCTGGGCAAGGCGCGGCTTCCTGGCCAGCAAGGACGACCCGCTCGTGCTGTTCCGGTCGATCTCCGATATTGCGGCCTCATTGCAAGCTGTTGGCGTCACCCTGCCGGAAGCAAACCCGTCTTCGCGATAGGGCCCGGCTGACACATCCGACACGGATGTTGATACGGAGTGCTAATCGCGTTGCGCCCGCTTAGGCCGCGCGCCCTTTCACGCCATGTGCGGACGCGCCCTGCAGGCATGATCTCATGACGCAGCAAGCGATTCCACCACGGCCGATCCCGCGCTATGATCGATGGCGGAGGCAAGCCTGCCTTTCCGTCTCACCCCGTCCCTGGCCTCATCCCTGGAGAACAGCATGCGCGCCCGCATCCGCGACACGGAGATCTATTTCGACATCGAAGGTGCCGGTCTTGTTCCGGACGGGGCGCGTATGCGCGAGAAGCCGCCGGCCTTCGTCATCCATGGCGGCCCGGGCGCCGACCATTGCGACTCCAAGGGCCCGCTCGGCCCGCTTGCCGACAAGCTGCAGCTCGTCTTTTTCGATCATCGCGGCCAGGGCCGATCGGCGAGAGGCGATGTCGCCAAATATGTGCTCGACGAGAATGTGGAGGATATGGAGGCGCTGCGCCTGCATCTCGGTCTCGGCCCGATCGTCAGCATCGGCACGAGCTATGGCGGCATGGTCGCCATGGCGCATGCGGCCCGCTACCCGGCCTCGGTCTCGCATCTCGTGCTGGTGGTCACGGCCTCCCATGCTGGCTTCAATGCGCGTGCCCGCGAGATCGTCGCCGAACGCGGCACGCCGGAGCAGAAGGCGGTCTGCGGGGAGCTATGGGAGGGCAAGCTCGATAGCGTCGAGAAGCTGCGCCATTTCTTCGACGTGATGGGCCCGCTCTATTCGCTGCGCTACGATCCGGTGGCCGCCAAGCTCAGCCGCGGCCGCGGCATCCTGGCGCCCGATGCCCTCAATCGCGCCTTCGCGCCGGGCGGCTTCCTGCAGAGCTACGATCTGCGCCCGGAGCTTTCCGCCATCACGGCGCCGACGCTGATCCTCGCCGGCCGTCACGACTGGATCTGCCCGCCCGAATTCTCGCAGGAGATCCATCGGCTGATTCCCGGCTCCGATCTGCGCATCTTCGAGGAGAGCAGCCATTCGATCCGCAATGACGAGCCCGAGAAGCTCCGCGACGCCATAGCGGGCTTCGTCGTCTACAAGGCGCGCCCCGGCCGCGGATAGGTCGGCACGGTACCCCTATCGGGCCTTGGCCGATTTGTAGGCCTGGGCCAGCCCGTCGGCGCTCTTGGCCAGGAGGCCGAGATCGGAGCCGACGGCGACGAAGCGATAGCCCCATTCGATATAGCGCCGTGCATCCGCCTCGTTCGCGGTCAGGATGCCGGCGGCCTTGCCGGCCGCGTTGATGCGGCGCGCCGCGTCCTGGATCGCGGCCTGCACCTCAGGGTGAAGCTGGTTGCCGATATGGCCCAACGAGGCCGACAGGTCCGAGGGGCCGATGAACACACCGTCGACGCCGTCGGTTCCGGCGATGGCCTCGAGCTTTTCGAGTGCGGCACCGGTCTCGACCTGCACCAGCACGCAGATCTCGCCATCCGCCTTCTTGAGATAGTCGCCGACGCGCCCATAGCGCGCGCCACGACCGCTCGTCGTGATGCCGCGGATGCCGGCCGGCGGGTAGCGGCAGGCCGCTACGGCCTTCTTGGCTTCTTCGGCATTCTGCACGAAGGGGATGAGAAGCGTCTGGGCGCCGATGTCGAGGATGCGCTTGATGAGCACCGGATCGTTCCAGGCCGGCCGCACAATGGGGGTCGCGGTGCCGCGCGCCGAGGCCTGGAGCTGGGTGAGAAGGCCGGGGAGCTCGTTTGGCGAGTGCTCGGTGTCCAGCAACAGCCAGTCGAAGCCGCTATCGGCGATGATCTCGGCGACGATGTTGCTGCACAGGCTGCTCCACAGCCCGATCTGCAGCTCTCCGCCCTTGATGGCCGCCTTGAAGGCGTTACGTGCAAGCTCCACCCGATCCTCCTTTTGAAAGCGGCGGCACCCTACACGAAGCGAGCTGAATGGCGAGTAGCGAATGGCGAATAGGGAATAGCGAGTAGTGAGTGGTGAGTAGTGAGGGGTGAGTAGTGAGGGGTGAGCGAGATGCCTGGGTTGCGGAAACCATTCCCCATTCCCTACTCACGACTTACCACTCGCTATTCGCTACTCGCCACTCGCTACTCGCTACTCGCCACTCGCTGATGTAAGACGAGAGCGGCTGATCATGGGGAGGTTCGAGATGGGCGTTTCGGCGCTTGTGGCTTTTGCGTTGGCGCTGATCGTCACGGCCGGTTCCCCCGGTCCGAGCGTCGCCGCGCTCATCGCTCGCGTGTTGACCAACGGCTTCCGCGATGTTCTGCCCTTCCTCGCCGCCATGTGGATCGGCGAAGCGCTGTGGCTCACTCTCGCGGTCGCCGGCATGGCGGTCGTGGCGCAGGCTTTCGGGGCGATCTTCATTGCCTTGAAGGTGCTGGGCGCGGCCTATCTGCTCTTCCTCGCCTGGAAGATGTGGTTCGCGCCAGTGGAGGTCGCCGACGGCAAGGTCATCCCGTCGGGACAGAGGCCGTGGCGGATGTTCGCCGCGGGCCTGTTGGTGACCCTCGGCAATCCGAAGATCATGGTGTTCTATCTAGCCCTCCTGCCGGCGATCCTCGACCTGAGCGAGATCGGGTTCCTGGCCTGGGTGGAGCTGATGGTGACGATGTTCGCGGTGCTCGCCGCGGTCGACCTCAGCTGGTCGCTGCTCGCCATGCGCGCCAAGCGCCTCCTGACCCATCGCCGCGCCGTGCGCATCGCCAATCGGACCAGCGCCACGATGATGGCGGGCGCCGCAGTGGCGATCGCGACGCGCTGAAGACAAGGCAAAGCCGTGCAACAGGCAGAATTCTCAGATTGGGTCGGGCGCTCCGAGCTCGCCGAGGACGTGCTGACGCCACGCCTCGCGAGCGAATTTCATGCCACCTTGTCGCCGCACCTTGCCGAATGCGGCGACGGCGACGCGCCGCTCGGCTCGCATTGGTGCCTCGCTCCGGCGATCCGGCCAGCCGATGAGCTCGGTCCCGACGGGCATCCGCGTCGGGGCGGCTTCCTGCCGCCCGTGCCGCTGCCCCGGCGCATGTGGGCAGGCGGCGAGATCGAGTTCCTGCACAGCTTGCGTATCGGGGATGTCGTGACGCGCCGCTCGACCATCGCCTCGATCGAGCACAAGGAAGGCCGGACGGGCGTGTTGTGCTTCGTCGCGGTCAGGCATGAATTCACCGCGAATGGCAGCCTCGCCATCAGCGAGCGCCAGGACATCGTCTACCGGGATGTCGTTGCGAGCGCAGCGCCCCCTCCGAGCCCCGCCGAGCCTCGCCCGACCACCGGCCTGATGAGCACCGTGATGGGGTCGGCGGTGTTGCTGTTTCGCTATTCGGCCGTGACCTTCAACGGCCATCGCATCCATTACGATGAGCCCTACGTGACCAAGGTCGAGAACTATCCGGGCCTCGTCGTGCACGGGCCGATGCAAGCGACGTTGCTGATGAATCTGGCAGCGAAGCTCGGCGACCGGCCGCCGCGTCGCTTCGCCTATCGCGGCACGGCGCCTCTCATCGCCGGCCAGGCCTTCGATATCTGTGCCGAGCAGGCGCAGGCTGGTGCCGAATGCCGCGTGATCGACGCCACCGGCCAGGTCACCATGCGGGCGACCGCATCCTGGTAAGGGCAGGCGGGTCGCCGCGGATCATGGGCGGCGGCGCGGCCTCACCTCTCCCCTTGTGGGAGAGGTCGATCCGAGCCGCCAGGCGAGGATCGGGTGAGCAACTGTGATTTTGGGCTCCCGATTATGTCATTGGGCCAGCGGTCTCGGGACCGTCAATGACGCTTCGCGCCGCCTGCGGCGGTGGCCTGCGGCCATCATTGACCGTCCCTGCGAGCGCTGGCCTTCGGAGGCGCAGGTCGGGACGAAGGGATGGTCGCTCGCCGGTCGAACCAAGGGATGGTCGGGGGTCATGCGGTTTTGACCTGCCAATCCATTCCATCGCGCACCATGGCGTTGAGGATGACCAGGAGCTTGCGCATGCAGGCGACGAGCATGACCTTGGGTTCCTTGCCGGCAAGCCGCTTGGCGAATTCGGCAATGATCGGATTGTGGGTCCTGGCCGAGAGGGCGGCCATATAGAGCACCTCCCGCACCGCCCCCCGTCCACCCTTGATGTGGCGCTTGCCGCTGCGCTGGCCGCTGTCATTGTCGAAAGGAGCGACACCGACCAGGCTGGCAATGGCGCGCCGCGACAAGTGGCCGAGCTCGGGCAGGAGCGCGATCAGCGTCTGCGACAGCACCGGGCCGACGCCGGGCACGGTGCGCAGCCGCCTGGCGAGCACGTTCCAGTCGGCATGCTCGGCAGTGAGCTTGGCCAAGGCCTTGTCATGGGCTGCGAGCGCGCGTTGGAACTTGACCCGCAACGCCTCGGCCGTGCGGCGCAGCGCCTTATCGCGCAGGTGCTCAAGCTGGTTGGTGCAGTCGTCGATCCAAGCGCGCAGCTGACGACGGAACGTCAGGTGCTCGCTCAACGAGTCCAGTTCGCGCCGGCGGCCGGGTTGGGGAGCCTCGATCATCACCGCGGTGAACTGCGCAATCGTGCGGGCGTCCACACGATCGTTCTTCGCAAGCCTGCCCTTGGCCTGGGCGAAGCGACGCACCTGCAGCGGGTTGAGGAGCGCGACCTCCAAGCCCTGCGCCTCCAGCGCGTCGATGACCTCGCGCTCATACCCGCCCGAGGCCTCAAGGCCAACCCGCACCACCTGGCGCTCCCTGAGCCAGAAGGCGAGCTCTTCCAAACCGGCAGCATCACGCTTGAACCGCGAGACCTCGTCACGCTTCGGCCAAAGCGCGACGTCGAGCCATTGCTTGCTGACATCGATGCCGGCATTCGTTACCATCTGTGCCATCTTCCGATCCCTTCCTTGCGGTTCGGCCTTCGTGACCGTGCAACTGTTCGGGCTTGTGAAGATGGAGAGAAGGCACCTTGCTCACCCACGGTCTTAAGCCAAGGGGGTAACGGGCTCTCCTCTCCAGGGCCGGCGCGGCGGCCTACCGCGCCGGCCCAGTCCTTTTTGGCACATTTTCAAGACACAAGGGGGGCAGCTGTTGCCTTAGCAGATCGGGTCAAGGCAGCCATTCAGGCCTTTGGGTAAGGGTCACTCGAGCGCCGGCGCTGCCCCCCTCACCCGGAGCCTTCGCTTCGCTCAGGCTCCGACCTCTCCCACCAGGGGAGAGGTGGGCGCCGGCGCAGAAACAAATGGCACCCTAGTCCTGGTTGGGCTATGGCGCCGGATCCCCTTTCGCCTCGCCCTCTGCGCCGCGATCGATATGCCGCGAGACGGTGGAGAGCTCGCCGATGAGTCCGCGCGGGCGCAGCAGCAAGGCGGCCGACAGCATGACGCCAATGGCGACGATCTGCAGCGCGGCGGCGCGGGCCTGCTGCTCGGGCGGAAAGATCGAGGCGATGGTCGTGCCCGAGACGCTCCAGATCGCCCAGATCAGCACAGCGCCGAGGATGGCGCCGCGGTTATTGCCGGAGCCGCCGATGATCAGCATCGTCCAGATCTGGAAGGTCAAGCTCGATAGATAATTATCCGGCGCGATGAAGCCGATGAAATGCGCCTGCACGGCGCCGCCGAGGCCCATGACGGCTCCGCCGAGCGCGAAGGCCTGCAGGCGATAGAGATCGGCATTCTTGCCGAGCGAAATGGCGGCGGTCTCTTCTTCGCGGATGGCGCGCAGCACGCGTCCCCAAGGGCTGCGCACCAGTCTTTCGAGGCCGACATAGAGAATGGCGAGGAGGACAACGATCAGCGCCAGATTGGCGAGGTTGAAGGCGAGCGGTGTCTCGGCCAGCGCCGCAAAGGGGCGCGGGATGAAGCCGATGCCGAAAGGCCCACCCGTGAGGCGCTGGGCATTCAGGGTCACGAGATGGATCGTGACCGCGATGCCGAAGGTCGTGATGGCGAGATAATCGGCGCGCAGCCTGAGCGTCACGGCGCCAACGAAGGCCGACACGGCGCCCGCGACCAGCATGGCGGCGAGCCAGCCCACCGGAATGGGCAGGTCGAAGCCGGCGAGATGGGCCGTGGTGGCGGGTGTCGTCACAAGGGCGGACGTATAGGCGCCGACCGCCACGAAACCCGCCACGCCGACATTGAACAGGCCCGTCTGCCCCCATTGCAGATTGAGGCCGAGGCAGATGATCGCATAGCTCAGCGCCGTCGCCAGGAAGAAGCTCGCATAAGCGATGAGGCCGGGGCCAAGGAGATCGAGCGTCATTGGAGAGCTCGTGCTCGGAGTCGTTGAAAGCCGTTACTTGGATCCCCGAGGGGCCTATCCCTCCCATGCGGAGCAGGGGAGGGTGGCGAGCGCAGCGAGCCGGGTGGGGGCCCTATCCGGAGAGGTCCCCCACCCGTCCGCTCGGCAAGGGCCTCGCTCTCCCCCGCTGCGCGGAGGAGGGATAAGCCCGGCGCGGCTCCGTCTTCAGTGAAAGTCGGTACTCCCCTCATGGCGCTTTCCCGAAGATGCCCGTCGGGCGGATGAGGAGGACGGCGATGAGCAACAGGAAGGCAACCGCGGCGCGCCACTCGGCGCCGATCGTCTGCACGGCCGCAGCCTCCGCGAGACCGACGGTGAGGCCGCCGATGAGCGCGCCCGGCACGCTGCCGATACCGCCCAGAATGGCTGCGGCGAAGAACGGCAGGAGCAGGTCAAAGCCCATATAGGGGCGGATCTGGACGACGATGCCGACCATCACGCCCGAGGCGCAGGCGAGCGCGCCGCCGATGATCCAGGTGACCCTGACGACGCTCGCGACATCGACGCCGACAACCCGAGCGAGAGCTGGATTCTCGCTGACGGCCCGCATCGATCGCCCGATCCGGGTGCGTGTCAACACAAGATGCATGGCGATGACGAGCACCGCCGCCAGCGCGATGAGCACCATCTGGTCAGGCGTGACGCGAATGCCGAGGCCGAGCGGCAGGGCCATTTGCAGCTCGCGGCTGAAATAGGCCGGGCGCGAGGTGAAGACGAATTCCAGCAAGCTGCGCAGCGCCATCGAAGCGCCGAAGCTCGCGATCACCACGGTGATCGAGCCGGCCTTGTCGCGCAGATGCCGGAACAGCGCGAAATCGAGTGCGAGCGCGAGGCCGCCCGTCAGGAGCATGGCAAGGAGGCCGGCCAGCACGACGCCCCAGCCAAAGGAGAAGGGGCCGATCGGTTCCTCGAAGCCGCCGGCGATTGAGCCGAGAATGCCGCTGCCGAGCAAGCTCGCATAGGCGCCGAAGGAGACGAATTCGCCATGCGCGAAATTGGAGAAGCGCAGGATCGAATAGGTGAGGGTGACGCCGATGGCCCCAAGGCCGATCATGGCGCCCGCGAGGATGCCGTCGGCCAGAAATTGCAGGTTCATGAATTGTAGGTTCACGGCCGGACCTCGGGCGGAGGCGCCGCGCGAATGCCGCCGAGATAGAGCTCGGCGATGGCGGGGTCGCCCCAAAGCTCGGCCGCCGGTCCCTCATGGCGGTTTTGGCCTTCGACCAGCACATAGGCGCGGTCGGCGATGGCGAGCGCGGCGCGCGCATTCTGCTCGACCAGCACGATGGTGATGCCGCTACGGCGGATATCGGCGAGCTTGGCGAAAACGAGCTCGACGAGCTTCGGCGACAGACCGGCCGAGGGCTCGTCGAGCATCAGCAGCTTGGGCGCGATCATCAGGGCGCGCGCCGCGGCAAGCATCTGGCGCTGGCCCCCCGAGAGGCGCCCGGCCGGCAGCCGCCGCTGGCGCGCGAGATCCGGGAAGAATCCATAGACCTCCTCGATCCTTGCCGCCTTGAGACGCGGTGCCAGGATGGCGCCGGCAAGCTGCAGATTGTCCTCGACCGACATCAGCGCGAAGACGTTCTCGGTCTGCGGCACGAAGGCGAGGCCGTGGCGGACCATCAGATGCGCCGGCAGGCGGGTGATGTCGCGGCCCTCCAGCATGACTTTTCCTGAGCGAACCGGCACCAGCCCGGCGATCGCCTTGATCAACGTCGATTTGCCGGCGCCGTTCGGCCCGAGCACGACCACGATCTCGCCCGCAGAGACCCGCATCGAGGCGCTCTTGACGATGGCGACGCCCGGATCATAGCCCGCGACGAGTTCGCTGACCGACAGAATGGGGCTCTCGTCCGGCGCCGTCGCAACGCTGCTCGCAGGCGAGGTCATGCGGCACTCCCGCCAAGATAGGCTTCGATGACGCGCGGATCGCAAGAGACCTCGGCGGGCGAGCCCTCGCGCAGCAGCTTCCCGGTGGCCATGACGAAGACGCGGCCGCACAGCCGCGACACCATGTCCATATTGTGCTCGATGATGAGGATGGTGGTGCCGTCGCGATTGATCGTCGCGATCTTGTCGATGATCACTTCGAGCAGGCTCGGATTGACGCCGGCGGCCGGCTCGTCGAGCAGGATGATGGCGGGCTTGGTCATAAGCACGCGAGCGAGCTCGAGGAGCTTGCGCTGGCCGCCGGACAGGACCTTCGCCGGCTCGCGGGCGAGCCGCGCCAGCGTCACGAAATCGAGCAGCGCCATCGCCTTGTCGAGCGTGTCGCGCTCCTGACGCGCCACGCGCCCCGGCCGCAGCCAGTTGGGCAGGATCTGCTCGCCGATCTGCCGCGGCTCGGCGAGCATGACGTTTTCCACCAGCGTCATGTCGGGGAAGGGGCGCGGAATCTGGAAGGTGCGCGCCAGCCCCATGCCGATGCGGCGATGGGCGCGCGACGCCTCGACCGAGCGCCCGCCGATGAAGATGCGTCCCGAGCTCGGGCTTTGGCTCCCGGCGAGCAGATCGAACATGGTCGTCTTGCCGGCGCCGTTCGGCCCGATCAGCCCCGCGATCTCGCCGGCGCCGATCTCGAGCGAGACGCCATCGACCGCCGCGACCCCGCCATAGCGTTTCACGACATCGCGCGCCGCGAGGATCGGGGCAGCAGGTCCCGACGCCGTGTTCGGCCCGCCGGTGTCGTCTGGCTGCTCCACGATCCGTTCCGCCACGCCCGCCTCTCCGGCTCAGGGTTCGAGCGAAGCGGCCGCCCGGGACCACATCTGCTTGACCTTTGATCTGTGATCAAACATTGTATGATCACGATAGCAATGCCCCAGATCGTCGGCAAGAACGATTTGGCTCGAGAAAAATGAGCTGCAGGGAGCTTGGCTGAGGAACGATGGATCTTTCCGTGATCAGCGCAGGAGGTAGGCGAGCCGGCCGCACCAGGCGGAGCGCGGCGCCGATGCTGACGCCCGTGCAGCGGGAAACCGTCCAGGACAGGGTCTATCTCGAGCTGCGCAAGGCCTTGATCTACGGCCTCTTCGAACCCGGGCAGGTGCTGACGATCCAGGACCTCGCGACTTCGCTGCAGACGAGCACGATGCCGATCCGCGAGGCCCTGCGGCGCCTCATCTCGGAGCAGGCGTTGGAGGCCCAGCCCAACCGCTCGGTGCGCGTGCCTCCGGTCGATGCCGAACGCCTCGAGGATCTCTTGCGCGCCCGCATCGCCATCGAGGGCGCAGCGCTGGAGCTCGCGGTGGCGCGTCTCGATGGCCGTCAGATCGAGGAGCTCAAATCGCTGAACCGCGACTATGATCAGGCGATGGCGCGGCGCGGGCCGACCCCGATCGAGCCTGTGCTCGAGCTCAACAAAGCGTTCCACTTCCTCATCTATCAGGCTTCGGGATCGCAGGTGCTGATCCCCATCATCGAGAGCCTGTGGCTGCAATCTGGACCCTATGTCCGGGCCGCAGCTCTCGTCTTCGATCCGAAGAGCGAGATTTCCGCGCCCCATTATCACGCTGAGATCGTCGCAGCGCTCAAACGCAAGGACGCGGCCTCGGCGCGCAAGGCGCTTGCCGCCGATATCGGGCGCGCCTTCGATCTGCTGCGCGCGCCTCGCGGCGATGGCACAGGCCGCGAGGCCACGCGTCGCGGCCCCCGCAATGGAGGCGAATGATGAGCGCCGATACGGCCGATGACAGCTTCGAGCTCTATGATCTGCGCGTCGAGGTGGTGGTGCCGGAAGGAGAGCGGATTTATTGCGGCGCGAAGCCCGGAGATCATTTCGAGCTTCGCGGCGAAATGCTCACCTTGCCGCCCGGCCAGGGCTTCTCGATCTACTCGCTCGCGGCCTTGCTGCCGCTCCTGCCCGCCAAGCAGCGCCCGACGCATCGCAATGACTGGATGACGAGCGATGCCGAGATCGCCTGCCCCGATCCGAATTGCCGCAGCCGCTTCCGCGTCACGCGGATCGGCATGCGCCGCTTCAGCCATCAGGAGACGACGGCCGTGCCTTTGCCGGAGGGAAACAAGTGAGCGGCCAAATGAGCGGAATCGAGACCATCGAGCTCGCCCCGGGTTATACGATATCGCGGGTGATCCGCGGCGGCTGGCAGCTCGCCGGCGGGCATGGTGCGATCGATCGCGAGGCGGCGGTCGAGGACCTGATGGCCGCCCATGATGCCGGCATCTTCACCTTCGACTGTGCCGACATCTACACGGGCGTCGAGGAGCTGCTCGGCGCCTTCCGGACCCGTCTCGCCGAGAGGCGCGGCCTCGCGGCGGCGAATGCCGTCAAGGTCCACACCAAGCTCGTTCCCGACCTCGACGTGCTGGCGCGCATCAGCAAGGCCCATATCGGCGCGATCGTCGACCAGTCGCTGCGCCGCCTGCGCATCGAGCGGCTCGACCTCGTCCAGTTCCATTGGTGGGATTATGAGGTGGCAGGCTGCATCGACGCCCTGGGCTGGCTCGACGAGCTGCGGCGCGACGGCAAGATCGCCTTGATCGGGGGCACCAATTTCGACATGCCCCATCTCGAGGCGATCATGGCGGCAGGCCTGAAGCTCGCCAGCATGCAGGTCCAGTATTCGGTGCTCGACCAGCGGCCGGAGCATGGCCTCGTGGCAGCGTGCCGCCGGCACGGCATCCAGCTCTTGTGCTACGGTTCGGTCGCGGGCGGCTTCCTCGGCGAACGCTGGCTCGGGGTCGCGGAGCCAAGCTGGCCGCTCGAGAACCGGTCGCTGGTCAAATACAAGCTCATCATCGATGATTTCGGCGGCTGGCCGCTGTTCCAGGAGCTGTTAGGCGCCCTGAGCGGGGTGGCGACGCGCCATGGCGTCGACATCGCCACCATCGCCGGCCGCTACGTCCTCGACAAGCCGGCCGTCGCAGCCGTCATCGTGGGGGCGCGCAACCGCGCCCATGTGGCGGCCAATGCGCGGATAGCGGCGGTGGCGCTGAGCGATGCCGATCGCAGCCGCATCGACGCCGTCCTGTCGCGGCGCACCGGCCCGCTCGGCGACACCTATGCGCTGGAGCGCGACCGTGAAGGCCGGCACGGCTCGATCATGAAATACAATCTGAACGCCAAGGCATCATGAACGTGGAACGCTCGCTCCTGGACTGCGCCACGGCCGAGATCGTCGAACGGCACGAGTTCTTCGTGCGCTGGTACACGGATCCTTCGCCGGACGGCGCCGAATTCGCGCGCAGCGAAACGGCGTTCGATGCCGAGTTCGTCATGGTGACGCCGGACGGCGACGCGCATGGCCACGCGCAAGTCATCGAGTTTCTGCGCGGCGCGCGCGGCTCGGCGGATGCGGGCTTTCGCATCGCGATCGAGGCGATCGAGCCGCTCTGGCAGGGCGAGGATGCGATCCTCGTCGGCTATGTCGAGGCGCAGCAACGCGATGGGCTGAGCACGCGCCGACGATCGAGCGCCTTGTTCGTGCGCAGCGAGGCTGCACCGCAGGGCGTCGCCTGGCGGCATCTGCAAGAGACTTGGTTAGACATGAAGACTTGATTGCAGATGAAGTGATCGATGCAAGATTTATCGGGCAGGCAAGATCTATCAGACAGGACAGCAAGAGAGGGAACCATGAAAGCGACATTACTTTTGATGACGACGACTCTGCCTCTTCTTCTCGCGGGCGCGGCCGCCCATGCGGAGGACTGCAAGATAACGGTCGGCCTCGTCATGGAACTGACGGGCCCTGCCGGCGAATACGGCCAGGCGGGCGCCAAATCGGTGGAGATGGCCTTCCGCGATCTCAATGATGCGGGCGGCGCCCATGGCTGCAAGCTCGTCACCGACACCCGCGATTCGCAAAGCCAGGGCAATGTGGCGGTCGATGCCGCCACCCAGCTCGTGCAGGTGAAGAGGGTGCCGGTGGTGATCGGCGGCATCATCTCCTCGGTCTCGATCCCGATCCTCACCTCGGTGACCGGTCCGGCGAAAGTGGTGCAGATCTCGCCCGCTTCCTCCTCGCCGACCCTCACCGCGCTCGGCCGCGACGGCAAGACCAACGGCGTCTTCTTCCGCACCATCACCTCCGACGCGCTGCAGGGGGTGGCTGCGGCCAAATATGCGCTGGCCCAGGGCTTCAAGAAGATCGCCGTGATCCATGTCAACAATGATTTCGGGGTCAACATGGTCACCGAGTTCTCGCGCGCCTACAAAGCGCTCGGCGGCGAGATCATCTCGGTCACCGCCTATAACGAGAAGCAGTCGAGCTATCAGGCCGAGGTGACGGCCGCCATGGCGGGCAAGCCCGATGGCCTCTATCTGATCAGCTATCCGGTCGACGGCGCGACCATCGCCCGCGCCTGGATCTCCCAAGGCGGCGTCCCGAAGTTCCTGCTCAATGACGGCATGAACAGCCCCGACTTCATCCAGAGCGTCGGCGCCAAATATCTGAACGAGGCCTATGGGACCTCCTCGGGGACGAGCCCGACGGCATCGACCGAATATTTCAACGCGAACTACAAGGCGTTCTCGAGCATCGATCCCAGCAACCCGGCAGCCGACAGGTCCTATGATGCCGGCGCCATCGCCGGCCTCGCCATCGCGGCCGCGGCGTCCCAGGATCCGCTGGCGATCCGCGACGCCATCTTCAAGATCGAGGATCCGAACGGCACGGTGATTCATGCCGGCAAGGATGAGTTCGCGAAAGCCTTGGCGCTCCTCAAGGAGGGCAAGCCGATCCGCTATGAAGGCGTGATCGGGCCGGTGGCCTTCGACAAATATGGCGACATCACCGGCCCGTTCCGCCTGTGGAAGATCGCCGACGGCAAGGTCACCACGGTCGGCGAGATGACGACCGACGAGGTCAATGCCCTCAAGGCGAAGATGGGCAATTGAGCATAGCGGGTGGCGCTACGCGCGCCTCCTTCTCCCGCGCCCTTCGCGCGGGAGAAGGTGCCCGAACGGAGTGAAGGCGGATGAGGGTGAGCTTGGATGAGCTATGATCGAAAGTGCTCCCTAGCCCGTGAGGAATGAGAGCGTCGATGAAGGCTCAACCGCCCCTCATCCGGTCTTGCTTCGCTCAACCACCTTCTCCCGCAAGGGGCGGGCCTGTCCGGGGAAACTAAACTGATTGCATTTGGGGCAGTTGTTCAACTCCAGATGGTCCGGAATGCGCAGCCGGCAGGCGTGGATGGCCGGGCCAAGCCCGGCCAAGACGTGGATGGGTCCGTTCGCCTGAGTAAAATGACCACCGGATATTGATTGCGCTCGCCACAGCAACTGCGTCATGGCCGGGCTTGGCCCGGCCATCCGCGCCTATGCTACGATCTATACTTTCCCCGGACCTGGATGCCGAGATCATGACCGACCCCATCGTCCCCGACCGCACTCTGCTAGCCCCCGGCCTCGAGATCAGCCGCATCGTCACCGGTTTGTGGCAGGTCGCCGATATGGAGCGCGATGGCCAAGCGCTCGACCCGCAGATGGCCTCTTCGGCGATGCTCGACTATGCGCGCTCAGGCTTCGACAGCTTCGACATGGCCGATCATTATGGCAGTGCCGAGCTGATCACCGGCCGCTTCCTGGCGCGGCAGGCTGCCGGCGAGGCTGCCGGCCCCGGTCGCCCCGCGGTCTTCACCAAATGGTGCCCGACGCCAGGCGAGATGACGCGCGATGTGGTGCGTGCGGGCGTGCAGCGCAGCCTCGACCGGCTCGGTGTCGCGACCGTCGACCTGATGCAGTTCCATTGGTGGACCTTCGAGCATCCGGCCTATCTCGACGCCATGAAGGGGCTTGCCGAGCTGAGATCCGAAGGCAGGATCCGCCATATCGGGGTCACCAATTTCGACACCGCGCATCTGCGCGTCCTGGTGAAGCACGGCATTCCGATCGTCTCCAACCAGGTCTGCTTCTCGCTGCTCGACCGGCGCGCCGCGCACGAAATGAGCGCCTTCTGCCTCGAGAACGGTATCCGCCTTCTGGCCTATGGCACGCTCGCCGGCGGGCTGATGTCGGAGCGCTTTCTCGGTCAGCCCGAGCCTGCGGCGCCCGATGTCAGCGATTGGAGCAAGATGAAGTATAAGCGCTTCGTCGATGCCGTCGGCGGCTGGGCGGTGCTGCAGGAGATCCTGGGCGCGCTCAACCGGATCGGCCGCAAGCATGGCGTCTCGATCGCCAATGTCGCGACCCGCTGGGTGCTGGAGCAGGAAGCGGTCGCCGCCGTCATCGTCGGCGCGCGCCTCGGCGAGCGCGAGCACCGTGCCGATAATCTGCGGCTGTTCTCCTTCCGCCTCGATGCGCAGGACAAGGAGATGCTGGCGGCAGCGCTCGCGAAATCGACGCCCTTGGCCGGAGATTGCGGCGACGAATATCGGCGCCCGCCTTTCCTCACCGCCTCAGGCGATCTCAGCCATCATCTCGACAGCCTGCCGAAGCTCTACAAAGCCGTGCCGGTCGATGGCCGCGCCGACCGGCAGCGCATCGACTCAGGGAGCGTGTGGGAAAAAATCTGCGGCTACAGCCGGGCGGTGCGGATCAAGGACCGCGTCCTGGTCAGCGGCACCACTGCAACCAACGGCGCCGGCGAGGTGGTCTGCCCCGGCGATCCGGCGGGCCAGACCGTGTTCATCCTCGACAAGATCGCCGCAAGCCTGTCGGCTCTCGGCGCCAGCCTCGAGGATGTCGTGCGCACCCGCGTCTATCTCAAGGATGCCGAGCAATGGGAGGCGGTGTCGCGCATCCACGGACGCTATTTCGGCGCCATCCGCCCCGCCAATACGCTGCTCGAGATCTCGCGCCTCGTCGGCGATTACGAGGTCGAGATCGAGGCCGAAGCCATCATCGGCTGAGGTGCCTTCGCGACATATCAAGCGCGGCTCGGGAGATGCCCGCCCACAAACGCCGCGAGCTTCACGCCATGGTCGATGGCAATCATTTCTGCCGCCTTCTCACCGATCATGATGGAAGGCGCATTGGTGTTTCCGCTGATGATGTTTGGCATGACGCTCGCGTCCGCGACGCGCAGGTTGCGCGCGCCCAGAAGCCGGAGGCGATGATCGACAACGTCACCTATCCGGCAGGTGCAGGCGTGGTGGTAGACCGTCAGCGAGAAATTTAGGGCGAGATCCTCCAGCAAAGCATCGCTGGGATCCGTGCCGGCCACATACCCGTGCCTTTCCGCGAGGAACGGCGGAAACATCACTGGCCCGATCTTGCGGTTTCCGGGCCAATGCGCCGCGATCTCCAGAGCTCTGCGCACGACCGCCAGCGCGACCTTCATGTCGTGCGGGTCGCCGTAGTAGTTGGTGCGGATCGCCGGGTGGACGCCGGGATCAGCGCTTTCCAGAAGGATCTCGCCTTCGCTATGCGGCTGCACCGGATTTGCAAATACGACGACATTTTCCGCGTCGGGTGCCAGCCGTTTGGAGACATCGTCGAAATACAGGTCCGTGTCCATGTTCAGGCAGCCACGCAACAAATCGATATTTCCTCCGACGACAAAAAGCGCGATTTGCGCATCGTGGCTGTGTGCATCTCCAAGCCCCGTGGAGCAAAATGCGACGGCGTCATAAAGGGACGACGAAATCAGCCCGCGCCCTGTCGTCTGCCATTCCATCAGCCGCCGCTCAGCTTCTTCCTTTAGCCCTTTCAGCTCGGCGGACAGGTTCGCGTCGGCGGCCGGATCGACGGGCAACGGTCCGTCCGGGCCGCGCAACACATCCGGTCCCATCGAGATCGCGACCTCTGTCATCGAGAGCCCCACACCGGGCGCCGGAAAAAACAGCGGAATATGGATATGATCTTTCAAATGCTTGCCGACATGCGGCGAGTTCAGAACGCACGGAACTCCCACGGCTTCAAGTTCGGCGCGCGGTCCGATGCCCGACAGAAGCAGCAAATGCGGTGAGCCCACCGCGCCGGCGCTGACAATGACTTCCTTGCGGGCGCGAGCCGTGCGGGTTTCGCCCGCCTTGGTGCGATATTCCAGGCCTTTGGCTTCCAGTTCCTCGAGGATTACGCGCGTCGCCTGGGCACCCGTTATGATCGTGAGGTTGGGCCTCTGCTCGGGCTCGCCTTCGAGAAACGCATGATATGTGCTGGATCGGCGGCCTTGCCGGGTGGTGGTCTGGAACAACGATGCGACGCCTGTCGGCCCACCCCGATCGCGCCCGTTATAGTCGCCGCGCGGGATGCCCGCTGCCTCGGCCGCCTTGACGAAGTCCCGGGCCGCCGGGACCACCGGGGAACGGACGGAAACTCCCAGGCGGCCAGTATCGCCATGCACCTGCGTGTCGATCGCGATTTCGTCGCTCGGCGCCATACCCTCGCTCTTGCGGAAGTAGGGAAGGACGTCGGCGTAGCTCCAGCCGGTCGCACCGCCCTCGGCCCAGGAGTCGAAGTCGCCTGGATGGCCCCGGACATAGGCCATGTAGTTGATGCTGGACGAGCCGCCGAGCATCTTGCCGCGTGGCACCGGAACCCGACGATCATTGAGGCCGAGCCCGGCTTTCCCCGGATCGGCGGTGTACATCCAGTCGGTTTCCGGGTTCAGTTGCATGGCGGCGCAAGCCACCGGCATCAGTGAGACTTCGGGTGGGCGTTCACCCGCCTCGATCAGCGCCACGCTGCAGGACGGGTCTTCGGAAAGGCGGGATGCGATCACGGCGCCGGCGGACCCGCCGCCGACAATGACGAAATCGAATGTTTCCGGCATTCTGTTCCCCCCTGGCCTTTTTGTTGGTCGACGCGCCGCCACCGCGGCGACGATTGCGTCTCCGTCAGATACCAGCACCAGGACGAGCCAGCAGAACCCTGATAACCTTCGCTGTCAATCGGCTCTCAATCGCGGTCGCATGATGTCGCGCGAATTGGCGTTATTGTCGCTGGTTCCGCACCGCCGATCGAAGGCAGGCCGTACCGGAACGGATAAGGGAGAGACATGATGACGGATCTTGCCGACCTCGGCATCCTCGGCCTTGCCACCATGGGCGCGAACCTCGCGCGCAACGCCGCCCGAAAGGGTTTCGGTGTCGCGGTCTACAATCGCCATGGCGGGCGGACGCAAGACCTCATCGCAGAGCATGGTTCGGAAGGCCGCTTCACTCCCACGAACACCGTTCCCGACTTCGTGGCGGGCCTCACCCGTCCGCGCGCCATCATCATCATGGTCAAGGCCGGCAAGCCCGTCGACGATGTCATCGCCGAGCTCGTCCCGCATCTCGATGCCGGCGACATCATCATCGACGGCGGCAATTCGCTGTTCACCGACACGAACAGGCGTTTCCATGCGCTCCGGGAAAAGCGCATCCGCTTCCTCGGCATGGGCATCTCGGGCGGCGAGGAGGGCGCGCTCGAAGGCCCCAGCATGATGCCGGGCGGCGAGGCTGAGGCCTATGCCTATATCGAACCCATGGTGACCAGGATGGCCGCGCAGGTCGACGGCACGCCGTGCTGCGCCTTCATCGGCCCGGAAGGCTCCGGCCATTACGTCAAGATGGTGCATAACGGCATCGAATATGCCGATATGCAGCTCATCACCGAGGCCTATGACCTCTTCAAGACGGTCTTCGGGCTCGATGCCCGAGCGATCGCCGACATCTTCGAGGAGTGGAAGGCGGGCGAGCTCGATTCCTATCTGATCGAGATCACGGCCGCCGTGCTGCGCAAGCGCGACGCAACCGGCGGCGCCCTGGTCGATGCCATCCTCGACGAGGCGGAGCAGAAGGGCACGGGCCGCTGGACCGCCCAGTCCGCCCTCGATCTCGGCGTGCCGCTGACCTCGATCACCGAAGCGGTGTTCGCCCGCGCCCTCTCCGCACGCCGGGCGCAGCGCATCGCGGCCGAGAAGCTGTTCCCCCATCCGGCCACTGCCTCGCGCAAGCCGGCGAAAGCGGACATCGATGCGATCCGCGACGCGCTCTACGCCTCGAAGATCGTCGCCTATGCCCAGGGCTTCGAGCAGATGACGGCCGCCTCCGATCAGTTCGGCTGGGATCTGAAGCTCGGCGAGGTCGCCACCCTCTGGCGCGGCGGCTGCATCATCCGCGCCCGCTTCCTCGACCGCATCCGCGAAGCCTATGACGGCGGCGCGGCAGTGTCCAACCTCCTGCTGCAGAGCTATTTCCGTGATGCCGTGGTGAAGGCGGAGCCTGCCTGGCGCCGCGTCGTGTCACTCGCGGTCGAGCAGGGTGTGCCCGTGCCGGCCTTCGCCTCGTCACTTGCCTATTATGACGGCTTGCGGCGTGCCCGCGGCCCGGCGAACATCCTTCAGGGGCTGCGCGACTATTTCGGCGCGCACACTTACCGCCGGCTCGACAAGGAGGGGAGCTTCCACACAAGGTGGGGCCAGGACGGCAGCGAGATCAGCGTTTGACGAGTGCCGAGAACAGCTCAGGTGTTTGGCCCCGAGATACTACGACCCCTATTGTTCGCGCGGGGATGGCACGCCGATCCGAATGAGGCGCGAGAAATCCGGTGACAATCCGGCCTCGCGGGCCCGCTTGTCGATGTGGGCGAGCGCTCTCAGTTCCGCCAATGGCAGCCTGGCATCGAGCGCGGCGCGCTCATAGGCATAGTCGGGAAGATAGCCGTTGACGATGAGGCGCCAGTCGAGCGGTATGACGTCTCCGATGGCACGCATCATCTTCACGATTGTCGTCGTGCAGTTTGTCATGATGGAGTTGTAGAATTGCGGCGTTGTCGCAAGCGCATTCGCGTCGTCCACGTATTCGAGGAGAAGTGGAAGCGCCTTGTCCGGCGGCGCCCTGAGGCGATAGAGCTGAACATCCTCTCGGCGAATATTGGATCGAACGCCGACCACGTCGCGCTCGTCGGCCGCGATAATCACCAGGGGATTGCTCTTGAACAGGTCCGCGAGCGGCGAAAATTCACCGCCTTGGCGACGGCGCACCTCGATCGACCAGGCGAGCTGGTCACCGCCCTCGAAGCCGAAGCTCAAGATGACATGGGCCATCTCCGGCCCGGCCCAATAGGACATGAACAGGTCGATGGTCCGCAGCTTTGTGAGGTCGTAGCTGCGCGTCGTCCAGCGCTCCGTGAAGTCGTTGTCGCTGCGCCACTCGAAGTTGCGGACATTGGTCAGCGTCAGAATCTCGCCCTTGCGCACGCCGGTGACCTGCCTCGCGACGTCCGGCGCCCAATCGGCCTCGCCCAACGGCTTGATCGTGCCCCACCAGATCAGGACCGCGACGAAGCCCGCAACGAAGGCGAGGAGTGCCCGCATGCGCCAGCGGCCCAGGAGGGCGATGCCGAAGAGAGCCACGATCGCGGCGAGCCCGAGCAGGACGAACAGGCCTGCCGCAAGGCCTCTCGCCCATTCCGGCATCGGCAGCCGATACCATAAGGCCAGCGAGGCCCAAGAGGTCGCGATGGCGGCGGCGAGCACCAGAAGTGTGGCGGCGACAATCCGCAAGATGCGACGCAATCCTGTCCCCTACCGAGCTGGGCTCCCCGCACCGGCCATTCGTTGCGAGGCTCTTCCATTCATATAAGAATATTCATGCGGCGAAAGTCGGCATGCAAGGTTGCGGGGCGGGAAACATGGGCATAAGGCCCGAGAAGCAACAAAGGGTCGCATCATGACAATGAGGCGCATCGTATTCACTGGCGGGACCGGCAAGGCCGGCCGCCATGTCGTGCCGCACCTTGTCGGCAAAGGCTATGACGTGCTCAATGTCGACCTGAGAGCGCTCGATCTACCCGGCGTCAACACGCTGATCGCCGACGTCACCGATAGCGGCCAGGTCTTCAATTCGCTGACCAGCCATTTCGGCGCGCAGGGCCTCAAGGCCGGAGAGCCGCCACGGCCGCCGGATGCCGTCGTGCACTTCGCCGCTGTCCCACGGATTCTCATCAATCCCGACAACGAGACGTTCCGCGTCAATGTGATCAGCACCTACAACGTCATTGAAGCGGCTGTGAAGCTCGGGGTGCGCAAGATCATCATCGCCTCCAGCGAGACGACCTACGGAGTCTGCTTCGCCGAGGGCGATAAGGACTTCCACAACTTGCCGCTGGAAGAAGACTATGACGTCGACCCGATGGACAGCTACGGCTTGTCCAAGGTCGTCAACGAGAAGACCGCCCGTGCCTTCGCGATGCGATATGGCGCCGACATCTATGCGCTGCGGATCGCGAATGTCATCGAACCGCATGAGTACGAGCGGTTTGCAGCCTTCATCGCCGATCCCATGTCGCGCAAGCGGAACGCCTGGAGCTATATCGATGCGCGCGACCTCGGCGAGATCGTGCATCTTTGCCTGCAGAAGGATGGCCTCGGCTTCCAAGTCTTCAATGCCGTCAACGATACGATCACGGCGACCATTCCGACGCGGGAATTCCTTGGCCGCTACTGTCCCGGCATACCGATCAAGCGCGAGCTCGGCGAGTTCGAGGCGCCTCTATCGAACCGGAAGGCACGCGAAGTCCTCGGCTTCAAGGAACAGCATAACTGGAGGAAATACCTTCGCGATCAATAAGGTCACGATCCTCTGGCAAGCTCGAGCAGCGAATCCCTCGGCGGGCGCGCCGGCCGCTCGCGGTCCGCGCCGCGTCGGCTCCGATAGGTGAAGAAGGCCACCGTCACCCAGGTGGCATGGAAGACGAGGCCGGCGAGCAGCACGAGTTGTCCCGACACCGGACCGATCGCTGCTCGCTGCCAAAGGTCATCGAGCGACGCGATCGGGAAGGGGTGGATGAGCAACTTGCCGGCGTAGCACGTCACCTGGATCAGCAAGATCCAGCCATAGTTCCGCCGCAAGCGCCGCCCTGCCGCCTCGAGGAAGGTGATGTGGAGGTTCGGGGCCTGATAGTCACGGTAGAGGATCTCGTTCCAGCCATTATCGACCCGTGGACCTTGCCCCCGCAGGATGGGGCCGAAGAAGTTGACCTCCAGGACATGCGCCCGGATGCGCCAGAAATCGAAGAAGCGGTAACGTCGGGCCTCGATGCAAAGAAAGACGGCGACGAGGAGGCCGACCAGGACGAGCGGAAGGGGGGAGGCGGCGGGGCTGTTGAAGGTGAGCGAAAGCGCAAGCCCTGTGGCGACGACCGCCCAATTGGTCGTGGCGTCGAGGCGTGTCCGCCAGACGGTGCTGCGATACACCTCGCCCCGATAAAGATGCGCGAGCACGGCGAGCTCCGCCGGGCTGAATGTCGGGTTCGGCATAGCTTGATTGTTGCTCTCGCTCATCGCTCTCTTCCTCCCTGTTGATCGGGCCGCAAGCAGCTTGGCGCCTGACGCCACACGTAGTGGAACGCGGCGACGACATCCAGGCCTCTCGGTAGCCGCCGGAGGCGAGTGCCGGAGCGCAGCAAGGGTGCTCAACGCTGAGAAAGCAGCCATGGGGAGGGAGCCGCGTTGATGCGCGAGCCCGCATCTTCGCATGGGGGTCAACTCGCGCCATCGGACTCTGGGCGACGAACGACCGGATTGGTGGAAGGCGGACATGAAGGGCATGTCACAAGCGGTTCCGCCCTTCACCAAAGCGGTCGTCGCTCGCGATGGGCTCGAGGGTAAGAGGCGATTGCCGCGACCCCGCTGCGCATCGGCCTCCATCTCGATCCGAATCGACACGGCTCGGGATTTCTCCCACAATGGCTGTCGATCCAGAAAGCGACACGGCACCGAGTTTTTGGGACGGTGTGGCCCATGAGCGATTTTGAATTGCCCGATACGCGTTACGCGCTCAGCGGCGACGTCAACATCGCCTATCAAACGATGGGGGACGGACCCGTCGACATCGTTGTCGTGCCGGGGATAGTCTCTCACATCGAGTTCTTGCACGAGTTGCCGGGCTACACTTCGTTTCTACACCGACTTGCGACATTCGCCCGTGTTACGACGTTCGACAAAAGAGGCCAAGGATTGTCCGACCGCGTATCGGACGCTCCGGCCCTGGAACAGCGCGTGGATGACTTTCGGGCCGTCATGGAAAGCATCGGATCGCAGCGCGCCGTTCTGCTAGGATTCTCCGAAGGTTCGCCCATGAGCGCGTTTTTTGCAGCAGCTTACCCGGAACGCGTGTGTCAGCTCATTCTTTTTGGAGGCTTTGCCAAGTCGTGGAGCACCGAAGAAGCGATCTTGCAGCGCGTCAAGCTCTGGGGCACCGGCGCGATGATCAAGGGCATCAATCCGAGTCAAGCGACGAACAGGGAAGCTGTCAGTCGGATTGCGAAGTTTGAACGCCTTTCCGCAAGCCCCGGAGCGCTCAGGGCCTATATGGCTTTGAATAGGATGATCGATGTCACGTCGATCCTCCCGACCGTCCGCGTCCCAACCCTTGTGCTTCACCGGCGAACCGATGCTCTGGTTCCGGTCGAGCGGGGGCGCGAATTGGCGGCGCGAATCCCGGAGGCGAAATTTATTGAATACCCCGATGGGGACCACCTCCCTTGGACCGGCGACGTGGAGGCGGTGGTGGGTGATATCAGGGAGTTTGTCACTGGAGAACGCGAAAGTTCTTTATCGGACGTCGAGCGCGTATTGGCGACGGTGCTGTTCACCGACATTGTCGATTCGACCAGCATCGCTGGAGAAATGGGCGATCAGCGATGGACGCGACTTCTCGATAGCCACGATGAGATAGCCAGACAATTGATCGCGAAGTATCGCGGAAATTTGGTCAAGAGCACGGGGGACGGCATTCTCGCCACGTTTGATGGACCCGGCCGCGCGGTTCGATGCGCCTTGTCCCTCGGCCTGGCTGCTCAACAAGTCGGGCTGTCTTTGCGAGCAGGCCTCCACACTGGCGAAATTGAAATGAGAGGCGCGGATATTGGAGGCATTGCGGTACATGCCGCAGCGCGCGTGATGGCGAAGTGCCAGCCAGGCGAGGTCCTTGTTTCGAGAGTTGTGACCGACCTTGTAGCGGGCGCGGGTTTGAAGTTCTCCGAACGCGGACCACAGGAACTCAAGGGACTTCCGGGCCGGTGGGATTTATTCGGAGCGACCTTGTAGGGTTCGCGAAGCTATCAGCAGCGACCGTCAGCTATGGGTCGGCACCGGCCGTTCGATTGTCGCCAAGCTCGAATGTCGCCACTGGGTGGGAAGCGGCCCGACTGAAGGACGCCGACCCCGACGAGGATGGCGGCCATGGCGACAACGTCGACCGCCACAGGCTCGCCGGCCGAAGGTGAAGAGTGGGATGGCGCCGCTCAGCATCCCAGCAATGCTCGACTGAAGCAGTCAGACCGAGCGCGTGATGCCGCCGTCGACGCGGATGTTCTGCCCGGTGATGTAGCCGGCGCCCTCCGATGCGAGGAAGGCGATCGTTGCCGCGATCTCGTCACACCGGCCATAGCGGCCCATCGGCACGCTCTGCCGCCGTTCCTCGGTGGTCGGCAGGCTGTCGATCCAGCCGGGCAGGACGTTGTTCATGCGCACATTGTCGGCGCCGTAGGTGTTGGCGAAGATCTTGGTGTAGGCGGCGAGGCCCGCCCGGAACACGCCCGACGTCGGGAACATCGAGCTGGGCTCGAAGGCCCAGGCCGTCGAGATGTTGATGATAGCGCCGCCCTTCTGCGCCTGCATGATCGGCGTCACGAGGCGCGTCGGGCGGATTACGTTCATAAGGTAGACATCGAGCCCCGCGTGCCATTGCTCGTCCGTGATCTCGAGGATCGGCGCACGCGGGCCGTGCCCGGCGCTGTTGACGAGAACGTCGATACGGCCCCAGCGCTTCATCGTGCCATCGACGAGGCGCTTCAGATCGTCATTCGACTGGTTCGAGCCGGTGACGCCGAAACCGCCCAGTTCCTTCGCCAGCGCCTCGCCCTTGCCCGACGAGGAGAGGGCGGCAACCCTGAAGCCGTCGGCCGCCAGGCGGCGCACCGTCTGGGCTCCCATGCCGCTGCCGCCGGCGGTGATAATGGCAACTCTCTCGGTCATGTCGGCTCCTCGTTCACAACCCTGAGCGCTTGAGCGGCCAAACTGGCTCTGCTGCACCCCAAGCTATGGCATCTGTAGCCAAGCTGGACTATGGAGATGTTCAGTGTTGAAGGTGTAGGAAATCTACTGGATGGAGGAGCGTCGCGGCCGATTGCCGGCGTTGAACGCACTCCGCGCCTTCGAGGCGTCGGCGCGGCATCTGAACTTTCGCCTCGCGGCGGGGGAGCTCGGCGTGACGCAGGGTGCCGTCGCGCAGCATGTCCGCGGACTTGAGGCCGACTTGGGCATCAGGCTCTTCAACCGGCTCCCGCGGTCGCTCGCGCTCACGGACCAGGGACGGGGCTATGCGTCGCATCTGCGACGAGCCTTCGAGCTAATGCGGGAGGCGACGGCTGCATTGCGCCCCGAGACTTTACACGTGACGATCAGCGCCACGCCGAGCTTCGCCTCCAAATGGCTCATCTCGCACCTGCCGAAGTTTACGGAAGCCCATCCAGACATCGAGCTGCACGTCCTTGCTACGGAAAACTTGTCCAACTTTCAGTCGGACGGTGTCGACATCGCGGTGCGGCAGGCGCGACCACCATTCGGGCCCGGCCTTGTGGCGAACCTCCTCTTCGAACAGGAGGTGGTCGCGGTGTGCAACCCCTCGCTGCTCGGCCGCCCGCCGCACAAGCTCGCGCCGGAGGACCTCGATCGGTTCACGCTCCTCAACGACGCGCACGACCTATGGCCCGAATTTATCGAACGCGCTTTGAAGCGTCCCGTCCCGGCCATCCTGAAGCGCGTCCGCTTCAGCCAAACGTCGCTGGCCATAGACGCCGCGATCGCTGGCCAGGGGCTTGCGGTGGCGAGCCGCTTCCTGGTCGAACAGGATCTTCAAGCGGGCCGGCTTCTCCAGGCCTTCGACGCAGTCATGCGCGGCGCACTCGACTTCTTCGTAGTCACGCCCCGCAAACCTCGTCATCCGACACCCACGGCCATGGTGCGGGAGTGGCTGTTGTCCGAGCCACGAACATAACCGACAGCATGAGCCTCGGCGTCAGTCACTTCCATTTCTGTGATTGCATAGGCAGGGGCCCGTGCCTGAGCGTTCTGTCCTTGTACGGCGGCGGCACCGAAGACGACGCCGACGAGCAACGCTGCCAGAAGGAAATGATGAATCTTCATGGTGTGTTTCCCGGAAGCCAATAGGTCTCACGGTCTGATGTTCTGATTCATCCGGAACATGTTTTGCGGATCGTATTCATGCTTCAGCGCGAGCAAACGTTCGTATTTGCACGCGCCGTAAGCTGCGCGGACGCGATCCGGTCCCTCGTCGGCCTCCTGGCCGAGGTAATTCACGTAGACGTCGCCCGACGAGTGTGGCTGGAGCGCCTGCCACAGCTGCCGCGTCCAGCGAATGTGCTTTTGGTTTTCCGCGCGATCGGACCAGCTGCTGACGATCAGGGCGTTGAAGGAGTTCTTGCGATGGTTGAATGCCGTGTCGTCTTCCGGTACGCGGCTGACGGCGCCACCCAATTGCTCCAGCGCAATCGCCGTCGTGGGCGACGGCACTGATCGGAAGCCTTCAACGAGGATTTCGATCACTTCGTCACTCAGGTCACGCAGGAAATTGGACTTCCAGTAATTTTGCAGGCCGGGCGGGAAGCCGGGCTCGAGCAACGCCTGGAAATCGACATAGGAGATCGCCGCAAATGTGTCGGCGACCGGGGCGCCAAATTGTCGGAGCGGCGCCAGCACCTTCTCGCCCTCGGAGATCGGGCCACTGAAGCAGCCAAGCACCGCGAGGGCCTTGTTCCCATCCGGGGCCGTCAGGAATACGACCATCGGGGTCAGGTCGTCAGGGGCCGACTGGGCAAATCCTCGCACAAACTTCAGCGCATCGCTCGCCCGCTCCAGCGGGTGGATCACCATACCGGCGAGCACCTTGTCGATCGGGTGGAGGCGATATTGGAATGAGGTCGCTACACCGAAGTTGCCGCCACCACCGCGCAAACCCCAAAAAAGTTCGGTGTTCTCGGTGGCGCTCGCGGTCACGCGGCGGCCATCGGCGAGAACCAGATCGACCGAGACGAGATTGTCGCAGCTCAAGCCATGCTTGCGCATGAGCCAGCCGAGCCCTCCGCCGAGCGTGAGCCCGGCAATCCCGGTGGCCGGAATGATCCCACCTGTCGTCGCGAGCTGGAATGCATGCGTCGCCCGATCGAAGTCCCGCCATGTACAGCCCGCTTCAGCGGACGCGGTTCGTTTCTCTGCCGAAACCCGAATCCCTCGCATGAGGGAAAGATCGATCATCAGGCCGTCGTCGCACACGGCATTGCCGGCAACGTTGTGGCCGCCACCGCGCACCGACAACGGCAATGCGTGGTCGCGCGCGAAATGAACGGAGCTGGCGATGTCCGAAACGGTGCGGCAGCGGGCGATCAATGCGGGCCGCTTGTCGACCATTGCGTTCCATATTCGGCGCGCATCCTCATAGCCGTCATCGACGGGACGCAGGACAGAGCCGGTGAGGCCCGACTTGAAATGCTCGATGGCGGATGCTGAAGCGGTCATGCGCTCGCTCCTTGAAGGTTGGGTGTGACTGTTCCGCTCGCGTCGACATCATGGGAAGCAGGACCCGAAAACGCAAAATCGAAGAATTCATTCCATGATGAGATGATTTCATCTAGATTAGCGCATGCTCAATCTGCCGCCACTCACCGAACTGCGCGCATTCGAGGCCGCTGCTCGGCACCTCAGTTTCAAGGTTGCGGCAACCGAACTCGGCGTCACCCCGACAGCGATCAGCCACCAGATACGTCTTCTCGAGCAGCACTGCGGACAGCCGCTATTCCGCCGCCGTCCGCGGCCCATGACGCTCACCGCTGCGGGCGAACGGTTGTTCCCGGCCATTCGCGACGGCCTGGCGAAATTCGCGATCGCGTTTTCCGCCGTGCGCGGCGACAAAACGGGCCCGCTGCGCGTTACCGCGACGAATGCGTTCGCCGGCCGATGGCTGGTTCCGCGGCTGCCATCCTGGCGCAAGGCCCATCCGGGCATTGCCCTGGAGGTGATCGGGACCGATGCCGTGCTCGACCTCGGTGCCGGAGAGGCCGACTTGGCTATTCGCTATGCACGCGCGCCGCCTCCCAATCTCATCGCACAACAGCTCTTCCGCGATCGGTTCTTCGCCGTCTGCAATCCGGCTCTGTTGTCGGAGCACAGGCCGATCCGTACTCCAGCCGATCTCAGGAAATATCCCCTCATCGAATGCTTCTGGTCGCCGTCTGATTCCGAGGCGCCGACTTGGAGCCGCTGGGAGACAAGAGCGCGTGCCGTTTTCCGAACGGAATTTGAGATAGGCGGTTCTCCGCATCTGAGCTTTCGGGAGGAATCGCACGGCATCGAAGCCGCAATTGCCGGACAGGGAATTGTCTTATGCAGCGATATCCTGGTCGCCGGCGAACTCAAGAGCGGCAAACTGATCAAGGTGTTCGACGTCGCACTGCCCGGTTTCGGCTCTTACATCGTCTACAGGTCAGGGCACCCTCGTCATCGCGCAATCAGCGCTTTCGTATCGTGGGCGCGCTCGGTCGATTGAGGCATCAAGGTCCGATATGGTGAAGGTTTCCCGACGCCGGCCGCAAGGCGAAGCGGCGCCGCCTGTGAACAGCCGGCGTTGGAAAACCTTCACCACTGCCTTGTGGTGGCAGGGCTCGAATGTTGCCACTGGGTGGAAAGCCGCCATTCGCTGAAGCAACTCCAATGGAGCTGATGCGTCACGAGCAACCACCCCGACCGGCTCAATTTCTGATCGGCAGCACCATCAGACCGGAAACTCGCGCCGTCTCATTCGATCACCTCGTCGGCGCGGGCGAGAAAGGTCGGAGAAAGCGGAAGACTCAGTTGAGCTGCCGCACGGAGGTTCACCGCGAGAATAAAGCGGTCCGGCTGCTGGATTGGTAGATCCCCCGGATTTTCGCCCTTGAATATGCGCGCAACATACTCACCGGTAAGCCGCCGCAGCGCCACCAAGTCCGGGCCAAAGCCCAACACGCAGCCCTCCCGTGCCATGTAGTCCCACTCGCAGATCGTCGCGATACCGCGCTCGGCTGCCAACGGCGAGAACAGAGGCGCGTCGCCGGCAAGGATCGTGGTCCCCATGATGAGCACACCCGCTGCGCCTGCAGCGTGGAAAGCGTCAAACGCTGCCGCATAATCGCCCGACCCGTACACCATACGAGTAATTATTGAGACCCTGAGCTTGGCGGCGGTCCGCGCGAGAAGTTCCTCGCGCGCGGGTTCCAGGGACGGAGCCGCGACAAAGCCAAACACGCGCGCCGCAGGCAAAGCCTGGCTGAGAAGCTCCAGCCGCTTCGCATCACTTTCCAGGCCTCGGAAGAAGATCCCGGTCACCGCGCCGCCGGGGCGGGCTAGACTGCGCGCGAAGCCGTCCTTGACCGGATCTTCGCCGGCGAAGGACAGAACAATCGGGGTTCCCGGGGCCGCTTTTAGGGCGGCTCGGGTGGCAAGAGCGCCCACGGTGATGATGACATCGACCCGCTCCTGGATGAGCCTCTCGGCTAGCTGCGGCAGGCGCGCCAGATCTCCCTCACCCGGCGCAGGGACGAACAGGAGGTTTCGTCCCTCGACGAAGCCCCGCTCTGCCAGGAAAGGCAGGGTGGTCCCCCGGATACTGCCCGGAGCGGTGTGGTCGGCGCCAGGTGTGAGAAAGCCGAGTCGCCAGATCTTCTCCTGCGCGTCTGCCGGGCCCGCGAGGGAGAGCAGGAGCAGGAGCAGGAACACTCGAGTCACAGGGTCACCTCGTTGGCACATCTAACCGCGATAGCTCATGTCCAGGTCAATGAGTGTTTGACGGACCTTGGCTTGGTCGTGCTCAAGAGCGCGAGCGGGCGCGCCATTCTTCCTGCGTCGAACGCTGTGCGTCAAACTATGGCGAAGAGATCATTATGGGCGACCGCGCGCGCATCACTCAATCACTGCTCCGCGAGTCAGCTCGGGTCAACTCGTGTCATACGGTGGCCTCGAACGACCGCAATGGGTGTGCGCCGTGGAAAGGCGGCACTTTTCCGGCGGGTGCGAGGCCCACCCGGCAACCGCTCCAGCCGGAAGCAACCGGGGCAGGCATGGAGGTGACGAAATGTCTGAAGCCCCCGGATAGCGGTCACGAATTTGGTAACTGCGCGAGTGTGCAGGCCGCAACGCGAGTGAACGCTGAGCAAGCCTCGAAAAGGTCGATGTGCAGGCCGACCCGCCGCAAATGCGCTCGCCGCGACGGTAAACGGCACCACCGGTCGCTTCATTCGCGTCTTGGACTCGCACAGGGCTTTGTCGCGCGGCTCGCGCATAGGTTGCCCGCTCAGGTAATTGCGATGCCTTGTTCCGAAGGGCCGGATCCGGCGTAGGCCTGACAGGCATCCCTTCGTGTTAGGGTCCGCAGTGGGTGGTTACCGGAGATTCGGCGAACCCTCGTCGACGCGCCGAGGGTCGACGTCAACTTGCTCGATGCCCCCCTTGCTGAGCCCTTCGGTCAGACGGTCAACGTCCGCCCGATTGCGGAACGGGAGCCGGCCAATATGCTCGGCGAAGGAGTATTTCGGATTGATCGCCATCAGCTCGCGCCATACCCGGCCGGCTTCATCGGATTCGCCCAAATGGCCGAGCGCGACGGCAAGAAAGGCGCGAGAGAGATCGGTCTTCGGGGCGAGCCGGATACGTTCCTTGAACAGCGCCGCGGCGGCTTCGAACTTGCCGGCGACCAGATAAGCCGAACCGAGAAAGTGAATGGATTGCTGCTTGAAGAGCGGATCGAGCCGCATGGCTTGCTCGATATGGGGAACGGCGGCAAGGGGCTCGCCGCGATAGATGTTGACGATGCCGCGCGAGTTGTGCGCCAAAGCATAGTTCGGATTGAGATCCAGCGCCGCGTCCGCTTCGGCCGCGGATCGGTCGAGATCCTTTTTCCACAAGTAGAAGACCGCGGCGACGTAGTGCACGAAGGCAACCTGCGGACTCTTCTGCAAGGCTAAGCTGAGATAGCGCTCGGCCTTTTCGAGCGACTGGCTCCAGTCATCCGTCCAATGGTTCTGCCAATTCAGATTCTGGGCCATCGCGAGGCCGGCATAAGGCTCGCCATAGCTCGGATCCTCGGCATTCGCTTTCGCAAAAAGGTCGGTCGACCGCTCGAACACCTCGCGGTTCCTGGTCGTCCCGAACAGCACCTCGCGCCCAAGCAGGAAAAAGTCGTGTGCCTTGCTGTTGGTCGTTTCGCCGGCATTGAGCATCGCGGCTTCGCCCGGGCTTAGTTTGATCTTCAGGGCTTCAACGATCTGCCGGGCGACCTCGTCCTGGACGGCGAAGATGTCGCTCAGGTCGCGGTCGAAGCGGTCGGCCCAAAGGTATCCGCCGGTTTCCGCGTCGATCAGCTGCGCGGTGATCCTCACCCGATTGCCAGCGCGGCGGATGCTCCCTTCGAGCACCGTGCGGACGCCGAGCTCACGGGCCACCACACGGATGTCGACCGCCTTGCCCTTATAGGCAAAGCTCGAATTGCGCGCGATCACCAGCAGGCCGCCTATCTTAGAGAGGTCGGTGATCACGTCCTCGGTTATCCCGTCGGCGAAATATTCTTGCTCCGGGTCGCCGCTCATGTTCTGGAACGCCAACACAGCGATCGAAGGTTTGTCGGGCAGCGCAAGCCCCACCGGAGCCTTTTCCGGCGCAGCGGGCTTCGCTGGCGTCGCGGACTTCGCCTTAGCGGGCACCCCAACCTCAAGCGAATAGACCCGGATTGGTTGGGCAATGTTCTTGAGCTGGGTCTCGCCCAGATCGCTGACCGCCAGATCGAGCCTCGCTCTGACCTGGCGAAAGGCGTCTTCGGACAGACAGATCGCGCCGGGACTGGCGATGCCTTCAAGACGGGCGGCAATGTTGACGCCATCGCCCATCAGATCGCCGTCGGCCTCCTCGACGACATCGCCCAGATGAACGCCGATGCGGAACTCGATGCGGCGCTCCGGCGGCAGCCCGGCATTGCGCTCGATCATGCCGTTCTGCACCTCAATTGCGCAGCGCACCGCGTCGACGACGCTGCGAAACTCCACGATAGCGCCGTCGCCGGTGCGCTTCACCACGCGCCCGTGATGCACGGCGATGGTCGGGTCGATCAAATCGCTCCGCAGCGCGCGGAGCCGCGCCAGCGTGCGATCCTCGTCCGCGCCAGTGAGACGGCTGTATCCGACTACATCGGCAGCCAGGATCGCCGCGATCTTTCGGGTCTCGCTCATAGCGCCAGTCCCTTCTATCCAGACTAGCACAAAGACCAGCCTGAATCCCGGCATCTCGATACAAAGCGATTCAGTCCAAGGAAGGCAGCCCCAAGCCATAGGCCGAACGACCGCAATGGGTCGATTCCGGCCGTTCGGTCGGCGGGCGTTTTCCTCTCTCTCTCCAGCCCAATGTGCACTTCCGGACCTTCACCGCCATGCGGTTGTGAGGGCCAAAAGCGTATTCGGCAAAGGGAGGGGTGATCAGACCTCTGGTCGTTCCTCGATTGCATCGACACGGTCGGGGTAAAAGGCGAGATAGCCCTCGATGGCCGCCACCGCGGCGTAGGGGGCCTCGTAACTCCACACCGCGTTGGTAGATCGCTCGCCCCCGAGAGGAGTGCTGTAATAGGCGCAATCACCCTTGTAGGGGCAGTAGGTGGCGTGGTCCGTTCGCTCGAGCAGCGTCATGTCCACGTCCCTGCGCGGAATGTATTGGACCAGCGGATAGTTCGCCTCGCGGAGCGTCAAGGCGTTCTGGGTGTCGGCAATGATACGGCCAGCCACCGAAACTACCACCCGCTTTGGATTGCGCCCAATTGTAATCGGATGCTCCGGTCCTGGGACCTTGATCGGCGACAACACGATGGCGTGCGCCGGCGGGTCCACATAGAGGCCAACGACATCACGCAGCTTGTCGATGAATTTGGGATCGTTGGAGAGCTTGAACAGGCGTATCCGATGCGGGGCGAGGCCATGGGCGCGCCAGATGCGTTGAACGGCGCTGACGGAAACACCGGCCTCCTCGGCCATCATCGCGCCGGTCCAGTGCGTCGCCTCGCAAGGCGGATATTCGAGTGTCCGCGCCACGATCCAAGCGGTGATCTCATCCCCCAGGGGCTCGACGCGGGCAGGCCGCGTCTTGTCGCGAAGGAGGCCGTCGACGCCTTCCTCCATGAAGCGCTCCCGCCAGCGCCAGACACAGGTCTTGGATTTGGCCGTCTGGCGCATGATCGCGTTCGTGCCCAAACCGTCGCCGCTGAGCGGCACGATTTGAGCGCGCCAAACATGTTTCTGCGGCGTATTACGGTCCTCGATCAGAGCGGTGAGGCGGCGGCCATCAGCGGACGAGACAGTGATGGAAATACCGGTGCGCATGCGTCAGACTCGCACACCCAACGCCACCAGGGAATCCCAAATGGGACTGAAATGTCAGATTTAATCCACTAGCTGTGTGCTGCATCGGCAACCTTAAGCCGAGGCGTGGAATGCTGACACTTTGTGTTTGGATCCCATCCATCACTGCATCCGGTTACTGCTGTTGAATTATCGGACGTAAAGTTCGTCAGATGCCGCCGACGTTAGAGTGTGACAACGATCTTGCCGAACTGGCCGTTGTTCTCGAGATAACGATGGACCTCCACCATCTCGTCGAACGTGAAGGTGCGGTCGATGACCGGCTTCAGGTCACCGCTCTCGAGGCCCTCAAGCACGAACTCGACCGCGGCCTTGCGGCGGCCGGGATCGCCGCTTGTCTGCCAGATGTTGTGCGCCTTGACCGTGATGACCTTGGGAATCATCTTCAAGATCGGCACCGGCGTCGGGTCCGGGCTCAATGCGCCATAGAGGAAGGCGATGCCCTGCAAGGACAGAGCCGAAATCAATTTCGGGAAGGTCGGGCCGCCAACCGGGTCGAAGGCGACGCGAGCGCCCTTGCCGTCGGTGATCCGCATCACTTCCTGGACCAGATCGGATTCCTCGGTCGCGATCACGTGCGCGGCGCCGGCTTCGATGAGCTGTTCTTTCTTCTTGGCGGTGCGCGTGAGCGCGATGGTCGTGGCGCCGGCATAGTTGGCGATCTGGATCGCCGCCAGTCCGACGCTGCTGGAGGCCGCCGGGATCATCACGAAATCGCCTGTGGTCACCTTGGCGTCCTCGATGAGCGCGCCATAGGCCGTCACGAACATCATCCAGATCGACGCAGCCTCGGCGAACGACAGGGACTTCGGATGCGGGACCACGGCGTAATCCGGCACGAGGATGACTTCGCCATAGGTCGTGTACTGGTTCATCGAGAAGGACGGGATGACGTTGACCGCATCGCCGACCGCGATGCCAGCGACATCCCGGCCCACGGCATCGACGATACCGGCCGCCTCGTAGCCGAGGCCCGCCGGGAACTTCACCGGCTCGATATAGTCATCCTGGCGCCACATCGATTCAGCGCGGTTGATGCCGATCGCCTTGACCTTGATGCGGACCTCGGCCGGGCCTGGAGCCGGAACGGTGGTTTCGATGAATTCGAGGACGTCCGGTCCGCCGACCTTCGCGAACTTGATTGTGCGTGACATTGGAATCTCCTGCGTTGGGGGAAGAGAAAGGGGCGGCTCGCTGGTTCTCGCGTGGTTTGTGCGATCCGCCTCACGCACTTGCGCTGGGCCGAGCCGAAACCGCCTCGTACCAACGAGTCAGCGCCCGGTGCTCCTCCGGAATTGATATGGCGAATGCCTTTACGGCGAAGTCGATGGTCGCCAGCGTTGTGATGTCTGCTACCGAGAACCGGTCGCCGGCAACGAAGGGGGCGCCTGCCAGTCGGGTATCGAGATCGGAAAGGAAATTCCCGACCCGAGGCCTGCTCCGGTCGACGAGCGCCGGAATCTGCTCATAGTCATGCGGGCCGGCAATTGCGCGGCCTTTCAGACCCGACGCGGCGTTGCGGACGCCCTCCATCACGGCCCCGAAACCTTCTAGCTCCACGCGCCGCTCCCACATTGTCACCAGCGCCTTTTCCCTGGGCGTCGCGCCCAGAAGCGGCTTGGCCGGATCGACGTAGCGGGTCATCGCGCCGATCCTGAGATTGCCGCCGTCCTTCGTGATACCGCGGAGCTCGGCTATGCCGTTGAGATCGATGAGCACGTCGGGTCGCACAACCCGGGCCTTCACAGCTTGCATGAGGCTCATCCCGCCGGCGAGCGGCAGTGCGTCCTTGTCGCGGGCGGAGAGCTGGCGGAGAACCTCGTCGATGGTGGTCGGACTTTGGAGGGTCTCAATCGGTGCGGGGTACATGGCAGGCTCCATGATTACCGAAGTGCTGACCGCGCCCTTGTTCGGGCTGATTGGTGCCGGCGCCTAGCCACAGTTTGGTGTCTCCTTACTTGGCCGTCCGGCGCCGAGTTCGTTGGGCGCCGTCAGGTTTTGTCGAAGATCTGGTACTCGCGGGACATGAAGATCAGCGTCTGGCAGTCGAGGAACTTCTTCTCATCCTCCACCAGCTTCGCGCCCGCGGCGGCGCCCGCTTGTGTCGAAAAGGCTGCCTTCATGTCCTCTTCGCTGTTCCACCAAACCTCGGCGATCCCCTGGTATGGGTTCGGCTGCAAGGCGCGCGCTTGTGTTGCTGCAGTCGCCATCGGCGAGGGTACGAGATGGCTTTGGATGTAGCGCCGCATGCGCATGTCGTCGGCTAGCGACCGCACGAGCGGCGAATGCTTCTGCAGCCAGTAGGCATGGAAGTCCTTCTCCGTCATGTCGCGGCGCTTTACGAGGATGAAGAAGATTTTGATCATCGGCTTGGCCATCGCACCGTCGGGGACGAGCCCGGGATCGGCGATGGCCGACGCCGGCTGTGCCGCTCCACATTCCGCGGCAGCAGCGGTCTGAACGAGCGTCGCCCATGGCCGACCGCCTTGCGCGTTCAGAAACTGAGCGCCAGGTACGCCCGCCATTGCGCCACCAGCGAAGGCGGCTCCAAGCACTCCCTGCAAGAACAGCCGTTTGGGAATGGTATTAGACTTGTCCACGATCACCTCCATGTATTATCGATTACTTGTCTAAAAGCGACTGCTCCGTCTCATCCAAGTTAAATCCGGTCGAAGATCAGGTATTCCCACGTCATCAGGATTAGGGTGCGCTCATCGAGGAACTTCTTTTCGTCCTCAAGGAGCTTCCCGCCTGCTTCGGCTCCGAGGGGTGTTGCGAAGGCGGCGGCCATGTCCTCTTGACGCCGCCGAGCCCGCCGCCGGCCTCGAACACCTGGACGGTCATGCCCAGCCTGCGCAGCCGATCCAGGAGATAGAGGCCGGCGAATCCCGCGCCGACCACCAGCACGTCCAACTCTTCCACTTTTCCGTTCGTCGTCTTTGCGAGCTGCGTTGCACTCATAGCGGAGCTCCTGAGTCCTGTGCTCTTGTCGCCAGGGCCGTCCGCTCGTCCCTATTCGATCAGCGAGGCCAGCTCGGTCGGTCAGGGCGTTGGACCGAAGATGAGCTCTCCCGAAGGTTTGAAAAATGGGCCACAGTTCCAAACATATCGGACTGGTGCGTCCGAAATGGAGGTTCGCAGATGGACAGTCTGGGATCGCTGAACGCCTTCGTGCAGGCGGCGGAAGCGCGAAGTTTCACGGTTGCGGGCCGGCAACTCGGCGTGTCGTCGTCGGCGATCGGCAAGGCAGTGGCCCGGATGGAGGAACGGCTCGGCGTGCGTCTCTTTCATCGCAGCACGCGCAGCATTACGCTAACCGCGGAGGGTTCCTTATTCCTCGAACGCTGCCGGCGCATCTTTTCTGAAATCGAAGCGGCCGAGCTTGAGCTATCGCAGACGCAGGAGGCCCCGCGCGGGACACTACGCGTCAGCCTGCCATTGGTCGGCATGCTGATGATGCCTACTGTCGTCGGCTTTATGCGGGCCTACCCCGAGATAGCATTGGACCTCGATTTCAGCGATCGGGTCGTCGATGTGATCGAGGAGGGCTTCGACGCCGTGGTGCGCTTCGCCGACGTCGGCGACTCGCGTTTGATGTCCCGGGCTTTGGGCACATATCGCCGACGCCTCGTGGCGGCCCCGGCCTATCTGGCGACCAAGGGTGTTCCTCTGATCCCGGACGACCTCAAGGCTCATGCCTGCTTGCACCACAAGTTTCCGACCAGCGGAAGGCTCGAGCGATGGCCGCTCTGGCCCGAGCATGCCGGCATCGAGACCGAACTGCCGAGGACAGCCGTGTCAAGTACGCAGGAGCCGCTAATCTTTATGGCCGAACAAGGCATGGGCATCGCCTACCTGCCGGACTTCGCCATAAGCCGGCAACTTCGTGAAGGCGTTCTCGTCACCGTGCTCGACGACTACACTGACCGCTCCGGACCCCTTCGAGTCATCTGGCCGTCGAGCCGGCATCTCGCTCCCAAGCTCCGGGTGTTCGTAGACTTTCTCGCCGCGAACCTTGTCCCCGTTGTGGAAGGCGAAGCAAACAGAACAGGAGACAGCGGATAAGCGCGCGTTTCGTTCATGCCGACCTGATCACTCGGCGCTGCCTTAGCCGGCAGCTCCTCTATTCGGTCTCCGAGTCTGGCGTTTCAATGACGGCTTTGGGTCGACTCCGGCCGTTCGGCAGTGGCCAAGCTCGAATGTCGCCACAGATGGAAAGCCGTCGTTATCGAGCCCAACTGCCCAGATCGTCGGCCGCCCTCCCCTCCCAAGACTTTTTCCTAACGCCCCTTCAAATCGTCTGCGGCACTCCACATTCGCGTCTTGAACTCGCACAGGGCTTTGTCGCGCGGCTCGCGCATAGGTTATCCGCTCAGGTAATTGCGATGCCTTGTTCCGAAGGGCCGAACCCGGCGTAGGCCTGACAGGAATCCCTTCGTGTTCGGGTCCGCAGTGGGTGGAGAGCTGCCATTCGGTCGTGCGAGCACCACCCCGGTGAAATGGAGTGGGCCATGGACGAGCGGCAAGGCTTGGGGGAACTACGAAAGGGGCTCGGCGCGTCCAGAAACCGGACCTAACAGGCGTCATCTCGGTTCAGCGTCCGAAGGCGCGCAACGCACGCTGGTGAAGGCCACCGGGCTCACACCGGACGAATTGCGGCAGGTGGAGAGGACTGTCACCATGGTCCGCGACAACCTCATCAGCCACGCCCGCGCCGCTAAGGACCAGCGCGTGCATCAACAATGATCTTGAATGATCGTTCCGGAACGATTAGGTAGAAACTCATGGCAAGACCACGGGAATTCGATGCGGACACGGCGCTCGATGGCGCGATCGGCGTATTCCGCGAGCACGGGTTTGAGGGCGCCTCGGCGGAGATGCTCGTCAACGCCATGGGTATCGGACGCCAGAGCCTCTATGACACCTTCGGCGACAAGTGGCAGCTCTACCGCTCTGCAGTGCGCCGCTACGGGATGGGCGAGTGTGCGGCGCACTTCGAGGCGCTCCGCAGCGGTGTTCGGGCCATCGACGGGATCGATGCGATGCTGCGTCGGGTCGTCGAGACGGCTCGTCAGCCTTGCCTGGGCGTCGGCTCAATCTGTGAGTTCGGCGTTTCCCGCCCCGATCTCGCCGAGGTCCACACGCCGTTGGCCAAAACCCTGCGCGACACGATCGCTGCCCGTGTCCGCGACGCGCAGCGGGACGGTGACGTGGCGTCCAATCTCGATCCTGAGGCGGTCTCCGAGTTTCTGATCGCGAACATCGCCGGCATCCGCGTTGCCGGGCGCGGCGGCGCCAACCGCGCGGCTTTGACCGGCCTCGCCGACATGGCGCTCAAGGCGCTGCGCTAGTAACCCCCTCTTTTTCCCGATTATGGAACGATCATTCAGATAAGGAGCATGTCGATGAAGGCGGTCGTAATGAACGGTACGGGGGGCCGTGGGATGCTGGAGCATGTCGAGCGCCCAGACCCGGGGGTGGCGCCGGGCCAGGCGCTGGTCGAGATCGCCTTCGCGGGCGTCAATTTCATGGACATCGGCGTGCGGCAGGGCATGGCCTGGACCGACACGCCCAACCCCAAGGTCCTCGGTGTCGAGGGCGCCGGTCGGGTCCTGGCGGTGGGCGACGGCGTCGAAGGCGTCGCCCCCGACCAGCGCGTGGCCTGGGTCTATGCGCCGGGAAGCTATGCGGAGCGGATCGCGATCCCGGCCGCCTCGCTCGTGCCGGTTCCCGACGCGATCGACGATCGCACGGCCGCCTCGGTGATGATGCAGGGACTTACCGCCAGCCACTTCGCGACCAACTTCTATCCAGTGCAGCCCGGCGACGTCGCGTTCGTCCACGCAGCCGCGGGTGGACTCGGTCTGCTGCTGACCCAGATCGTCAAGCTGCGGGGCGGCCATGTCATCGGACGGGTGTCGTCGGACGATAAGGTCGCTGCGTCGAAGGAGGCCGGCGCCGATCACGTGATCGTCGACGCCGAGGGCCGGTTCGCCGAGGAGGCATTCCGCCTGACAAACGGCGAGGGCGTGCATGTCGTCTATGACGGGTCCGGGCCGAAGACCTTCCAGGGGTCGCTCGACGCGCTGCGCCGATCAGGCACCTTCTGCTGGTATGGCCCCGTCCTCGGCGGTCCTGGGCCGCTCAACATCATGAGCCTGCCGAAAAGCATCAAGATCGGCTACGCGACCTTCTTCGACCACATCCATACGCCGGAATTGCTGCGTGCCCGCTCGGCACAGCTGTTCAACTGGATCACGGAAGGAAAGCTCAGGGTCCGCATTGGTGGCGAATATACGCTGGCTGATGCGGCCATGGCCCATGCCGACATGGAGAGCCGCAAGACTACCGGCAAGCTGCTGCTCGTCCCATGACTGGTAGGTCGCGATTGTCGGCGGCGGCGCGCGGACACTCGGCCGTCGACGCGGGGCGACGTCAGCAATGGGTCGGATCCGGCCGTTCGGGGGTAGCCGAGGGTGGGAGGCGGACTTCCGAATGGCTCCCTTTGTGATCATTCACGGCTTTGTCACAGGCCGTGCGTAGGTCAGCCTCGTCGAGTCATTGGGTGACAACCCATCCGATAATCACGAGACAGGTCAACTCGCCCGGAGAGGTTTTCATGAAGCGCTGTCTTTTGATGCTCCTTGCGGGGCTTGCGGTCGGGACCACCACACTCGGCGCTTCGGCACAGACGCTCGAGCAGGTGAAGGGCCGCGGGCAGCTCCTCTGCGGCGTGAATGTCGGTTTCGGCGGCTTTGCCCTGCCGGACGCGCAGGGCAAGTGGACGGGCCTCGAGGTCGACTACTGCCGCGCGATCGCGTCGGCCGTGCTCGGCGACGCCTCGAAGGTGAAATACCTGCCGCTCGACGCCGCGAGCCGCTTCGAGGCGCTGAAATCCGGCGGGGTCGACGTGCTGATCCGCAGCGCAACCTGGACGCTGTCGCGCGATTCGAGTCAGGGCCTCGATTTCGAGGCCGTCTACTATTATGACGGCCAGGGCTTCATGGTGCGCAAGTCGACGGGCATCAAAGCGCTGAAGGAGCTCGACGGCGCCTCGATTTGCGTCGCACAGGGCAGCACGACGGAATTGAATCTCGCCGACTATTTCCGCGCCAACAAGATGAAATACGAAGGCGTCGCCTTCAAGGACAATGACGAGACGGTCCAGGCCTACGCTGCGGGGCGCTGCGACGCCTATACCACCGACGCTTCAGGCCTCGCTTTTTTCCGCCAGAAGCTGGAGGACCCCAACGATCACGTCATCTTGCCCGAGATCATCTCGAAGGAGCCCTTGGCCTCGGTGGTGCGCAAGGGCGATAGCCAATGGGCGACGATCGTGCGTTGGGTGCATTTCGCCATGCTCGATGCCGAGGAGAACGGCGTGAATTCGAGGAATGTCGACGAGATGACGAAGTCGACAAACCCAGAAGTGAAGCGCATGCTCGGCGTCGAAGGTAAGTTTGGCGAGGGCCTCGGCATTGGCAACGACTGGGTCGTCAACATCGTCAGGCAGGTCGGCAATTATGGCGAGGTCTTCGACCGCAATGTCGGCGCGAGCTCGCCGCTCAACCTGCCGCGCGGCCGGAACAATCTGTGGACCAAGGGCGGCCTGCAATACGCGCCCCCCATCCGCTGAAGCGGCTCGACACGCCTTTTTTGGAGTCCGGCGTGATGAATCGATTGCGGAGGAAAGTCAGCGATTGCGGCGAGCGATCGGTCGCGGTCAGCGCACGTCCCTCTCGCCGACGCCCCTCAATCGATCCGTGCCATGCGGTTGGAACGATCAGTGTGACGTGCTCAAGGTCCGCAATGGGTCGAGTCTGTGTCCATTGCGCAAATTGCTAGGCGACCGGTCATCTATGTGGGAGGAAATTGCTGTCTCCCTCACGGCGCCAGCAAACGCCGCAGCGTTCGGCGCGCCATCTTGAGCGGCTCGGGGCCGCGCTCGACCTTCGCAGAGAGCACCGCGCCGCTGCGAGCCGCGCCAGCGCCGATATCGTTGGGCGTGTAACGCACGAGCGGCAAGCCGGAATCGCCCTCACGAGCCATCCCGGGCCGTGGGCAAAGCCAACCCGGTCGGATCGTGGTAATCAGATCACCGCACCGACCGCGCTTGCGGGAGGCTGTGAGTGTTTCGGTGTCTGTATATAGATCGGTACATGAGGGTTCGAAAGGGTTCGAAGCAACCAGCCCGGCAGGGCGCGTATCAACCTTGCGGCGGCGAGACGCGAATGCAGATTGAACCACAGCGGGAGGAAGACATGACCACACTCTTGCGGATGATCGCCACGACGGCAATGATGAGCCTGCCTTGCGCGGCGCTGGCCGCTTCGCCCGCTCCGGTCGGGGCGAATCATGGCATCGTCGTTACAGGCCAGCATCTCGCCTCACAGGTCGGAGCGGACATCTTGAAGCAAGGCGGCAATGCCGTCGATGCCGCCGTGGCGGTCGGCTATGCGCTGGCGGTGGTCTA
Source organism: Rhizobiales bacterium GAS188 (assembly GCA_900104855.1). NCBI lineage: Bacteria > Pseudomonadati > Pseudomonadota > Alphaproteobacteria > Hyphomicrobiales > Rhizobiales bacterium GAS188. The sequence continues at coordinate 4,573,893 of FNSS01000001.1, forward strand.
TCCGGCAGCGGGGAATCTCGGCGGCGGCGGCTTCATGAACATCCGTCTGGCCGATGGCAGATCAGTGTTCCTCGACTTTCGCGAAAAGGCGCCGCTCGCGGCGACCAAGACTATGTACCAGGACGCCAACGGCAAGGTGGTGCCGGGCCTGTCGACGGAGGGATGGCTAGCGGTCGGTGTTCCGGGGTCGGTTGCCGGCTTCGAAACGGCGCTTCGCGAATACGGAACTCTGCCCAGAGCCAAGGTGATGGAGCCTGCGATCGCGCTCGCCCGCGACGGCTTCGAATTGACCGCCGGCGATGTCGCATTGCTGCTTCAGGGGACAGAGGGCTTCCGCAAAAATGCCGAGGCCGCGGCGATCTTCCTCAAGGACGGCAAGCCCTATGAGGTCGGCGACCGCCTGATTCAGAAGAACCTGGCGAAGACGCTGGAGACGATTAACAACGAGGGGGCTGATGCCTTCTACAAGGGTCCGATCGGCGATGCCATCGTCGCGGCGAGCAAGGCGGGACACGGCCTATTCGAGAAAGCGGATCTCGAGCGCTACAAGGTGCGTCAGATGAAGCCGGTCGAGTGCAACTACCGCGGCTACGAAATTCATTCTTCGCCGCCGCCGAGCTCGGGCGGTGTGATCATCTGCGAGATCCTCGATATTCTGGAGGGCTACGACCTGAACAAGATGGGCTTCCACTCGGCCCAGGAGATCCACGTCATGGCGGAGGCGATGCGCCATGCCTATGTCGACCGCAACAACAAGCTCGGCGACCCGGATTTCGTGAACAACCCCTTGGCGGAACTGCTTGACAAGGGCTACGCTACTAAGATCCGCACCGAGATTCCCGAAACCAAGGCTACCCCTTCGAGCGATTTAGGACCAGGCAGGGAACTGACCGAAGGCAAGCAGACGACGCATTATTCTATCGCCGATGCCGAGGGGAATGCAGTCGCCGTCACCTATACGCTGAACGACTGGTTCGGAACGAAAATCGTTGCTGGTGATACCGGCATCCTCATGAACAATGAAATGGACGACTTCACCGCCAAGCCCGGCGTGCCGAACATGTTCGGCCTGGTGCAGGGGGAGGCGAACGCCATCGCCCCAGGTAAGACGCCCCTCAGCTCGATGAGCCCGACCATCATCACGAAGGACGGCAAGCTCGTCATGGTGATCGGCAGTCCGGGCGGGTCGCGCATCATCACCATCACGCTCGAGGCCATCATCAATGTGATCGACCATGGGATGACGGTTCAGGAAGCGATAGACGCCCCGCGTATCCACGAGCAATGGTTGCCCGATACGCTCTACACTGAGCGCCTCGCCGTCTCGCCGGATACGCAGCGCGCACTCGAAGCCATGGGCTACACATTGAAGGAAGTTCCCCCCTGGGGTCTGGCGGAAGGCATCCTGGTCGGAGGACCGAGCCTCGGCGCGCATGGTGACAGCGGCGACCAGCCGCTCAATCTCGGGCTGCAATCGGCTATCGACTACAAGCTCTTCGGCGCCAATGACGATCGTGGGCCGGCGGGCTCGGCCTCTGGCTACTGAGAGAGTAGTCCGGCGTTCGGCCGCGGTGGCAGGAGAGGCTCCACCCATCGCGGCCAAGGCAGCACGGGATAGGTCCAGAAGGGCGTCGGCCTGCTCCCCGGCGAATCTCCACTTCGCTCTGAACATTGCCACGACGGGCCGAGTGTACACGCGTATGCCAAATACTCGCCGACAACCACGCCAGCGGGAACGTGACTGTAGCCGACGGGGGCAATCAGTAGAGGTGATCTCACGCGGAAAGACGCAGGCCGCTTCGGATCGACCACCCGATCAGCAGAAGTCCGATCGCCGCCATCCAACTGCCCGAGACTCGCATCGCTACGCGCGCAAGCCGCGAACGCATGGGGAGCACCAAGCCGGCAATCAGAGCGAACACCGTGAATACGGTCAACCCAATTCCGAGAAGCATCGGAATGCCGCTCGGGTCCTTCGGAAGGGCAGATCCATCGGTATAGCCGAGGCAGGCCGCGACGAGCGCAACGATCCCGACGCCAGCCCATATAGGCAATGGCGCATCCGTCGCCACCAGCCCCCCGACCAACAAGAGGCATGCGCCGGCCGCAAGCTCGTCAACCGGTCCACCCATAGCCCAACCGACCATGCCACCGGTCAACCAGAAAGCCGGAAGGGTAAATAGCGTCCAGCGCCCATAAGCGGAACCACGCAGGGCGGCGAGAATCGCAAGCCCGGCAACAGGCAGAAGGTCTTCCGGGGTCAATGCAAAATGCGCGACGCCGTCGTAGAACGGGCCAAGTCCCGTGGTGACGAGATGCGCCTGCGCTTGCTCCGCGCCAAGTCCCAAGCTCACGCAACCGACGCCGAGCGCACGCCTCAAGACCATTGCGCCGGAGAGCTTCGTCACGCGAGCGCCTGCGTAAGGAAGTAAACGCCGCCCATCGCGACGCAGGCGCCGGCAGCTTGCAGAACTCTGCGTCCCCAGGCCCATTTGTGCACCGTGCCTATCGCGATGCCGAGGAGATGCAAGCAACCAGTCGCGACGACAAATCCGATGCTGTAGAGGAGGCCGCTCTCGCCCGGCGGCAATTCAGCGCCATGAGCGTGGCCATGGAAGAGCGCAAACACGCCGACCAGCGCCGCGGCCGCGAGCAGAGGCGGACGCCACTGGGTCATCACCGCCGCACCGAGCAAAAGGGCGGACAAGGCGATGCCGATCTCGACGGCGGGAAAGGGGATACCGACCAACCCGAGGAAACCGCCGAATGCCATGACGATGGGAAATGTGACCGGCAGAAGCCACATGGCCGGTGCACCGAGCTGCGCGCCCCAGAGACCGACCGACACCATGGCGAGGATATGGTCCCATCCGGAGATCGGATGCTGGAGACCCGAGAAGAATCCTCCCGCCTCCTCCTGGAGGAGGTGCGCCTCGGCCGGGGTGCCGAGCAAGACCACAGTTGCCGGCAAGAGGAGCAGATAAGCAAGGCTTGAGCGACCTCGCCGCGTGTTCATGTGGCGCCCTCCAACATCGCGACAACTCGGTCGATCGTCCAAAACGCGGCCGATGTTCCAAGCACGTAGGCCGGAGCATATTGGAGCGGCCATGGCCACCTGATCTCGAGGAGCCGGAAGGCACGCTCCAGCAGCAGGATGGTCGCCACGAACAGCAGCTGTCCGATCTCGACACCCAAATTGAATGTCAGCAGCGCCAGCGGAATGTCGCCCTGCGGCAATCCCAGGCTGACGAGGCCGCTCGCGAAGCCGATGCCGTGCAGCAACCCGAACAGGAAGGCCACGAGCCAGGGATGCCGAAGCGCGAAACTCGTTTCGCCACGCCAGGAGCGCATGACCTCGACGCCCACGAATAAGATCGACAAGGCGATGGCCGCGTTGAGCGGCGCGGCCGGGACGTGCACGTAGCCGAGGGTTGCCGCCGCCAAGGTGATGCTGTGCGCGACCGTGAACGCCGTGATCGTCTTCACCAGCATCCAGCGGTCGCGGACGATCAGCAAGAGCCCCAGGACGAACAGCAGGTGATCGACGCCGAACAGGATGTGATCGACGCCATGAACGAGATAAGTTCGGGCGACCGACAACAACGTTTGTCTGGCCTCGATCACGACCCAAGGCTGCGATGGGTGGACGAGCGTCGTCGTATGCCCGCCACCGCGCGTTTGCGTGCGGACCATGACATCGGTGATTGTCGCTTCGAGTGCCACGAACTCGATGCGCCTGCCTGTGAGGCCGCCGGGTGCATCGACGATGCGCCGCTCGACCAGCGAGTCGGGAAGCTCGCGTTCGCTCGGCCCGGTGACATTGCGAATGTCGCCCGGGAAACGCAGTGCGACGGGAAGGCGCATGCCGGACAAGAGCGGCGTTCGCCACAAAACCTCGTAGCGCTCCCGCCCGATCTCATCGATCTGCAGATAGGCGGGACGTATCTCGTGGGCGTGCGCGACCAGCGTCGACACCAGCGCCGCCAGCAGACCGCCTAAAGCGATCCGAAGCCATCGCGAGCGCATCGATTGCGCGCTCATTGCGGGAACAGGTCCGTCGACGCGATCGGTGCCCGCGGAATCCGCAGGTCTCCAAAGTCGGCTGCCCCGACTGGTGGGACAACGACCGTGTAGCGCGCGCGCATCGCTTCAAAGGCGATCCGTTTGATCTCGCGCTGCTTTTGATCCATCCACGCGGATTTGACGTCGGGCGCGACTTCCTCGAACACAGGCACTCTGCCGGGCTCCATTGCGTCGACGAAGACGAGGTGCCAGCCATAGCCCGACTGGACCGGCCCTTGCCATGCACCGGGCTTGAGCCGGAAGACTGCCTTCGCGAAATCAGGGCCAAATTCCCTGGCGATCTGGTCGGGAGCTCGTTCGGCGTAATAGTCCTGGAACATGAAGGGGTCCGCGATCCCGGCAACTTCAGGTGCGTTGGCCGGCTTGCCGGCGATCTTAGCAAGCGCCGAGGTAGCTGTTTCGAGCGCTGCGGGCCCCCGATCCGAAGAGAAGTACAAATGTCTGAAGCTGGCGCGCGGCGGCAGCGCAAAGCGGCTCGCGTTCTGCGCAAACCACCCTCTGAGTTCGGCATCGCCGGGATCCTGCAGGGCGGCGATGTCTTGAGCCAAAAATTCCATCTTCTGTGCCAAGCGGCGCTTGATGATTTCGTCATCCTTGTCGAGCCCGAGAGCTATGGCTTCGCGGAAGAGAATCTCCTCGCTCACCTTCTGTTCGACCAAGCCGCGCATCACATCAGCCGTCGGCGGCGGGCGACCTTGTGCGAGCCATTGCACCGCCAATTGGCGGAGATCGCCCTTCGTGAGCACAATGCGATTGGCCTGGTCCGTCCGGTTGGCCGCCGGATTCATCAATTGGTAGACTGCGAAGATCACCGCGCCAGCAACAAGGAAATGGAGGAGCGGCTCCCGCAACAACCTTCGGACGGCCAGGCCCTTCGGCCAAGCCGGCGACCGATGCGGGAGCGATTGCGAAGGATCCAGACGCTCCCGGCTTCTCGGCTGGGGTAGTGCGGTCGGCTGCGGCGCCATTCATGGCCTCCTGGGATTCGTTTTGGGAATCTACTGGAGAGCCGCCTTGGCGGCGGCGGCGCGCTGCAGATAGACAACGACGGCAAATTCGGAGGCCGGATCCTTGATTGCGTTGGACTTGAGGAGCGTCGCGTATTCGGTCGCGGCGTCCCAATAGTCCCAGCCGGCCAATTGCGGAGCCACAAAGCCGGCCATTGGCGGACGCTCTTTGATGAAAACCCGATACGCCTGGATCACCCGCTCGCGCGGCACAGTGCGATCCGCGTCACCATGCACATTGAGCGCAAGCAAGGCTGCCTCGATCTCAGGCATCGTGCGACTACGATCGGCAAAATAAGACGACTCGAACCAGCCCACGCGAGATGGCCCGCGCAATTCGAGGTCCGCGCCGATCATCGCGGCGAGGTTCGAGGTGTCGTGCGAGTTCCACGCCGCTTCGATGCGCTGCTCGAGTCGCGCGGCATCGGCCCGCCCGCCGACAAAGCCAAGCAAGAGAATGTAGGCCGCCTGGCGGGACACCAGCTTTGGATCGTCCAACCAACCGGCAACTGTTGTTGCATCGATCCTCGACCTCGCGGCGTCCATGACCGCATAAGGCGCGCGTGCCAGCTCGCCCCATGCGATCCGAGCAGCGAGAGGGTTGGGGTCCTCGAGGTGCGGCAGAATGACTCCGATACGCTGCCGCCAGCCGGCGTAGCTGAGCGTGACCGATGTCTGCGTGTTCGATGGCCAGGTGAGACGTGGACGCTCGCCTCCGACCGAGCGGGTCGCTGCCAGTTGTCGAAGCCAATCCGCATATTCGGTCCGGATGGTGCCCAGGCTTGTCCATCGCGGGGCGGCCCGGTCACGCAGGAGCAAGAATGGGTCACTGCCCCCACCTGTCGCTGGGTCGATGTCGATCACCGGCTCGGCGATGACATCCCCGACAGCATCCAGGCCCTTGATGACCGCGACGACCCGGAATTGGCTCGCGGAAGCGTCGGGCACTGCTAGCACGACCCGCTCCGCCATATCGAGCTGTACGCCCTCGGTCATCAATTGGCGGGCGGCCTCGTAGCAGAGCGGGCATGCCACCGCGGCGGTTGCGGAGGCGAGGAGAAACAGGGCGGCCAGCCTGCACTTCAGCCGCCCCGGCGAGGGAAATAGCGATAGCCGAATCGGCATCGAAGCCTCCTCAGCGCAGTACGGGCTTGCCGGGCAACGGATTGAGTTCGGGCACTTCGGGGATGATCTCGTAATTCGCGTAGCCGAACTCGTTGCTGCGCGCGCCGTAATACTTGTCTCCCAGCCTGTAGGCCGTAACCTCGATCGGCGTGCCGGCGATCACGGTGACGATCTTGCCGTTGTTGATGTAGTAGGGCGACGGCGTGCCGAGATAGCTGCTCTCCGCCGGATTGCCGACGGCGCTCGGCTGGACAGCGCCGCGGCCGGCGTGATCGATCAGGGCCTGACCCTGGTTTTGGGCAAGTTTCGACGTCACGTACCCTGGATCGATCGGGGTGAGCGTTTGCGTGGCATTGGCGGTCCCCGAGGCGCTATAGATGATCTTGAACTTCGTGCCGGTGACGCTGTTCTGCAGCCAGGGAGACTTGTCGACGATCAGCGCCTTCAGCTGAGCGTCGGTAAGCACGACCGCCCCCTGTTTCTTCAGATCGTCGACCGTGGTGCCAGCCTTGGCGATCTTCCGCGCCTCGACAGTCGGCGTGTACCAGATCGGTGAGCTCCAGGCCCGCTCCTGGATGGTTGCCGCCACCACGTCGGGTGGCGCGATACCGAGCTGGGCGGCCTGGATCGTCGTCCAGCGTGGTGTCGGGATTTCGAGCACACGGGCATAGTAGAATGCCGGGACGCTCGGATCGAACTCAGGATCGGTCCACACCGTCTTCAATTCGACGGCGCCGATGCTGTTCGCGTATGTGCCTTTCTCGATGTCGACCGTGCTTCCGATCGGCGGCACGACCCCTGTCCATTTGTCAGGCTCGCGGTCACCCGCCCAGGCGACGTCAAACACCTTCTCGAAGCTCTGACCGCTCTTGGTCCAGCCCTTGATGATCTGGACGCGATCGAGATTGCCGGATGTCGGGTCCTTGACCGCCCACAGCGCGAAGGACGGTGCCTTGTCGCCTGCCGGCATGGGCGTCAGGTCTCCGCCCATGGGCACGCCCTGATCATAGGCGGCCTTGACCCAATCGCGGTCCTTGATCCAATCGGGCACGAACCTCCAGAACGCCCGGCGCTGCTCGATCGTCGCTGTCTCGGCATAGTTCCAGCCGCCGAAGAAGCGAACCTTGATATGCGGGCCGCTGACCGCGAAGGTCTCCTTGCGCTGCATGGCATTGAAGATCGATTCGCGGGTATTCTCTTCCGCCCACACGCCGGTGAGCCCGGCGGTGCCCTCGAGGCGCACATCGAGACCGGCGAAAAGACGTCCCGACATGCGTGTCTCAACGGTCCCGTCGGCGATGCCGTGGGCCCCGAAGAAGTTGTCCTGGCGATAAGCCACCCCTGTGTCGTGCGAATCGGAGGCTGCGCCGAAACCGAACTTGTAGGGGTTGAAGCCCTTGCTGTCTTCGAGTGCGAGCCCATCCTTCAGGGCCTGGCGGGCATAGCTGCCGATGACATGCGGAATGCGGCCGGCCGGATCGCCGAGGAGATAGGTGAGGATCTCGAAGTTGGCGTATTCGTCATTGGGCGAGAGCAGAGGATGGGTCTCCGATTGTCCCTTGATCTGCTTGATCTCGACCAAAGGTTCGTTCCGCATCCGGGATTCAGCGTAGACCTTGTCGATCGGTCGCCCTTGGAGGTCGACCTCGCTCGGATACATGCGTCCATCCGAGAGGTTGGCGTTGTGCGAGATTGCGAGGACCTCGTTGCCCGCTTTGCGTTGGCCGTCCATCCATTTCCAAAGTTCCACCGGGTCCGTTGAATCGAGGGCACTGAACGGCAGTGCCGGCACATGCGCGCAATCTTTGAAAAAGACGTTGCGGTGCAGATTCGTGCTGTTCGGCATGGACGTCCATTCGTAGGCGCAAAAGGCCGTGAATTTACCCGGCACATTGGCCTTGTTGGCGAAGGCGACGTTGTTGTCCCAGACAGTGCCCGAGAGCTCGGGACCCATCAGCGCCTTGATCGGCGGACCGGTGAGCGTCCTTGCCGCATAGAGGTAGACCCTTTGGACCTCTTCGGGACTGTTGTTCTTGAGGATCAACGGGGCTGCGGCCGGCAGCTTGCTGATCGGCGAATTCGGATCATTGGCCAGTTTAGTCAGGCCAACATATTCAGAGTGATCCGTGACGCCAGCGAAATCGAGCGGGGTGTCGATCTTGATGTCGTAGCCGAGCGGATGCTTGATCGGCTCGCCCTTGAAATATTTGTAGGCATCGCCGGGATCAGTGATTCGATTGCCCATCAGCCAGGCGTCGACCGACCAGCTCGTATGGACATGGGTCTCGCCGAAATAGGCGTCCCGGAGAGGGTTTGGTTGCTGGGCGAGCGCGGTCGACGCCATCAAGAAAAAGAGCAGCGTTCCGAGCCCGGCGAATGATGTCGTGCGAATTGGCGATTGCATTTGGTTGGTCCTCCTGTCAGCAAGCCTGAAGCGATATGATGCCAGGGGGCATGCGACCCGTCGGCAGCGACGGCACGATGTCCGGCAAAGCCGTGCTAGCTGTGCCTATGGCCTTCAAACGAGGGCTGGTCGGCGCATTCTGTGCGAATACCAATCCCAGCCCGCATAGCAGCGCGGCAAGAGCCACAAGCACGCGACCAATACGGTCCATCGTCATCTTTGCCTCCTCAGTGGCCGGACGCGCACCGTCTCCATCATTGGCGTCCGCCGCATTTGTGCTCGTTGTCGCGCGCTGATCGCCTCGCTGCCTTTCTATAGATTTATAGGGCACTCACTCGGCGGTTGCTTGACCGCAGCCCTTCTGAATTTGTCTCTTTGCGACAAGACGCGGCCGGCTCACGAGGCTGGGCTCTGATCTTCGTTCGCGTCGTCACTCGCATGACTGTTCTCTCCATGTCGACTTCTCAGGCATAGTAGCGGCGCAGGACTTGTCACTGTCGTCTGGGGCCCGCATGAATTGAGTTTCCAACATTCTCGTGCGCAGTTATTACTTCGGAAACAACAACTGTACCTGGAATCGTGCTTGCCACTTCGCTCCCCCTTTGGGCGTAACGGTGTTGTAATAGGCCGCGAGTTGCATATTGATGGGAAGCTCGCCGACCTTGAACAGGCGTCCAAAGCCCCCGCCCAAGGGCACGGTCCATTTTTCGCCCTTGGCCAGCCAGTTGGCCGTGACGATCGGGCTCGTCGTCAGATACCAGCCGTGCTCAAAATTGTAGTTCACGAAGGGCTGGACCGTCATTTGATTGACGTTTGAGCCTTTCCCCGTGCTAGCAAAGGACCAGATATTATTCACGAGCGCGCCGACCACCCATGGGCCCTGGATCGTCAAGACCACGGCGCCGGGGCCTGCGCCCCATCGATGGTTGCCCAGATTGTTGTCGGTCGCGGTCGGCAACAGGAATGTCGGCCCGATGCCCCAGATGATCTCCCCAGGCTTGGCCGGAGACAGGAAGAAGGTCGGATTCATATCGCCAAGCCCGAACTCCCTATCATCGGTGGGCGAGAACTTCGGTTGCGATATCACCGGCGTGATCACGCGCGCGATCAGGTTCCAGTCATCGTTGATGGTGATCGGGATGACCGGCTGGATGTTGAGGACGCCCTGAGGCTGGTGGAAGGGCCCGACCCCGAAATTCGACTGGAACTGGAAGGGCACGCTGATCAATTTGGCGACGGGGTTCTGCGACTCCTTGGCGAGCTCCTCAGTCGACTTTTCCTGGGTGAACCCCGGCAACGCGCCCCCGAGCCCGGCGGTCAACCCGCACAACACGCCCATGCCACTGAAGCGTCGCATTCGGCCAGTCCCCCCAACGGTTAGGGATAGCTCGTGCTTCGATCCATGCTAACCGCTGCCGCGCGTCTGAGCAACTATCATGTGTTAGATAATTTGGCCGCGCATGGTCATGAGCGAAATGGCGCCTTGCGGTTGCCTTCTGCCGTCGCCGTTGCATCCGAATTTCGAATTCGCAGTGCCGCAATCTGCCTTCCGGAATGAACATTCGCTGTGGGAAGCGGAGCGTTCCGCTGCCGGCGTCCAAGCGTCGGAAGTGATCCCAGCGAACATTGTGCGAAGCGTTCTATTCGAGCGTGTCATCAGCATTGCACTAGGGCCATAAATCGTTGTCCATTAGGTTGGACTAACGTCCATAGGGAGTCACCCAAAGCGGGAGAGCCGGCAGCTTTTGGCCACTCCCCTCTATGCGATGAGTTTGCAACAAGCGGAGACAGAACAGGAAAACGGATTGGTGTCGGGGCGAGCCGAACCAGGTCGCTCCCGAGACACCCGGCCTTGGCGCCAAGGCCGATCATCCACTAGCATTCAATCTGGACCGCCCGATTGGGGCCGGTCACGAACGTTCTGTCGGATCGCTGGAGAGAGTCAGATCATGGGGCCGTCAGCCGTATCTTTGGCCGCGTTGGCATGTATTTTTGGCGGAGCGCTTTTCGGCATGTTTCTCAGCGCCAGGCTGCCCAAATCTCATCTGAGCGCAGATACAAAGGATGTCGTGCGGTTAGGCGTGGGCCTGATCGGAACGCTGGCTGCTCTCGTCATCGGCCTGATGATTGCTTCGGCAAAGAGTTCCTATGACACCCAGAGCGGCTATATCAGCCGAGTGAGCGCGGACATTGTCCTGCTCGACCGCCTTTTGGCCGAGTACGGATCCGAAGCCGGCGAAGCCCGCGATCTGCTTCGCCGCAGCATCGATCCCCTGATCGATCAAATCTGGGGAGAAAGCGATTCCGGGTCTCCAAGCACTGGACCATTCGCCCCGAACGGAACGGCCCAAGCAGGGTTTCAGAAGACACAAGAACTCGCTCCAAAGAACGAAGAGCAACGCTCCCTGCAGGCTCGAGCAATCACGATCGAGACCGACTTGGCTCAAACACGCTTTCTGGTGTCGGCACGGGCAGGCAACCCAATTCCCACACCCTTTATCGTCATTCTCGTCTTTTGGCTCGCCATGATCTTTGCGAGCTTCAGTCTCTTTGCTCCGCCCAACGCGACGATCACCGTCATTCTGTTTTTCCTCGCCGTGTCGGCCTCTGGCGCCATATTTCTGATCCTGGATCTCAGTCAGCCATTTTCAGGATTGATGACGGTCTCCAGCGAGCCCCTGCGGAACGCGCTCGCTGCTCCCGGGCTGCGCTAGATGGCGGTTTCATGTGTCTCTCCCGTGTTGGCTAAGTGAGATCTTCCTGCTGGGGACATTCTCTCGACAAAGGAATCCTGCTAGTTTCCGTCGCCTTCCTCGGAGGATGACATGATCAAGCTCCTGGCAATATGCGTCCTCCTAGTCGCTCAAACTGCTCTGGCGGAAGCGGCCCAACCGCCCAGGTTCAACATCAAGTCGACCTGCCGTCAGGCGCAGCCCCTCACGGGCGACAAGAGCGTCTATCAAAGCTGCGTGAGCGAGGAGAACCAAGCACAGAAGAAGCTCACCAAGACCTGGTCGACTTTCAAGTCCAGCGCGCGAAGGAGTTTCGCGCAGGAAACCGAGATCGGTGGAGCACCGAGCTACGTAGATCTGCTCACCTGCCTGCAACTTGCCAAGGACGCAGGGGCGCTGCCGCAATAAACAGCCGCAGGGCCCACCCCATCCACGCACGGCATGGCGAATGCGTGGCTTGGAGCGATCGACGCCGGGGCGGGGATGGAGCCTGGCGGCCCCGAGTGCCCCAAGCCTGCTTCGGTCGCTCCTCGCCCCGCGTCTTGGTCGTCTTGCTTAGGTCGTCTTGCCTAGAAGCGCATGCCGAGGCCGATGACCGGCCCATATTCAAGCATGTCGAATCCGTAGCGATTTCTCCCTGTTCCCTGGACGTAATCCACATAAAGTGCCCGGAAACCGATCAAGCCCGAATAGGTGATCCCGTTCTTCTCAGCGAAATCGAAGCTATAGCCGCCGATCGCCTGCCAGGAAATCTTGCTGCCGACCCCGAAGCCCCCGACGTCGCCGCGAACGAAGATGTCCTGACCGGGCGCCACCATGAACCTGACCCGAGCGCCCACCAACGGATCGACCCAGTCGACCGAACCTGATTTTGCAAGTGCTCGGTTGCGGACAAGGGTGAGATCGGAAGTGTCCAGGGAGGTCGAAAGGTTGAAGGAGAGACTGGCCTGCTGGTACCAATAGCGGGCCCCCACCACAAGATCGATCGCGGTTGGGATCGCCGGGCTGTCGCCATGCGGCAGCCCAAAGCGGGCGACTTCATACACCGCCCCGCCTTCGGCGATTGCCATATTCACGTTGACGCTGTGCGAAGTGCCGATCGTGCCCGAGACGGTGGGGTCGAAGCGCCTTGTACGGACACTGTCCCCGGACACACCGACTTTGGCCCATATGATGTCACCGTAAAGCCCAAGGGCGCCATAGCGAGCTTCGAAGTCCCCCATGAGCCCGACAAGGGTTCCCCCTTTGCCGATGGTGTCTTCGACAATCTTCGGGAAAGACGCGTCCACTGATGCCGTGCGGCCTTTCACGGTCGACTTCCCGGCCATGCTCGTCAGCCACCCATAGGGAATGAACCGGAAACTCCATCCGCTCGGCACCTCGGTGAGGGCGGCAGGCGGCGTCTCCGGAACCGGTGACAGGTCGGCCGCAAGAGCGACGCCCGGAAGGATCGAGAGGCAAGACATCAATGCGAAGCGGCGAACGAGAGATTGGCCTGGACAGTCCGGCATGGCTCTCCTCTGGCTTGGATCCGTGTTGCGCAGTGAGACGGTCAGGCAGGAATGTATCGCACGGCGAAGCACCAATCGCACTCGCGGGCCAGCGGATGCCACAATAAGCCGACTTCGCGTCAGCTTAGGCGGACGGTCTCGCAGTGCAGCCATGCGGGGTTCCTTCGCGGCTGGCAGGACTCCGTTATCGCTCTGAATCGAATCTTACCCTTTCCTCGCCCTGTTTCAAAAGCAAAATGACATTAGCGCAGATCGCCGTTGGCCAAGACCCCCTCCGTGAGATTGGGTCTCGGCATTATAGGCCCGATATCCGCCCAAGGGGCAAGGACGGAAAGTACCGAGCTTTTTATCAGGGCTCGTTTCAGTGTAGCGTGGCATCGATCGACCGAAAACGCTCAACGAAAAAACCGAAAAAGCAGGAGGCTCGCCATGGAAATACAGGCGTTCGGCTATCTGGGGGTTGGGTCGGACAAGGTTGAGGACTGGAGCGCGTTCGCGCCTGCCTGGCTCGGGATGCAGGAGGTGGACCGCGGCGGCGGGACGCGCGCGTTCCGCATGGACGACCGCAAGCAGCGTCTGTTCGTCGATCGCGCCATCGCCCCGGGCACCCAGGTGTTCGGCTGGGAAGTTGCGAGTGCCGCGGCGCTGGATGCGCTGGCGGCCCGCCTCGAGAAGGCAGGGGTCGCGGTGAAGCGCGAGCCGGCCGCGTTGGCCGACCAGCGCTGCGTGGCCGGGCTGATCTCCTTCGCCGACCCCGCCGGCAACCGGCTGGAGGCGTTTCATGGCGCGATGATCGCGGACACGCCGTTCAAGCCGGCCCGCGACATTGCGGGCTTCCGCACCGGCGCGCAGGGCATGGGGCACGCGCTGCTGGCGGTGCAGGACATCGAGGCGGCGCGCGCCTTCTATTGCGAGCTGCTGGGCTTCAAGGTGAGCGACTACATGCGCACGCCGATCGCCGCTTACTTCCTGCATGTCAACGGACGCCACCACAGCATCGCGATCGTCGGCGCGCCGGGGAACGGGATGCACCATCTGTTGGTGGAGTTCTTCTCGCTCGACGATGTCGGCCAGGGCTACGACATGGTGCGCGCCGAGCCGGAGCGGATCGCGGCGAAGCTTGGGCGGCATCCGAATGACCTGATGCTCTCCTATTACATGCGCACCCCTGGCGACATCCTGGTGGAGTGCGGCTGGGGTGGACGCGAGGTGGACGATGCGACCTGGCAGCCGGAGGAAATGACCAGCGTGGGCAGCATGTGGGGTCATCAGGGGCTGTTCGAGGCCCTCGGCGGCCCGGAAATGCCGGTGCAGACGCAGCGGCACGCGCCGGTGCAGGTGATCGACGGCAACTACGAGAAGATGACCGGCGTCTGCCCCTGGTGGGACGCCATGCGCCGGAACTGACCAGTCACGACTCCGGGCCGTTCGGTGGCGGCGAAGCTCGAGCGGAAACTGGAAGCATAGACGCTCTCGATTGTAGCGGTGCGGTTCACCTGTCCGGCAAGCCGAAGCGTCAACCTGACGCGCGCAAGGTGGTCACCGCGATGCAGGCATTGTTGAAGGGCACGAGCATGACCTGGGCCCCGTTTGGCAGGTCGATCACGCTCAGATCGCCCAGGGTGCGGCTTCGGCCATTCTGCTTGGCGAGCTCTGCCCCAAGGGCCTCGCAACTGCTGGCCGTGGGGGTGACCCTGACCAGGCCTCCCTCGCATTTCTGCCCGACCGGAGCGGCGAAGATCACGCCAGCGGCGCGCTGGGCCGCATGTTCTCCGCTGCCGCTGAGCGCGACGAGGGATTCAACGGCATGCGTATTGCCGGCATTCGCCGCCCACTGTGTCTGGGCCGTGTAGGACGAATCGACCACCACCCCCCTGCCAAGGACACTGAAGACGTTCGCGCAGGTCGCGATCTTCCCTTGCCGGGCATGCTCGTCGAAAACTGTCTGCGGTGCTGCCGGCGAGCCTGCGCCAGCGACCGGAGCCGCCGCGCCGGATGCTGGCGCGCCGAATGTTGGCGCGCTAGTGCCCGCTCCCTGATCAGGCATTGGCCTTTGCTGCTGAGGATGCGGCTTCGCTGGCTTCGCCGGCTTCGCGGCGACGGCAGGCTTTCTGGCGGGCGCGGGCGACTGAGAGGCGGGCAGGGGAGCCGGCGCGTCCTGGGCATAGCTCACCGCGCCGAGAAGGGTCGATATCAGAATCGGTCCGGCCGCAAGCAGCAGCGAAACCGCTTGGTTCAGTCGCATCGGCAATCCGTCCTCTTCCTCGCCCGCAAGTTCCTCACTCGCAAGCACCGCCTCGCCGCGAGACGATCTGCGGTCGGGCTCTCGCAAGCCGATCCGCGGTCTCTCGCCTCGCATCTATTTCAATCCGGATAGCGCCGCGAACAATCCATCGAGGGGAGCCTGAAAGGAAACCGGCCCGGCCTGGGCAAGCCGATAAGAGACCGCGCAAGGCGTGCCGGCCCTGATATGCCTCCTCAGCATGTCCCCGATGGCGATCGTGGCGAAGCAGGAATTCGCGTCGCATCTGTCGGTCCGGGCGATGATCCGGTCCGGCTTCTCTCCCATGGCGAGCTCGATCTGCGCTCCCTGGCCGGCGGCCGCCGGGATTCTCATCATCATCAGCGGCTTGCCGTCCGCGGTCGCGATCAGCGACCAGTTGAAGACGGCAGCCCCTTGCTGGTCGATGACCGACTGGGTGATGTTGCACACGCGGCGCTTCGATTTGAGGCTCTCGTCGCAAATCAGAATCCAGTTCTTGAAGGGCTGGATGACGCGTCGGAACTCGCCGAGCGTCTCGCCCTCCGGGATGGCGACATCGGAAGGTTTCACCGCGTAGACGTCGGGCGCGCTTTGCTCGGCCGCCTTGGCGGTTCCCGATATCAGGATCAGGCACGCGAGGCAGCCGAGGGAACGCGCGACGAGCCTCGACGTCAATTGAGGGTCATGCTCACCCCCGCGCCCATGCCCCAATGCCGCCCGCTCGTGGTGGCCGAGGCGTTGACGCGGAAGCGGCCATCGTCGCTGGTGAATCCGACGCCCATTGAGAGCGCGCCTTCGCTGTGCCAGACGCCGCCGCCGATCGCCGTGCTGATCTTGCCGGGGCGGTCGTCGTAGCGCAGCGAGGCGGCCGCAATACCGATGGCAGCGCCCCTGAAGGCGTCCCGCCGCGCCCGCGCGACCTCTCCATTGAGCGCGCCGAAGGCGCTGTTCAGCTGATTTACGTTCACCGCATCGGTGCCGTTGACGCCGGGCGCGACGTTGCTGATCGTCACCGGCGCATTCGGGTTGCCGCCGCTCAGCGTGATGCGGTTCGTCACATTGCCCTGGCTGTCGGTGTCGTATTTCAAGGAGAGGCTCGCGAGCCCCCGGAGCTGGCTCACATTCACCGCATCGGTCGGGGCGGAGCCCGCTGCCACATTGGTGACGCGCCGTTCCGAACCCGCCGAGCCGACGGACACTTCCCCAGTCGCTGCGCCCGCGGGCGTCGCGCCGACAACCGGCGTATAGGCCGCGTCGCTCAGATTGGCGCTCGTCGTCGAATTGGCGCCGAGCGCCAGCGAGTTCGCTTGCGTCGCCTTCGCGCCGGCGCCGATCGCGATCGAGCCGCTTGCCGACGCCGCCGCGCCATTGCCCATCGAGACCGCATTCGTGGCGCTTGCGGTCGCCTGAGGCCCGACCGCGACGCTCTCCGCGCCGGTTGCCGAGGAATCCGCCGCGCTCGAAGAGGCATGGAAATATTTGATGCCGCCGCCGCCATTGATGCTGTTGACGGCGCCCGCGAGCGATCCGACCGCCTGGTTCGTGGCGAAGAGCTCCGAGCCGTTGACCGCGTCGGTCGACGTGGCGCTGATGCGCCCTGCCGCCACATTGGTGATGGTGCGCTCGTTGCCGACGCTGCCGACGCTCACGGTCGAGCCCGGGGTCGTGCCGGCGAAACTATAGCTCGTGCCGGCGATGGTGGTGCCCGTCGTCGCCACCGCGGCCTGCGTGGTCGAGCCTGCGCCGAGCGCCACGCTGCCGGCGAAATTGGCCGAGGCGCCGGGGCCGAGCGCCAGCGCCTGGACGCCGCTCGCCGTCGCGTTCGTGCCGAGCGCGACGCCGTCCGCGAAGTTCACGGCGGCTTTCTGGCCGAGCGCGATGCCGCCTGGCGCCGTCTGCTGCACGATCGCGCCAAGGCCGATGCCGATGCCGTTATCGCCGTTGACGACCGTCGTCGGCCCGACCGCGACCGAATTATTGCCGACCGCCAGCGAATCCAGGAGGGTGGAATTGGCGTGGAAATATTTGGTCGTGGTCGTCGCGAAGGCGGTCAGGGCGCCCGCCAGTTGCCGCACCGTGACCGCGTCGCTCGATTGGGTGCCGTCGGCGACATTGATGATCTGGCGATAGGAGGTCGCATTGCCCACAGAGACTGCGCCCAGCAAGCTGAGATCGGTGGTGTTGTAAGGGATGACACCGGTGCCCGAGATGATGGAGCCGGAGGCTGGCGCGACGGCGCGGTTCGACACCGAGCCCGAGCCCAGCGCCACGGCGTTGAGAACGGTCGATTGCGCATTCTGGCCGAGCGCCAGGGTGCCGTCGAGCTGCGCCTGGGCGTTGAGCCCGGCGGCGAGGCTGCCGATGCCGGCCGAGACGGCGGTGGGGCCGATCGCCACCGAATTGAGGCCCGTGGCGCTGGAATCGGCCAAGGCCGAGTTGGCGTGGAAATATTTGATGCCGCCGCCATTGGTGATGTTGTTCACGGTCGTGCCGATATTGCCCACCGCCGTGTTGGTGGCGAAGAGCTCCGAGCCGTTGACCGCATCCGTCGAGGTGGCGCTGATCCGCCCTGCCGCCACATTGGTGATGGTGCGCTCGGCGCCGGGCGCGCCGACGCTGACCGTCGAGGTCGGATTGGTGCCTGCGAAGGTGTAAATGGTGCCGACGATGGTCGTGCTGGTGGTCGCGACCACTGTCGAGGTGGTCGATCCGGAGCCAAGGGCCACGTCACCCGCCTGCGCCGCCGCCGAGGCGCCGGTGCCGAGGGCGATGGCGTTGGCGACCGAGGCCGTCGCACCATTGCCGCCCGCGTAGCTGCTGATGCCGCTGGCGACGCTCTGCGGACCGATGGCAACGGAATTCGCACCCGATGCGGTCGAGTCGGCCAAGGTCGAATTGGCGTGGAAATATTTGATGCCGCCGCCATTGTTGATGTTGTTGACGGTGGTGCCGAGGCTGTTGACCGCCGTGTTGGTGGCAAAGAGCTGGGAACCGTTGATCGCGTCCGTCGAGGTGGCGCTGATCCGTCCTGCCGCCACATTGGTGATCTGGCGCTCGCTGCCCGGGGCGCCGACGCTGACCACGCTCGTGGGCGAGGCCCCGGCGAAGCTGTAGGTGGTGCCGCTGATGGCGATGCCGGAGGTTGGGTTGGCCGCCGCCGTCACGCTGCCGGCGCCCAGCGCCACGTCACCGGCATTGGCCGCCGTCGCGCCATTGCCGATCGACACCGAGCTGGTGCCCGCCGCCGTCGATACCGGACCGACGGCAACGGAATTCGTACCCGTGGCGCTGGAGTCGACCAAGGTCGAGTTGGCGTGGAAATACTTGATGCCCCCGCCGTTGTTGATGTTGTTGACCGTGGTGGTGACGGCGTTGACCGCCTGGTTGGTGGCGAAGAGCTCCGAGCCGTTGATCGCGTCCGTGGAGGTGGCGTTGATCCGTCCTGCCGCCACATTGGTGATCTGGCGCTCGCTGCCTGGGGCGCCGACGCTCACCACGCTCGTGGGCGAGGTCCCGGCGAAGCTGTAGGTGGTGGTGCTGATGGTGACGCCGGAGGTCGGGTTGGCCGCCGCCGTTGCGCTGCCGGCACCCAGCGCCACGTCGCCGGCATTGGCCGCCGTCGCGCCATTGCCGATCGACACCGAACTGGTGCCCGTCGCCGTCGATACCGGACCGATGGCAACGGAATTCGTGCCCGTGGCCGTCGAATCGGTCAGTGTCGAATTGGTGTGAAAATATTTGATGCCGCCGCCATTGGTGATGTTGTTGACGGTGGTGCCGAGGCTGTTGACCGCCGTATTGGTGGCGAAGAGCTGCGAGCCGTTGATCGCGTCCGTCGAGGTCGCGCTGATCCGTCCTGCCGCCACATTGGTGATGGTGCGCTCGGCGCCGGGCGCGCCGACGCTTACGGTCGAGGCCGGCGCCGTGCCGGCGAAGCTGTAGCCGATGCCGTTGATGGGGATGCCGCCCGTGGCGACCGCGGCCGCCGTCACGCTGCCGGCGCCGAGTGCCACCGCACCCGCATTGCCGGCGGTCGCGCCCGCGCCGAGAGCGATGGCGTTCACCTGGCTCGCCAGCGCCGTGTCGCCGAAAGCGATGGCGCTGGCGCCGGTCGCGTTCGAGGCATTGCCCAGCGCCACGGCGCCCTGGCCAGCGGCGACATTGGCGTTGCCCAGCGCCACGGCGCCTTGGCCGGTGGCGGTATTATTGGCGCCCACCGCCACCGCGCCCGTGCCGTTCGCCGTATTGGGATCGCCGATCGCCACCGCGCCATTGCCGGTGGCGGTCTGGCCTTCGCCCAGCGCCACCGCGCCGGTGCCGCCAAGCACCTGCGAGTTGTGACCACCGGCGAAGGAGCCGGTGCCGGCCGCGGCTGCGACGGTGTTGGTGTCGCCGAGCGCCATGGTCGAAGCGGCGAGCGCCTTCGAGCCAGTGCCGATCGCGGTGGCGTTCTGGCCGCTTGCCGTCGTGCCGAGACCTAGCGCGGTTGCGCGCGCAGCGGTCGCAGCGGCGTTGTTGCCGACCGCCACGGCGGAGACGTCCGTGGCTTGGGCTCCGGACCCCGCCGCGACCGAGCCGGTCCCACTCGACACGGCCGAATTGCCCAGGGCCAGCGCGAAGCCGCCCGAAGCCTTGGCGACGTTGCCGAGCGCCGCTGAGTCTACCCCCGTCGCATTGGCCTGGGAGCCAAGGGCGGCAGCGTTTTGCCCTGACGTGTTGGCGAGGTAGCCCATGGCTATGGTGCCCGCGCCGGAAGCGGTTGCTCCGTTTCCGATGGCCGTGGCCTGGTTTGCGGACGCATTGGCGGATGTACCGAAGGCGCTGGCTCCGGTCCCGGTCGCAGAAGCGGTGCCACCAATGCTGGTCGACCACGCCCCGGTGGCGGTCGCGGCATTGCCGATCGCAACGGCCTCGAAACTGAAGCCGGCGGGGGCGGCTCCGCTCGCATTGGCAGCCGCGCCAATGGCGATCGGGGAACCGGCGCCGGCCGTCACATTCGCATGGGCCGCAGCTCCCATGGCGATGCTCGAGCCGCCGCCACCATTGGAGACGGTGCTGGAACCTATCGCGACTGCGTTGACGCTCGCGGCGTTGGCCGCGTTGCCGAGGGCGATGGCAGAGTCGGCGTTTGCAACGGAGTTGACGCCGAAGGCTGTTGCTGCCTGCCCGTTGGCGTGGGCTGCTTGGCCCAGGGCGAGGGCGTTGATGCCGGTCGCGTTCGCGAAGACCCCGATACCTATCGCATTAAGACCATTGGCAGAATTACTATAACCAATGACGATCGAACCATCGCCGGTTGTGGTATTACTGTCGCCCACCGCCAGGGCGTTCAGGCCATTCGCATGGGTGTTAAGGCCCAAGGCGGTTGAGCCGCTGCCAGTGGCGCTGCTGCCACAACCGATAGCAGTGCTAGCCGGCACTGCAGTGGGATTGGTGCCGCAATCAGCGGCGTTGGTAGCAGTCCCATTACCAATGGCAAGCTGCGCGAACGCCGCCTGCGGGGTCATGATCCCCAGCACGGCAAGCAGCGCGCCGACCGCCCCGCCGATGCCGAGCGTGCCGATGTCGAGCCGGTCCCGCTTTAGGCCGAGCGTCCGGTGCGCCAGGCGCAGCGCCGCCATCAGCCGGCGCCGCAGCGAGCGGCTCACCTCATCGGCGCCTGTGAACCAGTCTCCCGCGAAGCGGCCGGCGTGACGATGATCGACCCCCACGGTCAAAGTCCGAGTGCCCCTCACAGTACGTCTCCGTATGGTCTGGCTGACGGAAAATTTGGCTGGCGCCGCGCTGCGGCCAGCGGCCGTGTCGCGTGATGCGCGTCCGGATTTGGGATTGAGCGGAAACGGCGGTCTCCGCGTGGCTCTGCCGTTCCATCGGCTTCGATCGAAGAGGGCTTGAAGGCAATCAGCCGCATCGGGTGATCAGCAATCTCTTCAGCAATTTCTTGGTGGCCGCGTCATTGCGACCTGGCTCCGAACCAGTCAGCTCCTGATGATAGCCACGGATTGTCCGCGTGACTCGGACGTCGATCGACCGTGGGTCCCAAAGAATGTGCCGACCGTCCCGTTCGCCGGTAATCAGCCGGCGGATCAGTGTTTTTGGCAGTAATTTCTTCTTAACTATACCGAATCGTTTCCCGGTTCATCACGCGGTGATTCGCGCGCCTCGCCCGGGCTGTAGCCGAACTCGCGGCGAAACGCCTTGGCGAAACCGGATGCCGTCCTGAAGCCGTGGCGATAGGCGATGTCCTTGATTTGCCGACGGTCGCCGGCGCTCAACGCGGCGCGCGCGGCCGCGAGCCGGCAATGCTGAATATAGCGAAAGATGCCCCCCACCCGTTCGAAGGCCCTGTAGAGATTCGAGCGCGAAACGCCAAGCACTTGTGCCAATTGATCCGGCGTCAGGTCATGATTACTCAAATTCAACTGAATATAGGATTGTGCGCGCTCGAACAGCAGAGCTTCGATCGCGGCATTCGCCTCATGCGATTGGTCGCCGGAAGGCCGGACGCAGGCCGCGATCACGCCGGCGGTCGCGCGCCCTGCCTCCACGAGCTCCTCGGGGCTCATGCCGACCAGTCTGGTTTCCAGGCTGTCCAGATGATCCGCGAGCAGCCCTGCGAGATTGCCGGAAAGGATCGTGTTGCAGGCGCTGTCCAGGCTCGCGGCGACCGGTCTGAAGTCGTCTCGCGGGAGGATGAGGGTCAAGGCGTCGTAATCCGTGGTACAGCCCCGGAAGTCCTGGTCGAGAGAAATCAGGAATATGTCTCCGGGACGCGCATGCAGCCTGCGCTCTCCGGTTTCGAACCAGGCCTCCCCGGATCTGGCACGGACGAGCCACCAGTGGTCGACGAGCGATCGGTGCGCATGGCCCGACGACCGGGCGAGCCTATGGGCCGCGAAGCGCCCCGAGCTGATGACGATCCCTCCGAGGTTGCAGGTCATATATTCGGCATGGAAGCCGGCCGTGACGCTTGCCCCGGCCGCAAGCCTCGCATCCCATAAGGAGCTCACCCGCGACCGCCAGACATCGAACTGCTCCCTAGGATCATACGCGGCCGTCGAAAAGACGCGCGCGGCAGCCGGGTTCCTGTCCTCGAGGTTCCTTGGCGTCCGCGGCAGCGGATCCCGGCTCAGGATCTGCTGATGTTGCGGCGAGAGGCTAGGCGGGTTCATTCGATCAGGCCAGACTGTCGCGATCTATTCGCGGATACCATCTTTACGCGCAGCACGGCCTCGCGGCCGCATGCGCTAATGGAATGGCAAATATGATCCAGGCGGTTGTGGGCACATTCGCCCGAGCGCCGGCCGTGCCGGTGCCGGCTGGAGAAATCTCAAATCGGGAAAAAGGTCGGCTCTCGATGCTGAGGGCTCGTTCATCCGCGCCCCTGGCCAAGCGCTCTTTTTGGGCGTGCGGTCCGTTGCTGAGCGGCGGCCGAAATGGTCAAGTCCGATTGCAGTCATAACACATCATCGCCCTGTTCGACTTTGATGGAATTCACTCGTCGGCTGATCTCCTCACGAGAACATCCGCTCGCAAGAGAGAACACATGTCCCGCCATGTTGCAACGGTGACCGGTTGCCGCTTCCCTGTCGGGCGCGTCGGTAAGATGTTGACGGCGCGCACCTGACTGATCGGCAAAGGGCGTCTTGATGGACGACAACCGAACGCGACCGCGCGCGCGTGAAGCGCGCCTTCGCCGCTGCGCACTCCGCGCGGCCGAGCGACGCAACGTTCGAACTCTTGCCCGGCCTGAGCCTGATCCGCCATAGCGCTGTCCATGTGGCGGGGCCGTCTCGCACCGAGGCGATCGCCGCGGCCGAATCGCTGTCGCAAACCATAGTCGCCGCTTTCGACGGCGAAGGCCCCGGTCAACTCGATGTCAGCGTTCGCCGCCGCGCCGAGCCGTCTTGGGCAATTGAACCGACGGCGGCGTGGATTGCGGAGCAATGGCGGATGAGATTGGCATGCGACACGACGAACTGCTTCAGCGGTGTTTCGATCGGATAGAAGTAAATATTGGCGACAAAGCCGTAGATGCCGGCGTCGAAGCTGGTCGGATTCGGCCCATACAAGTAGTCGTTCGCTGGGATAAGGTTCGCCAGTGAGCGAAAGATCGACGAGGGGGTCGCCAGCGCCGGCAAGGCGATCAACGGCTGGCGAGTCAGCGGGCTGCCAGGCGATAGCGCCCACTACAATGGTGACTGGTTGAGGCGCGCCGTCGCCGCGAAGGCGGGCATATACGGCAACAGTCCGGAGGAGGCGACGTACCCGCTCACGCGCAACGACGACGATGGTCAGCCGCTCGACGGCAGCCAACATGATTACACGCTGACATTCCCGCCCGACCAGCTGCCGCCGGTCAATGCCTTCTGGTCGCTGACCATGTATGACGGGAAGACGCAGTTGCTGATCGAAAACCCGATCAACCGCTATCTGATCAATTCGCCGATGCTCCCCGGCATGAAGACGAACCCGGACGGGTCGCTGACGCTTTACATTCAGAACAAATCACCAGGTGCCGATAAGGAAGCCAACTGGCTGCCGGCTCCAAGCGGCCAGATCTATCTGGTGATGCGGCTCTACTGGCCGAAGACGACGCCACCCTCGATCCTGCCGGCGGGCGAGGGAACATGGCAGCCGCCGGGCATTAAGCGAGCGTCGTGACGAGCAAGCACGGCCGCTGATGTCGACCGACTGGTGAAGGCCGAGCGGTTGCAATGGGTCGTCGCACGCCGCGCAGCGTCCTTTCCCACCGCTACCGCTCGAGGTAGGCAGCGGTCGCCATGCCGCCGGCGGTACACACGCCGATGATCGCTCGGCTGGCGCCGCGGCGGCCGAGCTCCATGAGCGTCTGGCCGAGATAGCGGATGCCCGACATCCCGTAAGGGTGCCCGAGCGCAACGGCGCCGCCATTGACGTTGGTGATGTCCCACGGCGTCTCGAGCTGCGCCTGGTTGTAGAGCGTCGTGACCGCGTAGGCCTCGTGCAGCTCCCACAGATCGAGGTCGCTCATGGCGAGCTGGTGCTGCTTCATGAGCTTGCGGATCGCCGGAGCGATCGCGATGCTCATCTCCTCGGGCGCGACAGCGGCGAGTTGCATGCCGCGGAACCGGCCGAGGATGGGAAGGCCGCGTCGCGCCGCGAGGTCGGCGTCCATCATGACCACCGCCGCCGCGCCATCCGATAGCTGCGACGCGTTGCCGGCCGTTACCGTGCCGCCCGGAGAGACGGGCTTGAGCGCGGCCAGCGCCTCGAGCGTCGTACCGGGGCGCGGGCCCTCGTCATGATCGAGCGTGACCTCTTGCGTGTGGCTTTCCTTGGTCGCCTTGTCCGTCACCTTCATCGTGGTCGTGAAGGGCACGATCTCGGCGGCGAATTTTCCCGCCGAGATCGCTGCCGCGACGCGCTTCTGGCTCTCCACCACATAGGTGTCCTGCGCCTCGCGGCTGATGCCGTATTTCTCGGCGACGAAGTCGGCCGTCTGGTTCATCGTCCACCACACATCCGGCATGCGCTGCTGCAGCGGCTCGTAGACGAAGCCATTCATGTTCAAGTTGAACTGAACGAGGCTGATGCTTTCGACGCCGCCGGCGATGGCGACACTGGCCTCGCCCGTGGCGATGCGATTGGCGACGATGGAGGCCGCGGTGAGGCCCGAGCCGCAGTAACGATTGATGGTCGCGCCCGGAACCGCGACGCCGAAGCCGGCCTCGAGCGCCGCGTTGCGCGCGATGTTGTGGCCGGTCGCACCTTCGGGCAAGCCACAACCGAGCACGACGTCTTCCACTTCGGCGGGGTCGATGCGGGCGCGCTCGACCACCTGGCGCAAGACATGCGCGGCGAGCGGAATGCCATGAGTCTGGTTGAGCGCTCCTCGGATTGCCTTGGCGATCCCGGTGCGGCAATAGCCGACGACAGCGACGTCTTTCATGTGATCACCTCGATCTCGACGTGAGCGATGGTTATATCGACTTGGCACAGCGCTGTCGCAGGCAAGTGCGAAGTTGCCCAATCCTCAATCGCCTCGTCATGCCGCAACCAACTCGACTTGGTGCCGCAGAATCCATAGGCAATCTTGCCAAGCCCCGTTGGAACCCGTCACCCTTCTCACGGGTTACTTTCCCCAAAGCGGAGGACCGACCGATGGACGCCAAGACCGAAACCCTGACCCCGGCCGCCGAACTCGCGCGCGACAATCCCGTCCGGATTCCCAACGAAAGCACCGAGTATCGCGCCGCCCGCACAGCCCTCCTGGCCGAGGAGATCGAGCTGCGGCGCCACATCGAGCGCGTCGCCATCCAGCGCCGTGCCCTGCCGCCAGGTGGCGAGGTGACCGGCGACTACCGTTTCCAGGGCGAGGACGGCCCCATCGATTTCGCCGGGCTGTTCGGCGACCAGCAGACGCTCGCCGTCTACAGCTACATGTTCGGGCCGCAGCGCGAGCGCCCGTGCCCCATGTGCACCAACCTGCTGGGCGCCTGGGAGGGCAACGCCGCCGATATCGGCCAGCGCATCTCGCTCGTCGTGGTCGCACGCTCCCCAATCGAGCGCTTGATCGCATGGAAGCGCGAACGCGGCTGGAAGAACCTTCGCCTCTATAGCGACCTCAACGGCGCCTATTCCCGTGACTATTTCGGCGTCCTGCCCGACGGCTCGGAGATCCCGTCCTTCAACGTGTTCACTCGCCGCGACGGGACCGTCCGCCATTTCTGGTCCGGGGAGATGACCGGCTCTACTGCCGACCCTGGCCAGGACCCCCGAGGCGCGCCCGACCCAGCCCCGCTATGGATGGTGCTGGACTCCACACCGGAAGGGCGAGGTGGGGACTGGTATCCGAAGCTGGACTACGGCGCTTGACGGCCGCTCCAACACTGTCATCTGGACGGCCTGCTGGGCGGATTCGGCCGTCTTCACCGGGTCGTCAGCGCCCCGCAGTTGCAACCGGCATATGAGCGGTGGCACGATGCATGCCATTGTGAAGCGATGTCGCTTCGTGCCTGCGCGCCGGGCGTGTTTGGCCTTGAGTTGCAAGGTCCCGCCGAGCGTCCCGAACCTAGGTAGAAGGAGCACCCGATGTCTGCGGCGTTCGAAAAGATCACCGGCACTCGCAGCGACGCCGTCCGCAAAGCTCGCGTGGATCTCGCGGCGGCGCTGCGGCTCGCGGTCGTCAATGGCTTCCACGAGGGAATCGACAACCATTTCACCTTGGCGACGCCGGGCAGCTCCGGGAGCTTTTTGCTGAATCCCTACGGCCTGCATTGGTCGGAGGTCCGCGCCAGCGATCTGCTGGAGGTCGATTTCGACGGCAACCTGGTCGGCGGTGCAGGGATCCCCGACCGAACGGCGGTCTGCATTCACGGGCCGATCCACAAGCGCGGCTTCGCCTGCGTGCTGCACACCCATATGCCCTTCGCCACGGCCCTGACCCAGCTGGAAGATATGACGGTGGAGATGATCGGCCAGACCGCCTTGGGGTTTCATGGCGATATTGCTTACGACTATGCCTATGACGGCTTGGCGCTCGACATGGATGAAGGTGAGCGGATGGCCGAGATCATGGGTAAGAAGCCCGTGCTCATGCTGGCGAATCATGGCGTGATCGTCTGTGGCAAATCGGTCGCCGACGCTTTCCACAGCCTCTATTTCCTGGAGCGTGCCTGCCAGACACAAATTCTGGCGATGTCCACCGGCAAGCCGATGCGTCGCCTATCGCCGGAGGTCGTGGAGAAGACTCGCCGTCAATTCGGAAACGTGACGCTGCCGGAAGGCCAGAACGCCCATGACTATCATTTCGCGGCATTGAAGCGGCTGCTCGACCGGCGCGAGCCGGATTATGCGGATTGAAGGCTGGCGGGCAGGCCGATGGCGGTCGGGTGACAGGCATGCGAAATACAAGATATTCGCAACGGGCCTCTGACCTTGGCGACTAGATTAGACCGCGAGCGCCGGCGCCTGAAGGGCGACATGTTTGAGGCTCCAGGCCGTCTCCTGCCCGGCGAGGAAAGGCCGCAACCCATCCGGTCCGCCGATCTCGCTGGCGACGCGGCTCGGCCTGCGCCGCAAGGTCACGGTCCCCTCATTCAGGGGGAGGCCATAGAAGCGCGGGCCGTTGATCGAGGCGAAGTCTTCGAGCTGGTCGAGCGCGCCCTCTTCGGCGAAGACCTGCGCGTAGCATTCGAGAGCGACGGGCGCGTTGAAGATGCCGGCGCATCCGCACTCCGCTTCCTTGGCGCTGATCCGGTGGGGGGCCGTGTCGGTGCCGAGGAAGAAGCAGGGCGCACCTGAGGTCGCGGCCCGGCGCAGCGCCAGGCGGTGATGCTCGCGCTTGGCGACCGGCAGGCAATAGGCATGCGGGCGCAGGCCGCCGGCGAACATGGCATTGCGGTTGATCATGAGATGATGCGGCGTGATCGTCGCACCGACCCGGCCGCCCTGGGCCGGCACGAAGGCCGCGGCTTCGGCGGTGGTGATGTGCTCCATCACGACCTTTAGCCCTTGATGGCGTCGCAGCAGAGGCTCGAGCTGCTTCTCCATGAAGACGCGCTCGCGGTCGAAGATATCGACGCCGGGATCGGTCGCTTCGCCATGCACCAGGAGCGGCATGCCGATCCGCTCCATGCGTGCCAGCACCTTGTCGATGCGGGCGAGATCCGTGACCCCATGATGGGCATTGGTGGTCGCGCCGGCCGGATAGAGCTTGGCTGCGACGAACAGGCCCTCTTCATGGCCGCGCGCCAGCTCGTCGGGATCGGTCGCGTCGGTGAGATAGCAGGTCATCAGCGGCTCGAAATCCGAGCCTTTTGGAAGGGCCGTCAGGATGCGTCCGCGATAGGCGCGCGCCGCCTCGGGCGTCGTCACCGGCGGCACGAGATTCGGCATGATGATGGCCCGACGGAACTGCGCCGCCGTGAAGGGCAGGACCGTCGCCAGCATATCGCCGTCGCGCAAATGCACATGCCAGTCGTCCGGCCTGCGGATCGTGATCGTGGTGAGCATCGGGCGTCACGCGGCTTCGGGAATCGGCTCGACCTTGAGGCGGACACCGAGCGCGCCCATGACCTTCAGAATCGTCGCAAACTCGGGATTGCTCTCTGAGCGCAGCGATTTGTAGAGGCTGGCACGCGTCAGGCGTGCGTCCTTCGCCACTTGCGACATGCCACGGGATCGGGCGATGTCCCCAAGCGCCGCGACAATAAGGGCCGGGTCCCCTTCCTCGAGGGCGGCTTCAAGGTAGCCAGCAATGGCCTTCTTGGTGGTGAGCCGAGCGGCCGGGTCCCAACGCGTCGTCTTGATCGTTGTCTTTGCCATCGTCTCTACTCCAAAGAGGACGCTAAGCCCTTTGCGGCCTTGATGTCGCGGCGCTGGCTACCCTTGTCACCACCGCACAACAAGATGATCAGCGCCTTTGCGCGCCTGATAAAATAGACCCGATATCCCGGGCCGTAGTCGATCCGCAGCTCGCTCACCCCTTCGCCGACCGGCCTTACGTCGCCCGGGTTGCCAAGGGACAGGCGGCGGATACGGATATCGATGCGATCCTTCGCCTTGTCGTCTCTGAGGGATGCGAACCATTCCGCAAAAACCTCTGTCTGGCGAACTTCGATCACGCCTCACTATGTATCCATGTGGAGACAGGCAGTCAACCGCCGCGAGATGACTTCCGATGCCTGTGCTCTCGCCTCTACTCGGCGCGATGGCGCGCATCCTGCAAGCAGGCTATCTCGACTGAGACAAGCGGCAAGCAGCAGGACCGATTCATGACCTCGACCACCAAGCACCCGACCGGGATTCCGGCCTTGCGCACCATTGCGATGCCGCGCGACGCCAATGCCAATGGCGATATCTTCGGCGGCTGGCTGCTGGCGCAGATGGATCTCGCCGGCGCCGTCATCGCCCATGAGCGGGCCTATGGCCGGACCGCGACGGTCGCCATCGAGGCTTTGTCCTTCCTGGCGCCGGTGCGGATCGGCGACACGGTGAGCTGCTATGCCGAATTGGTGCGGACCGGCCGCTCATCGATGCGGGTCAAGATCGAGACCTTCGTGCGCCGCCACGGCGATCTGAGCGTCGTGAAGGTCACCGAGGGTCTCTTCACCTATGTGGCGATCGACACCGAAGGGCGTCCGCGCCCACTCGCCGCGCCCGAGCCGCACTCGGCGGAATAAGACCGGGACCGAAAGGGGGCTGTCGGGGCTCGCGGGTTGTCAATAAATCGTTCGATTTAAAGAACGACGGAGATGGGAAACAACATGCTCCTGTGGGTGTGCTGTGTAGAAGATTATGTTCGGAGCCCTGAGAACGGGCCAGTTCGTTGGCGAATTGACCGCGTCTACCCATGGCGTTTGCGAGTCAGCTTGAAGTCCATGTGCTCATGACTGGCGAAGCCGGACACCTTCAGGATCATGGTCGAAATTCGGCAGAAGATATCGGATTCTTCTTCTTGGGTAATCCATAAAGGGCATTTCTGCTCCGAAATGGCGTTCGATAAAAAGAACATTCTGCTTGACCTCGGCCCTCTCGGCATGGATGCTTGCGACGGGTTCCATTGCCACTTTCCGCTACCTCGCCGAGGAGGCTCAGATGTCGATCGTTCTGAAGGTCAATTATCGGCTGGCCAGCGATGTGGAGGCGCAGCTTCGCGGGGACGCGACGCAGGCCGGGCTCGATTGGGAGATCCCGATCGGGGGCGGCAGGCGCGGCGGCGTCTACTTCTTCGACGACAAGCTGAGCGCGGGCGCCTGGCAGGAAGGATTTTCGCGTCGCATCGCCGAGGCCGGCGGCTCGCAGATCACGATCCGCAGCTTCGAGGTGAACGAAACCTCGAGCGCTGCCGCGGGTAGGCGGCCCGTCAAGCTGCGCCGCGTCGCCTGAGCGAGGCAAGCGCCTGGGTTCTGCTCCAATCTTCGTCACACCGGGCTGTCGGGGGTGAAATTCGGCCGCCGGCGCTCGCGCAGCGAAGCGATGCCTTCGCGCACATCCGGCCCCTTGAAGCCGAGAAATTCGAGGGCGAGAGAAGCATCGAATGTCGGCCCCGCGAGACGCAACCAATTGTGCAAAGCATATTTGGTCCAGCGGATCGCGGTCGGGGATCCTGCCGCCAGGCGTCTGGCGATCTCGAGCGACTTTTCGTGCAGCTCGCTGTCCTCGACGCAAAGCGAGACGAGGCCGATGCGCTCGGCCTCCTCTCCGTTCAGGGGCTCGCACAGCAGCAGGTGGTATTTGGCCTTGGCGAGGCCGCATAGCAGCGGCCAGACGATCGCCGCGTGGTCGCCGGCGGCGACGCCGAGGCGCGTATGGCCGTCGATGATGCGGGTCGATTTCGCCGCGATGGACACATCGGCCAAGAGACCGCAGACGAGGCCTGCTCCGACCGCCGGTCCCTGCATGGCCGAGACGATCGGCTTGCCGCAATTGATGAGGTTGTAGACGAGGTCGCGCGCCTCCTTCCAGACGCGGGTGAGGACGGTGAAGTCCTCGGTCATCTCCTGCACGAGATCGAGATCGCCGCCTGCCGAGAAGGCCTCTCCGGCGCCGCGGATGATGACTGCCGAGACTGTGGGGTCGGCGTCCACGTCGCGCCAGATATGCGTCAATTCCTCATGCATGGCGGCGTCGGCGGCGTTCAGCCGCTTGGGGCTGTCCATCATGACGCGCAGGATGCGCTCCTCCGGACGGTCGATCTTCAAGCGCCGATAGGCCGCGTAGCGATCGCTCATTGGGTTTTCTCCCGGTGTTTCCACAAAGCCTGATGCAAAATCGGTCTTGCCCATCTTGCCGATGGCGGCATGGCGATGGCAATCCGCAATGGCGGCTGACCGATCGCTGCGCGCGGACAGGGGAGGCGATATCGGCCCCCTTCGCGGCAAACATGGCTGCCAACCGTTGAACGCGGCTTCTCCTCCGGTGTAGAGCATAGCCCCGATTGGCTTCGAAGCAGGACATCCCAAGGACCTCCTATGCCGCGATATCGTTCACGCACCACCACACATGGCCGCAACATGGCGGGTGCGCGGGGTCTTTGGCGCGCCACCGGCATGAAGGATGAGGATTTCGGCAAGCCGATCATCGCGGTGGTGAACTCCTTCACCCAATTCGTTCCGGGCCATGTGCACCTCAAGGATCTCGGCCAGCTCGTGGCGCGCGAGATCGAGAAGGCCGGCGGTGTCGCCAAGGAGTTCAACACCATCGCGGTCGATGACGGCATCGCAATGGGCCATGACGGCATGCTCTACAGCCTGCCGTCGCGCGAGATCATCGCCGACAGCGTCGAGTATATGGCGAACGCCCATTGCGTCGACGGGCTGGTCTGCATCTCGAACTGCGACAAGATCACGCCCGGCATGCTGATGGCGACGCTGCGCCTCAACCTGCCGACCGTGTTCGTCTCGGGCGGCCCCATGGAGGCCGGCAAGGTCAAGCTGCGCGGCAAGACGAAGGCGCTCGATCTCGTCGATGCCATGGTGGCGGCCGCCGATACGAGCATTGCCGACGAGGAGGTGGAGGTCATCGAGCGCTCGGCCTGCCCGACCTGCGGCTCCTGCTCCGGCATGTTCACGGCGAATTCCATGAACTGCCTCACCGAGGCGCTCGGCCTCGCCCTGCCGGGCAACGGCACCGTGCTTGCGACCCATGCGGACCGCAAGCGGCTATTCGTCGAGGCGGGCCATCTGATCGTCGACCTGACGCGGCGCTACTATGAAGAGGACGATGAGAGCGTGCTGCCGCGCCAGATCGCGGGCTTCGAAGCCTTCGAGAACGCCATGACGCTCGATATCGCCATGGGCGGATCGACGAACACCGTGCTGCATCTGCTGGCGGCCGCGCATGAGGGGCAAGTGGATTTCACCATGCGCGACATCGACCGCTTGTCGCGTCGCGTGCCTGTGCTGTGCAAGGTCGCCCCCTCGGTGGCCGATGTGCATATGGAGGATGTGCACCGGGCCGGCGGCGTGATGGCGATATTGGGCGAGCTCGATCGGGCGGGGCTTCTGCACCGCGAGGTCGGCACGGTGCATGAGAAGAGCCTCGCCGAGGCGCTCGAGCGCTGGGATGTCCGTCGCAGCTCGAGCGACAGCGTGCGCACCTTCTATCGCGCCGCTCCGGGCGGCATTCCGACCACCATCGCCTTCAGCCAGGAGCGTCGCTATGACGAGGTCGATACCGACCGCGTGAAGGGCGCGCTGCGTGACGCCGAACATGCCTTCTCGCGCGATGGCGGCCTCGCGGTTCTCTACGGCAACCTCGCGACCGAGGGGTGCATCGTCAAGACGGCCGGCGTCGATGCCTCGATCCTGACCTTCTCAGGCCCGGCGCGCATCTTCGAGAGCCAGGATGCGGCGGTCGCCGGCATCCTCGGCGGCAAGATCGTGCCAGGCGATATCGTGCTCATCCGCTATGAGGGGCCGCGCGGCGGTCCCGGCATGCAGGAGATGCTCTACCCGACGAGCTATCTGAAATCGAAGGGGCTCGGCAAAGCCTGTGCGCTCGTCACCGACGGCCGGTTCTCGGGCGGTTCGTCTGGCCTGTCGATCGGCCATGTGTCGCCCGAGGCCGCGGCCGGCGGCACCATTGCGCTGGTCGAAGACGGGGACGTCATCGAGATCGACATTCCGGCCCGCCGCATCCATCTCGCCGTGCCGGAAGATGAGCTCGAGCGCCGCCGCGCCGCCATGCAGGCGCTGGGCGACAAGGCCTTCAAGCCAGGCGGACGCGAACGAAAAGTCTCGTCGGCGCTGCAGGCCTATGCGGCCCTCACCACCAGCGCCTCGCGCGGAGCCGTCCGCGATGTCGGGCAGCTGACGCGCAAGGGCTGAGACGAGATCACGGTCTGCGACGAGATCATGGTCTGCGACGAGATCACGGTCTGCGACGCTTGCGCCTTCAGGGCAGGCGTCGCAGCCGGCCATGCAGCAGCTCGAAGAAGCCTTCCGCATCGGGATCCTTCAGGAAGGTCACGTTGCGGGGCAGCTCGGTGATCTGCCACCAATCGGCGACCGTCATGCCGCGCGTGAGCGGGCTCATCGTCTCGACCGAGACATTGATCAGGCGTCCCTGAAAGAGCTCCGGACGCAACAGATAGGCGATGACGGAAGGGTCGTGCAGCGGGGCTCCCTCCCAGCCATATTTCCTCAAGTCGAATTGCTGCGAGAAGGAGAGCATGTCGGCGACCGCGACGCCGACCTTGTTGCCGAAGGTCCGGAAGCGTTCGAGCCTCGCCTTTGTCACCAGCAGTTGATGGGTGAGATCGAGCGGCGCCATGACGATCGGGATGCCGCTGCGCAGCACCACGTCGGCGGCCTCCGGGTCGACATAGATATTGAACTCGGCGGCCGGCGTGATGTTGCCGACCTGGAAATAGGCGCCGCCCATCGCCACGATACGCTTGACCCTCTTGGCGATCTCCGGCGCCTTCGCCAGGGCCATGCCCATATTGGTCATGGGCCCGAGCATGCACAGCGTGACCGTCTGCGGGTCCAAATTCATGAAGGTGTCGATGAGATAATCAACGCCATGCTGCGCCTGCAGGGCCGCGATGGGCTCCGGGAAGGACGGACCGTCGAGCCCGGTCGGCCCATGCACATGCTCGGCGGTGACGAGGTCGCGGCACATGGGGCGGGCGCAGCCGGCATAGACCGGCACGTCGCCTCGGCCTGCGAGCTCGAGCACCTTGCGCGCATTCAGGGAGGTGCGGCTCAGAGGCACGTTGCCGGCCACGGCGACGACGCCCAGAAGCTCGAGCTCGTCGGGTGACGCCAGAGCCAGCAGGATGGCAACGCCGTCATCTTGTCCGGGATCGGTGTCGATGATGATCTTCTGTCGCAAGGTATGCTCCGCGGGTCGAGGCGCTTGTCGCCGGACGGCAAATCCGGATCCGTCCCGAAATACTTAGCGTGACTCGACGGAAGCGTCATGAGGGCGTGGCGGGGGATCCGCGCCTCTATTGACCAACTGTTGTTGGCATGAAAAACACTTGTTTGGCGCAAAAGGAGCGATCAAGTGTCTGCCGAGGATCTGGGGCAGCAGGAACAGGCCGTGCTGGAGGCTATCACGGCGAACCCCTTCGCCGGCCAGCAGGAGATCGCGGCCACTCTCGGATTGGCGCGCTCCACCGTGGCGGCGCATATCGTGCAACTGACGCAGAAGGGATATGTGCTCGGCCGCGGTTATGTGCTGCCCAAAGGAAAGCGCATCGTCTGCCTCGGAGGCGCGACCGTCGACCGCAAATATCGCGCGCCGGATCTGCTGATTGCCGGGACCTCCAACCCGGTCGCGGGTCATCGCGCCTTCGGCGGCGTTGCGCGCAATGTCGCGGAGAACCTCGCCCGTCTGGAGGTGGATGTGAGCCTCATCTCCATTCTTGGCGACGACGAGGCGGGCCATGCAGTGCTGCGCCATCTGCACGATCTCGGCGTCGATGCATCGCGCGTGGTGACGACGCGCGAGAAGCCGACCGCCGAATATGTGGCGGTGCTCGGCCCGGGTAATGGGCTCGTTTTCGGGCTCGCCGATATGGACATATTCGGGCTCGTCACGACGGCGCATCTCGAGCGCGCCTGGCCGCATCTCGCTTCGGCGTCCTGGGTCTTGGCCGATTGCAACATGCCGAGCGAGGTGCTGGCCCATCTCGTCGCCCGCAGGCAGGGCGCCCGTTTCAAGTTGGCCTTTGACGCCGTCTCGACCCCCAAGGTCCGTCGCTTGCCGCATGACCTTGCCGGCATCGACCTCCTCTTCCTGAACAAGGACGAGGCCGATGCCTATCTGGAGGACGACGTGCTGACACCTGCCGAGGCCGCGCAGGCGCTTCGCGCCCGGGGCGCGCGCGAAGTGGTGGTGACGCTCGGCTCCGGCGGCGCGCTCGTTGCCGGCGATGTCGGGGTCGAGCTGGTGGCTGCGGTCCCGGCGCAGCCGCTCGACGTCACGGGTGCGGGCGATGCGATGATCGCCGCTACCCTCTGCCGCCTGCTGGCCGGGGAGAAGCTCGCGAGCGCCGTCCGGGTCGGTGGGCTTCTCGCCGCCCTCACCATCGAAAGCGATGCCAGCGTCCACCCCGAATTGTCGCCGCGCTTCCTGGCGACCTCAATGGCGCGCCTTACTGAACTCGCCGGAGCCACAGCCTCATGAACACCGATATCGGCCGTCCGCATCTCGCCGAGGAGGTTGCCGAGGCGCTGTCCAGAGGGCGCG
This sequence comes from Rhizobiales bacterium GAS188, assembly GCA_900104855.1. Taxonomy (NCBI): domain Bacteria; kingdom Pseudomonadati; phylum Pseudomonadota; class Alphaproteobacteria; order Hyphomicrobiales; species Rhizobiales bacterium GAS188. The sequence goes on from FNSS01000001.1 coordinate 4,609,202, forward strand.
CGGTGGTGGCGCTCGAATCGACGATCATCTCCCATGGCATGCCCTATCCCGACAATCTCACGACGGCGCGCCGCGTCGAAGAAGATGTGCGCGCCCACGGCGCTATACCGGCAACGATCGCGGTGATCGATGGCGTCCTGCGGGTCGGGCTCGACGAGGCGATGCTGGAGCGGCTCGGCAATGACGCCGAGGTCGTCAAGGCCTCGGGGCGCGATCTCGCGATCACGATGCTGCGCAAGCTCTCGGCGGGCACCACCGTCTCGGCGACCATGCGGATCGCCGAGCTCGCCGGCATCGCGGTCTTCGCGACCGGCGGCGTCGGCGGCGTGCATCGCGGCGCCGAGGCGAGCTTCGATGTCTCGGCTGACCTGACCGAGCTCGGCCACACCGGCACCGCGGTCGTCTGCGCCGGCGTCAAGTCGATCCTCGATATCGCCAAGACGCTCGAATATCTCGAGACCCAGCGTGTGCCGGTGATTGCCTATGGCACGCAGGATTTCCCGGCCTTCTATTCGCGTGCGAGCGGCGAGCGCATCGACCAACGCCTCGACACGCCGGTCGAGATCGCCGAGGCGATAATGCTGCATCGGCGGCTCGGCTCCGGCACCGGTCTCTTGATCGCCAACCCGATCCCGGAGGAGCATGCCCTGCCCGCGGAAAAGATCGACCGTGCGATCGCGGACGCCGTCTCCGAGGCGCAGGCGAGCGGCATCGGCGGCAAGGTGCTGACACCCTTCCTCTTGTCGCGCATCAACGAGCTGACGGCGGGCGAAAGCCTGAAATCCAATATCGCGCTGGTGCGCAACAATGCGGCGCTCGCGGCGCAGATCGCAGTCGCCCATGCGGCGCTCATCGCCTGATCGACGTCTGCTTCGGCCAAGCCGTGATCGAGATGTCGGTGAGCGCGACTCATGAGCCGCCGAGCTTGAGCTCCGTCAAAGCCGCCTGCACGGCGTTCGAGCTTCGTGCCTGCGCGCTGCTCGGCTTGCCGCCGCCATGGGCGGATTTGCCGCTCGCACGGCCTGCGCCTTTCCTCTTGCCGTCGCTATTGACGCCGGCGATGTAGACGTCGTCGGCGCCGGGTTGACGAGAGACGGCCTGAACCTTGCGGATCGCGGGTGTGTTGATGATGGATGTGATCGGCGGAATCATCTTCGCCTCTCGGAGTTTCGCGGCCGGAAGGGTGGCGACGCCGCCACCCCGCCAGGACGATGTCAGCCGCCGAGCTTGAGGAGCGTCAAGGCGGCCTGCACGGGGGACGAGCTGGTCGCCTGGGTGCTGGTCGGCTTGTAGTCGCCATCGGCGTCCTTGACGGCGGAACGACCGACGCCTTTCGTCTTGTAGTCGCCGTCGGCGGCACGTGCATTGGTCGAGACGGCCTGAGCCTTCTGGACCGCAGGCGCGCTGCTCGCGGAATTGACCGCTGAAACCATTATCGCCCCTCCTGGGTAAGGGAGCAGGCTTGCCCCCGGATGGAGCATGGATCACAAAGATTACCGCCACGTTAGGAGATCGGGGCGAAGTGGCGCTTGGTGAACGGCGGATCGACAACCGGGATGCAAATCGGTTTTTGGCGGGACGGGCCAAACGGGTGTCGGCGCTGCTAGCTGACGGCTGAGAGCGGCATCGCGACCTCCTCGAGCGGCCTTCGCTCGGCGCGCACCGCGAACAGGGCGGCGACGATGGCGGCACCGAGCATCAGGGCGGCGCCGAAGGCGTAGCCGACGAAGACACTCTGACGCGAGCCGCTCTCGATCAGGATGCCGAAGATCACAGGGGCCGCCACTCCGCCGAGGCCGGTCCCGATTGCGTAGAAGACGGCGATCGCCAGGGCGCGGATCTCGAGAGGGAAGGTCTCGCTGACCGTCAGATAGGCGGCGCTCGCGGCCGGAGACGCGAAGAAGAAGATCACCATCCAGGCGAGGGTCTGGCCCATCGCGGACAGGTATCCCGCTGCGAACAGGGCCCCGCAGATCACCAGCAGCAACCCCGACAGCGCATAAGTGGCCGAGATCATGATGCGGCGGCCAACCGTGTCGAAGAGACGCCCGAGCAGGAGCGGGCCGAGGAAATTGCCGAGCGCGAAGGGCAGGATATACCAGCCCACCTTGTCTGAGCTCACCGCATAGAACTTGGTCAGCACCAGCGCATAGGTGAAGAAGATGGCGTTGTAGAAGAAGGCTTGCGCCGCCATCAGCGCGAGGCCGACGAGCGTACGTTGCCGATATGTCCTGAAGAGGGTGGTGAAGACCTCGGCGATCGGCGTGTGCCGGCGCCCGCGCACCCGGATCACCCGGCTTGGATCGATCGCGGCGAGATCGTGCGAGGCGGCGCGGAAACGGCCCTCGATGCCGGCAATGACGGTTTCCGCCTCGATCTCCCGCCCATGCAGCACGAGCCAGCGTGGGCTCTCGGGAATCCAGATCCGCATGAGGAAGATGACGAGCCCGAGCGCGGCGCCGATGATGAAGCAGACACGCCATCCCGTCTCGGGATCGAGCAGGCGCGGATCGAGGAAGAGGATCGCGCCTCCCGCTCCCAACGCCGCGCCGATCCAGAAGCTGCCATTGATCACGAGATCCGTGAAGCCGCGATAGCGGGCCGGCACGAATTCCTGGATCGTCGAATTGATCGCCGTATATTCACCACCGATTCCCGCCCCGGTGAGGAAACGGAAGAGCCAGAAGCTCCAGCCGTTCCAGGACAAGCCGGTGAGCCCCGTTGCGACCACATAGACCGCGACGGTGATGAAAAACAGCCTCTTGCGGCCGAGCCGATCCGTCAGCCAGCCGAAGAATAAGGCGCCCGCAACCGCCCCGAGAAGATAGGCGCTCCCGGCGAAGCCGACATCGCGGTCGTTGAAGCCGAGCACCGGGCTCTCCTTCAGAGCCCCGGCGACAGAGCCTGCGAGCGTCACCTCGAGGCCGTCGAGGATCCAGGTGATGCCGAGCGCCACGACGACGAGCGTGTGGAAGCGTCCCCAAGGCAGCCGCTCCAGCCGCGCCGGAATGTCCGTCGAGAACACGCGGGGCCGCTCGGCTTCCACCGTGGATACAAAGGCCGGTTCTGGTTGCCGTGCCCGGTTCTCTGACATCCTGCCCAAGCTCGAAAGAGCCAGCACATGGCGCTGGCTCGCGGCGCAGCATTTCCACCCTGCGAAGCTGCATTTGCACTTCGTCGATGATGAACGCGCCGGCGCACCAATGGGTTCCAGCCAGTCGTCGCGCGAAATCGAGCCCGGAGCCTGCGCCGCCTAAGCCTCAGATTTCCCGGCCGGCCATCGCCGATGAGCCCTTGGCGATGCGCGTCATCTTCAGGCCGGGGCCGCCATCGTCTCCTGGGACCGATGTGGTGCCGCGTTTGGCCGGTCATGCGCAACGGCGATATTGTCGAAGAACTGGCGCGCGCTTTCCCGCCAGGTGAAAGTCAAGGCATGGGCGCGGCATTTCTCGCCGGGGATATCCAACGCCTCGAGAGCGGCGCGACGCAGATCCGTGTCGAGGAGGCCGCATCCCGATCCGCCGATCACGTCGAGCGGCCCCATGACCGGGAAGGCCGCGACCGGCAGGCCGCACGCCAAAGCTTCCAGCAGGACGATCCCGAAGCTGTCGGTTAGGCTCGGAAAGACGAAGACGTCCGCCGAGGCATAGGCTTCGGCGAGCGCCTCGCCTGTCCGCGTGCCGAGAAAATGCGCGCCGGGGAATTCGGCTTTCAGGCTGGCGCGTAACGGCCCGTCGCCGACCACCACTTTCGAGCCGGGCAGGTCCAATCCCAGGAATGCCGCAAGATTCTTTTCGACGGCGAGCCGGCCGACATAGAGAAAGACCGGTTTCTGGAAGGCGATAGGTCGCTGAGAGCGGGGACGGAAAACATCGGCGTCGACGCCGCGCGACCAGGGCATGAGATTGCGAAATCCTCGGAGCCGCAGATCGTTCTCGAGTGTCGGCGAGCCGACCATGATACCCGCGCCGCTATTGTGAAAACGGCGCAGCGCCGCATAGCTCCAATCGAGCGGCACCGGCAGCCGAGCCGCCAGATATTCGGGAAAGCGGGTGTGGTAGCTCGTCGTGAAGGGATACCCCTCCCTCCGGCACACATGCCGCGTGATCAAGCCGATTGGGCCTTCGGTCGCGATGTGCACGCAATCAGGTCGCGCGGCGCGGATAGCCCGTTTGACGGCGCGGGGCGACGCCAAAGCCAACCGTATTTCGCGATAGAAGGGCAGCGGCACGGTGCGGAAGGCCTCCGGGGTCAGGAAGGTGATGTGAGCGCCGAGTGAGGGTGCCTCGGTTGCGAGATTCTCCAGCGAACGAACCACGCCGTTGACCTGCGGGTGCCAGGCATCGGTCGCGACCAGCACGCGCATCAGGCAGCAGCCTTGGTGAGCGGCGCCGAAACCGTCTCGATCGCCGATGGCCATGACTTCGGCTCGAGCCAGTGGATGATCTCGAAATGGCCGTCATGGTGCTCGGCGACGGCCGAGCAGGACTCGACCCAATCTCCAGTGTTGATATAGCGCACGCCGAAATCGTCATGCATGATCGCGTGATGGATATGGCCGCAAATCACGCCTTGGACATTGCGATGCCGGGCCTCGGCCGACAGCAGCTCCTCGAAACGGCCGATATAGTTGACGGCGTTCTTGACGTTCAATTTCGCCCAGGCCGACAATGACCAATAGGTGAGGCCGAGCCGCCGGCGGACGCCATTGAGATAGGCATTGCAGTTCAGCGCGAAGCGATAGGCCCAATCGCCCAGAAGGGCGAGCCAGCGTGCGTGGCGCACGACAAGATCGAACTGATCGCCATGGATGACGAGATAGTCGCGGCCGTCGGCGCCGTGGTGAATCGCATGCTCGACGATGTCGATGCCGCCGAAGGTCGAGCCGACATAATCGCGCAGGAATTCGTCATGATTGCCGGCCACGCAGACGAGGCGTGTTCCTTCGCGCGCCATATGCAACAGCTTCTGCACGACGTCATTGTGCATCTGCGGCCAATACCAGCTGGATTTGAGGCGCCAGCCATCGACGATGTCGCCCACGAGAAACAGCGTGTCGACATCGCATCTGTCAAGAAAATCGATCAGAAGATCGGCCCGGCATCTTTTGGTTCCAAGATGCACGTCGGAAATGAAAAGGGTGCGGATCTTGACGGTGTCGTTGCGCTGGGAGCGGGGCACGACCGAATGGCGGTGGCTGATGGCACCTGGAGCCGAACCCCTCGCCGAACAGCATTCGCCGGAAATGTCGTGAGAGGCTGCCATGTCGCGGGAGACTGCCATCGCCGTCAATTCCACGAAGCCGGCGAGCGCCTTCGTCGCGTGCCGGCCCACCTGCCGCCTGAGAGCTGTGCGCTGCCAGCAGAGGCTCGCCATGAAAATCAGGAAGACCGTCACGGCGTTGCGAGGTTGGTGGCCAGCGACCATGAGGCCGAACAGGTAGCCGGACAGAACAATCATGCCGGTGGCTGCGCAGCGTTCGAGGATCGCGGCGTCAAGCTTCAGGCGGGAAAATAGGGCTCGCATAGGGTCTCCTCGGCAGGGTTGAGGGGGGCCGGTCACGAACCTGCATGGCGGTCAGGCAAGGCAACGGCAGGAGCGCCGACCATCCGCCTCTGGACGAAACGCGCGCCTAGGAGGATCGCGAGCTCGGTTGCGACGAGGATCACGGCCACCGACGCGCCGAAGCTGACGGGGTCGCGCCCGCTGTCGCGCAGCACATAGCCGAGGCTCAGGAAAGGTATGTTCCAGATCAGCGTGCCAACCGACGTCGCTACCAGAAAGGCGCGCGGCTCGAGCCCGAGCACGCCCGCCGGCAGGGCGAGATAGACGCGCGCGGTCGGCATGATCTGGCCGATCAGCGTCACCCAGAAATGGTTGCGGCGATAGGCATTCGTCAGTTTTCCGTAGAGCGATGGTCCGAGGAGCACATATTTCCCGAAGCGGGCGACCACCGCCTCGACGCGCCGCGAGCCGAGAGCTCGACCAAGCCCGTACCATCCGACAGCACCGACGACGGATCCGATGCTGGTCGCCATGATCATCATGGCGAGGCTCGCGCCATCGGGAACGGTCATCCCGAGCAACATCAAGAGGACGTAGGAGGGGAAGAGCGGAATGAACTTCTCGACGACGGAGAGGCATAAGATCCCCGCGAGGCCGAAGCTCATCAGCGTCGTGACGATGCCGGACGTGTCCATGGCGACCTCAGGCGAGCCGGATCGGCTCGGACCGGGTGATCCGGTAGACGGAGGCGGGGGGCACGTTGCGGAATGTCTGGCCGATGCGCGTCGCCTTGAGGCCGAGGCGATCGAGAATCGTCTTCGCCACGGGGCAGCGCGGGCCGTAGGTGATCTGATAGAAAGCACCGCCCGCGCGCAGATAGCCGAACGCCCCGCTGAGGATGGCGATCACTTTCTGCGGCGGCATGGTGAGGATCCCCAATCCGCTGATGACGGCGCCGAGCGGTGCATTCTCGAACAGCTTGTGGTCAGCGAGTTGTGCCGCATCCATCCAGAGCACGCGTGCTTGCGGAAAACGCTGCTGCAGCAGGCGTGCGAAATCCGAACCGTATTCGACGAGCGTAAGATCGTGTTCCCGCACGCCGCGATCCAACAGCGCATAGGTGAAGGGGCCGGTGCCCGGCCCGAGCTCCATGACGGGTCCGGTCTCGGCCGTGATCTCCTTCGTCATCAGGGCCGCGACGGTGGCGCCGGACGGCGCCACTGCGGCTACTCGCAGCGGATCGCGGACCCAGGCGCGGAAGAAGGGCAGGATGTCGGAAGCCGGCATATCAGCCACCCGAAATCATGATGGCTGCGGGCATGAGGTGGGTGGTCAATCTCGGGAGCATTGCGTTCCATCCGTTGTGTGCGTCCGTTCCGCGGCCGGAGGAACCGGCATGCCACCGTGTGGGGAGGCGATGTGATGCGGTGAAGCGGCGCAATCACCGGACCCGGCCGAAGGGCGTGCGGTGTCTCACGCGGACATTGCGGGATCCTGTCATCCGAACAATTTGCGGAAATAAATTTGCGGCGCGGCGTCTGCGCGGCTCGCGCGCAAGGCTGCTGCAATGAAAAAGGCACAATGGGTGTGTCTGAGACCCAGAGCCGGGCTCGCCGGTGTTCTTGCCGGTGCCGAGGAGATTGTTCGATGCGTGTCCTGTTGGTGGAAGACCAGCTCGAGATGGTTTCTGCGCTGCGTGCCGCCCTGACGCGCCACGACATGGTGGTCGATCACGCGCCGAACCTGTTCGAGGCGGAAGCGATCGCGGCGGAGGGCACCCATGACGCGGTGCTGCTCGACCGTCAGTTGCCGGATGGTGATGGCCTCTCCCTGATTCCCAAATTGCGCGCCCGCGGCAATGTCGTGCCGGTGCTGGTGCTCACCGCCCGCGGCGAGCTCGTCGACCGGGTCGCCGGCCTCGACGGTGGCGCCGACGATTATCTCGCGAAGCCCTTTGCCTTGGAGGAGCTGCTGGCACGGTTGCGAGCCCTGTTGCGCCGGCCCGCGCATGTGCAATCCGACATCGTGCGGATCGGCCGCGTCGCGTTCGACTTCACGCATCGCGAGGCGAGTGTTGCCGGAAGGCCCTTGGAGATACCGCGACGCGAGCTTCTCGTGCTGGAGGCCTTGGCGCGGCGGATGGGGCGCATGGTGCAGCGCTCCTCCCTCATGGAGGCGGTCTTCGGCCTCGATGACGAGATTCAGTCCAATGCGCTCGACACGCATGTCTCGCGCCTGCGCCGCAAGCTCGCGGATGCCGATGCCGGCGTGACCATCAACGGGGTTCGCGGCGTCGGATATCTCTTGCGAGAGACGCCGTGAGGGCGCCGCGCCCGCGCTCCCTCAAATGGCGCCTCGTCCGGCGCCTTGTGGTGCTGCAGGCCGGCATGCTGACCTTGCTCATCCTCATTCTGATCGGGGTGGGGGCGGCGCTGTGGCGTAGCGGCGTCATCGCCAATGATTATGAAGGCAGCACTCTCGACGTCCTCCGAGATGCGATCGAACGCGACGCCGGGGGCGGGCTGGCTCTACGCCCGACACCGGAGCTCGCGCATCTGCGCACGGAAGTCGCCGATCTCTGGTTCGTCATCCGCGACGAGGAGGGGCGGCACGTGTCGGAGGGGGCCGTGCCGTCGGAATTCGCGGGTATCGCCAGCTCGCTCGACCATATCAGCGATGCCCGGCTCGGCTGGAAGATCGGCGAAGCTTCACCTCCCGCCGGGCTCGTCAAATGGGTCGATACCGCCGCCGGAAAGGTCCAGGTCCTGACTGGGACGGGCGGCAAGATGTCGTTGCGCAAGGTCATCACGGCGGCGCCGCTTGTGTTCTTGAACATCATTCTGCCCATCGTGGTTCTGATGGCGCTCGCAACTCTCGTCGCGACGCCCTTCGTGGTCCGCCGCGCCATGGCGGGGTTGGGCCAAGCCGCGGCGCAGGCCGAAGGGATCGATATCGACCGGCGCGGCGTGCAATTATCGGTGGACGAAGTGCCGATCGAGATCATTCCCCTGGTCAAGGCGGTCAATGACGCGCTCGGCCGCCTCGACAAGGGCTATGAACGTCACAGGCGTTTCCTAGCGGACGCAGCCCATGAGCTTCGCACCCCGATCGCGATCCTGAATACAAGGCTTTCCTCGCTGCCGGCAGGGCCGGACAAGACGCGCCTGCTCGAGGACGCGACCCGCCTCTCCGTGCTGACCGGGCAGCTTCTCGATCTGCAACGTCTCGATCAGCAATCCGGTCAACTCTGTCCGGTCGATCTCGTCGCCATCGCCAGGCGTGTCGTTCTCGACCTCGCGCCGCTCGCCTTCGCCGCAGGTTACGAGATGTCCTTCGAACCGCAGGACAAAGAGATCGTGGTCAAGGGAGACCAGACCTCTCTCGAGCGGGCATTGACCAATCTCGTGCAGAACGCCATCGATCATGGCGGCCGGCGCGGCACGATCCTGGTGCGCGTGGCGCGCGCGGGCTGCGTCGAGGTCTGCGACGAGGGAAGCGGCATCCCGGTCGAAGAGCGCGAACAGGTCTTCGAGCCCTTCTACCGGCTGCGTCAGGACGGACGAGGCGCGGGCTTGGGTCTCAATCTCGTGCAGAAGATCATGCACCTGCACGGGGGCCGCGTCGAAGCGGTCGACGGCCCATCCGCGGGGGCCTGCCTGAGAATGATATTCCCGAAGGTCGAACGCACCGTCGAGGAGACGCGAGCACACGCCACTTAGAGGCTTGAAGCTCGCAATCTTGACCATCGGGTCACACCCAGACGATCGCCGCCCCTCTTTTTCGCAGACAGGGTGCGCCTAATTATCTGCAACCCCACAGCCGATAGTGAGGTCGAGGCAATTGAACCCGAATCCTTGATATAAATCCGATTTTCTCTTGTTGCGGTATGAGGCGAGGTCTAGCTTCGACCCGTCAGAACCGCGCGCAAAGCGTGGCGATATCGGGAGGATTCGACCATGAAGCATCTTCATGCGTTGTTGTGTGCCGCCGTCCTCGCGGCATCAGCTCTCCTGGGGACGAATGGCCCGGTCGCGGCTCAGGGCATTCCGAGCAACATCCCGCGCAACGAGACGCTGATCCTCGAAAATCCGGAAGGCACGATCAAGAATGCCGGCTGGTTCAACATCTGGGCCATCAATGCCGGCGGCCAGTCGACTGGTTTGCAGCAACTTGCTCTGGATACGCTGTGGTACATCGACCCGGAGCATGGCGTCGACGGTGTCTGGATGAATTCTCTCGCTTCCGACAAGCCCGCCTACAACGCCGATTTCACGCAGATGATGGTCAAGCTACGCCACGGCATGTATTGGAGCGACGGCGTCGAGTTCACGGCAGCCGACGTCGTCTACACGGTTGCGACGCAGATCAAATTTCCCGCCATGCGCTGGGGGGCAGTGTTCGCGCTCAATGTCGACAAGGTCGAGGCGCCCGATCCCTATACAGTCGTCTTTAGCCTCAAGAAGCCGAATTCACGTTTCCATGCCCAATTCACGGTCCGCTGGAACGCGGCCTGGATCATGCCGAAGCATGTTTTCGAGAAGGTCGACGATCCGCTGAAATTCGATTTCAACAAGCCGGTGTCGCTCAGCGCCTATGTGCTGCACAGCTATGACCCGGACGGCAAATGGTTCATTTGGCAGTTGCGCGATGACTGGCAGCGCACTCCGCTTGGCATGCTGGGGAAGCCAGGTCCGAAATATGTCGCCTATGTCGATCCGGGCCCACCCGACAAGCGCGTCATCGCGCAACTCAACCATGAGCTCGACGTGATCCATGACACGGCACCGGAAGGCATGTTCGCCCTCGCCAAGCAATCGAAGACGTCAAAATCCTGGTTCAAGGGTTTTCCGTTTGCCCATCCCGACCCGACATTGCCGGCGGTGATCTTCAACGACCAGAACGAGCTGTTCAAGAACCGCGACGTGCGCTGGGCGCTTGCCCTCCTCATCGACATCAAGGCGGTGTCGATGGCCTCCTATCGCGGCGCGGCGACGATCTCGGCGATCGGGCTGCCGCCGACCGGCACCTATCCTGAGAACTTTCACATCCCGCTACAGGAATGGCTGAAATCCTTCGAGATCGACACCGGTAAGCGCAAGATCAAGCCTTATGACCCGAGCGTCGGCCAACAGATCGCCGACATGCTGCGCCCATCGATGGGCGACCAGATCTCCAAGGATCCGGCGGAGATCGCCAAGGCCTTCGGTCTCGGCTGGTGGAAACCCGATCCGCAGGCGGCGCAGGAGCTCCTGGAGAAGGCCGGCTTCAAGAAGCAGGGCGGTTCCTGGATGACGCCTGACGGCAGACCCTTCACGGTGCGCGTGATGGTCGAGGGCGAGACGCGTCCGGTGATGACGCGGGCTGGCTCGATGATCGTGCAGCAATGGCGCCAGGCCGGCATCGATGCCAAGATCGACGTCGCGCAAGGCACTTTGGTGACGCGCCGCGCCGCCGGCGATTACGACAGCTTCATCGGCTGGAGCGTCGAGACCTGGGGCGGCGACCCCGACCTCTCCTACTTCCTCGACAGCTGGCACTCTCAATTCGTCGCGGCGCCGGGCCAGCCGCAGCCGCCACGCAATTGGCAGCGCTGGTCCAATCCCGAGCTCGACAAGATCATCGAGAAGATCCGCACGATCGCCTTCGAGGACCCGCAAGGCATCGAGCTCGGCCGTGATTATGTGAAGCTCGTGGCGCGCGAGATGCCGACCATTCCGCTGATGGCCTATAATGTCTTCACCGTCATGGACGAGACCTATTGGACCGGCTACCCGACCTCCGATGATCCCTATACGGATCCGGTGCCGAACTGGGGCAATTCCCGGCTGATGATGGTGAGGCTGAAGCCGCGCGCCACGCAATGACGATGCGGCTGCCGAGGGAAGGGAACGAGGCACATGCCTCGTCCTCTTCTCCGCAGGCGCCAAGCTGATCGCAGGTCCATCGACAGCCCATGCGTGCCTTTTTCACCTACTTCGCCAAGCGCCTCGGCCAATTCTTTCTGGTCGTCCTGATCGGCATCAATCTCGCTTATGCGATCACGCATGCGACGCCGATCGATCCGGTCGAGCAATCGGTCGCGGCCGTCACCTCCTACGGCAACGCGGCGCCCGAAGCGATCAACCAGATGCGCCAGTCGTTGCGCGAGCTCTACGGCCTCCAGGGCTCGCCCTGGCAGCAATATGCGACATTCTGGCGTCGTATCCTGAGTGCGGATTTCGGGCCTTCGCTCTCCGCCTTCCCGACGCCGGTCTCGACATTGATCGCGCGGGCGCTGCCCTGGACACTCGGCCTGCTCGTGACGTCGACGCTCATCGCTTGGACGCTCGGCAATTATCTCGGTGGCCTCGCTGGCTATTATCGCGAGAGCCGTATCCTCAAGGCCCTGGGCATCGTCGCCATGACGCTGCACCCGGTGCCCTACTACATCGTGGCGCTGATCCTGCTCATCGTCTTCGGATATGTTTGGCCGGTCCTGCCGATCGCAGGAGGGTCGACGATGAACATGGAGCGCGGCTTCAACGCATCCTACATTTTCAGCGTCGCCGCGCATTCGGTGCTGCCCGTTGCATCGCTGGTGCTGGTCGGCATCGGCAGCTGGTTCCTCGGCATGCGCTCGCTCGCCTCCAACATCGTCACCGAGGACTATGTCGCCTACGCGGAGCTCGCGGCCGTCGATCGCTCACGCATCCTCAGATCCTATGTGATGCGCAACGCGTTCGTGCCGCAATTCACGGGCCTCGCAATGTCGCTCGGCGGCATTTTCAACGGCGCGGTCATTACCGAGAAAGTCTTCGGATATCCCGGCATCGGCACGCTCCTGATCGACGCGGTCTATGCCGGCGACTACAGCCTGGTGCTCGGCGTGACCACGATCTCGATTGTCGCGGTCTCGGTCGGCGTGCTGATCATCGATCTCCTTTATCCGCTCCTCGATCCCCGGATGGAGGTCGGCTGATGCTCGTCGTGCTGCGCGATCTTCTACGTCACAACCTCGAGTTCCGTATCGGGCTGTTCTTGGTCGGTATCGTGCTGGGGCTGGCGCTGGTGTCTTTCGCCTCGCCCTATCCCGAGCTCGACGTCTACGTGGTGCCGCCCGATGTGCCACCCTCCTGGGCCTTTTGGTTCGGGACCACCTCGCGCGGCCAGGACGTGTTCTGGCAGGTGTGTGTCGCAATCCGCAACACGCTCGCATTCGGCCTCACCGTCGCGCTCCTCAGCCGGGTCATCTCGCTCGCGATCGGCCTCCTCGCCGGCTACAAGGGCGGCTTCATCGATCGTGCACTGATGTCGATCAACGATACCTTCATCGTCATCCCGCTCTTTCCGATCCTGGTGCTGTTCTACTTCGTGCTGCGCGACAGCATGTCGTGGTTTCGGCTCGCCCTGATCATGTCGCTGCTCGGCTGGTCTTATGACGCCCGTCTCATCCGCTCGGTCGCGATGAGCCTCAAGACGCGCGAATTCACGTTGACGAGCGTCTTCTCCGGCATGACGACGCGCGAGATACTGATGCGCGAGCATCTGCCCTTCGTGCTGCCGATCGTGTTCTCAACCACGCTCAACAACATGAACTGGTCGATCGGCCTCGAAGTGACGCTCTCCGTGCTCGGCTTCACCGATATCAACACGCCGACCATCGGCGGCATGATCTATTGGGCGAACCAGCATACCGCGATGGTTGCCGGGGTCTGGTGGTGGATCGCCTTCCCGGTGGCGGTCGTGGTGATGGCCTTCATCGGGCTCTTCCTGCTGTCTGTCTCGATGAACGAGTTCATTGACCCGCGCAGCCGGCTCGCCCGCATGGGAAAGGCGATCGCATGACGGCCATGGCGATGGGACCACGTGATGATGAGCTGACGGGTGGAGCGACACCCGTGCCTCACGCGCTCTCGGTCGAGCATCTCAAGGCCTATTATCGCACCAGCCATTTCGGCGTGAGCCGCGACGTGCGGGCCGTCGACGATGTCAGCTTCGCCGTCGGCGCGGGCGAGATCTACGGGCTCGCCGGCGAATCGAGCTCGGGCAAGACGACGCTGATCAAGAGCATCGCCGGCGTCGTCCGCCCACCGCTCCAGATCATCGGCGGCACGATCCGCTTCGGCTTCATGCCGGCCTTTGGTGGGCTGCATCTCGCGCCGGCATCCGAGATCCAGCGCATCCGCTGGCGGCATCTGTCCTACATCATGCAGGGCTCGATGAGCGTGCTCAATCCGTTGCGGCGGATCAAGGAGACCTTCAGCGATTTCGCCTTCGGCCATATGGGCCTCGGGCGCCATGCCTTCACGGCGGCGGTCGAGGCGCATCTCGGGCGCGTTTCCCTCGAGCCGTCCATCCTCTCCGCCTATCCGCACGAGCTCTCCGGCGGCATGCGTCAGCGCGTGACGATCGCGCTCGCGACCATCTGTCGGCCGGAGTTCATCATCGCCGACGAGCCGACCACGGCGTTGGACGTGATCGTGCAGAAGGAGGTGCTCGACATGCTGCGTGCCGTCCAGCGCGAGATCGGCTCGTCGCTGCTGTTCGTCACGCACGACATGGGCGTACACGCCCATCTCACCGATCGCCTCGGCATCATGTATGCGGGCCGCCTGGTGGAGGAAGGTCAGACGCGCGACATCTTCCTGCGGCCGCGCCACCCCTATACGCGCCATCTCGTCGCAAGCCTGCCGAGAATTGGCGACGATGCCGAGCGACAAGGGCTGGAAGGCAACCCGCCCAACCTTGCCGAGCCGCCGAGCGGATGCCGCTTTCATCCACGCTGCCCGCTGGCGATGGATGTCTGTCGCAAGGAGGTGCCACCCATGGCGGCAGATGCAAAAGGCAACCGTGTCGCCTGCTTCGCGGTCGATGCAGCGGGAGCCGGGCCGTGAGCACGGCCCTCCTCGAACTTGCGAATGTCTCGAAGACCTATCGGCGCGGCGGGCTATTCTCCGTGCGGCGCTTCCGCGCGGTCGAGGATGTCAGCTTCCGCATCGAGGCCGAGCGCGCCTCGATCTTCGCGATCATCGGTGAATCGGGCTCAGGCAAGACGACCATCGCCCGCATGATTTTGAACATCACCCAGCCGACGAGCGGCTCCGTGAGGTTCCGCCGTCGCGATCTCGCGACGATCCGCGGGAGCGGCCAGCGGCTCGACTTCATGCGCGAGGTCCAGCCGATCTTCCAGAATCCTTTCGAGGCCTTCAACCCGTTGAAGCGGCTCGACCATTACCTCTTCTCGACGACGCGCCGGCTCGCGGCCGTCGCCGACCGACCCAGCATCGAGAAGCGCGCCGACGAGGCGTTGCGTTCGGTCGGCTTGTCGCTCGCCGAGGTGAGAGGGCGCTTCCCGCACGAGCTCTCGGGCGGCCAGTTGCAGCGGGCCGCGATCGCTCGCGCCTTGCTGTCGAAGCCGTCGCTGATCGTCGCGGACGAGCCGGTCTCAATGGTCGACGCGTCGCTGCGCATGTCGATCGTCAAGGTCTTCAAGCAGCTGCGCGATGATCTCGGCATCTCGATCATCTACATCACGCACGACCTGGCGACCGCCTACTCCATCAGCGACCAGCTCATCGTCATGCAGCGCGGCAGGATCGTCGAAAGCGGCGAAGCACGCGCCGTGCTCGCCAACCCGCAACACCCCTATTCGCAGAAGCTCAAGGCCGCGGTTCTGATGCCGCTTACGGCCGACGATGACATGTCCCGTTCCCGAACCAATCCGGAGCCAGCCTGATGAGGAAAGCCAAAGTCCTGCTCGATCGCAACTTCGCGATCGGGCACACCGATCCACGCTTGTTCGGCGCCTTCGTCGAGCATCTCGGGCGTTGCGTCTATGGCGGCATCTACGAGCCCGGTCATCCGACGGCCGATCGCAACGGCTTTCGTCGCGATGTGCTCGATCTCGTGAAGGAGCTCGGTCCCACCATCATGCGCTACCCCGGCGGCAATTTCGTCTCGGGCTATAATTGGGAGGACGGTGTCGGCCCTGTGAAGGACAGGCCGAGGCGGCTCGATTATGCCTGGTTCTCGACGGAACCGAACAGCTTCGGCACCAACGAGTTCATCGACTGGTGCCGGGCCGCCAAGGTCGAGCCCATGCTCGCCGTCAATCTCGGGACACGAGGCCCGCAGGATGCTGGTTATTTCGTCGAATATTGCAACCATCCTGGCGGTACGGCGCTGTCCGATCTGCGCCGCAAGCATGGTTGGGAGAAGCCGCACGGCGTGAAATTCTGGTGCCTCGGCAACGAGATGGATGGGCCTTGGCAGACCGGCGCGAAGACCGCCGAGGAATATGGCCGTATTGCCGTCGAGGCCGCGAAAGTGATGCGCTGGGCCGACAAGTCGATCGAGCTCGCGGCCTGCGGCTCCTCCGGCCGCACCATGCCGAGCTTCGGTTTCTGGGAGGATACGGTGCTGCAGCACTCATTCGACGAGGTCGAATGGATCTCGCTCCACACCTATCTCAACAACTGGAAGGACGATCCACCGTCCTTCCTGGCGAGCCCTGACCTCATGGACGCCTTCATCGAAGAGGTGGTGGCGATCGCCGACGCCGTCGCGGCCAAGCGCCGGTCCTCGAAGCGCATCATGCTGAGCTTCGACGAATGGAATGTCTGGTATCGCACCCGACGCCCGCGCGAGAACCGCATCAAGCCCGGCTGGCCCGTCGCGCCGCCGATCCTCGAGGAGATCTACAACACGGAGGACGCTCTCGCCTTCGGAGGCGCCTGCATCTCGCTCCTCAACCACGCCGACCGGGTGCGATGCGGCTGCCTCGCGCAGCTCGTGAACGTGATCGCTCCGATCATGACCGAGACGGGCGGCCCTGCCTGGCGCCAGACCATCTTCTATCCGTTCGCCCAGATGAGCCGCTATGGGCGCGGCGACGTGCTTCGAACCAAGATCGACTGCGAGACCTATTCCACGGCGATCTATGATCCGCGCGGAACGGTGGAGCAGTTCTATCCTGTCGCGGCGGCGCCCTATCTCAAGCTCGCGGCAGTGGCGAATGACAACGGCGGCCTGTCGCTTTTCGCGCTCAACCGCGATCTCGAAGGAGAACTGGACGTCACGGTCGATGCGCGCGGCTTCGGCAAGCTCGCTCTGGGCGAGGCGCAAGTGCTCCATGACAGCGACTTGAAGGCCGTCAACACCAAGGACAAGCCCGAGCGGGTGAGGCCAGCGAAGCTGCGCCGCCTCAAGATCGATGGCGGGCTGGTGAGGATGAAGCTGCCACCTGCCTCATGGAGCGTCGTCGATTTGGTCGCCGCGACTTGAGGCAAATGTAAAATGGGGCTGCGCGAGCACATGAACCTCCCGGTCAAACCCGAACGCAGCTTCCTGCACATCAACCCCGAGCGGGATTTCGGCGTCATCAGGGGGCTGGCATCGCCGGTGCGTATCCGTATCCTCAAGGCGCTGAGGCGTCTCGGGCCCATGAACATCAATCAGATCGCGGACGCACTGAAGCTGCCGCAATCGACCATCGCCACCAACATCCAGGTGCTGGAAGAGGCGGACCTGATTCTCACCCAGATCGGCAAGGCGACCAAAGGGCAGCAGAAGATCTGCTCGGCCCGCTTCGACGAAATCGTGGTCCGTCTCGACGGCGAGCCGCCCAAGCGCAAGGACAATATCATCGAGGTCGAGATGCCGCTCGGCCTCTACACCAGCTACAATGTCAGCGTTCCCTGCGGCATGTGCTCGAGGCAGGCCATCATCGGCTTTCTCGACGTGCCGGATCTGTTCCTCGATCCGGGCCGGGTGAAGGCAGCGCTCCTCTGGTTTGGGCGCGGCTATGTCGAATACAAGTTCCCCAACAACGCCAAGGCGCTGAAGGCTGAGATCGAGGCCATTGAGATCATCATGGAGCTATCCTCGGAGGTGCCCGGCACCAATGCGGACTGGCCCTCCGACATCAGCCTCTGGGTGAACGACCTCAAGGTCGGCACCTGGACGTCGCCGGGAGATTTCGGCGACCGGCGTGGCACCTACACGCCACGCTGGTGGAAGCTCGAAGGCTCCCAATATGGCGAGTTGACGCGCTGGCGGATTTCGGAAAAAGGCACCTTCCTCGGCGGTCGCAAGCTCTCGGATATCACGCTCGCGGACCTGAAAACCGCCGATCATCACTCCATCCGTTTGCGGATCGGCATCGACGAGAACGCCTCACATCCCGGAGGCGTGAACATCTTCGGCAAGGGTTTCGGCAACCACGATCACGACATCCTGATGCGATTGCATCTGAAGCCTCGATAGCGCTGCCGCCGCGGTTACAGCGGAGTTGCCGCGGCCTGGGCCATCTTCTCGCGCAGCCAGACAGCTCCGAAATCGGCGCTGGAGCGCTCGTGCCAGATCATGCGGTAGTCGAAGCTCTTGATCTGGAGCGGAGGCCGGAAAGTGATGAGGTTGTTCGCGTCCGACAGCTGCCGCATTGCCCGCCCTGGCAAAGTGAGAATGGCATCGGTCGACGCCGTCATCAGGGCGGCCGTTGCGAAATAGGGCAACTGCGCCGCGATCTTTCGACGCCGGCCGATTTGAACGAGCGCCTCATCGACGACGCCGGTTCGATCGCCGAAAACGCTGACGAGAATATGCGAATAGGCGAGATAGGCATCCAGCCGCATCTCCCCGTCACGCAAATGCGCTGCTGCCGGGTGGCCACGCCTGATCGCGCTCGCATAATCGTCCGTGAACAGGTGGCAACTATGGAGGTTCGATGGCGCGGTGCCGCTGCTGAACAATACCAGTTCCAGCTCCCCCGTCGCGAGGCAGCGGAATGCCTCGCGAGAGAATGCGGATATCTCGATTGCCGATCTGGGCGCTTCGGTCGCGACCAACCTGAGCAGATTCGGCAGAAGGGCCAGTGCGCCATAGTCCGTAGTGGCAATTCGAAAAACTCGCTCGGTCGTCACCGGCGAAAACCGCGGCGCTTCGAGAAACTCCTCCAGCCCATTCAGAACGCCGATGAGCGGGTTGGACAGCACAAGGGCGCGTTCGGTCGGCAACATTGAGCCGGCGCCCTTCACCAAGAGCTTGTCGTCGAACAAAAGCCGTAGCCGCGCCAGGGCGCGGCTCACTGCCGGTTGACTCATATTGAGGCGCTGCGCCGTTGCCACGGTGCTGCGGGTCTCCAGCAAATTGTGGAGCACCAGGAGAAGGTTCAGATCGACATGGCGTAAATCCGTACGACGCATAACCCTAATTCGCTAAATTCATTAGACGCATGATACTGCGAGGATCACCTTGCGTCCATGTCGTCAACATGGCCGCGCCAACGAGATGAAAGCGTCCGTTCGTCCACGTGGAGCGCTCCGAGCCGGCTGCTCGCAGCGGCGACGCTCGGCGCCGGCAGGCCGCGCACGATCCTGCGCGTAAACCTCCCTTTGATGAGGAACGGGTTGATCGCGGCGTTGATCTTCGGCTTCCTTCTGTCATTCGAAGAGTTGACCGTGGCGATGTTCGTCGGCGGCGGGCTCAAGACCACACTGCCTAAGCAGATGTGGGACAATATCCTGCTCCAGCTGGACCCGACACTTGCGGCAGCGTCCGTCGCGATACTCGTGATCGTCGCCGCACTCTTCCTGCTGGCTGAATATCTGCGATCCGGAGAGGCTCGGCCATGACCGTCCAATACGAGGCCGCGTCGGAACTTGTTGTGACCCGCTTTCGCGGTTGGGATATGGCGATTTTCTCTACCCTCAACAACAAATGGAGACGAATGTGAGGTCAATGCAAACCCATAACGGAGTGTCTTCGATTGAGGTAGCTCCTGCCACAAGCGAGCGCGGCTTCAATCCGGGCGCCACCCAGGAATTCTTCGACCGTCAGGAGATCATGGAGCTTGTAAGGCTCGAGAGGTTCTGGCGAGACCAGTGCAAATGGGATAGGCTCGCCGCCGCCTATACAGAGGATTCCGAGGTCTGCACAACTTGGTTCCGCGGAACGGGCGCCGAGTTCGCGGCTGCGTCTCGCGAAATGTACCAGGTTCGCGGCGCTCGCGGAAAACACATGATCTGGCCGGCGTCGGTTCGGATCAACGGCGATCGTGCGATCTGCGAGAGTCCCGGAACGATCTATTCACGCAGCATATTCAATGGAGTCGAAGTCGACCTCATGAACTACGCCCGCTTTCATTCGCTTGTCGTTCGGACGAATGCCGGCTGGCGGTTGAAAACCTTCACGGGTATCTACCAAAAAGACACGATGACCCCTGTGAACTCGACTGAAAGCCTGCCGGTCGATTGGGATGAGCTCAAGACTTTCAGGACATCGTATCGCTTCCTGTCGTACTCGCTCATGCAGCGCGGATATGTCGTCCCGCAAGATCTTCCGGGCGATGATCGCCCCGATATCGTCAATGCCCATTGTGCGAAGGCGGATCGCTGGCTCGAAACCGGAGAGGCACCATTCCCGCAGCGCTCATGATCCAAATGGGCGTCCTCCCATGATTTGTCGATCGGTCAGCGCTTGAGCATAGCGGGGCTTTGAACTCGTCGTGCCGGTGGAGGTCGCTGCGTCTGATCGACGTGAAGTCTCGGTAACAACAACCAAGATGGAGCGCGCAAGCTCGGGCGTGGCCCATTCCAAATGGAACGTGGAGCCTTCGTCAGGTCGCCGGGAATGGCGTCCCCTGTCGGGCGATAGGCTGTGCCGCGCCTCGAGCGCTCCGTTCCCTGTTCATCGGAATAATCGATCATCGTCTACGGAAAAGGATGCTTGCTCGGGACGCTCTTCTCGACAACATCAAGCAGCGTTCGTTCTGAAGGCGCCAAGCGATAGGAAGGCAAGCTCCATTGGTTGACGGCACAGGGTGGCACCGGAGGTCGAACACATGCGCTCACACACGGAAAGTACCAATGCATGCTCATGTCGATCCAGTCCGATTCCGCGAAGCCATGCGGCTGACGGCATCGGGCGTCACGGTTGTGACGAGCGACGGACCGTCCGGACCCGCCGGTCTCACGGCTTCGACGTTCCAATCCCTCTCAATGGATCTGCCGTCGGTCATGGTTTGCATCCATGTCGAAAGCCGAAATCTCTCTGCGATACTGAAGAATCGAGTGTTCGTCGCCAATGTTCTCGCAGTCGATCAGGAGAAGATAGCGAGTAGATTCGCCCAGTCCCTACAAGGACGTCCAGACGATCGCTTTGCGCATGAGCAATGGCGAGCTATCGTAACCGGCGCGCCAGCTCTCTACGGAGCGCTTTGCAATTTCGATTGCACCGTCACGAACGTCTTCACCCATGCATCGCACAAGATCGTCGTCGGTGAAGTGCTGGCTGTCGAAGTCAGCGACGCAGAGCCGTTGATCTATTCCAACCGGGCTTATCGGGCGTTGAAGGCCGCCATCGATCAGCCGCATTCCGCATGACCCACCCGCTCCAAGGCCGGACCGCTCATGTGGATGCGGAATTGATCGAGGTGACGGTGCGGCTGCGCGGCTGAACGCGAGTCCGAACGGGGTTCGGGCCATTCGCAATCAATCGGCGGCGATCTAGCTGCCGTTGCGCGAGCGAAGCTCGGGAATGAACATCTCCGACCAGCTTGCCGGCCTGACCTTGATGCTGCCCGCGAGGTTCATGAAGTCCGCGAATTCCATGACCTTGTTCGGCGTCGCGGAGAATTGCGTGTCCGGATCCTCGAGCATCTTCAAAACCTCCTCTTGCGTCACCTTCACCTTCGAGCTGCGCACGAAAATCTCGGCTGCCTGCTTCTTGTCCCTGGCGATGAAGGCGCAGGCCTCGTCGAGGGCGGCGAGGAAGGCGCTTGCGGTCTTGGGGTTGGCGTCGACGAATCTCTTCGGCGCGTAGACGACGTCGAGCGTGATGTTGCCGATGGCGTCGACCGAATTGGCGACGCGATGGATCTTAGGATTGGCGAGCTCGAGATAGGAGAAGGGCGGCGAGGTGAAATGCGCCGTCACCTCGGTTCCGCCCGACATCAGGGTTGCCAGTGCGTCCGGGTGCGGCAGGCTTACGGTGAGCGTGTCGAGCTTGGCGAAGTTCTCGCGGCCGAATTGCTTGGCGACCATCATCTGCAGCACCACGGCCGACAGCGAGGTCTTGATGCCGGGGAGCGCGATCTTGTCCTTCGGCGTGAAATCGGCGAGCGACTTCACATTCGGATTGTTGGAATTCAGGTAGAGCGAGGTCGCGCTCAAGCCGCTGATGCCGATGACCTCTACGCTCGGAATGCCCTTTGCCTTCGCCCAGAGTGTCACGAAGCCGGGCGCACCGGTTCCGGCGAAATCGAGCGTGCCCGCCATCATGGCGTCGTTGATGACGTTGCCGCCATCGAACAGAAACCATTTCGTCTTGACGTCGCCCAGCCCCTGCCTGGCGGCCTCCTTCTCGAAGAGCTTTTGATCCTCCATCACGATCAGCGGCAGATAGAGGATGCCGTAGCCCTTCGAGATGCGCACCTCCTGCGTTTCGGCCAGGCTCTGCGAGGTGCCCGCCGCCAAGATCGCCGCCGCCACGGCGAGTGCGGCAATTCCCGCCTGAAAGGGTTTCATATGCTCCTCCTCGCCCGCCTTCGACCCGATGATAACGAAGAACACGATTCCGACGAAGAGGCCAAGGATGAATGCTGGGGTCAGCCGACACGTCCGGGCGACGTGGCTCGGGATCGGTTGATGCGCAGGCGATGCTGCATTGCGATGCGCTGTTAATACAGGGAGATTTACAGCAAAGACGACTTTCTCGAGGGTCGTCTTTGCTGCATTGCAGCATTGTTGCGGAGGGCCGCCGAAAGCGTATATCGGGGCCCGATCCGCAACACAATACTTTGCCGGCTATAATAACTTCACAGGGTCGACAAAGCGATGACCAATCATCAGGGAAGCTCGTTCGATGAATGAGGATCGATCGCGTAGTCATAGCGCTCGGCCAGGAAGCCATCCTGCGAGCGAATGCGCCCCACCCAGGCGCGGAAATGCGGATAGGCGTCGGCCGAAACCCGGGCATCCTCGGCGAGATGCGCATAGGCGAAGATCGAGATGTCGGCGATCGTGTAGTCGTCGCCCGCGATGAAGGCGCGGCCGGCGAGCTCGCGGTCGAGGATGCGCAGCGCCTTTTCCGAGGCGCTCACCCGCGACGCCACCATCGCCGGCGGTCGTGCAGGGAGCTTGCCGGTCAGCGTCCAGTGGCGAAGGCTGCCGATGCTGCTCTGGACATAATCGGCCTCGAAGGACAGCCATTGCAGCACCTTGGCGGCCGCGAAGGGCTCCGCCGGGCAATAGCGGCTTCCCTGTGAGAGATACCAGAGGATGGCGTTCGATTCGGACAGCACGCGCCCGTCCTCGAGCCGGATCGCCGGCACGGCGCCGGTCGGGTTGACGCCGAGATATTCGGGATCCTGGCCGCGGCCTTCGAAGATGCTGACGATCTCGACGCGGTAAGGCCTTTGGAGGTGGTGCAATAATTGGCGCACCTTCCAGGCATTTTGCGAGGGCAGATAATCGTAGAGGGTGATCATGATGGTCTCAGCCGTTGGGTCATGGACGAGGCCGAGCCTGCGCGAACGGCGGCCGCTTTCGCACCCCGCTTCTTGCGGCGACATTCAAGCTGCAGATACGGGATCGCCGGCACCGCGAATTGACCGAATCGTGATGCAGGCGGCGCATTTGTCCTTGGTGTGCAATTGCATACGATGGCGCATGGCGACAGAATGCCTGGCGGAAAGCAGCGTCCCGGAGAGGCTTCTGAATGGAATCGGAATTTGACGTGATCGTCGTCGGGGCCGGCAATGCGGCGTTCTGCGCGGCGCTGGCGGCGCGTGAATCAGGCGCCCGGGTGCTGGTGCTCGAGAGCGCCTCGGAGGCGGAGCGGGGAGGCAATACGCGCTTCACGGCTGGAGCGATGCGTGTCGTCTATCGCGGCGTCGACGACCTCGTGCTTCTGATGCCCGACCTCACCACTGGCGAGAAGGCCGATACCGACTTCGGGACCTATCCGGCAACGCAGTTCTTCGACGACATGGCGCGCGTCACCCAGTACCGCGCCGATCCGGAACTGGTGGAGGTGCTGGTCGGGCAAAGCTTCGAGACCCTGTTGTGGATGCGCCGCAAGGGAGTGCGGTTCGCGCCGATGTACAGGCGCCAGGCCTTCAAGGTCGATGGGCGGTTCAAGTTCTGGGGCGGGCTGACCGTCGAGGTATCGGGCGGCGGGCCAGGCCTGGTCGAGGCGCTGTTCGGCGCCGCAAGCAGGAACGGCATCGAGATCGTCTATCAGTGTCGCGCCCGCGAGCTCATCGTGGAGGATGGCAGGGTCCAAGGCGTCGTGGCCGTTCGCCAAGGCCGAAGAGTGGTCTACAAGGCTCCGGCGGTCGTGCTTGCGGCGGGAGGCTTCGAGGCCAATCCGGAATGGCGCACGCGCTATCTCGGCCCCGGCTGGGACCTTGCGAAGGTGCGCGGCACGCGTTTCAACCAGGGCGACGGCATCAAGATGGCGCTCGAGGCCGGCGCCCTCTCCACCGGCAATTGGTCGGGCTGCCATGCGGTCGGCTGGGAGCGCAACGCGCCAGAATTCGGTGATCTCGCGGTCGGCGATAATTTCCAGAAGCACAGCTACCCGTTCGGCATCATGATCAATGCGCGCGGTGAGCGCTTCGTCGATGAAGGCGCGGATTTCCGCAATTACACCTATGCCAAATATGGCCGCGTGATCCTGGAGCAGCCGGGCCAGTTCGCCTGGCAGATCTTCGACAGCAAGGTGACGCATCTGCTGCGCGATGAATATCGCATCAAGCAGGTCACCAAGGTGGTTGCCGCCACGATCGAAGAGCTTGCGATGAAGCTCGACGATGTGGACGCGGCGCGCGCGCTGCAGGAAATCGCCGCCTACAATGCCGCCGTCCAGACAGCGGTGCCGTTCAATCCGACGGTCAAGGACGGCCGCGGCACCAAGGGCCTGCGCGTCAATAAGAGCAATTGGGCGAACAGGATCGATGAGGGCCCGTTCGAGGCTTATGCGGTCACCTGCGGCATCACCTTCACCTTCGGGGGCTTGAAGATCGACCCTGAGGCGCATGTGCTCGATGTCGGCCTCAGGCCAATTCCGGGGCTCTATGCGGCCGGCGAGATGGTCGGCGGGATTTTCTATTTCAACTACCCGGGTGGCACCGGCCTGACCAATGGCGCCGTGTTCGGACGCATCGCCGGAACTCATGCGGCTCAGGATGCGCTCGGTCATCACTCGGCGCAGTCGCTGCGCGAAAGCGTGTGAGGTTGGATTCTGTTGGGACCGCGGGCGTCCCGCCCGCCCTTGCGAACGGCGAGGCCTCCACGCCGGGAGGAAGGGCGACCGAGACGGTCGCGGTCCCAATGATGCCGGACCACCTGGGACCGCGGGCGTCCCGCCCGCCCTTGCGAACGGCGAGGCCTCCACGCCGGGAAGAAGGGCGACCGAGACGGTCGCGATCCCAGGGCGCGATCAAGTTTCCGTGAGGCGACGGCATCGAGCCGCCGATGTGAGCAGCCGCGGGCGCGCAAAGCTCAAACAAACACAGGGAAGACCCGCTTGTTTCGTACCTCGAACGCAACGAGAGGGGCCACGACCGTCTCCTCGACAAACGATCCCTCACTCGTCACATTCCGCGGCAAGATCATGTTCATTGGTCGGGTAAAGGGAGGAGAATATGGCTAGCGAGCACAGGAAGCTTGATCGCCGTCATCTCTTGAAAGGCGCTGCCTTGAGCTTCGGGGCATTCTCATTTCGCCCTCGAACAGCTTACGCCGCCGGACAGACGGTGACGCTCGCCGATATCGGCGTCGGCGACCCCAATGGCGACTGGTCGGGCTATGCGGGCGCGACCGGCAACAAGGTCAATGTCGTCTCGATCGGCAACGGGCCATCCGCCGTCCTGAACCAATTGATCGCCGGCGGCGGGCGCCAATCCTATGACATCATCAATATCGTCGGCGGCATGCAGAAGCCGCTCGTCGAGAACAAGCTCATCTTGCCGATCGATGTGAACCGGCTGAAGAACTGGCAGAACAACGAATATCTTTCGACCTATTTCAAGCCCGGGTCGAAGGGCTTCGACTTCATCGGATATGACGGCAAGATCTATGGAGTACCAACGGTCCTCCAAGGAGATGCGTTCGCCTATCTCCCGGAGAAGACGGGCGAGCTCAACTCCTATGCGGCGCTCTTCGATCCGAAATTCCGCGGCTATGTCGCGGTCGAAGACAATTATACGACGATCGGTCAGAAGGCCGCCCTCTACCTGAAATCGGCGGGCCTCGCCGATATCAAGGACCCGGCCGATATGAGCAAGGACGAGATCAAGAAGGTCGTCGACTTCCTCATCCAGAAGAAGAAGGAAGGGCAGTTCCGCGTCGTCTGGTCGAGCTTCGAGCAGGCAGTGAATCTGCTGGTCAACAAAGAAGTCTACGTGATGGATTGTTGGGAGCCGATGGTGTTTGCCGCCAAGGCCAAGGGCGTCAACGCCGTCTACGCGGCGCCGAAGGAAGGCTACCTGCTCTGGGCCATGGCTGCCTATATCGTCGCCGGCGATCGCAGCCCTGAGAAGATGGAGGCGTCCTACCAGCTTCTCGACTATATGCTGAGCCCGGAATACGGCGCCATGATCACCAATCTGCGCGGCTATATGACCAATCCCGCAGCTCCCGACTTTGCGTCGAAGTCGACGAAGTTCGACGCCGCCACCGCCAAGAAGATTGCCGCCATCGATGCCGGCGTGAAAGTAAAATTCCAGGCCGGTGGCTCGTGGCAGACGAGATGGCCGACCAATATCACGAGCTATGAGGAGGAGTGGCAACGCTTCAAGGCCGCGTGAACATAGAGCACGGAGCATGAGCTTTGCCTTGCGGCGCCGCGATCTCGGCATCGCGGCGCTTCTCGGAGCGCCGGTGCTTTTATGCGCTCTCGCCATCCTCGTCCCGCTCGTCCTGACGCTGATCGTCAGCTTCTGGGAACGCCAGATGATCGGCATGAAGCCGGGCTTCAGCCTTGGCGCTTATGCGCTGTTCTTCGAAGGCGTGCGCTTTTCCGTCCTGAAGCGAAGTTTCTTCGTGGCGACGAGCTCGACAGTGTTGATGTTGGCGATCGCCTATGTCGCCGCCTACATCGTCACCTTCAGGCTGACGCCGAGATGGGCGCGCATCTTCCTGTTTCTTCTCTCCGTCCCATTTCTCGTCAACTATGTCATCCGGACATTTTCCTTCGCCTATCTCCTGGGTCGCAGCGGCCCGATCAATCGCTTGCTGCAATGGCTGGACCTGACGAGCGAACCTCTGGATTGGCTCTTGTTCGGCGATTTTTCCGTGTATCTCGGATTGGTCGCCGCCTATATGCCGTTCATGGTCTACCCGATCTGGCTGTCGCTCGCCGCAATCGACAAGCGGCTGATCGAGGCAAGCTGGACTCTGGGCGAGCCGCCATCGCGCACCTTCCTGCGCGTGGTGTTGCCGCTCTCGCTCCCCGGCGTCTTCGCCGCGGCCATATTCGGCTTCGTCGGTGCGTTCGGCGAGGTCGCCGTCTCGCAGATCCTCGGCGGGGTGGGCTATCAGCTCATGGGCAACGCGATCACCAGCGCCCTCGATGTCCTGAACTATCCGATGGCCGCCGCCATGTCGACGGTGGTGGTCGGCTGCATGCTGCTCCTGCTGCTGATCTGGCTGAGATTCTTCGATCTGCGGCTCTTCCTCGGCAAGATGCTGGGACGATGATCATGCGGCCTTCCGGTCGTCGCATTCTCGTCTGGCTCGCCCTTGCGGGCGTGCTCGTCTTTCTCTACGCGCCCCTTCTGCCGCCGCTCCTCCTGGCGATCGAGGATCCGGTCACCGGACAGGCGACGCTGCAGAATTTCACGTCCATCCACTCCGATCCGACCCTCATGGGAGCGGTCTCGAATTCGGTCATCATCGCAGCGATGGTCGGTGTCGCTGCTCCCCTGCTCGGTCTCGCCGCAGCGCAGGCCGTGCGCAGCTTCGGGACGCCCCGCCTCATCGTCACGGTGATCTTGCTGCCGCTTTTCATTCCAGGCGTCAGCATGGGCGTCTCGACCAGCCTCTTCTTCAATCTGATGGGGATCGATCCGTCTCTCATGACCATGGCCGCCGTCCAGACGCTCTGGGCGCTCCCCTTCGCCTTTCTGATCATCATGACGGTGATGTCGGGGTTCGATATGCTGTATCTCGAGGCGGCCTATACCTGCGGCGCCAACCGCGCCCAGGCATTCCTCGAGGTCGAGCTGCCGCAGATTGCTCCGGGCATCAGCGGCGCCGTCACCTTCTCGATCATCCTGTCCTTCAACGAAACGATCCGGACCGCCGTGGTGCAAGGCGGCAACAACACGATCCAGACCTTCATCTGGTCGCGCTATCAGCAGGTCGGCCTCACCCCCAATATGTATGCGCTGATGAGCATCATCATCGCCGTCACGCTGCTGCTGATCCTGGTGCTCGCGGCGCTCGGGCGCAGGCGGCCATCCCCGATCTGACCGCTCGCCGGCAACACGCCTCGCTGCACGCAAGACTCGATGGAAAGAAGCCTCGCTGGAAGCAAGATATGCCCGAAATTCTGCTCACCGGATTTGAGGCCTATGGAGGGAGAAAGCTCAACCCTTCGGCCGAACTCACAAACGCCCTCGATGGGTCGAAGATCGGCGGCTCTGCGGTGCGCGGCCTGCTGCTGCCCGTGTCCTTCGCCGCGGCGAAAGCTCCGCTCGAGGACGCTATCGCGGAATTTCGCCCAAGCCTCGTCGTCTCGACCGGGCTGTGGCCCGGCGAACCGGTGATCCGTCTGGAGAGAGTGGCGGTCAATCGCGCGAGCTTCGAGATCCCCGACAATGACGGGCAGCGTCTCCGCGACGAGGAAGTGGAAAAAGGCGGGCCGCTCGCTCGCGCCGCGACCCTCCCGGTGGGTGAGATCATTGCGGCGCTGCGCCAGAGGGGCATTCCCGCAAGGGCCTCGGACACGGCCGGCACTTATTTGTGCAACACCACCCTCTATCGCGGCCTTGCTGCCTGCGAGCAACTGGGCTCGGGGGCGCGCTGCGGCTTCGTGCATTTGCCTTATCTGCCCCGGCAGGTCGCTTGGCTTCTCGACGATCTGAGCGATGAGGGGCGGCTCGAGCTGCATCAGCGCGCCGATCTCGCCTCGATGGGCTTCGAGACGATGCTCGAGGCGCTGCGCACCATCATCGCCGTCTCGCTCGCTCAGAGCTGACACTCTTTCATGCCCGCGTCTTGCCTCCTCCATGTCAACGCCCTCGATAAGAGATTTGGCGAACGGGTCACCGCTTCAGGCGTCGATCTCGAAATCGGAAATGGCGAGTTCTTCACGATGCTGGGGCCGAGCGGCTCCGGCAAGTCGACGATCCTGCGCATGATCGCGGGTCTGGAACAGCCGGATGGCGGCCGCATATTCCTGGACGGCAAGGATGTGACGGAGCTGCCGCCCTGGCGGCGCGAGCTCGGAATGGTGTTCCAGCAATATGCGAATTTCCCCCATATGAGCGTCGCCCAGAATGTCGGCTACGGGCTGCGGCGCAAGGCTCTCGGGGGGCAAGCGACACGTGGCCGGATCGCCGAATTGCTGCAGCTCGTCGGTCTTTCGGGATTCGAGGACAGATCCGTCACCAGGCTCTCGGGCGGCGAGCAGCAGCGCGTTGCCATTGCCCGGGCGCTCGCGCCTCGTCCGCGCCTCCTGCTTCTCGACGAACCGCTCTCGGCGCTCGACGAGAAGATCAGGCGCGGCATGCAGGCGCAATTGAAGGACATCCAAAGGGCGACCGGAACCACCTTTGTCTATGTGACCCATGATCAGGAAGAAGCCCTGACGATGAGCGACAGGGTGGCGGTGCTCAATTTCGGCCATCTCGTTCAGGTCGACGCGCCGCAGACGATCTTCCGTCGCCCGAAGACGAAATTCGTGGCGGACTTCTTTCGCGGCAGCAATCTCGTCGAGGGCCGGCTCGTCGGCCGAGACGGGCAGCAATTCTTCGAATGCGCCGCCTTCAGCGTAGCGCTGCCGCATTCCTTCCGGCTTCCGGCCGACCCGCCTTGCGTGGCGATCCGGGGCGAGGACATGAAGATCGCCGACCGCGCCGCTCCGGGCGACGTGACCTTTGCGGCCGTCCTGGAGCGGATCGTCTATCGCGGCGTCTATACCGATTATGATCTGCGCCTCGCTGACGGCCAGGCGGTCACGGCCTGCACGACCTCAGTCCTCGACATCCCGGTCGGGCAGAGCCTCCACATAGCCGTGAGACCTGAAGCCATCGTGCCGCTCCATGCCGAGCCCGCCTGAAACCTGCTTGCGCCTCTTCCCTCTCGGCGCTCTTCGCGCGGGTGAGGGTGGTCGGATAAACATATCTCATCCGTCCATGCAGTTATTGTGAAATTATTCTAAGGACGACAAGCAAAGTCCGCGGCGATCGCCGTCTCTAAACTGCCGCCGGTGATGTTGAAGGACGAAATCGCGCCTGGCGAGGCTGACCCATGTCATCGTTCCCCGCTTGCCGGATTATGTGACGCAGCGAGCATCATGTGGCGCAGCGAGCATCATGCGACGCAGCGACATGGATGCTACGCTAGGTTTGCGTTTCTAACCAACACACGCCATACTTGCGTGCGGGATTAGAGTCCCCCAATACTCTGCGGAGGGGAATTGCTTGACAGCAGTTTTGTCAGCGCACGCAGACATTTGGACAAACGCAGAATTGGCCAAAGTTCGACAAGTCGAAGGGACTTGCAAGGCATTCCTTCCCTGGCAGGAGGACTATTGTGGCACAGACCTTTGTCATTGGACCGTCAATCGGCGTCGCGCGTCTGGGCAACAGCCCGGGCCAGTTCTATGTCGAGCCGGAGACGATAGCTGGGTTGCCGCTGGAATGCGACACACAGGGCAACGTCTCCGACCCTGCCTCGCTCGTGCGGAAGTTCAAGGACGGTCAGGGCCGCGTGAGGCGTCAAGCGGCGCGGTTCCGCGTGTTCCGCCTCGATGGGGCAGGAGCTTCGCGGGAGGTGACGCTGAAGGATCGGGACATCGCGCACATACGTTGGACGGTGCATCTCGCCAACAAGAAGGCCGCCTGGTACCAGTTCTCCGAACTCGAGGGCAATCTTCTCCATGGCCAGTCCAACAGCTATGAGGCCCGCAAGGTTGCCCGCCGGAACAAGGGCGTCACGGTCAAGAAGGAGCGTCAGCGCCTATTGATCGACCCGGGCCCACGAACGCTCGACGGCCCCGGTCTGGTGGCGCATTTCGACAGGGCGAGCGTCCCCGCCAACTACAAATTCGCCAGTTTTCCCGATGCCGTGACCTTGGGGGACCGGGTGACGACGCTGGGTGAGGCACGCACGGACAAGGTGGGACGTCTTCTCGTGCTCGGCGGACTCGGCCGGTCGGGCGGAAACAAGCCGATCGTGTCTTTCGCCGGCGCCGATACTTGGCACGATGACATCTCTGACGGCCCCGTGACTTGCAGCCTCTCGCTCAAATCCGGCGAGACGGTCACGCTCCGGGCGTGGTGTCTGGTCGGATCGCCGAAATTCGTGCCGGAAATCGCGAACGTCACGACGCTCGACGACACGATGTATGATGTCGCCGTTCGCCACCTCGGCCTGGCGCCGGACATGTTCAGCAGGGGTCGTTACAACCGGAATTACATCGCCAATTTCGATCGCGACGTCAGGCCCATCCTGGAGCGACCCGCAGCGTATCGCTGGGTTGCGAATATTCCTTCGCTCAATTCGCTGTCTCCGCCGCCCTTCGCCCCTCGCGATGCCAGCGCGGCCGCCGCGCCGCTGCGGCAAGCCTATCTCGCCTTTTTCAGGGAACCCGGACCGGAGGGCGCCGTGGCGGCGAGCCATAACGCGCTGTTTTCGAAAGACGCGTTTCCGTTGATGCCGCTCAATTCCGGAAGCAACTCGGTCAGCGACATCGGTGTCGACAAATTCCTGACGCTGACCGAGACGCAATATTTTCTTCTCAGGCAATGGGCAGACGGCAAATTTACGACCGACCCGCCGCCCGAACCTGCGGATCCCATCCGCCTCAGCCGCGCCAGCACCGGCAATTGCGTCGGGGCGCCGTTCTGCCCGGGGATCGAGGTGACATGGAGCGTGCGCAATCCGAATATCTATGATGCCCCCTGGAGCATTCGGCACCGCGACGACGGCAACCTCTACGTCAAGGTCGGGCTGGACCCGTCACGGGACGAAACCGCCGACAAAGGCGGGTGCGAGCCGGGCGACCTCACCAAGCGCATGGCCATCCCCTGGCAGGCCGATTTTTTCGAATGCTCCGTGCAGACCATCAATTTCACGGATCCGGGACGCAATACCAATGGCGACATTCCGCTGCCACCCACCTACTACGCCTATTGGTGGCCGCCCCAAAGCCCATGGCAGGTCATCAGCGGCGATATGACGGCGGCGGCCCAACATGCCTCCGGAAACCCGGCAGGGATCCAGGTGATGTACAGCCGCGGCGTCGACTCCTTCGAACACATGATCAAGCTCTGGTCGTATCTCGGCTTTGTTGCCAATCAGGCAACGGGGCCGCACCGAACTCTCTTCCCGTATTTCACCGAGCAGGAGCGCGCGCATGACAAGCTTCCGCAAACGCAACCCGGCGTCGGCGCGAATGCGCTGATCGCCGTCGCTGCCGAGGCGGCGGTAGCGCCCCCCGGCGAACGCATGGTCGCATTCGAAACCTCGCGGCAGCGCGGACGTGTACCAGGCGCACGTTGACGTCGCGGTCATCGGCGGCGGTCCTGCCGGCACTGCGGCGGCGCTGGCGCTGCTGAGATATTCCCGGCACAGGGTTCTGCTGCTCGAGCGAACGTCTTACGAAGAGCGGCGTATCGGCGAGACGGTTTCGTCGGGCCTTCGCCCCCTCCTGTCTTATCTTGGGGTCGACGACCCGCTGCCCGGCAACCATCTCCGTTCTGCCGGCCGCATCGCCGCCTGGGGGCATTCGCAGCCCGCGATTCGGGAATCGCTTTTCGACGCATCCGGGCCCGGCTGGCACCTCGACCGGCGGCGCTTCGATGCGAGCCTTGCGGATGCGGTCGAGCGCCTGGGAGGGACTGTTCTGCGCGGCACGGCCGCAAGCTCCGCGGCGCGCGCCGGCAAAGCTTGGGAATTGACGATCAAGGGCCGGGCGACCGGCCGCATTTTGGCCGAACATCTCATCGTGGCATCGGGCGCAAGTTCAGCGTTCCAGACTGCTCTCGGATCGTCCCGCTTGGCTCATGATCGGCTGCTCGCGCTGGTGACTTTTGTCGAGGCGACCGCAGCGCCGACCCTGTTGATCGAGGCCGCGCCGGACGGCTGGTGGTACAGCGCTCCTTCTGCCGACGGAATTGTCGCGGCGTATATGACCGATGCCGATCTCATCTCGCCGAAGAGCCTGGGAGCTGCCGGTTTCGCCAGCCTGCTGGTGCAGGCGCCGCTCACGACAGCACGCCTTTCGGGATCGGGCCCGAGATCGCGCCCACGCGCCTTCTTGGCATTCTCGCAGGTCGCGAACCCATGCTTGGGTGAAAACTGGGTGGGCGCGGGAGACGCCGTCGCGTCGTTCGATCCGCTGTCGTCACTCGGAATCGGACACGCCGTCGCGACCGGAATCCAGGCGGCACGCATCGTCGCCGAGCGCCTTGCGGGGCGTGGGGGCCTCGGCGCCACCTATTCGTCGGATGTGGCCTTGAACGTCAGAACCTATCAGGAGCAACGCCGCTTTCTCTACGGTCTGGAACGACGCTGGTCAGATCGCGCCTTCTGGTCTCGGCGCCATAGGGAGCCAGCGCTTGCGCGGCCTCTCAGGGGATCGGCCCGTGACACGGCGCAATTCGTGCTGCCCGCTTAGGATAATGGCCTCAGCCCGAGCCGTCGTTTGAGAAGCTTTCGGGAATGGTCCAGGAGCGCGTCGGATTTCTTGCGGTCGGCAATGCCGCGCGCCAGCGAGAGGGCGCCGACCATCTCGGCGAGCGCCGAGCTTGCCAAAGCCTTCGGCTCGGCTCGGCGAAGGCTCGCCAGACACGACGCAAATGCCGCGGTCAGCCGATTGACGCCGTGCTCGAAACTCGCCTGCGCCGGCGGTCCGAGCCGATGGACATCCGCCGAGATCGAGGGGAGGGGGCAGCCCTGCTCGGGCATATCCCGATGTCTCGGCGACAGGTAGAAGTCGACATAGTCCCGCAAGGCGATGGCCGGCTCCTTCTTGGCGGCCAGCTTCTCGAAAATTGCGACGGCCTCGTCGAACATCTGCGCCATGGCGGCGGCGACCAGATCCTCTTTCGAGGTGAAATGCGCGTAGAAGCCGCCATGGGTCAGGCCGGCCTTCGCCATGACCTCCTTCACGCCGATCTGCTGCGGCCCCTCCAGGCGGATCGCAATCGCGGCCTGCTCGAGGACCCGGGCTCGAGTCCGTTCCTTGTGCTCGGCGTCATAGCGCATGCATGCTCCCTTAGCACGACGCATATAATCCTACGCGTGTTTATCCTGCAAGCTTGGCGGTTGCCGAAGGGCCAAGCCGGGATTCGTCGAGCTACTGGGCGGTGAGTCCGCCATCGATGTGCAAGGTTTGGCCGGTGACGAAGGATGCGGCGTCCGAGCAGAGCCACAGCACCGCCGCGGCCACTTCCTCGGGACGGCCCGTTCTCCCGATCGGATGCAGCGAACCGAATCGCGCCTCGGCATTGGCCTCTCCGCCCGACGGGCCTTGCACCATAGGCGTCTGGATGATGCCGGGCGCCACGACGTTGATGCGCACGCCGGCCTTGGCGACCTCGAGCGCCGCGTGGCGCGCCATGGATGCCACTGCGGCCTTGGTCGCACCATATGCCGAGAAGCCGGGAAACCCGACGGTGCCGAGGACCGAACCGGTGAAGACGATGGAGCCGGCACCCTGGGCGGTCATAATGTCGAGCTCCTGTTTCAGGCAGAGCCAGGCCCCTTTGAGATTGGTGGCGACGAGTTGGTCGAAATCCTGCTCGCTTGCGCTCGCGACAGGAGAGGGCCGCAAGATGCCGGCATTGTTGAAGGCGTAGTCGAGACGGCCGAATGTCCCCTTGATGCGTTCGAAGAGCCGGGCCACATCGTCGCTGAGCGAGACATCGGCAGGAACGAAGAGCGCCTTCTCGGCGCCGGCCTTCCGAATGGCGGTCGCGGCTGCCTGCCCCTCCGCCTCGCGGCGCCCGGTCACCACGACGGCGGCGTCTGCTTTCGCGAAGGCCAGTGCCGTCGCAAGCCCGATACCCGACGCGCCGCCGGTCACGAGCGCCACTTTCCCTGCCATCGACGTCATCTCTGATCTCCTGTCGGCGTGATGTTCCGTTGTATGACCAGCGTCATATCTTCGCCGTAGATGATGGCTGTCATATCATGAGTCAAGGGTAGGTCGAGACGATATGCGGGAGGAGGCCCGCAAGGTGCGAACACCCCTGGGACCGCGACCGTCTCGGTCGCCCTTCTTGCCAGCGGCACGCCAGCCTCGGCGTTAGACAAGAGCGGGCGAGGCGTCCCGCCCGCGATCCCACGCCCGGTCGCCCTTCTTTCCCAGCGGCGCGCCAGCCTCAGCGTTTGACAAGAGCGGGCGAGACGCCCGCGGTCCCACCGCCGGTCGCCCTTCTTCCCAGGGGCGCGCCAGCCCCGGCGTTAGACAAAAGCGGGCGAGACACGCGGTCCCTGCCGCTTTCGATGGCTCTCGAATTCATTTGGATCGACGCCTGCGCTCTGCAATTGGATATCAATCGCTCATTGAGTTCGAGGTAGAACTCAGGCAGGCTCAGAGCTCTAGCGTCGGAGACCATTTGCGGCGGCTTGCGGCGAACGGGTTGCGGGCGCCAAATAGGATGCAGCAGATGCATCTATCAAAGGGAGGGACACATGGAAGCAGTCGCAAGGGCGCGAGATGTCGGAACCGAGTCGGATCACGAGCTCCTGGAGCAACTCAATCGCGACTATATCCGCTCGGTGGAGACATCGGATGTGCGCAGATTTGACGAGATCCTGGCCGACGACTTCCTGTGCAGCAAGCCCGACGGCTCGCTGATCGACAGGAAGGAATTCCTTCGCCAGACGGCGCTGCCGTCGATGCTGTCGAATCTCGAGGCGCATGATGTGAAGATCCGCATCAGCGGCGACTTCGCCATCATCCATGCGCGGACCAGTTACCGGCTCGCCAGCGGGGCGGCGGGCTCCGGCAGGTATACGGATATCTGGGCGCGACGCGGCGGAAACTGGCTCGCCGTTGCGGCGCATGTCACGCGCTGCTGAAAAGTTGCGACCGGATTTCTTGCAGGCGGGCCGCGAGAAGGCCGAGCGAAATCGGCTCATGTGCAGCAATAGGCAGGGGAGGAAAGCATGGTGCTGAAAGCATTGGCGGCGGCGGCCTCTCTGCTGCTTGCGCCTTATACGTGTTTCGCACAGGGCGCCGACACCCCGATCAAGCTCGGATTGATCCTCGATATGTCGGGTCCCTATGCCGACGTCACCGGCGCCGGCAGCGCCATGGCGGCGAAGATGGCCGTCGAGGATTTCGGCGGCAAGGTCCTCGGCCGCCCGATCGAGATTCTCGTGGCCGACCATCAGAACAAGCCGGATCTCGCCGCGTCGATCGCGCGGGAATGGTTCGACAACCAGAAGCTCACGGCGCTCATGGATGTCGCGGCCTCGGCCACCGCCCTGGCGGCGCAGGACATCGCCAGGCAACACGACAAGGTCATCATGCTGAGCGGGCCTGGCACGACCCGGCTCACCAATGAGAGCTGCAACCCCCAAACGGTGCATTACGCCTACGACACCTATGCGCTCGGCAACGCCACCGGCCAGGCGATCACCAGGGCCGGCGGCAAGTCCTGGTTCTTCCTCACGGCCGACTACACCTTCGGCTCGGACCTCGAGCGCGACGCCTCGGATGCCGTGAAGGCTGGCGGCGGTACCGTGCTCGGCGATGTCCGCCATCCGCTCAATACGGCCGATTTCTCATCCTTCTTGCTGCAGGCACAGGCCTCGAAAGCGGAGATCGTCGGCTTGGCCAATGCCGGCAACGACACCGTGAACACGATCAAGCAGGCCACGGAATTCGGCCTCGCACAATCAGGCCAGAAGCTCGCGGCGCTGCTGATGTACGACACCGACGTCCATGCCATCGGCCTCAAGCTCGCGCAGGGCATGCTGACGACGAGCGCCTTCTATTGGGACCGCACCGAGGCGACGCGCGCCTTCTCGCGGCGCTATTTCGAACGCGTGGGCAAGATGCCGAACATGTCGCAAGCCGGCGTCTATTCGGCGACCACGCATTATCTCAAGGCCGTCCAAGCCGTCGGCTCGCTCGATACGGCGCCGGTGATGAAGACGATGAAGGAGACGCCGATCAACGATTTCTACGCCGAGAACGGACGCATTCGCGAAGACGGCCGCATGGTCCACGACATGTATCTGGTCGAGGTGAAGACCCCTGCGGAATCGAAATACGCCTGGGATTATTACAAGATCCTGGCGACGATCCCGGGCGACAAGGCTTTCCTGCCACTCGAGCAGTCCCGCTGCCCTCTGGTCAAGAAATAAGCTAGGGCGAAAGCGCGGCGCTCGCCGCCGCGCATCGGAGAGCGACGAATGCGGGCCGAAACCCTTTCGAGCATTCTGGCGCGCAACGTCGCGCAGCGTCCGCGCGCCCCGGCGGCGACCGATGAAGGCGGCAGCCTCGACTGGCAGCAACTCGCGGCCCTCTCGGAAGGCTATGCGGCGCTGCTTTCGCGACAAGGCGTGCGCGCGAGCGACCGTGTGGCGCTATGGCTCCCGAATTGCGTTGATTATCTGGCCTTGATCTTCGCCTGCGCGCGGCTCGGGGCTCTGGCAGTGCATGTGAACACGCGATTCAGGACTGCGGAGGTCGGCTATCTGCTGCGTCGCTCGCGCGCCAGCGTCCTGGTCACGGCTTATGGCTTCGGGCCGGTCGATTTTCCAGCCCTCCTCGCCGAGATCGCCGCCGAGGATCGCAACGCCCTGCGCTGCGTCATCGCACGAAAGGCTGCGGCGCGTGAGGTCGCAGGCCTTCCGGTCGTCGCGCTCGAGCCCAGCGGCCGCATCGACGGCGTCGCCTCGCCGGAGGCGCCCTGCCTCACCTTCACCACCAGCGGCACCACGAGCGGACCGAAGCTCGTGCTGCATTCCCAGCGTTCGATCGCGGGCCATGCATCGGACGTCGCGGCCGCCCTGGCGACCGGCAAGGCGGGATCGTGCCTTTTGTCGGCCGTGCCGCTCTGCGGCACATTCGGTCTCTCGCTCGCGATGGGATCGGCCGCGGGCGGCGCGCATATCGTGCTGATGGATCAGTTCGACGGCGCTGAGGCCGAGGCGCTGATCCGCCGGCACGCGGTCACCCATACGGGCGGCAGTGACGATATGCTCGGGCGGATCGCCAAGGCGGCGGCGGGCCGGCCCTTCGACACGCTCGTCTTCACGGGCTTTGCGAGCTTCACGCCAACAGCCGCAGCCGCTGTGGCCGCAGCCGAGGCGCTCGGCATGAAGCCGCGCGGCCTTTACGGTAGCTCAGAAGTCCAGGCGCTGTTCGCGATCGCGCCCGAAAGCCGGCGGACGATGGATGGCGGCGTCCCGGTTTCGCCGGCGGCGGAAATCTCGGTTCGCGATCCGGAAAGCGGCGACCCCGTCCCGGACGATCAGGACGGGGAATTGTGCCTGCGCGCCCCGTCATTCTTCTCCGGCTATCTCGACGACGCGGCAGCGACCGCGCGCGCCTTCACGGCTGACGGTTTCTTCAAGACCGGGGACCTCGCCCGTCATGTGCCTCCGGGTTTCGTCTTCAAGAGCCGGATCGGGGACAGCCTTCGTCTCGGCGGCTTCCTCGTGAACCCCGAGGAAATCGAAGGCTTCCTCCAGTCCCTGCCGGGTGTCGCCGAAGCGCAGGTCGTTGCGGCCGAAAACGGCCGCGATCGCGTGGCCTTCGCGTTTATTCGTGCGGCGCCGAATGCGAATCCGCAGGAGAGCGCTATCCTCGCTGCCTGCCGCAAATCGCTGGCGCGCTACAAGCAGCCCGCGCGCGTCGTCGCGCTCGATGCATTCCCCGTCACCGAAAGCCCGAACGGCGTGAAGATCCAGCGCGTGAAATTGCGCGAGATGGCCGACCTCATTCTGCGATCGGCGCGATGAGCTCGCCAACCCGTTCTCTGGAGCCGCGAGTGGCGGATCGCGCGCCTGTCATCGTCGGCGTGGGCGAGATCGTCGACAGGCCGCGAACCCTTTCGGCCGCCCTCGAGCCGGCGGCCCTGATCGCGGAGGCGTTGCGCCGCGCGGACGCCGATGGCGGCGGCGGCTGGCTGACGCAGCTTGCCGGTCTCGAGATCATCAATTCGGTCTCCTGGCCCTATGCCGACCTTCCGGGCCGCGTCGCCGATCTGATCGGGAAGCGCCCGCCTCGGCTGGTGCATGGGCCGGTCGGCGGCGAGACGCCGGTCCGCTGCCTGCATGAAGCCGCTTTGCGGATCCGGCGCGGCGAGAGCGAGGTCGAAGCCGTCGCCGGAGGCGAAGCCGAGCACAGCGTACAACAGGCCCGCAAGGCCGGCTTCGCCCTGCCCTGGACCGAGCCTGACCCGAGCTGGGTGAGCCCCCGCGTTCGAGATTATCTGCACAAGCTCGCCTTGCGGCACGGCCTGTCGCAGCCTGTCTTCGTCTATCCGCTTTACGAAGTCGCGACGCAGGCGGATTGGGGGCAGATTCCGGCGCAAGGCCAGGCAGCGTCCGCCGCCCTCTGGTCGAGATTTTCGCAAGTCGCCGCGGCAAATCCATACGCCTGGATCGACCGGCCCCGCGAGCCCGAGGAGATCGCGACGGTCGGCGGCGCCAACCGGCTGATCGCATGGCCGTATCCGAAGCTGATGGTGGCCAATCCCAACGTCAATCAGGGCGCAGCGATCCTGGTGACGAGCTTCGCCCGCGCCTGCGGGGCCGGCGTAGATCCCGCCCGGCTGACCTTCATCGGAGCCGGCGCCGGCGCCAACGAGCCGCGCGACTGGGTCTCGCGTGACGGCTATTCGCGTTCGCATGCGCAGGACGCGGTGCTCAAAGCGACGCTCCGCCGCGCGCAATCGAGCGTGGACGATCTCGCCGCGATCGAGCTCTATAGCTGCTTCCCTTGCGTGCCGAAGATGGCCGCCCGCACCTTGAAGCTCTCGCCCGAAGCGACGCCGACGGTCGCGGGCGGCCTCACCTTTTTCGGCGCGCCGCTCAACAATTATATGACGCATGCGGCGGCCGCCATGACGCGGCTGTTGCGCGCCACGCCAGGCCGTGCGGGTCTTCTCTACGGCCAGGGCGAATTCGTCACCAAGCATTACGCCCTCATGCTGGCGAGTCGCCCCATCGATATGCAGGAAAGCCTCGACCCCTCCGTGCAAGGCGAGGCGGATCGGCGCCGCGGCCCCATCCCCGTCATCGCGGAGACGGCGGATGGTGCAGCAGCGATCGAAACGCATACGGTCATGTTCGATCACGCCGGCGAACCGACGAAGGGCGTTGTCGTCTTGCGCCAGCCGGATGGAGCCCGAACCCTGGCGAGGGTGCCCGGCGACGACCACGCCAGCCTCGCGATCCTGATGGATGCGAACCGCTCCGCGGTCGGACGCGGGGGCATCTTGAGCCGGGCGGCGGATAGCCTGCTCGAATGGCGGGCGGCCTGAGCATCATTCCGAAAAGTGATCTTCCGCTTTTCGGAACAAAATGATGCGATATCAAGAACGAGTGGTTCAAGCCAAACGCTTGGTAGCCGCGGCGTGGGGCGGCTAAAGGAATTATAGGGACATGAATGGACTGCCACCGCAACGGCTGCTAGCGACGGGTAGTGGGCCAGTTTGAATAAGGCAGGGGGGTTTTGTTCCTAGCGCCGTGGCCCAGCTGACGCCATATTAGCAACCATGGCGGAAGACCACCCTTTCACGGTCGCTGTCGAGCGAAATATCGATATCGTTGATCGTTTTCGCTGGAGCATTCACGAAAACGGTAAACTTCGCGAGCAGTCACCAATCTCTTATGCGACAAAGCGCGAAGCTCTGGCGGACGCTCAAAGGGCCTTGCAAAGGCTCGTCACACATTGGCAGATCGGCAAATGAGCAAACTCGACCGCGAGGATTGCAGGTTCTAGCCCGGCCTCGGTGAGAATCCGGCTCGCATTCGGGGAGCTGCAATCCTGCGCCTTCCTCCTCGACGCGGGTGCGTTTCTCGATCAGCGTCACCGGAAATCCAGCCCGCGACAGGAACAACGCCGCGCCAAGGCCGCCTATCCCAGCGCTGACGACGGCGATCAAGCCATGGCGTCCCCGGCGTCGGGCGTCCAGGCGCAGCCTGGAGGATCGCTGTCTTGCCCATGCAGGTCGGCGCGGTAGCGATAGAGCGTCGAGCAATAGGGGCAGACGATCTCGTCATCGCCGCCCATGTCGAGGAAGACATGCGGATGATCTTGGGGCGGCCTGGCGCCGATGCACATCAACTTCTTGGCCGGTATGCCGATGGCGCGCACGCCGGCGTCGTTGTGGAAATGGGGTATCGCATCATGGGCCATAACGAGCTCCAATAGTGTCTCCGAGCGATCTAACTTCTCCGGCGCGGCCTGTGGCCAGGTTTGGTCATGTTCGACCATGATCCCACCTCGCGCCGGGGTGCTTTGCTCGGATAAGCGCGAGCCCCGAATACTTGAGCAAGAACCTACCTGTCGAATTCCTGCGAGCTGCGCCAGTTTCCCGGGACAACGCCGTCCGGAGTACTCGATTCGAGTTGGCGGAAATGAGATGGCGGCGTGGATTGAACGTGTTGTAGACGGCGGCGTGAGTGGACA
The DNA here is from genome assembly GCA_900104855.1 of Rhizobiales bacterium GAS188. Classification (NCBI taxonomy): domain Bacteria; kingdom Pseudomonadati; phylum Pseudomonadota; class Alphaproteobacteria; order Hyphomicrobiales; species Rhizobiales bacterium GAS188. The sequence continues at coordinate 4,650,518 of FNSS01000001.1, forward strand.
GGAAACGTTGCGCGGACCGGGGGACCCGCATCCTGGTGCCTTGCGTTCTCGTCGTCGGATCGGCACGTGCGAGCTCTCCACCCGGCATTGTCACGCGAACGGGGAGGGCCGCGTGGCTATCGATCACCCCAGAGCGCCGCCGTTCTCAACGGCCTTCGCAAGCTCCGCGGCAAATTCAAATAGCCGCTTGCGAGCGTCCTCTGCCGCTTGGCTAGTTGGCCCGTTCACAGCTATGCGCACAGTACCGACAATAATGTGCTCACCTAGGATTTCGACAGAAACATCAAAGCCGCCTTGCTGGGCCTTCTCGATTTTCGTCAAATTACAATGAACCGCCATTGAATCCCTCCCACCCGGACTGAGGACCTCCCGCGGGGAATGCCTTCTTGCTCCAGGTCAGCGCTGGAACCTCAGTTTGATTCAGAGCGGGAATACGACATGGAAACCAAAGACACCGAAGAGGCTAAAACTGCTCGATCGGGTTGCCGTCGCCATCAGGGGGACCCGACGACTCATCGAGCGGCAAAGGGGCTGCCGCCGAAATCAGATCCAGAACCCGCGAAGACACGGGGAGCGCGGGCCGAGTCTCTCATTGATAGTCAATTTGAGATCCCTGATCAGCTCTGTCTCACCCCAAGATGCCCATCGCGATCAAAAAGCGAGGAATCTCACGCGCCAAGATGTCCCGCGACAGAGCCATTGTGAACCGGCTTCCCCCTACTCTTAGGCTCCTTTGAAAGACGCCGAAATAAAACTTATTCGACAGTGATCCGGCGCGGCTGGGCCTGCTCGGCTTTGGGCAGGGTCAGCGTCAATACGCCATCCGTCATCTCGGCCTTGATCTTTCCCTGGTCGACCCTGTTCGGCGCCAGGCTAAAGGTCCGGCGATAGTGCCCGATGTTGTACTCGGTGTAGACCGGCTGCAGCTTCTCGTACTTCGAGAAATCGATGCGACCTTCGACACTGAGCACGTCATTCTCGACATTGATGTCGAGCTTCGCCTTGTCGACTCCCGGCATTTCCATGACCACGGTCAGTCCCTGGTCTGTCTCATAGATGTCGGTCGTCGGCACAAAGGTTCGCGCCGGGATCGTCGACTCGTCTTTCCTCTGCAACTCGCGCTTCTCTTGCGCCTTCAGCTCTTGCTCTGTTGCCATGGCGGTAGCTCCGCACTTGAGTTCCACGTGTCCGCGTTACGATGGATCAGCTAATCTTGATCGCGCGCGGCTTGTCGCTCTCGGCTCTCGGAATGTAGAGGACCAGGATACCGTCACGGAGTTCGGCTTTGATTCCGTTCGGATCGATATGTACCGGCACTGTGATCGTTCGGTCGAAATTTCCCGCCACGCGCTCCCGCCGGTGAACGCTGACCTTGTCGCCATAGGCGACCGACTTCTTACCTGAGATCCTGATGGTGTTCTCCTTGGCCTGAAGTTCGAGATCACCCTTGCCTACGCCCGGCAATTCCACGATGGCGACAAAGTCGTGACCCTGCTGGAAGACGTTGATCGGCGGGTACGCCCCCATGCCCGACGTCGTGTCCTCGAGCCAATCGCTGGCGCGCCGTCCTTCCAGTTCTCGCTGCAGGCGGAAGAGCGCATCGAAGGGATCTGCAAATCCTGCAATCATGGCAGTACCTCCTGGTGTTATCGGGCGATCAATAGTCCATCCCGCCCATGCCCCCGCCGGCCGGCATTGCCGGGACATTTTTCTTCGGTGTCTCAGCGACCATGGCTTCGGTCGTGATCAGAAGGCCGGCAATGGAAGCCGCATCCTGGAGGGCGACCCGAACGACCTTGGCCGGGTCAACGATGCCGGCGCTCAGCATGTCGACATACTCCTCCTTCTGGGCGTCGAAGCCGAAGGTCGGGGATTTGTTGCCCATCACCTTGCTCACCACGATCGAGCCTTCCACGCCCGAATTCTCGGCGATCTGGCGGATCGGAGATTCCAGCGCCCTGAGCACGATGTTGATGCCGGACTGGACGTCGTCGTTCTCGTTCACGAGCTTGCCGATGGCTGCCTTGGCTCGCAGAAGCGCGACGCCGCCGCCTGGAACGATGCCTTCCTCGACAGCTGCCTTGGTCGCATGCATGGCGTCCTCGACGCGATCCTTCTTCTCCTTCACCTCGACCTCGGTCGCGCCGCCGACGCGGATCACCGCGACGCCGCCCGCCAGCTTTGCAAGCCGCTCCTGGAGCTTCTCGCGGTCATAGTCCGAGGTTGTCTCCTCGACCTGCGCCTTGAGCTGGGCGATGCGCGCCTGGATGTCATGCTTCTTGCCGGCACCATCGATGATCGTGGTGTTCTCCTTCTCGATGCGCACCTTCTTGGCGCAGCCGAGCATATCGAGCGTCACGTTCTCGAGCTTGATGCCGAGATCCTCGGCGATCAGGTTGCCTGCGGTCAGGACCGCGATGTCCTCGAGCATGGCCTTGCGGCGGTCGCCGAAGCCAGGCGCCTTCACGGCCGCGACCTTGAGGCCCCCGCGCAGCTTGTTGACGACGAGCGTGGCGAGCGCCTCGCCATCGATGTCCTCCGCGATGATGAGGAGCGGCTTGCCCGTCTGCACCACCGCCTCTAGGATCGGCAGCATCGTCTGCAGCGACGACAGCTTCTTCTCGTGGATGAGGACGTAGGGATCCTCGAGCTCGGCCACCATCTTCTCGGCATTGGTGATGAAGTAGGGCGAGAGATAGCCGCGATCGAACTGCATGCCTTCGACGACGTCGAGCTCGGTCACGGCGGTCTTTGCCTCCTCGACCGTGATCACCCCCTCATTGCCGACCTTCTTCATCGCTTCGGCAATCATCTTGCCGATGGACTCGTCGCCATTCGATGCGACGGTCCCGATCTGGGCGATCTCCTCGGAGGACTGCACCTTCTTCGCACGGCGCTCGATGTCCTTCACCACCGCGGTCACCGCGATGTCGATGCCGCGCTTGAGATCCATCGGATTCATGCCGGCGGCGACAAGCTTCATGCCTTCCTTCATGATCGAGGCGGCGAGCACCGTCGCGGTCGTGGTGCCGTCGCCGGCGAGTTCATTTGTTTTGGAGGCGACCTCGCGCACCATCTGGGCCCCCATATTCTCGAACTTGTCCTCGAGCTCGATCTCCTTGGCGACGGCGACGCCGTCCTTGGTGATTCGCGGTGCACCATATGACTTGTCGAGAATGACGTTGCGGCCTTTTGGACCGAGCGTCACCTTCACGGCGTTATTGAGAATATCGATCCCGCGCAGCATTCTGTCGCGGGCATCGGTTGAAAATCTGACGTCTTTCGCGGACATGGCCTTAAACTCCATGGTTCTTGTGAGGACGTTTGCTTCAGGCGGCCTTCTTGCGAGATGCCGACACCTCGAGCACACCCATGATGTCGCTCTCCTTCATGATGAGGAGATCCTCGCCGTCGATCTTCACCTCGGTGCCGGACCACTTGCCGAACAGAATGCGATCGCCGGCCTTGACGTCGAGCGGAACGAGCTTGCCGCTCTCGTCGCGGGCTCCAGGCCCGACCGCGATGATCTCGCCCTCTTGCGGCTTCTCCTTGACGGTATCGGGAATGATGATGCCACCCTTCGTCTTGTCCTCGCCCTCGAGACGGCGGATCACGACGCGGTCGTGCAGCGGACGGAATTTCATGGGTGCTCGATTCCGGTCAATCGCCGCGGACGGCTCAAGGCGAAACGCCAGGCGGCCCCACTAGATTTGACCTGACATGTACATGGCCATCGCTGGCATTCGTTACAAGGGAGTGCTAAGTCGTATTTCGACCTGATAGAACAATTTAATCTGCGCCCTGCGTCGATCGCAATGCGCTACAGGGAGGTCGGTCCAGCCATGGAAGCTAGTTGATTGTATATTCCTTTTCGAGCAGACGCAGCTCGCAAGGTTTTATCAACTTGGAATGCGCAACGCGCACGGAATGCAAGGGACCGTCGAGCCTGGTGACCCAAAAGGCAAGAAAATCGTGGAGCACCGGGAAGCGGGGTGCGACATCATAGTCTTGCCAAATATAGCTTTGCAGGAAGGACGGATAGTCAGGCAAGCGGTAAAGTATCTCTGCCGTCGTCAAGCCGTAGCCGGCAAGTTGCCTGGTGAAATCCTTCGAAACCATTTCGTCCTCCCTGCGAGAGAGAAAAGGCGGCCCCAGAGTGATGGATCGGGCACCCTGAGTTTACCGGGACCGCTCCGCCGCATCAAGGTCCGGCTGCTGCGCTCGCGACGCTGACGCGGCCACGCAACGCAGCGCCGCCGAGAAGGGTGATGAATTCAGGCCATCTCATCTGCCTCCTCCACGGCTCAGGACTACGCTAAGCGAAAGATACCATATTGCGTCGTGGCGGTGTTGAATTGGAACACGTTCAAGAGGGTCGAATGCCTTCGGCCTCGGCGCCGAATGACCGCAATGGATCGAGAGCGGAGCAGTCAACCGGGTACCAAGTGTCTGACTTTATCCACTAGGACCAAGGATGGGTGTGACGATCCACGTATCTCGGCTTAGGGTCAGGCTCTGCGGGAGTACACGGGATGAACGATGCGGTTCTGATCGAACGCCGAACGACGCGTATCGCTGTCGTGACGCTGAATCGCCCAGGCGCTCGCAACGCGGTCGACGCCGCCGTGACGGCGGGGTTGGCCAATGCCCTGGCGACGACGGAGGCCGATCCCGACATCTGGGCTGTCGTCCTGACGGGCGCAGGCGAGCAGGCATTCTGCGCCGGCGCGGATCTGAAGGTCATCGCCGCGGGCCAATCCGACAGCTTGCGGACCGCGGCGGGCGGCTTCGCCGGTTTTGTCTTCGCGGAGCGCGAAAAGCCGTGGATCGCCGCGGTGAACGGCCTCGCGCTTGCGGGCGGGTTCGAGATCGCGCTCGCCTGCGACCTCATCGTCGCGACCGAGAATGCCGCCTTCGCGCTGCCTGAAGTCAAGCGCGGCTTGATCGCGTCGGCGGGTGGCGCATTCAGGCTCCCGCGTCGCCTGCCGCGCGCGCTCGCGCTCGAAATGATCGCGACCGGCGAGCGGCTGGAGGCGCAACGTGCACTCGCCCTCGGCCTCGTCAACCGGGTCGTTCCTGCCGGAACGGCCTGCGATGCGGCGGTCTCCCTCGCCGAGGCCATCTGCGCCAACGCTCCGCTCGCCGTGCGCGAAAGCCTGAAGATCGGGCGCATTGCCGCCGACCATTCAGAAGCGGAGATGTGGGTCCGCAGCGATGCGGCGCGCCAACGCATCCAGGCGACCGAGGATTATCGCGAGGGGCCGCGCGCCTTCATCGAGAAGCGCGCGCCGCGCTGGAGCGGACGCTGACGACACGTCCGCAAGGATGACCTGGGACCGCGACCGTCCCGGTCGCCCTTCTTCGGAGCAGCGCAGCGGCCTCGCCGTCTCAAAGGGCGGGCGAGACGCCTGCGGTCCCAGGTGGTCACCCGTGGTCTCGACGTCGCGGCGCCGCGATCGCCGTCCCACTCGAATCCTATTGCTTGACGGCGTCGCTCGCCATGAGCGCCTGAATGTCTTGCTGCGAAAACCCGTATTCGCTCAGCAGCTCGACCGTATGCTCGCCGAGTCTCGGCGCAAGCCGTCGGATATCGGGTTGTGTCTCGCTCCAAGTCTGGGGAATGCCCATCACGCGGATGCGGCCTTCGCTCGGGTGATCGGTCAGCTTGAAGAAATCGATCGCGGCCATGTGCTCATCGTGGATGAGCTCGTCAGGGGTGTTGAGCCGCATGGCGGGGATGTCCGCCTCCGTGAAGAAGGCGAGCCACTCCGCGGTCGTGCGGCTCACGAGCGTCTCGGCCAGGAAATTATAGAGGAAGCCGATATTCCGGGTGCGGCCGGCGATCGTCACATAGCGCTCGTCCGAGGCGAGGTCCGGGCGTCCGAGGCCCTGGAAGAAGCGCTTCCAATGCTTATCGGTGTAGACCAGCACGCCGATATTGACCATCCTTGGTCGGATAGGGCTTGCGGTTCTTGTCCATCATGCGGGTGTAGCCCGTGGGTCCGAGCGGCGGCTCGAAGGTCTTGCCGTAGAGATGCTCGCCCATGACGAACTCGGTCATGCTCTCGAACATCGGCACCTCGATCGATTGTCCCTCGCCACTGCGTTCGCGGTGGTAGAGGGCCATGCCGACCGCTGACCCGCTCATCAGGCCGACCGTGCGGTCGATCAACGCAGTCGCGACGAAGGTCGGCTCGTCGATGCCGAGGGCCTGCAGGATCGGAAGGCCGATCGCCGTCTGGATGAGGTCGTCATAGGCGGGGAGATCGGCGTAGGGCCCCGCCTGGCCATAGCCGAAGGCGCCGCAATAGATGATGCGCGGATTGATGGCGGACACCTGCGCATAGGAAGCGCCGAGACGCGCCATGGCTTTCGGCCTGAAGCTGTAGAGGAGCACGTCCGCCTGCTCGAGGAGGCGGCGGAGCACGCCATCGCTTCCGGGCTTCTTGAGGTCGAGCACCAGGCTGCGCTTGTTGCGGTTCAGGTTCAGGAAATATGGCCCCATGCCTTTGTTGCGCGAGGGGCCGACGCCGCGCAGCGTGTCGCCTTCGGGAGGCTCGATCTTGCAGATGTCGGCGCCCATATCGCCAAGCGTCTGCGACGCGTAAGGCCCCATCACGTTCATCGTCATGTCGATGACCCGGATGCCGTCGAGTGGACCGCTCACATTTCCTCCTGCTGTCAGTAAGATTTGGGCAAGCCGAGGACGCGCTCGGCGATGAAGCTCAGGATCATCTGCGGGCTGACCGGCGCGATGCGCGGAATGAGCACTTCGCGCAGATAGCGCTCGACATGGAACTCCTTGGCGTAGCCCATGCCGCCATGGGTCATCACCGCCGTCTCGCAGGCGCGGAAACCGGCTTCGCCTGCAAGGTATTTGCCGGCGTTCGCTTCCGCGCCGCATTCGAGCCCGCGATCATAGAGCGACGCCGCCTTGAGAACCATCAGCCAGGCAGCCTCGAGCTCTGCCCAGCTGCGCGCCAGCGGATGCTGGATCGACTGGTTCTGCCCGATCGGCCGGCGAAAGACGATGCGCTCCTTGGCGTAACGGGTGGCGCGCGCGAGCGCGGCGCGGCCGATGCCGACGGCTTCGGCCGCGATCAGGATGCGTTCCGGGTTCATGCCATGCAAGATGGACTTGAAGCCGTCGCCTTCCTTGCCTATCCGATCCGCCTCGGGCACCTGCATGCCTTCGATGAAAAGCTCATTCGAATCGACCGCGTGGCGTCCCATCTTGTGGATCTCGCGCACCTCGATCTTCGTCCGGTCGAAGCTGGTGTAGAACAGCGTCAGCCCCTCGGTCTTGCGCTTGACCCGGTCGAGCGGGGTGGTGCGCGCCAGCAGCAAGACCTTGTTCGCGACTTGCGCTGCCGAGATCCAGATCTTCTGCCCGGTGACGACATAGTGGTCGCCCTTCTTCTCGGCGCGTGTCTTCAACTCGGTGGTGTTGAGACCGGCATCCGGCTCGGTCACGGCGAAGCAGGCTTTGTCCTGTCCGGCGATGAGCGGCGGCAGCATGCGGCTCTTCTGCTCGTGACTGCCGAAGACGACGACCGGGTTCAATCCGAATATGTTCATATGGACCGCGGACGCGCCGCTCATCGCTGCCCCTGATTCGGCGACTGCCTGCATCATGATCGCGGCTTCGGTGATGCCAAGACCCGAACCTCCATACTCTTCCGGCATGGCGATGCCGAGCCAGCTGCCATCGGCCATGGCGGCATGGAATTCGTGCGGGAAGCCGCCTTCGCGGTCGCGCTCGAGCCAATACTCGTCGCCGAAGCGAGCGCAGAGCTTGAAGATCGAGGCGCGTATCTGCTCCTGCTCCGCGTTCAAGGTGAAGTCCATCTCAGCTCGCTCCTTCAACCGATCGACCGACAAGATCGTCAGGCCCGTCTCGTGCAGCGATTTGAGGCGGGCAAACACCTGCGTGCCGAGGATCGGCATGTTGCGTTTCCCCGTTGAAGGACGGTAACGATCGTCGCGCTGCGCGTCACCCTCGAAAGCTCCAGTGCTCAGCACCTTGATCATCGCTCATCGACTTTCGACAATTCAACATCCGGAAGAAATCATGGTCATGGAGGGCGGCGAAATCGTGAAACGCGGATCGCACGCATTTCTCTTGTCCCGTCATGGTTGCCACGCCGCTATGTGGCATGCGCAGCAAAGGGAGGTCGTCATGGAGCCGTCGTGAGCTGGGTTCGCGACAATTGGTCGGGCCTCGGAATCAGGCTCGAAGCGAAGCGGCGACGTTGAGGAGAAAGTTGGCAACAACGAGGTAAAAGCCATCCGGATTGTCGAGCATCACGGCATGTCCAGCCACCTCGATTGTTTCGAGACGGCAGCTGCGCAGCTTAAGTTGCATTTGCTTCGCGACCGATGCGGAAAGAATAGCTGAACCGCGACCGTGGACCAGGAGCATTGGGCAGACGATTTGTTCCAGCAAACCCCACGACGTCTCTACGTCATCAAGCTCAATGTTCTCCGGCCGCCCCAAAGCCGGGTCACGTTGTAGCAGATATCCGCCCGACGGCGCTGGTCTCAACGAATCCTTGGCCAGTCGACTGGCGATATTCGGGCTGAGCAACGGACGCTTAGCCTCGAGTTGCGATGCATAGTCCAAAGTCGACGAATACAGTCGATTTTCGGCATTGAGCTCAGCGAGGAAGTGCGCAAGTGCCGCCGGGTCCGCGCCGGGCCCGCTATCGACGAGCACGAGAGCAGCTATGTCGACCCGACGGGAAGCCGCTAACCTGACGGCGATCTTCCCGCCCAGCGAGTGTCCGATGAGGACAACAGGGTTGGTGGCAAGAGTTTCGATGACATGCGCGGCGTCTTCGCTGTGAGCTTGCACGGAGTAGAGGCCCCGGTTGTCCCACTCCGATCTCCCATGCCCGCGAAGATCCATTGCGAAGACTCGGTAATGGGCGGCGAGGCGCGCGGCCAGTTCCGTCCAAACATGCGCGCCGTCGCCTAAGCCATGTAGAAGAACGCAGTCAATCGAGCCCGAACCCCACTCGGTTACATGTATCTTTGGGCCATGCGTTGTAGGAACGTGCACGTCACGGGCAACCATCTTTTACTCTTGCTACTCTTGCGAATTGATTGGACCAGAAAAGCTCCCAACTGGGCGGGCTCGACGGCGCGTTTGGGATATCGAAAGTTGGGTCTCTGTCTGGGTTGAGCGGCAAGTCTCGAGGTTATCCACGGGCGTATATGATCCCGGAGGCGCGAGACAATCCTCTTGTCGCGGCGAACCGGAGTCAAGGCGCTCGCGTGACGGTTGAGAACCGCGGGGTCGACGACGCAGGTGACATTGCCCAGGGTGCCGGCGCGGAACGACGATCGTGCGGGCTCTATACATCGCCGCCCGTTTGCCTGGACGGGCCGGATGTCCTATTGTGAGGTGATGTTCGGGCTGGACCGTCGATGCGGCATTCCGTTTGACCATCCGTGCTCGAGCAAGTGTCTTTGTTCTTGATCTCGGTAGGCGGGAGGATTTCGAGAATGGCCAATCCCTTCGAGGATGCAGACGCGAACTATCTCGTATTGGTCAACGACGAAGGTCAGCACTCGCTCTGGCCGGAATTTGCGGCGGTACCGGCCGGGTGGAAATCCATATTCGGCCCCGCGATCCGGGGTGAATGTCTGAACTTCATTGAGTCCAATTGGACCGATATGCGTCCGAAAAGCCTGATTGCCGCAATGGACAATCCGCCGGGAGGCCGCACGGTGCATTAGACTGCGTCGACGGTCAGCAAAGGAAGGCCAGCCGAGCTACGATAGCGGCGTGGTCAGCACGATGTTCAGGGGGGCTCCATGATCATCAGTCGAATCGCGGCGCTGCTCCTTCCTGTTCTCTTCTTGCTCGTCCCTCTTCACGCCCTGGGGGCATCCGCGCCCCGACTGAGCCGTGACAAGTTCAGCGTCGCGGCCGATGCCATGAAGGGCAGCGCCGCGCTTCGGCGGCTCGGCGTGGAACGGTGCGCCGCTCGTATGAATGCCATGCCGAAATCGCAGCGTGCCAATATCGCGGCTCTCATCGATGTTTCGCTCGAGCACATGCCGGCGACTTTCTGCGAGCGTGTCTTGAGCGCCATGGCGTCCGGGCAGATGAGCTATGATGACTATGTCGATGCCATCCGCCGACATCTCACCGTGAAAGTGGTGCACATCATTCAGGGCCGATGACGAGAAAGGGTGTTCGACCCTCACTCTCACGAGGCACAAGTTCCAGCCAAAGGATAGGCAGCGCTCTTGCGGGCGGTCCACGGTCCGGCCAAAATCCGTAACAAAACAGCCCAGTCTCTGTCATATTGTTCGCGTAGCGGCATTGGGGGTAGCTGGATTTGGCGGCTGACCGTGATCGATCGCTCGTAGCTTGGGAGCTTGCTCGTGCCATTCGACTCGATCCGGGGCCAATGCCGGCGCTTCTCCCTCGCGGCCGCGTGCGGCGGTTTGATCTTCACCCTGTTCCCGCCGCAGGCTTCCGCACAATCCTTCGATTGCGCCAAAGCGCGCAGCCCCATCGAGAACGCGATTTGCGGATCGGCCGATCTCAAAGCGCAGGATGCTGCGCTCGCCGAGAGCTATGGCCGGCTTCTTGCGACGCAGGCGCGCGGCGCCGAGTTGCGCGACGGGCAGCGGCAATGGCTGATCCAGCGCGACCTCAGCTGCGCGCCCTTCGCGGCTGACCCGGTCCGGCTCACGGCCTGCCTCGCCTCGGTCTATCGCACGCGTCTCACATTTCTGGCGTCGGTCGCCCAGCAGCCGCCTGACATCCTCCCGCCGGCTCCCGCTGATCCATCAGCGAGCCTTTCCCGCGAGACCGCCTCCGCTGCCTTAGACCAGGACACGATCCTGCGCGTCGACACGCCCGGCCGCCTATCGATCCGCGCCGAAAGCGCCACCGGCGTCGCCTTGCAACTCGTCGATATGATCGCGGGCCCAGGCGACATCGAAGGCGAGGCGGGCCTCCGTGACGGCCGCCTCGATGTGCTGGTCGACAAGGGCACTTACAAACTGCGGAGTTTCGGCGCCGTGCGGGCACAGGGCAGCGCGCATCTGACCGTGCAGCCTTTCCGCGCGGCGGCGGCGGCCAATGCCAGCCTGTTGCGCGGCGGCCAGTTCAGCGGTGACCTCGCCGATCTGCAGCAGCGGTCCTTCTGGCTCATCGTCGACATGTCGGGGCGCGTCTTCGTCGAGGCGGCGGGCCGCGCCCTGCACGATCTGAGGTTGTGGCGCAACGGTACCGATCTCGCCGCCCTGAACCCCTCCCTCGTCTCGATCGAACCGAAGCCCGGACATGGGCTGACACGTGCGCGACTGGAGGGCTCAGTCGAGCCGGGCCTCTATCTCGTCACGGCCTATGGCGGCGTGTCGCTGCCTTGGGCCGATGGCGAGAGCGCGCAACCTTTCCATATTCGCGCCGGCGCGCCGGACGTCATGGCTGGCGGCTTCGCGGAAGGCGTCATCGGTCCCTTCGGCTCGACGCGCTTCGAGGTGCCGGCGCCCGCGACCTATATGAGGCTCGAGCTGCCCGAGCCTGCTCCGGCACGGATCAGCGTCGCGCGCGGCACGGCCTCGGCGCAGATGGCCGCGATCGCCAAAAACAGTCGTCAGCCGGTCGTCGCCGTGGTCGCGCCGGAGAGTGGCAGCGCGCCCGCCATCGTCGAGGTCTTCGGCCTCGAAGGCCAGTTCTTCCGGCTGCGCGCGCTACGACCCGCATCATCGCTGCGGGTCAATGGTGCCGGGCCGCATCTGGTAGCTGTCGATGTTGTGGGCGAGGGCGGCGACGAATTGCCCGCGACCGTGGTGCTCGCGCGTTTCGACAGCACCGGCAAAGGCAGCGTGCTCGCCTCCAGCACCCCCCGTGTCGGGCCTGGGCTCGCCTGGCGCGACAAGTTCAATCTGCGCGGGGCTTCGAGCCTGATCTTCGAAGTCTCGCGAGCCGGGCCGGTCGGCGTGAGCGCACAGGGGCCGGGCGTCGACTTCCGCCTCGAACCGCTGCTTGGCGGCACGGCGCCTCGCGTCGACGGCAAGCTGCCGCGCCGCTTTGATGTCGAAGCCGGATGGTATGTCCTGCGCATCGATCCCATCAAGGGCGCGGTCGGCATCCTCGACCTGACGGTCGGGCCACCCGGGCTGACGCCGAATCTCGCTCCGGCTGCGCCGCCGCGCATTTCCATTCCGCTGGGTCTGCAGGATTTCGACAAGACCTCCTTCTATCAGGTCTATGCCAATTCAGGCGAAGGCCTCGTGACCGCGCCGAGGGCGCCGGCGGTTCCGATCGATCTCGCCGGCGGGCCGCTCACCTTGCTGCAGCCGGCGCGCAGTGCCGGGGGCGCCAATCCGGCGCCGGTTGCGCCGCCTGCTCCGGTGCGCCCGCAGCCGGCGTCCCCGATACTGCCGGTCGCTCAGCTCGACGCGTCGCGGCCCTTCGAGATTCCGGTGCGCGTGCCGCTCGACGGACGCATCATCGTCACGGAAACGAACGGCGTGCCGGTCGCCGCGACATTCACCAAGGAGCTTCCCGGCAAGACGGACCGCACGCTTGTCGTCGCCGTGCCGGTCAGCGACCACGATCGGACGCTCGTCATCGCCTGGACGAAAGCCATGTCGCCAGCGCCCATGCCGACCGTCTCGCAGCAGATGGCCGAACAGCTCGATGCCGGAAAGCCGCGCTTTTTCGAGCTCGAGCGCGATGCGCATCGTGGCTTTCGCCTCGAGGTTCAAGAAGGCGGTCTCTACCGGGTGGAGACGCTCGGACGCCTGAAAACCTCTGCGACCATCGGTACCGCCTTCCTGCCCAAGATCCGCGCCGCGCAGGATAATGGTGCCGGCCACAACGCGCTGTTGCAGACCTATCTGCGCGCCGGATCCTATAAGATCGATGTGGCAGCCTCCGACTCCAACGGGCATCTCGGCATCATCGCTTCGCCGGCGCCCCTGCTCGACGCGGGCCTGCTGGCGCCGGAGGAGAGCGCTCGCGCCACCCTTATGGAGGGCGGCGGCGCGATCTTCGGCCTCGATATTCCTCAGGCCGGCAGGTACCGGCTCGATCTCTATGGGCTCGAGCGCAAGTTCACGGTCCGGCTGGAAGATGCCGAGGGTTGGCCGCTGACCGTGCCCAGCCCATTGTCGACGCTGGAACGGTCTTTCGCGGCCGGCCGCTATCGTCTCGTGGTGCTGCCCGAAGCGGTCGATGCGCGCGTCGTCGCTCGGCTGCGGCGGATCGCCGATCCAACGGTCCCGGACGGGCATGGACCGCATCCGCTGGCATTCGACAGCGTGCAGAAATTCCAATGGCGCGAGCCGCAGGGCAAGGATGCGCCGCGCCTGCCCGACCGCTGGGAATTCTCCCTGCAAGGCCCTGCTAATGTCGTGCTCGACGTGAGCGACGGGATGATCGCCGATCTCGTGCGGACCGATGCCGATCAGCGGCCGATCGGCAAGATCGCCCATGAGCGCGGCTATTCGGGCGTTCTGCCGGCCGGGCATTATGCACTCGAGGCGCGGGCGCTCGGCCGCAATGATCGCCTCGACTACACGCTCGCCTTGCGTTCGAAGGAGCTGCAGCCGGGCATTGCGCGCTTTGTCGATCTGCCGGCGGCCATTCCCTTCGCGGTGGCGAGCGACCGCGTGGTGAGCATCACCACTTTCGGCCGCACGGAGCTGAGAGGCGTGTTGAGAGACGCCGATGGCCGCGTGATCGAGCGCCTGACCGGTCGCGCCAATGACTGGAACATCGCGCTGTCCCGACGCCTTGCAGCGGGCGCCTATCGGCTCGATCTCGCCGCGGCGACGGCTCAGGTTTCGACGGATGCGCCCGCCGACTCTGACGACACGGATGATGCGGGCCGGCCACAGACACGATCGGGCAGCGACGAGCCGAGCGGCTCCAGCATCGAGATGCGTCTCGCGCTTCCCGATGCGGCCGAGGCTCCGGCCCTTGCCTTTGCGGGTTCGGCGCAGCTGAGCGAAGCGCGCGTCCACCAATTGGCGCTGCCGCAGGCCGAGGCGGACAGCCTCGTGCTCGTGGCGGCGCAATCGGCTGCCGAGCTCGTGGTCTCGCTCGAGCGGCGCGATGCGGATGGGCATTGGCAGCCGGCCGGCTTCGAGCGTGGGCGCGCGCCCGTCATCGCTTTCCCCGGTGACGGCGATGCGGCGCGACCCTGGCGTGCTTCGGTCTGGGCTGTCGATGGCGGCGCACCGAAGATCACCATCGCTGCCCGCAACCTCCGCCAGCCTGTCCAGGCGATGGGCACGGTGACGTTTGCGCCTTTCGCCATCGAAGGTTTCGCGCAACCGGTCCGGGTCGCGGCTGTCGCCGTTCCGGGTGCGGGGCTCGTGAACGTGAAGGAGCGGCGGCCGGATCTGCGGCAGGGTTCCGCGCCCGGCCGGCCGTTGCGGCCGACCGAGGGCGGCGTGTTGGTGCCGCAATCGGATCGCCTCTGGCTGGTTGCGAGCGCGACGGGGGCGCAATCGGTGACGGTCGAACCGGTCTCGCAGGATGCGGGGGAGATCGCCCTCGACCTCTCGGACGGCGAGACCGCGACTGTCCCGAAATCCGCGGTGCCGGACGGGCATATACGGCTCTGGCGGGCGGTTTCGACCTTCGGGCAGCCGGGACTTGCGGCCGGCCATGGAATGGGTGTCGCCGCCGGCAGCGCGATCGCGCTCTCGGGCGACGAGGTGCTGCGTGTCTGGAATGCCGCCGGTGAGGATGGTCTGCGACTGCAGCTCGCCGCGCTCGACCTCGAAACGCGCCTGCCCATATCGGTCGAAGCGACGGCGTCGATTGCCGTGCCGCCACGCAGCGCCCAGCCGATCCGCCTGCGGGCCGGCGCGAAACATGTGGCGCTCGATCTGGCGGCGGGCCTCGGCGCTTTCGCCAGCGGCGGCGGCAGCCATGGACTGTCCGTCTGGGCTGCGGATGTCGCCCTCAGCCGCGAGGCGGATGGCGATTGGACGGATATTCTCATCGTCAATACCGGCGACAAGGAAGCGGCTGCGAGCCTCTCGCAAGCCCCCCCGACGGGCATCGGAGGGCTTGCCGCCGGCGCGGTGCTGAAACGCTTCTTCGGGGCCGGCGGTTCGCTCGCGCTGACGATCGCTGCGAAGCCCGGCGACAGGCTGGGCGTCGGCGGGGCGACGGCGACCTTCATATCCGAAACAGGCGCCGTCCTGCGTGGCACATCCTTCGTCCTGCCGGGACCGGGCGACCTCGTCCTCGATCACCAGGCCGGCCTCGTCGCCGCCTGGGTCGGCAATGATGCGATATCGCCCTGGCCGGCAGCTGCTGCGTCCGCGATCGCGACGCCAGAGAGCGTGAAGCTCGAGGGAGCGGCCATGCGCTTTGTCTTGAGACAGGACGCGCCGGCTCTTCTGCATGCGCGCACCAGCGCCCCGGTCATCCTCGTTTTGAAACAAGGCGACGCGGCCGGCGAGCCGATCCTGTTTCCGGCCGGTGCCGAGTTTCATCGCTATATTGCGGCGGGCGAGGCGGAGCTCAGCCTCTATTCGCCACATGACGGTTCGCTTGGTGGGACACTGGAACTCACCGCGACGCCGGTGCTGCAAATGGCCGAGGGCGTCGGCGAGCCGCAGGCGCTCGCGCCTGGCGCAACGGCTCTGTTCGGCTTCGAGGTCACGCGCGCCAGCAATATCGGCCTCGGCATCCGCGCCGAACCTGATCGCGCCGAGGCACGGCTTCTCGATGCGGCAGGCAAGAGCCTCGGCGAAGGCGTCGCGCAATTGCGGCGACTCGAGCCGGGACGCTATTTCCTGGAGGCGCGCGCGCCGGTCGATGGCGGCACGCTCAGCGTCCGCCCGGTCATCATCGGCCTCGCGCCGCCGCCCGCCGGCCCTCCGCCGGAAGTCGTCAAAGACTATCTTGAAATGGTCGGACTGACCTCTCGCACCCGCTGAGGACCCGAATGATGAAGCGACTGGCTCTCCTAATCGCGCTCGGCCTCGCGGCAGCGACCCTGACGCCTCCGGTCTTGGCACAGGCGCCCGTGCAGCTCGATCTCCTGCGTCGCGCCGACGGCGCCAAGGTCGTGCCCGAGCGCTTCCTGCGCAGTTGGGACCCCGTGACGTTGTTCTTCGACCGTGACGTCGGTCCCGCCAATGGCGGTCCGGAAGATGCCCCTGAGCGTTACGCGACGATGCAGCCGAACCTGCCGGGCGCCTGGCAATGGCTCGGCCCGCGTGCCCTGCAGTTCCGGCCGGCCGAGCCCTGGAGGCCTTTGCAGTCGGTCGCCATCAAGGGTGGGGGCATCGACGCGCGTCTCGTGCCATTGCTGCCGACGCCGGATTCGACGAGCCCCGCCGACCTGTCCCAGGGCATCACCGACCTTGATCACATGGTGCTCACCTTCGCCGATCCGGTCGACGTCGCGGCGCTGACGCGTCTTTTGTCCATCGAGCTGCGCCCGGCGCCCGGCATTTCGCCCGAGGGCGGGCAATTTCTCGGCGCCCAGGACTATTCCGTCCGCGCGCTCGAACGCGCCAAACGCGACGCCAAGCAATCCTATCTCGTGCAGCTCAAGACGGCGGTGCCGGACGGGCGCATCGCCATCCTGCGGCTGAAACTCTCCGACGAGCCGGGCCTCGACGACCCGACCTTCGAGCTGCGCCTGCGCAGCGCCGTTCCCTTCAGCGTGACCGGCGCCCATTGCGGCCGCAACCTCGATCGCGACACGGTCGACGGCGTCATGCGCTGCACGCCCAACTCGGCCTCGTCGGGCAGTGACGACGATGCGGCTCCGCAGACGACCAAGCGCGGCATCGCGCTCGCCTTCTCGTCGCAGCCCGAACCCCTCGACATCGTGCAGGCGCGCGAGGTTCTGCGCATCTCGCCGCCCGTTGACGATCTCTCGGTCACGGCGGATGGATCGCGTCTGCGGCTGACCGGCAAATTCCTGGCCGATACGGTCTACAGCCTTCGCGTCGCACCGGGCAGTCTCGCCGATACGCGGCACCGGCCGCTCGAAGGCCAGCCCTTCATCACGCGTTTCGCCTTCGGGGCCGAACAGCCAAGCCTCGCCTGGGATGCGCATAGCGGCATCGTCGAACGCCTCGGGCCGCAGCTCGTGCCGATGCGCGGTGGCGGCTACGACAAGGTCGATGTGCGCATCCATGCCATCGACGCGCTGTCGCGCGATTTCTGGCCGTTCCCCGATGACGGCATCAGGACCGATGACAATGCGTCACCGCCCTTGCCCGGCAACGAGCCGACCAAGTGGAGCGGCTCCGCCGAAGTCGAGGCCGACGCCATCGCGGCGCGCCTCAAGGCGCTCGGGTCGCCGGCCGTCTCGGAACTGCTGCCGCTGCCGATTCGTCGTGGGGGCACGGTCGCGAAATTCGGCATCGACCTGAAGCCGCTCTTTGCCAAGATCGCGGGGGCCGATCAGCCCGGCACTTATCTCATCGGGATGCGGCCGGTCGACGGCGGCAAACGCGAATGGCTGCGCGTGCAAGTCACCGACCTTACACTCGCCGCGGTCGAGGAGGCCGAGCGCGTGCGCTTCGCGGTGACCTCCCTCGGGACCGCTGCTCCGATCGCCGATGCGCGAGTGCGCCTCGAAGGCGTGCGCGACGACAAATTCGTCACGCTCGCAAGCGGCACGACCGATGCCGGCGGCGCCTTCCTGTGGAATGTCGGCCAACGCGCCGAGGCGGAGATCAAGCGCATCGTCGTGACCAAGGGGCTCGACACGCTGGTGATCGAACCCGACAACGCGCCCGCCCAATATTCCAAGGAGAACTGGACCAAGCCCGAAGATGCGTGGCTCACCTGGACGACGAGCCCCGACACCCAGCGGACCGAGACGCCGCAATTGCTGTGCCATGTCTTCACCGAGCGGCCGATCTACCGGCCGGAGGAGGCGGTGCACATCAAGGGCTATGTGCGCAGCCATCTCGGCGGGCGCATGTCCTTTGCCAAGGGCGGCGGCACGATCGTGGTCACCGGTCCCAACAATCAGGAATGGCGCGTCCCCGTGAAGCTCGACGCCAATGGCGGCTTCTACCACAAATTCGATGCGGCGACCGCGGCCACCGGCGATTACCTCGTCAAATACGAGCCTGATGGCGCCAAGCCGAAGGTCAAGACCGACGCGACCAAGACCGACGCAGGTGAGCAAGCCGAGGGGGGCGACGCTGAAGCGGAGAGCGCATCCGCGCCGAAGAGTTGCGGCGATTTCCCCTTCAAGAAGGAGGCCTACCGGCTGCCGACCTTCGAGGTGCTGCTCAACGCCCCGCAGCAGGTGCCGCTCGATGGCGAATTCTCCATCGATCTCGTGTCGCGCTACTTTGCCGGCGGCCTGGTTGCCGACCGGCCGATCAAATGGCGCGCCAGCCAATTCCCTTACACCTGGACGCCTCCCGGCCGCGAGGGTTGGTTCTTCTCGACGGATGCGCGGTTTTCCAGCGACGGCAAGTTCAAGTCGACCCCCGTGCTCGAACGCGACGACAAGACCGATGGCGGTGGCTCGGCGCGCATCACCTTCGACACCACTATCGAACCGACCGCCCAACCGCGGCGCTACCAGATCGAGGCGACGGTCACGGGCGAGGATGACATCCAGGTCCGCAACGTCACCTCGGTGATTGCGCTCCCGGCCTTCGTGCTCGGGGTCAAGGTGCCGCGCTATGTGCCCAAGGCCGGCACCGTCGAGCCCGAATTACTGGCGGTCGACGCGAATGGCGCGCCGATCGCGGGGATCGACATGACGATGCGCCTCGTCAAGCGCAACTGGACATCGATGCTGCAGGCGAGCGACTTCAGTCAAGGCTCGGCCAAATATGTGACCGAAGTCATCGACGAGACCATCCTCGAGCGCAAGCTGTCGAGCAGCGCCGAGGCGCAGCGCATCGCCTTCGAGGCCCGCGAGGCCGGCGTCTATCTGGTGCAGCTCGAAGCGAGCGACAAGCTCGGGCGGCGGCAGCAGGCGAGCGTCGATTTCTTCGTCGGCGGCGATACGCCGGTCACCTGGGCGCGCGCGCCCGCGCAGACCGCGGAGGTGACGACCGACAAGGAAGCTTACGCACCGGGTGAAACCGCGACGCTCGTTATCCAGAGCCCGTTCCAGACGGCACGGGCGCTCGCCATCGTCGAGGAGCCTGAAGGCCGCTACCGCTACGACTGGGTCGAGATCGCCAATGGTTTCGGGCGCTATCCGGTTGCCATCCGCAAGGAGCAATTGCCGAAGCTCGCCGTGCATTTCCTGATCATGCGCGGACGGGTGCCAGGCACCGCGACCGATCCGACGGCGCCCTTCGATCAAGGCAAGCCGGTCACGATCGCTGCGACCAAATGGGTGGCGGTGACGCCGGTGAAGAACATTGTCACCGCATCGCTCGCCTATCCGCAGAAGGCGCGGCCGGGCCAGGAGATCGAGGTGACGCTGCGGCTTGCGGACGATCTCGGCAAGCCGCTGGCGGGCGAAGCGACTTTCTGGATGGTCGATCAGGCGGTGCTGTCGCTCGCCAAAGAGCGGCCGCTCGATCCGTTGCCGAGTTTCATCGTCGAACGCGCAACGAAGATGGCCGCGCGCGACACGCGCAACATGGCTTTCGGCATCATTCCACTCGAGGAAGTGCCGGGCGGCGACGCCGGCCTCGACGAATGGGGCACCGACAACAACGTATCGGTGCGCAAGAATTTCACGCCCGTGCCGATCTATCTGCCGAATGTCGCCGTCGGGCCGGACGGGATCGCGAAGATCAAGGTGAAGTTGCCGGACTCGCTGACCGTCTTCAAGCTCCGCGCCAAGGCGATCAGCGGGCCCGACCGCTTCGGCTACGCGACGGGCGAAATGTTGATCCGTCAGGAGCTCGTCGCACAGCCCGCCTTGCCGCGTTTCGTGCGGCCCGGCGACGTGTTCGATGGCTCGGTTCTCGGCCGCGTGGTCGAAGGGCCGTCCGGCACCGGCCGCGTCACCATCGCGGCCAACGGGTTGACGCTCGGCGGCGCCGGTGAGCAGCGTTTCGCCTGGCAGCAGAACCGGCCGGCGCGCATCGATTTCCCGCTGACGGTCCAGGAGCCGTCGCCTGGCCATGAGCAAGTGCGGCTGCGCTTCTCGCTGCAACGCGACGCCGACGGCGCGAGCGACACGGTGCAGGTCGATCTGCCGGTGCAGCCGGATCGCCCGCCGCTGCGCAAGCATGATATCGTCGAGGTCGCTGCCGGCGCCAACGCCAACCTGGCCGCGGTCGCCGATAGCCTGCGGCCTGGCTCCTTCCAGCGCAGCATCACGCTGGCGACCGATCCGGCGCTCATCCGGCTCGTGGCGGGTCTCGAATATCTGGCGGCCTATCCCTATGGCTGTACGGAGCAGCGCATCTCGCTCGCTTCCGCGAGCCTCGCCATGAAGCCCTTCACGCCGGTGCTCGCGGCATCAGGGCTCGACGGCAGGCTGGCGGCCGATGTGCGCAACACGGCCCGCGCAATCGAGCAGAGCGTCGATCCGGATGGGCTCGTCGCTTTCTGGCCACGCGCCCGGGGCAATGTTTCGCTGACCGCTTGGGCCTATCAGTTCCTGATCGCGGCCGGAAAGGCCGGCGAGCCGATCGACAAGACGTTGACGGATCGTCTCGCGAACGTGTTGCGGTTGTCGTTGCGCTCCGACTATTCGCGGCTGCTCACCGGCGAGGAGATGCGCGAACGTGTCGAGGCGCTGACGGCGCTGGGCGAGGGTGGCCAGCTCGACGAAGCCTATGTGGCGGAGCTCAGCCGCCGCGCCGAGACCATGCCGAACGCGAGCGTCGCGCAGATCACGGCGCTGGTCGCCGGCCTGCCGGGCAACGATAAGCGTGTGCTCAACGGTCTCGTCGAGACCTTGTGGTCGCGCCTGAAAATCCTGTCGCGCGCCGGGCGTCCAGTCTATGCGGGACAGGCGGGCGACGGCGGCAATCCGCTGATCCTGCCTTCCGAGACGCGCAATCTCGCCGAGATCACGCGTGCCGTCGCGATTGCGACGCCGGACGACACGCGTCTCGGCGTGTTGCGTGACGGGTTGACGCGGCTGGGCGAGGGTTCGGGCTGGGGCAGCACGAACGCCAATTCGGCGGCCGTGCGTGCACTGGCCGCAATATGGAAACGGCCGGCGGCGCAAGTGCCGGTGAGCCTGACGCGGAGCACGGCGACGGAGCGCCTCATGCTCGACGGCGATACGCCTGTTGCCCGCAGCACCGGCAATGATCCGGCAGCCTTGCGCATCGACAATGGCGGCGCTGCGCCGGTGCTCGCCCTCGTCGACACGCGCTACAAGCCGGTGGAGCTCGGCTTTCGCGCCGCCGCGATTGCACAAGGCTTCGCCATGTCGCGCGAAACCTACCGCGTACCGGCCGGCGGCGGTCCGCTGCAGAAGCTCGAGCCGGAGGCCGACGGGTCGTTCCATCTCACAGTCGGCGACACCGTCGAGGAGATGGTCGAACTGGTCAATCCCGAAGAGCGCACCCATGTCGCGATCTCGCTGCCGCTGGCTGCCGGTCTCGAACCGCTCAATCCCAATCTCGCGACCGCGCCGGCTGAGGCAACGCCCTCATCGGGGCCGCCGCGGGCTCCGAGCTTTGTCTCGTTCGGCGATGATCGCGTCTTCTACGCCTATGACAGCTTGCCGAAGGGCAATTACCGCTTCTCGTTCCGCATGCGCGCCTTGATCCCCGGCAGCTTCACCCAGCCGCCGGGCGAGGCCGAAACCATGTATCAGGTGGGAATCTATGGAGCGAGCGCCGGTCGGCGTATCGTCGTCGCGCGCTGAGCGGCGCCGATATCTTTTGCGCTGGCTCGCGGCAGCGGGCATCGCGGCCCTATGCCTCCTCGGTGTCTTCCTTGATCTCCTGGCGCAGGAGGTGGCGCAGCGCGCGACGCTCGTCGCACCGCGCCCGTCGGCGATCCTCTACGATCGTCATGGCGCCTTCCTCACGCAGATCGGCAATGAAAGTCCCGCTACGCAGGAGGGCGGGCTTCGATCGGATTATGGCTACTGGCCGCTCGAGCGATTGCCGGACCGCGTGGTGCGGGCCACGCTCGCGCTCGAGGATCGCCGCTTCTTCGAGCATCCGGGCGTCGACCCGCTGGCGATCCTGCGCGCCGCATGGCGCAATCTGCGCGCCAAGCATCGCTCCGGCGCCTCGACGGTCGCCATGCAGGTGGCGCGCATGCAGCGTCCGGCCGCGCGCAGCTTCGACAGCAAGATCCTGGAGGCCGGCGTCGCCCTGGCGCTCACCTGGCGATACGGCCGCACCGAGGTGCTGTCGCACTATCTGCGCCTCGTGCCCTTCGGCAATGGCAGCCACGGCATCGCTCATGCGGCACGCTTCTATTTTGACAAGCCGCTCGAGGATTTGAGCTGGGCCGAGATCGCGCTGTTATCGGCCATCCCGCAATCGCCAACGCGGATGAATCCCTTGCATCCCGATGGTCTTGCGCGCGCGGTGCGGCGCGGCCACGGGATGCTCGACGAGCTGGCGCGCCAGCAGGTGATTGATGCCGCGGAGCTCGCTCTCGCGCATCGGCAGCTCGCGGCGATACGCCCGCCCAATCCGCCACGTCGTCCCGAAGCTTTGCATGCCGTGCTGCGCTACGAGGCGATGGCGCGTGAGGGGCGCCTGCAACCGGCGAGCGTTTTCGATCCGCGCCTGCGCACCACGCTCGATCTCGACACGCAGACGAAGGTCACGCGGCTGGCGCGCAGCTTTCTCGCGTCTTGGCGCGGCCTGGGGGCCGAGCAGGTGGCCGTCCTCGTCGTCAAGCGCGGCTCGGGCGAGGTGATCGCGGATCTCGGCTCCAACGATTACGGCGACCGTCGCGCCGGCGCGATCGATTTCAGCCGCAGGCCACGCTCGCCCGGCAGCACGCTGAAGCCCTTCATCTACGCGTTGGCGCTCGAACATGGAGTCATCCGCCCGACCGACGTGCTGGCCGACCTGCCGGAAGGCTCCGCGGGCATCAACAATGCCGACGGGCATTTCCTTGGTCCCATGCTGCCGCGTCAGGCTCTCGCCAATTCGCGCAACGTGCCGGCCACGAATCTCTTGCGCAGCACCGGGCTCGATACGACGTTCCGCTTCCTGCATACGCTCGGTCTGCACGACATCGAAGTCTCGCCCGACAGCTTCGGCCTCTCGATGGCCATCGGCTCGCTGCCGACGACGCTCGAGAAGCTGGTTTCGGCCTATGGCGTGCTGGCGGAGGATGGCAAGCTCGGCGATCTCGTCTGGTTCGAAGGGCAGAGGCGACGCGAGCCTATGCGGGTGCTGTCGACCGATTCGGCGCGGCTGGTCACGTCATTTCTCGCGGATCCGATGGCGCGGCTGCCGAGCTTTGCGCGCTATGGCCCGCTCGAATTTCCCTTCCCGGTGGCGGTGAAGACAGGCACGTCGCAAGGCTACCGCGACGCCTGGACGGTCGCCTGGTCGCGCCAATATCTGATCGGCGTGTGGATCGGGCGCGGCGATGCCGGCACCATGACGCGATTGAGTGGGGTCGGCTCGGCTGCGCGTCTCGCGCATGCGATCATGCTGCAATTGCACGGCGCCCACCCCGGCGATCTCGAAGACGTCAATTTCCCGGCGCCCGAGGGGCGCGTGCCGGTGGAGCTCTGCGTGTTCGGCGGCAAGCGCAGCAACGGCAATTGCGGGCAAACGCTGACCGAATGGGCGAAGCCTGACGAGATGCCGCCTGACGAATTGCCGCCGGTCGAAGACACAGGCGTCGCGGAGCTCGGTCCGGATACTGGCCGCGCCGCGATTACTGTCGCGGCGGCGCATCGAGCCTGGGCCAAATCGGAAGGGTTCAGGCTCGCCGATGCGCAGGCGACCGATGGCGCCGTGCAGCTTTCGGTGTCCGCGCCTGAGAACAACAGCCATATCTGGCGCAATCCCGATGCGCCGGCCGCCTTGAACCGCATCGCGCTCAAGGCGGTCGTCGATCCCCCGGTGCCGCAGATCGTCTGGTATGTCGACGGCGAGCCCTTCGCCATCACTGATCCCGACAAGCCGGTCTACTGGCCAGTGCTGCCGGGCGCCCATCGCTTCCAGATTCGCCTGCCGCTGCGCAGCGGCGCGTCGCGGCTGGTGCATGTGGTGGTGGACTGACGCAGCAAACATGCGTTTGCTGCTACGGCGGACGTGTGGGGTCAGGGCGCGCTGGATCCGACGGCTGTCGACGCCGCGAATGATCCCGCATCTCTCGCCATCCGAAGCTCTCGGAGGCGGCAGGTGTTCGCGGCCATCGCGGCCAGGCGCTCCTCTTCCTCGACGATGCGGCGCAGCCCGCGCCGAGCCCGCTCTTGCTGCAGGCTGTGATCCCTGATCACCCTTTTTGATTCCTCCTGTGTCGAGACGCCGACGCTGATTTCCCCAATCGCACGCCCAGGCGGCGTCGCTTCCGCTCCCGGCAGCTCGCCATTGCCAGGTCTTTCGCCGCCAGGTCTTTCGCCTTGGCCAGGTCTTTCGCCATGGCCAGGTCTTTCGCCATGTGCGGCGTCGCCCGGCAACGAAGGCTGGACCGTAGCTCGACCAGGTCCGGGCGACCGGCTCTCCGTCGCGCCATCGGGCGGGAGATTGTTCACCGTCCAAATGGCAGCCTGGGTGCGGTTTCGCGCGCCGATCTTTCCGAGGATCGCCTTGACGGCACCCTTGACGTTGGCCAGGGTCATGCCGTTCCTCGTCGCAATGTCTCCGTTGGAGCGCCCATTGGCCAAGTCCCATAGGACGCTTTTTTCCTTGGCGGAGAGCTGCCTCTCGTCGCTCGTTTCCTCGACCCGGTCCGGGTCATCCCTGCGAGCAGGGATGTTCCGCAAGACTCCCGCAGGCAACAGCGTTTCCCCCAGCATCACCAATTCGAGGGACTTCATGAGAATATTGGACGTGGTTCCCCTGGCCAGATAGGCGTTGGCGCCCGCTCGACACAGCGAGACCATATCGTCAAATCGCTCGGAAGCGGCCAGGACGGCAACACGAGCGGCCGGATGCCGCTGCTTGAAAAGTTCGATTTGCCCGATCACGGCATCTAAATTGCCGCCGGCATCGATAAGTAGCAGCAGGGGTTGGTGTTGCAGTGCCGAGTCGAGGACAAGGTCTTCCACCTGCGATGCAGACGCCACGATACGGATATCGGTTTTCTCGAGGACCCAAGTCAGGCCTTCCCGGAACAGCTTACCCTGCCCGATGAGGACCGTCGCAAGAGCCTGCGGGCCAGTGCCGCTCATCGGGTTGTGTCCGCTGCTGCATCAGCCGAACGCTGACGCAACGGCGCTCCTTGAAGGGGCTCCAGCGCATAGGCTTCGATCTCCGAATATCCGCCACGAAAGCCATGCCGCCAATCTACGTAGATTTCGGCAAAAGCGAGCAGCAGAAGGATGGCCACCGAGGCGCCGAGTCCGCGAAGCGCGAGCTTGTCGGATCGACCATTACTCTCGGTATTGTTCTCGGTATTCCTGGCGCGAGGCGGGATCGAAGTTGGCATTATTTCCTCCGACGATGCTAAAAACGGGAATTGAAGGAGCGAGAACCTGCGGGGTTGGTTTGTTAGCCGGTTACGAGGCCGAATATCCAAGTCATCCCCACCACCCAAACGAGCGCCAACACGCCGCCCATCGCCAAAGCGATATAGGCGACGGCCGCCGCGGACGGTTCCGAGTCGTGAAGGCGCAGGGCTGGCTGAACACTGATCCTTTCGGCCAAGCCCGCTGTGCTCAATTCGCCCATATCTCCGCCTCCTGATCGCGCATTTCGCTTGATCGCGATCCACATAGGCCACAAGCAGCGTCACACGAGCGTGACTCCAGGGTAACGAGCGGTGTTCAAGTCGCCGGGCGACCGCGGTTTGCTTGCGACTTGTGGTGGCAACGATGAAGCCAACAGCCAGAGCGTGTCTTGGCGTGTTGCTCATCCAACAAGGCCCATGGACCTTATCCACGACGCCCTGACGCGAGCGTGAATCGAGCGTGGTGCCTGGGTTCCCACCAAATCATGCCGCGAGCGCGAGCGCTGCGCCGTGCCGGCCGGCTACCTCAGCAAGAGACCGAATACCCAGATGAAGCCGACAAACCAGACAACCGCCAATAGGCCGCCCACCGCCAACGCTATGTAGGCGACGGCCGGTGAAGAGAGTTCGCGGGCAGGGGCGCGCACGACGGGTCTGATGCCGACATTTTTGCTTGCACGGGCTATGTTCAACTCGTCCATGCCTTTGCCTCCTCATGGCGTTCTGCTTGGCTTGGATGTCCCCGACCCGCGAACGCCATGAGCCACACCCTGCGTCACGCGAGCGTGAATCCAGGGTGACGACAGGCCGGGGGCATCGCGGGGCAGGCTGTGCGAAAACTCGCAGGCCCAATCCGCCGCGGTCCAGCACTGCGACGCTCGCCTCACCCCGCTGGCGTCAATCGCTCCGCGCCGAAGGCGTTCACCGCGTGGAGCATGTTGAAGGCCAGGATTGAGAGCGCCGCTTCCGCCCTTACCGCTTTGAGGCCTCGTGTGAGGAACCTTCCGCCCCCAGACATCCGCTTAATCGTGCCGAAGGGATGCTCGACAGTACATCAGCGGGTCACCATCAAGCTCGGATCGGCGTAGATTCTAGCCTCCATACGATCCAGCGCCGCTTGGTCGAACAGCCGGTGGATGGTTCGTTGGACACCGGGCGTACATCGGCTCTTCAGCCGACAGTCCTTGCAAGCGGTTGTTCGGTATCTGATCGCGCGGTTGCGCGTATGTTTGCCCGACGGCCTCAGCGTCTCGCCAGCGGGGCACCGGATCGTGTCGGAGCCCTCATCGTAGGTGAACTGCGTTGGCCGGAAGAAGTCGGTGCTCATTGCCCCGCGTTTAATCGGCGCCGCGACCTCGATATTGTCGCGCTCGCAGTGCGCGACCGCTTGGGCATTTGAGTAGCCACCGTCAGCTAGAACTTTCAGCTCGTCGACCTCAAGAACCTCCATCGTCGCAATCGACATCGGATGCAGGGAGCTGGCTGTCGTTTGCTTCGTCGGCGACGTCATGATGGATGATCAGACCACTATCGACGTCGACGACGCTCTGCATGTTGTAGCAGGGCGTCTTGGGCGAATGCCCATAACCCATCGGCCGAGCGTCGGGCTCGCCGAAGACCAGGACCGTCTCGTGCGCTTCGAGGTCGCGGACACACGCTCGTTCCAGATGGCGTGAGGACCGGACTTGGTTGAGGTAACCCCGGATGTACAGCCGGAGCATATCGCCTGGGTGATATCCGGGACGGCCGGTGGCCGCAGCAACAGCACGGCCGAAGCCGAGTTTAGCCAAGCTCAAGCTGGCAACAAAGGCATCAACGACGCGGACCAATGCATCGGACGCGACATAGTCATCAACACAGGGTGGAAGCAGGCTGACCTGGTCTCGCGCGGATCCTTCACTGAAGCTCACGGAACACCTCGGCACAGCAGCTCAGATAAGGTCTGGATTCTACGCCTGTTCGTTCATGCGCATAGGTTTTGTGCTGGGCTGAAGACACCCTTCACCTTCGGTGCAACAGAAGCGGCGAGGTATTCGGTGGCGCATGTATCAAGCTGCATCTGCCGCAGCAAAGTGGGCCATCTGGTCGTCGTATGCCTTCACGAAGGCCGGTCGGGCCGTGGCGCGCGCGACGTAGGCGCGGCAAGCAGGGAATTTTGCGAGCCCATCGAACCGATCGACGAGGCGCAGCACATCCGCCATGAGAATGTCGGCTACGGAGAAGGTCCCGACCAGCCATTCGCTTCCGTCCAGGACCGTTTCCATGTGCTTGAGCCGGGCCTCAAGGAAGGAGTCAAAAAACTTTCGCATTGGCGTTTCGTCGGTGTCACCTGAGAACATGAAGAAGGACCAGGGCTGGCTCGCGGCCTCGACAGAAGCGAGCGCTGCGAACAGCCATTCCTTGGCGTCGCTGCGGCCGCGCCGGTCCGCGGGCATCAGCTTGTCGCTCAGCTCGCCGAGGTGGAGCAGGATCGCGCCGCTCTCGAAGATCGAGAGGTCTCCATCGGTCAGCCATGGCGCCTGGCCGAAGGGTTGGTGCGCGAAATGGTCGGGGCCCCGATCTCGAAACGGCGTGCTCTCGACCCGATAGGCCAACGCGCCTTCTTCCAGCGCCCAACGCACCCGCAGGTCGCGCACATAGCCGCGCGGCATTTCGGGAACCCAATCGAAGGTGGTGAGGATTATGTCGCTCATTCGCAATCTCCAAGGAACACGGGAAGCTTGTCGAGGAGGCCGTTCCAGCCTTCCTCGTGACTTGTGCGGGCCTCTTCGTCGGGCAGGTGCTCGTGGGTCAGGGTCAGCACGGTTCCGCCGTCGAACGGCTCAAGCCGGAACGTCACCAGCGACTCTCGTTCCGGCGTCCCGGGCAAGTCCCAGGTGAAGACGAGCGTCTTCTCGGGAACCACCTCTTGATAGATTCCGGTCGGGTTGTGCTCGTCGCCGTTGAGCAACCGGAATACGACGCTGAAGCGGCCGCCCGGACGCACGTCAGCCACCACGCTGAGGGTCGGCCCCGCATCGGGACCCCACCACTGCATCATCAGCTTGGGCTGGGTGATCGCCGCCCAGACCTTGGCGGGCGGGGCCTTGAGTCTGCGCACGATGGTCACGCTCGGGAGGCGGCTCGTCATCGCTCGCCACCCTCTTCAACGAGCGCAGCAAGTCGATCGAGGCTTACTGTCCAGAAGCGTTCATACCGGTTGAGCCAGGCCATCGCCTCCCTCATCGGCTCCACCGAAAGGTTCACCGACACGGTGCGACCGGTCTTGGCCCGGGTGATCAATCCCGCGTCAGACAGGACATCCAGATGCTTCATCATTCCGGGAAGCTTCCGCGAAAAAGGCCGGGCGAGCTCGCTCACCGAAAGCCCGGGTTCGTCCATCAGGCGCAGCAGGACGCCCCGCCGGGTGGGGTCGGCGAGCGCCGAGAACGTGCGGTCCATGCCTGATGTTTGATGCTTCGCCATGTAGCGAAGTATCTATTCCTTACACTGGCGGAGTCAACCATTGGATACCTCCGCTACGAGAACCATTTGACGTACGAACGTTTTCCATGGGTGCGAAACCGGTCAAAAGCTGTTTGCCGTAGAGCAGACGCAGGATCGCCGGGCACGCTCGACTGACTGGCGGGGTTTTCGCACAGCCTGGGGGGAGGCGACCAGCGCTGGGACCGCGACCGTCTCGGTCGCTCTCGGCCTGGCGGCGACCCCGACTTCGTCGCTCTCAAGAGCGGGCGAGGACGCCCGCGGTCCAGGCTCTTAAAGCCTGGCCAAGTTGACAACCCCGGCAGGGGGCATGACCTTGGACCGATCCTCGAGCCATCGAGTCCGACTTGCCCATGGCCGACCTTTTCCTGAGATCAGCCGCTGCGCTGTCTCGCAATCAGCCGGCGCCGGATTTGTCCGACGACGTCCGCGCCTTCCTGTCTGCATTCGAATATCTCGACGGCGACCGCGCCGTAGCGAATTCCCGGGCTCGGTTGCTCGCCGCCGCGGCGACTCTGGGTCGGCTGTTTCGGCTCGCATCGCCCGATACGCCGGGCCTGTTCTTCTTCGGCGGCGAGGCCGACCCGGCGGTCGTTTCCGCGAAGCTGCGGGGAGCTCCCATTGCCAGCGTTTCGGGATCGGGGACGACACCGGCCAAGGCATTCGAGTCCAGCGTCGGCGAGGCGGTCGAGTATCTGTCGCAGTACGCGACGGAGGAAGACGCTCTGGAGCGTGCAAGCTTCGGCGAGCAAGCCTCCGCCATGGGGGAGGCCGCGCGCGACTATGTCTCTCGGCTGCTGGAATCGGTCGGGGTCTCGCCGGACCAGCCCATCGACTGGGTGCGAGCGCAGCGGCTCGGCGACGGCGTCGCAGCTCCATTTCCGGCCGACATCTGTCTGCGGCGCACGGCCCCGGCCCAGGATTTCACGGCACCGTTCAAATTGAGCACGGGCTGCGGCGCAGGATCATCATTCGAAGCGGCCGCCCTGCACGGATTGCTCGAGCTCATCGAGCGGGATGCCGCGAGCCTTTGGTGGCGCGGCGGGTCCAGGGGCCGTTCGCTTCCGGCGGAAAGCCAGGCGATGAAAGGCGCTTGTGAGCTGTTGACGCAAATGCGCGGAGCCGCGGGCACGCGCTTCAGCTGGCTTCTCGACATAACGACCGATCTCGGCGTTCCCTGCATGGCGGCCATCTCGGCCAGGCGCGACGGATTCGGCTTTGCCTGCGGATTGTCCGCGCGACTATCCACCGAGGCCGCCGCGATCTCGGCAGTGCTCGAAATGGGTCAGATGGAGCTCGCTCACCATATCGTCGAGGCCAAACGCCACGAACGGGGCGACGCGGCGTTGAACGCCGGCGATTTGAGTCATCTGGAGCGCAGTACCCGGATCGACACCGCGACCTGCGAGCTCTTGTATCCGAAGGGCCTCGCCGCGCCGGTTGCGGAGGGCGTTGAAAAGGATGCGGCAAGGGATCTCGAGGGCCTCGTCGCGCGTCTGGAGGCGGCCGGTATCGAGGTGTTCGCGCTGAACCTGACCAGGCATCGGTTCGCAATTCCGGTCGCGCGCGTGCTGAGCACCCAATTGCAGCTCGAACCGTCGCCGTTGGTGACGCAACGCCTGCTGGGCGCGATGAGGAAGGTGGGAGAGAGCGGTGCCGGGACACCTGAGATCGCGCTGTTCTAGCGTTGCAACATACGAGGCCGTAGGTAACATGCGCACGCGTCGACCTGAAGCGGCCGGGCAATCAGGTAGTTGGAATGAAAGCTGACGATCTGGCGCGTCGAGGCGCCCGGGTGCTGTCGATGTTGGTGGTCGGCGCCGTGACGATGGCGTTCGGCGGTCGCGACATCAAGCCGAAGCGGCGCAAGTCGCAGGCGCTCCTGGCCTATCTCGCGCTTTGCCACGGATTATCCGAAACACGTGAACGGCTCGTCGGTCTCCTATGGAGCGAATCCGATGAGGCAAAGGCCCACGGCTCCCTGAGACAGGCGCTTCACGACGTCAGGCAAGTCTTCGAAGAGGTGGGATTTTCTGGTCTCGATACGCAGAAGCTGTCGGTCGCTCTCGAAAAACGAGCGCTCGATGTGGACCTGTGGTCGGTCATCCAGGAGGCGGAGGCGTTTCGCGCCCATCCGCTTCTGCTCATTGTCCCGCGCCTCACCGATACGGTGCTCGGCGGGTTGGAGGATATCGATCCCTCGTTCCGGATCTGGCTGCTCGCCTATCGGCAAACGCTGCAGGATCGCCTCTTGCGCGCGCTTGAAAGCGGGATGACGAGCGAGGCGGTCGACAAGGCGACCCGAAGGCGCCTGGCCGAAGCCATCGCCAATCTCGAGCCGACCAACGAGATCGCCTGCCGCGCCCTGATGCAGGCACGCGCCGAGGCGGGAGACACGGCTGGGGCGTTGCGCGTCTACAATGACCTATGGAACTTGCTCGACGAAGACTACGATATGGAGCCGTCCGAACAGACGCAGAGGCTCGTCGCGGAGATCAAGATCGGGCGTTTCGATGAACCTCTTCCGGTGGCTTCCCCAACGGTTGCGCAGCCGCTGCAGGCGACGAGTTCCGAAGCGTCTCCACGCGAGGCGCCGACGCTCCGAGCCGGGGTGACACAACCGGTCTCCAAGCTCGAACTGGCCGTCGAAGCGTTCAATGTGCATGGCGTCGATCCCGGCAAGCTTCACTTCGTTCAAGGCTTCCACCAGAGCCTCATCGGCAACCTGGTGCGCTTCCGGGAATGGTACGTCACCGATCGCGCCACCCAGGCACCGGGGGGCGCTGCCGAAATACCATCCATCGGCCGATACACGCTGCGCGCGATTTTTCAGCAGAGCGGCAATACGCTCAATCTCGTCCTCTCGCTCATCGAAGCAAGCCGGAACGTCTATATCTGGAGTGATGAATTCGAGCTCGGGCTGGACAACTGGTTCTCCGCCCAGCAACGCGTCGTCAGGCGCGTCGCTACCTCACTGAATGTGCATGTCTCGGCCGAACGGCTCAAGCGGCTCTCGGGCGATCCCGATGTCGCGCTCGACGTCTATGACCAGTGGCTTCGCGCCGATTCAATGCTGTTGAGCTTCAGCCCCCAAGGTTACGAAAGGGCAGCCGAGATTTCGCGCGAAATCATCCGGCGAGCGCCGGATTTCTCGCCCGGCTATATCATCCTCCCGCGGATCAACAATACCGAGCACATTGTGCATCCGGGCGTGTTCCGCGATCGCGGCAAGGCGAGGCAGACGCTCGACACTGCGCGAACCGCCGTGCGCCTAGATCCTCTCGATACCCGCGCTCATCTCTGCCTTGGCTGGTCATGCGGGATGGCGGGCCAATATGGGGAGGCGCTCGTCCACATGGACCTCGCCAGCGAATTGAACCCGAACGATCCATGGACTTTGATTTCGGCCGCGCTGTTCCACGCTTTTGGCAGCGAGCCCGGACGTGCCAAGGAACTGGCCGACCGCGCCCTCGACATGACGCTGGCGCCGAGCCGCACGCATTGGGCCTATGATGTCACCATCAAATTTCTCGGCGGCGACTATGAAGGCACTCTGCGGGCAGCTGACTATGCTGAGGATATTATCAAGACACTGCCGGCCTGGAGGGCGGCGGCATTGTCTTGCCTCGGGCGGCGTGACGAGGCGGCCGCCGAGGCGGCGCGCTTCCTCGAGGGCATTCGTCGGAATTGGTTTGGAAAACTGCCAGCTTCCGATGAAAATATCGTGCGCTGGCTCCTTCATCTCTACCCGATCAGCCACTCGGCCGACTGGCAGCGTCTCTACGACGGCCTGAGGGGCGCCGGTTTGCCCGTCGCCGGCGCCGAATTCGGCACCTGGTAAACGGCAATTGCCAGGTTATTGGCAATTGTTGATCGTGTATTCTCCGATCCGCTCGCAGTGGAACGACAGCAACTCGTCGATGCCGAATTTGGCCTGCGGTTGCTTGGCAAAGGCCTCGTTGGCGTAGAACTTCGGCATCGGATAGGCGGCACGCCCGCGATGGGCGCGCGCCAGGGCCTTGAGCTCGTTCTCGGCAGCCTCGACCAGGTCCTTTGGCGGCAGCCGCACGACGAGCGACTGATCGTAATCCTGGACGAATAGAACGGACTGCGCCCAATCCGGGATCGTCATCTTCACATTCGCCTGCTTCAGTTGCTCGCGAAACACCGCCAGAGTGTTCGGAATGGGATAGTTTCTTCCATCATTGAAGTAGTTCTTCCCGGTCGACCAGGTCTTGATGAGTTTCCCCCAGTTCACCCAATTTTCCTTGTCGTCATGCATCATGGGAATTAGCTTAGGCATGGCCCTCTCCCTCTATTGCTTCACAAGCGTATTGATATTGATATGCGGCCAGCGGCGCCGCGGCGCGTTTGGGCGGTCCGGAAACTCGATGAATGTCGTCTGCCCGTATTGCAGCTGCTGGAAGCTGTGACCGGGATTCGACGGATCCTCGATGGTCTCGATCCAGAAGTTGCAGTCGAATTGGACAGCGTTCGCTTGCTTCTCGATGAAGGGAATATTCACGATGCCGCCCCCGCCGGCAGTCGACAGATTGATGAACGTCGTGTGCAGAATATGCTGGCCGACGATTTCGCTGTAGAGCGTGGCTTCCGGCATCCGCGGATTGAACTGCACCGTTCTCGCGCTCTCATATTGGCGCAAATGTGCGGGGTCTTGGTCGCTCGGCAGGCTCCAGATCGGTGGGAAGATGGGGGCGCGGTCCACTCGGCCCCAGTCGCCGATGGCCAGGACGCTGTCGCCATGCGGGACGGATGCAAGACGCGCGACGGAATTCTTTTTCGAGGCCTGGTCGAGCAGGAGCAGCATGCCGTTTTCGACATGCAGCGGCTGGTTGGTGGCAATGTCGATATTGCGCTGCTCGTACATGACGCCGACCACGAAATCGATGCCGCCTGCGCGGCGATTGGGGACCTTGGCGCCGATCGGCGAGAAGGTGATGGTTTCGAGGTAAGGTCTCACCAGAAGCGTGAACGGGGCCGGCCCTTGCGTCGGGAACGGGACGGCGACCATGTTGTACCCTTTGTTGCCGACCCAAGTTCCCAGAAGGTCGGCCAAAGGTCCCAGCGTGTCGTTGACATGGGCGAGGCTCGAGCTGAGCCTCGTGAATCTGTGTCGAGGGTCGGCGGTCCCCGCTTCGTTCATTGCGGTCATGCCCCGAAATCCTTTGCGGTACCACTCGGATAGGTCGCTACCCGAGCCCATGCGAAGGATTGCAAGGATTTGCGAGTTTGACAACTCTTGTTATGAATGCGCGGGGGAGTGACCCCTTCGGGTTGGCTGGGGAGGTCGCCGGCCCGAGAAGCAGAGCCGGTCGGCGTGACGTCTCCCGGCGAGTCGAGCTGGCGACCGGCTCATCGATCGCCGGCGTCTAGGGCCCGGACCCATAAATCTGTTGGAGTGAGCGCCGCTTTGTGATTCACGGCTTCCGAAGAGAAGCTTGGATGAATCGGGATCAATTCTGGCTGACTGACGAGCAATTTTCCAAGATCGCGCCGCATTTGCCGACGGATACGCGGGGCAAGGAGCGTGTCGACGACCGGCGCATCATCAGCGGGATCATCCAGGTCCTGAAATCGGGATGCCGCTGGGTCGACGCGCCGCCCGCGTATGGGCCGAGAAAGACCCTCTATAATCGCTATGTGCGCTGGGCTGCGAAAGGCGTTTGGGTGCGACTGTTCGAGGCTCGCCCAAGCCGACGGCCCTCTCGCCCAGGTTCTCATCGACTCCTCGGCCGTGAAGGCCCACCGTTCGGCTGCGGGTGGAAAAGGGGGGGAGCAAAATCAGGCGATCGGACGGTCGCGCGGCGGCCGCACGACGAAAATCCACGCGCTGACCGATACTTTGTGCCGGCCGATCGCGTTCATGCTCACCGGAGGCCAAGTGGCTGATTGCACTGCCGGAACGGCGCTTCCCGAACAACTGCCCGATTGCGACATCGTGCACACCGACAAAGGCTACGATTCGAACGCCATCCGCGCGCAGGTCCGCGATCGCGGCGCTTGGGCCAACATCCCGCCAAAGGCCAACCGCAAATGGAAAAACGCCTTCTCGCCTTTCCTCTATCGCAGCCGAAACGCCATCGAGCGCATGTTCTACCGCCTCAAGGACTTCCGGCGCGTCGCCACGCGATACGACCGAAACGCCTCAAACATCCTCGCAGCCGTCTGCATCGTCGCGACCGTCAGCTATTGGTTATGAGTCCGGAGCCTAGGTAAAGACGGGCCTGTCACCGTATTCCGGGGGAACTGGATCGCGTCGCTTCGCTCGCTTTGACAGAGGGCGTAAAGCGGAAGGGAGCTTAAGCGGGGGCTGCGTGGACGGTTCGTGTTCTATGAGGAAGGGCAGCGTTACCGCCACACCCATCAAGACGGCAGATAACGCAGATGCGTTGCGAGCGGCGTATGTAGCACACGGTCGATTTGGAAGCTTCGGAGACCGTCGCCTAGGTTCTCGAACAACCGTCGGCCGCCACCGAACAGGAGCGGCGCAAGCGCGATCTCGAGCTCTTCCACGGCCCCGAGCTTCAGGTACTGCTGCACCACGTCGGCGCCGCCGGCAATCCGCACGTCCTTGCCGCCGGCCGCGGCTTTCGCCTGCGCGAGCGCGCTTTGCGGACCGTCCGTGACGAAATGGAAAGTCGTCCCGCCCGGCCGCACCCACGGCTCACGCGCGTTGTGGGTGAGCACGAAGACCGGCGTATGGAACGGCGCCTCTTCCGGCCAGCTGCGTTCGCCTGCCTCGAACATCCGCCGGCCCATAATGTTGGCGCCGATCCGCTCGCTGGTGTGGCGCACCATGTCGTTGACCGGGCCCGTCTCGCCGCCGGGGCCGATCTTCAGCGAGCTGCGGAAATGCTCCAGGCCGATAAGCCAGCTCATCAGGGCTCCCCACTTCGCGCCCCAATTCTTGAAGCCGGGATCGTCCCAGTGATCAATCGTCATGCCTTCCGGGGTCATGTAGCCGTCGAGACTGAGGGCGATGTTCGCGAATACCTTGCTCATGGCTTCTCCTTGTTGGTCGCCAGTCCTTCGACATAGTCCTGCATGCGGTCGAGCCGCTGCTCCCAGATCTCACGCTGGTCGAGCATCCACCGCTCCGCGCCCGCCAGCGCCTGCGGCGCCAGCGCGTAACGGCGCACCCGTCCTGCCTTCTGCGACCGAACGATGTTGCTCGTCTCGAGCACGCGCATGTGCTGCGCGAAGGACGGCAGCGCCATCTTGAAAGGCCATGCGAGTTCGGTCATCGACGCCGAGCCGGCCGCCAGCCGCTCGACGATCCGGCGACGTGTCGGATCGGCGAGGGCGCGAAACACGAGGCCCACCTCGCGGTCGCGCACGCTGGAGCGTCGGCGCACTGCTGCCTTGGCGCTCATGGGCTGCGCTCGAGATGTCGGACAAGCCCGTCGAGCGTCTGGTAGCCGATCTCGACCGCGCCGAAGCCAATGGTCCGTTGCCGCTGTGCTGTCGTCGGGTGCAGCTGCCGCAGCGTTACGACGGTTTTGCCGTCGTCCTGCTGGTCGAATGTGATGGTGGTCAGAAATCTCTCTGGATCGTCGTCCTGATCCGCTCCGTGTTCAAACACCAGCCGCTGGTTCGGCACGACCTCGAGGAACCGCATGCGATTGCCGTAGCGCTCATCGCCGGTCCCGATCATGTCGAATCGCCAGACGGCCCCCGGCTCTGCGAGCCCGTGCGCATGCACGTCGCAGCGCATGCCGGCTGGAGCAAACCACTGGAACATGCGCCGCGAGTCGCTCCAGGCCGCGAACACGACGTCTCTCGGCGCGGCGACCACACGCGAGAGCACGATCTCGCGCTCGAGCTGGGCATTCGGGTACGCGTCGCTCGCCATCGAGAGCCCTCCGATTGCTAAGGCATTTTGCTAACTATAGCCGTCGGCAAAAGTAAGGTCAACGGCTAACTATGGCAGGGGGCGCGGCGGGCGGCGGTTGGGGCGCGAGATGACTTCTCCACAAAGACCCGGTCGTCGAACCGACCGTCATCGCGAGCGAAGCAACGCGATGCAGCTGGGCCGAATCCCGGTCGGCGAAGCTGTTCGTGCGCGCGACGAGCGTCCATCTCGTGCGTTGATCCCCGAGATCCTCGAAGGTCATGGTCTGGG
This sequence comes from Rhizobiales bacterium GAS188, assembly GCA_900104855.1. Taxonomy (NCBI): domain Bacteria; kingdom Pseudomonadati; phylum Pseudomonadota; class Alphaproteobacteria; order Hyphomicrobiales; species Rhizobiales bacterium GAS188. The sequence continues at coordinate 4,687,645 of FNSS01000001.1, forward strand.
TCACGAACGGCGGTCCGCCGGCGCGGGTCTCCGCCGGCCGCCAGACCAGCCGTTCGGGTGGCTCGACCTCCAGGAATACGAAGTTGAACGTGAGCTCCGACCCGTCGGACGTGCGCATCACGTGCAGCCACGCCCCGCCCGGCCTCAGATCCATTTCGCAAGCTGGATTGGAGAACCCCTGACCGCCCCACCAGTGCACGATGTGTTTGGGCTCGGTGCATACCTGCCAGACGAGGTCGCGCGGCGCATCGAAGATGCGGCTCATGACGATCACCGGATCCTTAACCACTCCATCGAAGGATGGGATCCTTCAGAGGCGATGGAAGCGCAACGGCTTTGTCTCCTCGGCCGTGATCACACCCTTCGCCCTAAGATCAAGTTGAACGCCCATCATCCACCAGCCAACCTTAGCCCCGCCGGGAAACAGTCCTTCCGGCAGCAACGGTAGGATATGTTGCTTGAGCTCCGCCAACGTCAGGCCCGGCGCGACTGCCGGTAGGGATGCGAGGATCGCGTTTTTCACGGCGTGATATTTCCCGGCCTCCACGGACACCGTTCGGCCGGGCTTGTTCACGTTCTCCATCGCGATCTTTTCGGGGGTAACCATCACCAAGTAACCTGCGGTCTGCGGAATCCCATGGCCGCCCATGAGGAAAGAAGCTTCCACATGAACCTACCTGAGTGGGTCGCGTAGTTCGGCAAGTCGTTGTGAAGCGTCACGGCGGCCGGTTTGTCCTCCGTCATGACTCGCATTTCTAACGCGGGAATTTCGGCAGGCAGGCAACCCCGATAGAACGTCAACCAGTGCCCCTTCGTGAATTCCAGCAACATTGGGGTGTTGCAGCATGTCGCAACCATCCGTCGGGTAGAGGAATCCGGCTTCAATCGGTGCTCGCTCAACCGATCGGCGCCTGCGGTTTGGAAGACGCGGTCTTTGCGATGGAGGACCAAGTCGGTCCCACCATCATCGGCAACGACGGGCAGTGAGCCAAGCCTCTGTTCGAACTCACGGCCTGCGGTCCGGCAACTGGTACAGTAGCAGGCGACATGCATGATGGGCGCCCCTCTGATCGCGAACCCGACCTGCCCACAGCGACAGGACGCGGTCATTGGGTTGGAACTTTTGGCCATGATTACCTCGGGGTGGATGGCAACAGTGGGTGATGATCGGCGCCGTCTCCATTCGGAAGCACACCTGCCCGCATTGGCAGCCGCCGGTGCGCGGAGCGAAGGACGTGTTGGAAGTCATGGCAGGTTCCGGAGCCAAGGGGGTGACCGCGATAGTCGCCCGAGGCCGCGCCATTTCGACCGGCGCCCGAAAAGAAATATCTTGGCGCTCATGGGCTGCGCTCGAGATGTCGGACAAGCCCGTCGAGCGTCTGGTAGCCGATCTCGACCGCGCCGAAGCCAATGGTCCGTTGCCGCTGTGCTGTCGTCGGGTGCAGCTGCCGCAGCGTTACGACGGTTTTGCCGTCGTCCTGCTGGTCGAATGTGATGGTGGTCAGAAATCTCTCTGGATCGTCGTCCTGATCCGCTCCGTGTTCAAACACCAGCCGCTGGTTCGGCACGACCTCGAGGAACCGCATGCGATTGCCGTAGCGCTCATCGCCGGTCCCGATCATGTCGAATCGCCAGACGGCCCCCGGCTCTGCGAGCCCGTGCGCATGCACGTCGCAGCGCATGCCGGCTGGAGCAAACCACTGGAACATGCGCCGCGAGTCGCTCCAGGCCGCGAACACGACGTCTCTCGGCGCGGCGACCACACGCGAGAGCACGATCTCGCGCTCGAGCTGGGCATTCGGGTACGCGTCGCTCGCCATCGAGAGCCCTCCGATTGCTAAGGCATTTTGCTAACTATAGCCGTCGACAAAAGTAAGGTCAACGGCTAACTATGGCAGGGGGCGCGGCGGGCGGCGGTTGGGGCGCGAGATGACTTCTCCACAAAGACCCGGTCGTCGACCGTCATCGCGAGCGAAGCAACGCGATGCAGCTGGGCCGACGCAGAACGCGGCGCCCCTCTCGACGCATCCCGCCAAGCGCCGCCGCTGGATCGCGTTGCTTCGCTCGCGATGACGACCCAACTCCACCTGAGCGGGGAATACGGTGACAGGCCCGTCTTCATCTAATTAAATCGCACGCCGACCTACGTCATACAAGTCTTTGAGACAGAGCCAAATAAGTAAAGACAGGCGTCTGACCGTATTCGTATTCCCCGTATTCCCGTATTCCCGTATTCCCGTATTCCCAGGTTCTCATCGACTCCTCGGCCGTGAAGGCCCACCGTTCGGCTGCGGGTGGAAAAAGGGGGGGAGCAAAATCAGGCGATCGGACGGTCGCGCGGCGGCCGCACGACGAAAATCCACGCGCTGACCGATGCTTTGTGCCGGCCGATCGCGTTCATGCTCACCGGAGGCCAAGTGGCTGATTGCACTTCCGGAACGGCGCTTCTCGAACAGCTGCCCGATTGCGACATCGTGCACGCCGACAAAGGCTACGATTCGAACACTATCCGCGCGCAGGTCCGCGATCGCGGCGCTTGGGCCAACATCCCGCCAAAGGCCAACCGCAAATGGAAAAACGCCTTCTCGCCTTTCCTCTATCGCAGCCGAAACGCCATCGAGCGCATGTTCTGCCGCCTCAAGGACTTTCGGCGCGTCGCCACGCGATACGACCGAAACGCCTCAAACTTCCTCGCAGCCGTCTGCATCGTCGCGACCGTCAGCTATTGGCTATGAGTCCGGCGTCTAGTACCGGCTTCATTGAAGAGTGAGTCGTCTCCGCTCATCCCTCCTCCGCGAAGCGCAGCGAGTGGGGGAGAGCGAGGCCCTTGCCGAGCGGACGGGTGGGGGACTTATCCGGCAGCGGACCCCACCCGGCTCGCTGCGCTCGCCACCTCCCCCGCTCCGCGTGGGAGGGATAGGCGCCTCGCGATCCACGTATCAGCCTTCTATGATTCCCGGCACTTGGCGACGCGACGACGAACCTGCTCAGAGCAGGCCCTTCTCCTTCAAATATGTCGTGGCGACCGACTCGACCGATTTCTTCTGGACGTCCACCTCACCGTTGAGATGCTGCATTGTGGCGTCGTCGAGCTTGGACGACAGAGCCTCGAGGGTCGCCTTGAGGTCGGGATGCGCATTGAGCGCATCCTTGCGGACGACCGGGACGAGCGCGTAGTTCGGAAAGAAATTCTTGTCGTCTTTCAGAAGCGTGAGATGCATGGCCTCTATCCGGCCATCGGTCGAGGTGCAGACGGCGACATCGACATCCCCGTTCACAAGAGCCGGATAGACGAGGCCGATTTCCATCGGCCGGACGTTGGCACGCCCTGCTTCGAACCCGTAGGCCTTCTGCAACCCGAGCAGGCCATCCTCACGCTTGGGGAACTCGGCCGTCGTCGCCATGGCGACGGCTTTCCCTGACTTATACGCAGCCGCGAGATCGGAAAGCGTGATCAATCCGTCCGTGTGCGGATTATTCTTCCTGATGGCCAAGGCATAGGTGTCGTTCGCCGTGGAAGGCGCCAGCCAGATAAGTCCCTTGGCGCCATCGAGCTCTTTCACCTTGGCGTAGGTTTCCTCCGGCGTCAGCTTGGCCGTGACTTTGTTGAAGGTGACGAGCGACGTTCCGGTATATTCCCAGTAGAGGTTCACTTCGCCGCTTTCCAAGGCCGCACGGACGATGCTGGTTCCCATGCCATCCTTCTTGTTGATCTTGTAGCCTTTGCTTTCCAGCAATTGCTTGGTCATCTCGGCGAGCAGGTATTGTTCGGTGAAGTCCTTCCCGCCGACGGTCAGCTCGGCCGCCGGGGCCACGTTGCCGAGGATGAGAAGCGCCAATGCGGATAGCATCATGCGTTTGAGAGTCGAGACGTTCGTCATGTTGCGCTCCTGTCGTGTTGGCCATCCCGCGCGCGTCAGCGAAGCGGGTTTATCCCTCGCGGCACGATGTGGAATTGCAGCCGGCCTACGAGAAAATCCGTGAGAACCGCGAGCAGCGCGGTCGGAATGGCGCCCGCCAGCATCATCGGCAGATCGTTGAGGGCGATGCCCGTGAAGATGAGCTCGCCGAGCCCACCAGCGCCGATCAGGAAGGCGAGCGGCGCCGTGCCGACGCAAATCGCCAGCGCGGTCCGGACGCCGCCGAATATGACGAAAATCGCATTGGGAAATTCCACTCGCCAGAAGATCTGACTAGCCGTCATGCCCATGCCGCGAGCGGCCTCGATCAGCGGCGCGCGGACGCTCCTCAGGCCGGTGAAGGTATTTCTGACGATCGGCAGCAGGGTCGCCGCCCAGAGCCCGAAAATCGAGGGAGCGATGCCGATTCCGAGGATCGTCATGCACAGCGCTAGGATCGCCAATGTGGGGATCGTCGCCCCCAGGTTGAAGACCTGGAGGATGAGCTCGGACGCCTTGCGAAAGGCGGGTCGCGCTAAGATCGCGCCGGCCGGGATTCCCGTCAGGATGGCAAGGCCGCCCGCCCAGGCGACGAGCACGATATGCTGTCCGCCGAGATAGACGACATCTTCATGATAGGAGGCGATCTCGGCAGGCATTTTGCTCGAGAACGACCAGGTACCGAAGGCGAGGACCAGCAGCAGCCAGGGCAGCGCACGGTTGAGCAAGGAGGGCCTGCCGATACCTGCCGTCAGCCACGCCCTCGTTCCCGATGCCGGCGCCGTGTGCGTCGCGTTCATGCCGGCGGCTCCGGAACGGACAGGCTTCCGACGATCGAGCGATATGTCAGCGTGCCTTGGAGCCGGCCCTCTTCGTCGACGCACGGCATGATCGCCATGTCGTGCGTGAACATGAGCGTGATCGCGCTGCGAAGATCGGCCTTGACCGGAAGGGTCGTACGGATCGGCTCGGCATGTTCGCCGCAGGTTCCATGCCCGGCGAAGGCCCTGCTGCCGGACAGGACGCCGCCAAGCCGTCCATCCGCCTCCAGCATCAGGATGGCTGGATTGCCGCTGGCCTGCATCAGCGCGCCTGCCTTCGCGACCGGATCGTCGCGCCGCACCACCTCGACCTCGCGGAGCATGGCGTCCGCGACGCGAATGAGCCGAAGCCTTTTCAACATGCGATCGGAGCCGAGGAAGGTCTCGATGAAGGGCGTCGCAGGGCTCGCCAGCAACTGGTCGGGTGTTGCGAACTGCTCGAGGCGGCCGGCGCGGAAGATGGCGATCTTGTCGGCCATCTTCACCGCCTCGTCGAGGTCGTGCGACACGAAGATGATGGTCTTGCGCAGCGTCCTCTGCATGCGCAGGAACTCGTCCTGGATCACCTCGCGATTGATCGGGTCGATCGCGCCGAACGGCTCGTCCATCAGCATGACGGGCGGATCGGCGGCGAGTGCGCGCAGGACGCCGACGCGCTGCTGCTGGCCGCCCGACAGCTCCTTCGGATAGCGGCGCATGAAGATGGACGGTTCCATCGCCACCATTTCGAGGAGCTCGGCGGCGCGCGTGAGGGACTTTTTCCGGTCCCAGCCCAACAGGTCGGGCACGACGCAGATGTTCTCGGCGACGGTCTTGTTCGGGAAGAGTCCGATCTGCTGAATGACGTAGCCGATCGAGCGGCGCAGCTTGATGGGATCGATCGTGTCGGTGTCGCGGCCGTCGATGTACACTTTACCGCCCGTCGGCGCGACGAGGCGGTTGATCATCTTCATGGTCGTGGTCTTGCCGCAGCCCGAGGGGCCCAGCAGGACGCAGATTTCGCCCGCCGGAAGATCGAAGCTGACGCCGTCGACGGCCGTGACGCGCCCGCCCGGCGTGTCGAAGACCTTGGTCAGGCGCTCGAGCCGGATCATCGACCCTCCACCGTTGACAGGCCCTTCGAGGTGAGCAGCTTCTGGATCAGCGCGAGCAGCAGATCGACCGCGATCGCCAGCAGGGATACGGCGACCGCACCGGTGACGAGCTGGCGCGGATCCGACTGGCTGATGCCGCGCGCGATGAACGTTCCGAGGCCACCGGCACCGATATAGGCCGCGATCGCCGTCACCCCGATATTCATGACCGTCGCGGTCCGAACGCCTGCCATGATCACGGGAGTAGCCAGCGGAATTTCGACCTGACGCAGCCGCTGCAAGGAGCTCATGCCCATTCCGACGCCGGCTTCGCGGAGGGCCGGGTCAACGTCGGCGACGGCCGTGTAGGTGTTCCTGATGATCGGGAGCTGCGAATAAAGGACGACCGCAATGACTGCCGGAACATAGCCGATGCCATGGCCGAACGGAGACAGCAGCGGGATCATCAACCCGAAGAGCGCGACTGACGGGATGGTGATCATCATCGAGGCGAGATAGAGGACCGCATCCGCGGCGCGCTTGGACTGGGTGATCGCAAGACCGATCGGAACGGCGGTCAGGATGGCGATCGAAACGGCGACGGCGACGATGGACAGGTGCTCGATCGCGCGCGTGGCGATGAGATCGAGATTGGCATAGGCGAAGGTGAGTATGTCCATCAGGCCCATGATCGATCATCGCCCTCAAAGGTCGTCGTAAAGGTCCGCTGCATTCTCATAGGTAAAGCGAAGCGGGACCGAGCCTTCGACCATCCACGCTTCGACGGTCTCTCCGGCCATCAACCGGCAGGCGCCTTCACTGTCGATCACGGCGCCGCCGTAAAGACGGTTCGCCAGGTTGAGGATCGCCGTTTGATGCATGGCGACGCTGCCGCTGGCGCAAGCGTCCTTGATCAAGATGACGCGGTAGCCGAGCTCGATCGCGTCCTTGACGGTCGCGTCGACGCAGGCTTCCGTCCATACGCCCGCCACGAAGACCCACTCGATGCCGAGAGCCTCGAAGCGGCGTGACAGCTGCCCGCCGCCGAATGCGCTTGCTGCCGACTTGATGACGACGGCCTCGCCCCTGACCGGTCCCACCTCGAGGCAAATAGCCGAAAGCGGACTGTCCTTGTCGCTGAAGGCCGAGGTTCCGTCCACCATCACGGGATGAAACGGCCGCAGTTTCTGGGCCGCCGGATCGACCACATAGGCGGCGTGGACCACGTGTATGCCGTGGGCTCGCGCTGCCGCCTGCAGGTCGCGAACCTTGGCGAGGAGCGTGCCAAAGCCCGCGACCAGGTAGCGTCTGTCGCGACGGTGCTCCTCCTGGAGGTCGATGAAGATCGCCGCCGCCTTGCCGGACGGAACCGAAACGCTGCACCTCATGCGGATCCCCCAAGGAATTCGTCCTCATAGGGAAATCGCGAAAGGAGCTCGGTGCCCGTCTCGGTGATCAGGATCTCGTCTTCGAGCTTGACGCCCTCGCGGCCACCTTTTTCGCCGATATAGCTTTCGACACTGACGACCATGCCCGGCACGAGATGGCCGTTCCTGCCATAGGTCTCGTAATCCATGGCATGGGCGATGAACGGCGTTTCACCATGCATGCCCACTCCGTGCATGACGGAGGTATAGCGTTGGTCGACAAACCGCTCGGGGATCTTCCAGGCCCTTTCCGCGATCTCTCGGAACGCCATGCCGGGTTTGATGATCCCGATATTGTGCTGCACCTGGTCATGCGCCATGCGGTAGAGCATCTTCTGGTAGTCGGTTGGCCTGCCCGGGCCGCAGCGGAAGGTGCGGGAGAAATCCGAGTAATAGCCGTAGCAACCGATAGTATCGGTATCGAGGGCGACGAGCTCGCCCGGCCGGATCTTGCGGCCGCTGGCTTCGTTGAACCACGGATTCGTGCGCTGCCCGGAGGTCAGCAGCCTCGTCTCGATGAACTCGCCGCCTTGGCGGATGACCTCGTGGTACATGATGGCGAAGAGATCATTTTCCGAGACACCCGGCTTGATCGCCTCGCGCACGGCGGCGACCGCCGCTTCCGCACCCGCCATCGAGACCTGGAGGCACTTGATTTCCTCCGCCGTTTTGACAGCGCGGACCGCGAGGATCTCGCCCTGACAATCCTGGATGACGCAGCCTCGTTTCTCGAGCGCGAGAGCGTGCAGGTGGTTGCAGCGATCGAGCCCGATCTTCATCGATCCGCCACCGTGGGATTTCAGCAGATCGGCGATCTCGTCGGCGAAGGCCCCGGCGGCCTCGTCGTCGCGATTGGAGACCGAGGACCAGACAAGCTTGGACGGCCGAGCTTCGTCCACCGTGTCGAGCACCATCGAGACGTGGTAGCTCTGCGGGTATTCGAAGAGGACGACCGGACCTTCGGTCGGGATGAAGAAGTAGCGGGTCGAGTTGCGCAGGAAATAGCCGAACATGTTGCGCGAGCCGGTCGCGTAACGCTGGTTGTAGGGGTCGAAGAGGACGATCGCGCCATAGCCGGCCTCGGCCATCCAGGCCCGCAATTTCTTGAGGCGGCCTTTCCGCAACGCATCCGCGTCGACGAAGGACGGTTCCGTGTCCGACAACCACATGCCGCCGGCCGGATCCGCGGCGGCTGGATGGCGCATCCGATCCGCGAAATCGACATCCTCGATCTGGTCGGGATCGAAAACGACTATCCCCATTCGGCGCCTCCTTGTTCAGAACAAGGATGCGACGCCTGTTTCTCGTCGCTTGTGCGGATTTCCGCCAAAACTGTGCGAGATTCCGCACATTCGGTGCAGCTTCAACGCCTGCGGGTCGCACCTGGCGAATGGCCCTTGAATTCCCGGTAGGCTCTCGCAAAGCTCGACATGTTCGCGAAGCCGCAGGCGAGCGCCACGTCGCGCACCCGAAGACTCGAATGCGCGAGCAGGTCGGCGGCTCGACGCAGGCGCAATCTGCGGTAATAGGCACTGGGCGCAACGCCCGCTTCCGAGCGGAAGGCCCTTTCGAGCTTGTCGGCCGAGATGCCGAGTCTCATGGCCAGGTCCGCCATCCGCAACCGCTCTTCGACGGCCTCTTCCATGACGGCGATCGCCGATAGGACAAGCTCGTCCTGTATGCCGGTGCGCAGGCGCAGCGGCATCATCTTTCGGTCGACGCTGGAGCGCAGCGGGCTATGCACGAACCATTCCGCGACGCCTGCCGCCAGCTCGGCGCCGTAGTCCGTTGCGATGATGTCGAGCATCATGTCGAGGCTGCCGACGCCCCCGGCCGAGGTGAAGCGCCTGCGATCGATCACATAGAGGTCGCGACGCAGGTCGATCTCGGGAAAGCGTTCCCTGAATGCCGGCTGGCTGGTCCAGTGCAGGGTGCAGGCGTGGCCGTTGAGGAGTCCGGCTCGGGCCAGGAAGAACGCGGCGTCCGCGACGGCGCCGACCTCAGCGCCGCCCCGCAGGCTCCTCCTGATCCAGGCAACCGCAGGATCGGCGACCAGATGATCGGCATCGCCACCCGAGCAGACGACGATGCGATCCACCACCGGAGCATCCTGCACCGAATGGACCGGCCCGATGGCCAAGCCGCTCGATGCTTCGACCTTGCCGCCAGAAAGGCCGACGGCGATCCACCGATAGCAATGACGCCGCGCGAGAACGTTTGCGGCCCGGAGCGGCTCGATGACCGAGCTGAACGCCATCATGGGAAAACCGGGAAAGATCAGGACCGCGAATGTAATCGGCGCCGCTGAATCGGCTTCCGATGTCGTCCGCCCTTGATGTGCCGGTGCCCGAGTCAAATTGCGTCCGCGTGCCAGATGGTTGAAGGAATAGCTGACCCTCGATATTTCTCTCGAGCGTAGACGAGGTCAACGCCGAGACGAAACTGGGATGAGCGTTTTGAGATGAGCGTTTTGAGATGAGCGTTTTGAGATGAGCGTTTCTTGGATCTCATCGAGCCCGCAACAGCTCCGGACGCATCATGCCCGCGATGCCGCGGAGCGGGCCGGCGCCTTGCCCGGGAACGTCATCGAGACGCCCCTCCTGGAGGACGGCGCCTTCCGCGGAGGGCTTCTGTTCACGCCTGCCGATTGCGCGGAAGATGCCACTTTTCTCTACTTCCATGGGGGCGGCTTCGTGGCGGGGAGTCCGGAAACGCACCGCTGCGTCACGGCGTGGCTGGCGAGCCTGTCCGGCATGCGCGTTCTATCGGCCCGTTATCGCCTGGCGCCCGAGCATCCGTTCCCGGCGCAGCGCGAGGATGCGGTCGCTGCCTGCGCGGCGGCTGTCGCCGTGACGGGTACCGCTGCCGTCAAAGCCAGACTCTTCCTCGCGGGCGACAGCGCCGGCGCCTGCGTCGCCCTTTGGGGATCGCGCGGCCTGGATCAGCGGATGCGGGCCTGCGTCAAAGGCATGGTTCTCCTTTACGGCGCCTATGGGCTTGTCGAAGGAAACAGCATCTCGCGCTACGGTACGCCGGAGAGCGGGCTGGATTCGCAAACGCTCTCGGCCATGTATCGCCGCCTCGGCGAGAGCGGTCCTGCTGGCGGCCTAGTCTGGCCGCTGGACTTTGCGAGCGAGATTGCCGAGCCGGTTTATGTTCTGGCGGCCGGACTGGATGCGGTGTTCGATGATTCGGCCATGCTCTTTCAGGGTCTTCCACCCTCCAACGCCGCCAACAGCTTTGTCGTGGCCGACGGCCAAGACCACGGTTTCCTCAAAGGGGTCGGCAAAGATCCTGTGGCATTGCGGGAGCTCGAGAAGGCTGCGAGCTGGGTTGCCGGGCTTCGTCGGTGATGCCCGGCAGCAAATCGCCGAGCGCCATATCGTAGGTCATGCGGCCATGGCTGAAGGCGAAATTGGTGATAGCGTTGGCTAAACAGCAGGCGCATCGGCGTCCCCCCGCAGCGGATTGATAAATTCGATCTCCGCGAAATCCTTCTCGTTGTCGGTCACGACCACACAGTCATTGGCGACGGCGACGGATGCGATGATCATGTCGAGGCCGCTGCGCGGGCGGCCTGCGGCCTTTCCGTCGGCCATCAGCCGCGCCCAGATGAGGCTAGCGCGCTCGTCAAACGGCAGGACACGGCCCGCGAAGAGGGCTTGCGGGCCTTCGGGGCGCGTGAACCATGCGTCGAGCGCTTGGCGCTTGCGGCCGGCGGGTTTCTCCAGGATGCCGCGCTGGATTTCGGCGGCGGTCAGCGAGGCGATGAAGAGATCGTCGTCCTTCTGCGCACCTAGCCACGTCAGTAGCGCCTCGGACGGTTCCGGCTTGATGACATTGCTGATGATGTTGGTGTCGAGAAGATAGCGCGTCACAGATCGACCTTGCGCCCCTCGACATAGGGACGGCTGAGATCGAGATCGGCGTCGATCAGAGGCGAGCGCCGGAGCGCGGCGAGAATGCCGCCGGTCCTCGACGGCTCGCCGGATATTGTCTGGGCGACGGTCGCGCGGATGCGCGCGGCCTCGGGGCCGTCTTCGGCAAGCCGGCGGGCCAGTGACCGGATGAGATCGCGGTCGCCGTCGAGCCCGAGCACCTCGAAGCGTGCGAGACCCCGCTCGCTGAGGCGGGACCGATAGTTCTGGATTGCGCGCTTCTGCGAGGTGCTCATCTTGGCCTCCGGGATATTGCCAGTAATATAACCAGAGAATGGCGATTCCACCAGGTAAGCACATTTGGGCGGGGCAGTTCCGCGGTCGCACGCAGGACGGCGCAACTCGGGAGCCCGGCGGCAGACGCGGCCACCTTCGGACGGGCGGATCGACAGGTCATCGCGAGGGATTGGATCTGATCCCAATCCCGGCAGGAAGGCGCCGGACTTGCGCTTTCCGGTACGTGACACTTGTGATCATATGACCGCATGGAGGCGCTCTTGCAGGTCGAGAAGGCGGCGCGCCGGTTTGGCGAGCTGCGCGCCGTCGACAGCGTCAGCTTGCGCGTCGAAAGCGGGACCATGACCGGGCTGATCGGCCCGAACGGCGCCGGCAAGAGCACCTTGTTCGGTCTGATCGCGGGGGCGCTGCGGCCGGATGCCGGCGAGATCCGCTTCGAGGGCCAAAGGATCGACGGGCTCAGCCCCGATCGCATATTTCGGGCGGGACTGGCTCGGACCTTCCAGATCCCGCGCCCATTCCCTCAGATGACGGTGCTCGAGAACGTCATGCTCGTGCCGAGCGGTCAAAGCGGCGAGCGCTTCTGGAACAACTGGATTTCCTTCGGGGCCGTGCAAGCGCAGGAGCACCTCGCTCGCGCCCGGGCGATGGAGGTGCTCGGCTTCACAGGGCTTGCGGCGAAATGCAACGAGCTCGCCGGCCAATTATCCGGCGGCCAGCAGAAATTGCTCGAGCTGGCGCGCGTGCTGATGATCGAGCCGCGCCTCATCTTGCTCGACGAGCCCGCGGCCGGCGTCAATCCGGCTTTGCTCGAAACCTTGATCGAGAAGATCGCCGCGCTGAACGCGCGCGGCATGACCTTCCTGATCATCGAGCACAATATGGACATGGTCATGCAGCTTTGCAGCCCGATCGTCGTCATGGCGCAAGGCAAGGTCATATTCGCCGGCGAGCCCGACGCGGCACGTGCAGATGCGCGCGTGCTCGACGCCTATCTCGGCGACGTCGCGGCATGACGGCTCCGCTTCTCGTCGCGCGCCATGTCGCGGCCGGCTACGTGCCCGGGCTGCCGGTGGTGCATGACGTTTCCGTCTCGGTTGCGCAAGGCGAGATCGTCACCATCATTGGCCCGAACGGCGCAGGAAAATCGACCTTGCTCAAGGCGATCGCCGGCCTCGTCGTCTTCGAAGCCGGCACGGTCCACCATGACGGTCGCGACGTCACCGGCCTCCCGGCCCATGAGATGGTGCGTCTCGGCGTCGGCTATGTTCCGCAGACCGGCAATATCTTCACCAACCTGACCATCCAGGAGAATCTCGTGGTCGGCGGCCATACCTTGGCGCCCCTCGAGCTGAAACGCCGCTTGGCGCGCGCCTACGAGCTCAGTCCTTTCCTGGCGAAGCGGCGATCCTCCGCCGGGCGGCTCCTGTCGGGCGGTGAACGCCAGATCCTGGCCGTGGCGCGCGCCCTGATGACCGATCCGAAGCTGATCATGCTCGACGAGCCGACTGCGGGCCTCGCCCCGCGCGCGGTCGGCGAGGTCTTCGCCAATCTGCGCCATCTCGCAGCTGGAGGCGTCGCCGTATTGATGGTCGAGCAGAACGCCAAGGCGGCGCTGCGCATCTCCGATCGTGGTTATGTGCTGACCGAAGGACGCAACCGGATGGAGGGCAGGGCGCAGGACCTGATCGCCGATGTCGCCATGGCTGAAGCCTTTCTGGGCGGGCGGAGACGTGCATCGTGATCGGCCAGGCGCTCGCCGATGGTGTCCTCACCGGCGCCATCGTGGGGCTCGGTGCCATCGGCGTTTCGCTCAGCCTGCAAATTCTGCGCTTCGCGAATTTCTCGCATGCCGAGCTTCTGACCTGGGGTGCCTATCTGGCGCTCAGCTTCACGGCCTTCGCGACCGCTGGCGCTCCCATCGGCCCGTTCTCCTTCGGCTGGCAGCTTCTGGTCGCGGTCCTGTTCGCGGGGCTCGGCACGGGGCTCGTCGCGCTCGTCGTCGACAAGCTCGTCTTCGATCGCCTGCGCGCGCGTCGCGCCAATACTCTCACCATGGTCTTCGCGAGCTTCGGGGCAGCGCTCGTGCTGCGCAATCTCGTGCTGCTGCTCTGGGGACCGGACGCGCATTACTACACGACGGAATTGCAGATGGCGGTCGAGCTCCTTCCAGGCATCCGCATGCTGCCGGACCAGATCTTCGTGCTGGCTCTCGCTGTCGTCGTGGTGTCGGCGCTGCAGCTCTTCTTGCGCTTCAGCCGCCTTGGCATGGCGATGCGCGCCATGGCCGAGAGCCCGGCGCTGGCGCGCGTTTGCGGCATCGAGATCGCGAAGGTCATCCGCCTGACCTGGATCGCCAGCGGGGCGCTGGCCGCCGCCGCCGGCGTCTTTTCCGGCCTCACCGTGCAATTGCGCCCCGAGATGGGCTTCAATCTCTTGCTGTCGCTCTTCACCGCCGCCATCCTGGGCGGGGCGGGCAGCCTCATCGGCGCCGTCGTCGGAGGGCTTGCGGTTGGCCTCGCCGAGAACCTCTCGGTGCTTCTGATCCCTGCCGGATACAAAGGAGCGATGCCGTTTCTCCTGTTGCTGCTGGTGCTGTGCGTGCGGCCGCAAGGCCTGTTCGGCACCGCCGAACGCTCGTGAGCGCGCCATGATCGGCCTTGCCTCTTACCTCGTTTTCTTCGCGACCGTCGTGCTCATACTCGGCGTGGCGACGCTTGGATTGAATCTGCAATGGGGCGCGACGGGGCTGTTCAACGCCGGCGTCGTCGGCTTCTACGCGGTCGGTGGCTATGCGCTCGCCATCATCTGCGCGCCGCCGCGCCCCGAGCTCCTCGGCAATTTCGGCCTGCCCTGGATCATCGGCATTCTCGGCGCCATGGCGGCTTCCGCGCTGGTGGCCGCGATCGTCGGGCTTGCGACGATCCGCCTGCGTGGCGATTACCTCGCCATCACCACATTCGGGATCGCCGTGGCCATCCAGCTGGTGACGCTCAATTTCGAGGCGCTGACGGGAGGCAGCCTGGGGATGACTTCCATCCCGCGGCCGCTGCCGGGCCTCTTCGCGGCGTCGCTCGGCGCCAACATCTTCTATCTCGTCTTGACGCTCTGCGTGACCTTGCTGACCTATTGGGCGCTCGAACGCATCGTGCGTTCGCCATGGGGGAGGGTGCTGAAGGCGATCCGCGAAGACGAGACCGCGGCGGTGGCGCTCGGCAAGGACGCGCGTCTGTTTCGCCTGCAGGCCTTCGTGCTCGGCTCGACCATCATCGGCCTTGCGGGGGCGCTCTATGTGGGATTCATCGGCTTCGTCTCGCCCTTCGACTTCGTGCCGATCCTGACATTCCAGATCTGGACGATGCTGATCGTCGGGGGCAGCGGCAACAACAAGGGCGCGCTCCTCGGCGCCGCGATGGTCTGGGGGCTTTGGAGCGCGAGCGGCACGTTGATCTCCAAAACCATTCCGGCCGCCTACCAGGCCCAGGGCGGTGCCGTGCAGGCGATCCTGATCGGCGCGGTGCTGGTTTTTACGCTATTGTTCAGACCGCGAGGGTTGATCGGCGAGGAGCCGGTCGTCTCGCGCCATCTCGGTCAGCAATGACGTCATTGTCGATCGGCATCCGCTGCGACCTGGGGGGACGGGAGGATATGATGAAACAGATAATCGCAATCGCATTTTGCACCCTGCTGGGCTTGGCGGCGATGCCATCGGAGGCTGCGGCACAAGGCGCAACTGCCTGTCCGGTGAAGCTCGGCGGCATCCTGCCCCTGAGCGGCTCCATGGGTCCGGTCGGCAAGCGGATCGCCGATAGCGCCCAACTCGCCATCGAGCACATCAACCAGGGAGGTGGCATCAAGGGTTGCCAGGTGCAGTTCATCCTGCGCGACGACCAGGGCCAACCGACGGTCGGCGTCGATGCGGCGAAATTCCTGATCGATGTCGAGCGCGTGCCCGCCCTCACCGGAACGGTGTCGAGCGGCGTCAGCCTGCCGATCCTGATCTCGGTCGTAGCGCCGGCCGGCATCCCGATGGTGAGCTGCTGCTCGACGGCCGCGACCTTCACGACGCTCGCGCAGGAGGGCAAGACGGGCGGCTTCTTCTTCCGCACCTTGCCGACCGTCAAGACGCAGGCCTATGCCTCCGCCGCCATCGTCGAGGAAAAGGGCTATCGGCGCATCGCCGTCATCTACATCAACACCGATTTCGGCACCGGCATGGTCAAGGACTTCACGCGTGCCGTCGAGAAGCTCGGTGCCAAGATCGTCAAGGCCGTCCCCTATAACGACAACCAGCCCTCCTATCGGGCCGAGGTCAATCTGGCGCTCGCCGAGAAGCCCGACGCCGTCTTCTTCGTGGCCTTCCCGCAGGACGGCGCCACCATGACACGCGAATGGCTCTCGCTCGGCGGCACGCCAAATCTCATCCTCAACAACTCCCTGCGCAGCCCCGAATATGTGAAGTCGGTCGGCGCGCGCTTCCTGCAAAACGCCTTCGGCATGGACAATGCGTCGATCTCAGGCCCGACGGTCGATGCCTTCAAGCAGGCCTTCCAGGCGGCCTATAAGCAGAGCCCGGACGGCCCCGGCATTTACAACCAGTATGACGCGGTCATGGCGCTTGGCCTCGCGATGAACATTGCGCCCGAGCTCTCGGGCACTGCCATCCGCGACGCCATCCGCAAGATCCAGGTCCCCGACGGGACTGTCGTCGGCACGGGCCCCGACGAATTCAAGAAGGCCTTGGCCCTCATCAAGGAGGGCAAGCCGATCAAATATGTCGGCGCGACCGGCCCCGTCGAATTCGACGCCAATGGCGATGTCTCGGGCCTCGCCCTCATCTGGACCGTGAAGGGCGACAATCTCGATACCGTCCGCACGCTCTCGGTCGACGACATGAAGGCGCTGTTCAAGAAGATCGATGGGTGAGGGGTGAAGCTTGCTGCATGGCGGCTCGATATCGAGAGACACGGCGCCAGGGAGGAATTGAGGTGCAAACGACATGGCCGGTCGGATTGTTGTTTTCCCAAAGCGGCGTCACCGGATATCTCGAGACGACGCAGTTGCAGGGCGCATTGCTCGCTATCGAGGAGATCAATGCGGCAGGCGGCATAAGCGGCCGCCCGCTGCAACCGGTGATTCATGATCCGGCCTCCGAGCCCGAGGGCTATAGCCGCTACGCCCGCGACCTCCTCGCCGAGGATGGCGTGCGCGCGATCGTCGGCTGCTGCACCTCGCATTGCCGCAAGGCCGTCCTGCCGATCATCGAGCGGCGCAACGGGCTGTTGTTCTATCCCACCATCTACGAAGGCTTCGAATATTCCCCTAACGTGGTCTATGGCGGCCCTTCGCCCAGCCAGGGCAGCGTGCAGCTGGCTCGCTATCTCACCGAGACATACGGCTCGCGCTTTGTCTTCGTCGGGTCCGATTATGTCTATCCGCGGGAATGCAATCGCGTGATGCGCGAGCTCGTCGAAGACCGCGGTGGCCGGGTCCTGGACGAGATCTATCTCGACTTGCACGCCGATCGCGACAGTTTCGGATCGGTGGTGCGCCGCATGTCCGAGCTGCGGCCCGACGTGATCTTCTCCACGGTCGTCGGGATGTCGACCATCTACCTCTACGAGGCCTGCGAGGGCATGCTCGGCGGCGCAGGCGTGCCGATCGCGAGCCTGACCACGACCGAGGCGGAGATCGCTCTGATGCGGCCCGGCGCGGCCTTGGGCGCGATCACCGCCGCGCCCTATTTCCACACCCTCGGGACGCCCGCGAACAGGCGTTTCGTCGGGCGCTACCAGGCCCGCTTCGGGCAGGCCGCGCTCGCCAATATGAGCGCCGAAGCTGCCTATGTGCAGACGCATCTGCTCGGCCGCGCGCTCGCCCAGACCGGCAGCATGGAGCCCGACGATCTCATCGAAGCGCTGGCCGGCCTGCCCTTCGATGCCCCCCAGGGCGAGATCGTCGTCGATCCTGACAACAACCACACCTATCTGTGGCCGCGCATCGGGCGGGTCGGCGCCTCCGGGCTGTTCGAGGTCGTCGAGGAAGCGGCCGCGCCGGTCAAGCCGGACCCTTATCTCGTGAACTACGGCGCCTCGCGGGCTTGGCCCAACGAGGCGAAGTCGCGCGCGGAGGCGAAGCCGTGAGCGGGCATGTTCTCCTGCGGACATTGCGCGAGACGCAAGTTCTCGTCTGCCACCCGCAGGATCCCGACGGCGATGAGCTCGTCCGCCATCTGCGGCGCATCGGCTGCCCGGTGCGCCATGTCTGGCCGCCGCCGCGCCCGATCCCGTCGGACATCGACGTCGTCTTCCTCCTCTTCGACCGCAGCCGGAAGCCGGCCGTCGAGGAGGGGCATCCCGGCTTCGCCCTGGTGGCCGTCATCGACTACGAGGACCCTTCCATGCTCGACGTGCTGATCGACGCCGATGTGCGCGGTGTCGTCACCAAGCCGGTGCGTCCCTTCGGCATCCTCTCGACGCTCATCACGGCGCGCGTGGCCCATAAATACGAGGCGCGCCTGCATCAGAAGGTCGCCAAGCTCGAGGAGACCTTGCGCTCCCGCCGAGACATCGAGAAATCGGTGCGCATCCTGATGGCGGCGCAGGCGATCTCCGAAGATGCGGCCTATCAGATGATCCGCCGCGAGGCGATGCAGAAGCGCCAGTCCATGGCCGTCATCGCCTCGTCCATCATCGCGGCGAATTCCGTGTTCGAGCGCTTCGCCGGCTCCGCCGCCCGCGACGCGACCTGAAGCTTCCGCAAGGAGCGCCTCCTGTCGGCTCCGGGAGAGCGCGCCCTTCGCGCCTCACGAGCCATGATTGACAAGTGATTCGGGCGGCGGGCATAGTGCCTCCGCTCTTGAAATGAGCGGCGGCAATGACGCCGTCGACATGAAGGCAGGTTAGCCCTTGACCCCGCGCCATCCGTGGCGCCGGCGGCAAGGGCTTTTTTGTTTTGCGCGTCGTGCCGGGAGCGACAAGGCAGGGAGGACGGGAATGACCAGGACCAAGCGCGTATTGATGACAACGCTCGCGACAGGCCTCTTGGCGGCCGGCACGGCTATGGCCCAGGAGCCGATCAAGATCGGCGTGCCGGTGGGTCTCAGCGGCGCCAACAGCGTCATCGCCCCGGCGATCGTGCAGGCGAGCCAGCTCGCCGTCGAGGAGATCAACGCCAAGGGCGGGATCCGCGGGCGCAAGCTTTCGCTCGATGTGGCCGATGACGGCTCGGGCGCGGACGGGGCCCAGAAGGCCTTCGATTCCCTGATCTTCCAGAAGAAGGTCGACGCGGTAATCTCCACGGAGACGAGCGCCGCCCGCAACGCCGGCCTGCCGATTGTCGCGCGCGGCAAGACGCCGTTCATCTACGCTTCGTTCTACGAGGGGCGGTCCTGCAGCCCCTATCTCTACGTCGATGCCTGGGTGCCCGACCAGCAGGTCGCGCCGGTGGTCGATTACTTCATGAAGGAGAAGGGCGCCAAGTCCTTCTTCCTCGTCGGCAGCGACTACGCTTTCGGCCGCGGCATGCTCGACTTCACGCGCGAGTATATCAAGAAGAATGGCGGCCAGATCCTCGGCGAGGAATACCAGCCGATGGACGCGACGGACTGGACGGCGGTCGTGAGCAAGATCCGCCAGGCCAATCCCGACGCCCTCGTCACCTCGACCGCCGGCGGGGTGCCGAACGTCACCTTGACGAAGCAGTTGCGCGCCGCGGGCATCAAGGCCCTCTACGGCAATCTCGCGGTCGACGAAGGCACCGCAAAGAGCATGGGACCCGACGCCGAGGGCATCTTCATCTCCGCCTCCTATCTGACGAGCATCGACAGCGCGGAGAACAAGGCCTTTCTCGCCGCCATGCAGAAGAAGTTCGGCGCGGAATTGAAGACCCCGAACGACCTCTCCGTGCCGCAATACGAGGCCGTCTACCTCTACAAGGCCGCCGTCGAAAAGGCAGGCGGCACCGACGTCAAGGCGGTGCTCGAGGCCCTGCCTGCCGTCTCGTTCACCGGTCCGCGCGGCACGATCCGCATGTCGGTCCAGCACCATGCGCCGCTCACCATGTATCTCGGCAGGGTCAAGGCGGACGGCTCGGTGGACGTCATCAAGAGCTTTGCAAATGTCGATCCGGGGGCGCAGTGTCCGAAGCTCTGACCCGGCTTCTCGTCGGACCGGGCGGCCCGAGGCCTCGGCGCCGCCCGCCCGCCTCAGCGGATCTTTCCTGGGAGGCGAGGCATTGACGGCTCTCGTGCTCGATATCGCGACGACGTCGGCCATCTTGTTCTGCGTCGCCATCGGCCTCTTGTTCATCTTCGGCGTCATGAAGATCATCAACTTCGCACATGGCGCGCTCTTGACGATCGGTGGCTATGCGGCTCTCGTCGCCACCCGGATGGGGCTGAGCCCCTGGCTGTCCTTCGCGCTCGCGGCGATAGCCGGCCTCGTCGTCGGCGCCGTGATCGAGCGTGTCGTCGTGCGGCCGCTCTATGGTCGTCCGCTTGACGCGATCCTTGCCACCTGGGGTCTCGCCATCGTCATCGGCCAGCTGATCACGCTGGGCTTCGGGCGCGAGGCGCAGTTCGCGGAAAGCCCCATCCACGGCACGATCGACGCCTTCGGCACCGACTATTCCGGCTATCGTATCTGGATGATCGCGGCTGCCGCTGCGATCGGCCTCGCCGTCGCCGCGGTCCTGCACGGCACACGGCTCGGCCTGGTGACGCGCGCCGTCATCGCCAATGAGGACCTCGCCGCGGGCCTCGGCATCAACAGCCGCCGCGTGCGCTTCATGACCTTCAGCGTCGGCTGCGCCTTCGCGGGCCTCGCCGGCGCGCTGATCACGCCCTTGTCGAGCGTTGATCCCAATCTCGGCGTGCCATGGCTCGTCAACGCCTTCATGCTGGTGATCGTCGCCGGCGCCTCGCTGGTCGGGCTCCTTGCCGCCGCGACGCTGCTCGGCGGCGCGCAGGTCATCGTCGCGACCTACGCCAATCCGGTCCTCGGCGGCCTCAGCATCGTGGTGATCGCCGCCGTCATCTTGCGCCTGCGGCCGAAGGGCTTCGCCCATGACTAGAGGCGAGGCCGCTGGAGCCGAAGCCGATCGTGCGGCCAGCCGGGGAGGCAGCTTTCGCTCCTGCGGGGCGATCCTCGTCATCGGCCTTGCGGTGGTTGTCGCGGGGCCGCTCGTGCTCGACACCTATTCGGTGAACATCCTGGTGCGATCGTTCCTCTACGCGGTCGCCGCGATCACGGTCGATCTGCTCTGGGGCTATACCGGCATCCTGTTCTTCGGCATGTCCGCCTTCTTCGCGATCGGAGCCTATTCGGCTGGCCTCGCCTTTACCCATCTCGGCTTTTCGGCCTGGGTCGTCGCCGGAGCGCTCATCGCCGGAATGGGCCTCTCGGCGCTGGTCGCGCTCCTCACCGGCTGGTTGTCCTTCGCGCGCGGCGTCTCGCCCATCTATGCGTCGGTCGTGTCGCTCGCCTTGCCGATCGTGGCGACCCAGGCCCTGTTCTCCGGCGGCACTTTCACGGGCTCGAGCAGCGGCCTGTCGGGCTTCGACACTTTCGACCTTTCGGTCGAAGCCTGGTTCGCGATCGCGGCCGCCTTCCTGACCGTGGTCGCGGCGCTCGGCTGGCTGTTCGTCACCAGCGAGGCGGGACGGCTTCTGGTCGCCATCCGCGAAAACGAGCAGCGCTGCGCCTATCTCGGCCTGAGGACGGCGCGCATCAAGATCCTGCTGCTCCTGTCTTGCGCCGTGATCGCCTCGGTCGCGGGTTTCGGATATGCGAGCTACACCGCCGTGATCGCGCCCGAGCTCGCCGGTTTCGTATTCGGCACGCAGATGGTCATCTGGGTCGCCTTGGGCGGGCGCGGCACGCTGCTCGGCCCGGTTATCGGGGCGATCCTGATCGACTTCGTCAGCGCCTATCTCTCGGGCGCCTTGCCCTTCATATGGACGCTCATCGTCGGCATCGCCTTCGTCGTCGTCATCGTGGTCATGCCGCAGGGACTTGCGCCGGTCCTGGCCGGCGCCGGACGGCGTTTCGCAAATGCCTGGACCGGTAAGGCGATGGCGTCCTCGCCGGCGCCGACGATTGAGGCCATGGCGGATACAGATCCTGCCGATCGCCCAGAGGGCATGGGAAGCGCGCTCGCGCTCACCGCTGTCTCAAAGCATTTCGGTAGCCTCGAGCTGCTGGCGGGTATCGACCTCTCCGCCCATCCGGGCGAGCTTCTGAGCCTGGTGGGCCCGAACGGCGCCGGCAAGACGGCCCTCATGCGCTGCATCAGCGACGGGCTCGAGCGTAGCGGCGGCACGGTCGCCGTGAACGGCGTCGATATCGGCCAAGGCTCACCCGAGCGCTGCGTGGCTCTCGGCATCGGCCGCAAATTCCAGACGGCAACCGTGTTTGAAAGCCTCACCGTCGCCGAATGCCTGCGTATCGCCCGCTTCCGCCTCGACCCGCCATCGCTCTGGGGTAAGGCGGAGACGTTGCGGCTGCCGCAGGCGGCGCTCAAGGTCGTCGAGGCGACCGGGCTCGAGCAAGCCCTGACGATCCGCGTCAAGCACCTCTCGCACGGCCAGAAACAGGCGCTCGAGCTCGCCATGGTGCTGGCGCTCGAGCCGAGCGTGCTCCTGCTCGACGAGCCGACGGCGGGGCTGACCAAATCCGAACGAACCCTCATCGGCACGATTCTCGTCGACCTGACCAGGACGCAAGGGTTCTGCGTGCTCCTCGTCGAGCATGATCTCGACTTCGTGCGCGAGATCTCGTCGCGCGTCGTCGTCCTGCATCAGGGGCGGATCGTCCTCGATGACACCGTCCAGGAGGTCGTCGGGTCCGAGCTCGTACGCACCATCTATGCGGGCGAGACGCAGGAACCTGCGAGAGCCTTCCGATGACGACCGCCAGCCTCCTGCCGAGAATGGCCGCGCCCGCCCTCGAAGTTTCGGGCCTGCGCAGCTTCTATGGCGAAGCGGAGATCATCCACGGCGTCGACCTTAGCGTCCAGCCAGGCGAAATCCTCGCCGTGCTCGGCAAGAACGGCATGGGCAAGACCACGCTGCTGCGCACCATCATGGGCTATCTGCGCAAGGCCAGCGGCTCGGTCCGCATCCTCGGCGCCAATGTGCTCGGCCGCGAGGCCTATTCCATCGCCGGTCTTGGCGTCGCCTATACGCCGCAGGACCAGGCGCTTTTCCCCGACATCAGCGTCGCCGATAATTTGCGCCTCGGCCTTCGCAGCGACAAGGGCTTCGAGGCGGCTTTCGACCGCGTCTCGGCCATCTTCCCTTTCCTGAGGGAGCGCCGGCGCCAAAAGGCCGGGACCTTGAGCGGTGGCGAGCAGAAGATGCTGCTCATGACGCGGGCCCTGATGCCCCGGCCGCAGCTCATGCTGATCGACGAGATTTCGGAGGGCCTGCAGCCCTCGATCATCAGTCGCCTGTCCGATGTCCTCAAGAGGCAGCGCGACGAGGATCGGACGGCCATCCTCCTCATCGAGCAGAATATCCGCTTCGCCCTTGGCACCGCCGATCGCTACGCCGTGCTGAAGCGCGGCGAGATCGTCGATGCCGGCGAGGCAGCCGATGCGGGCGCCGTGGCGAGCGTCACCCGGCATCTGAGCGTGTGATTGGCGCAACCGGAGGCCTTCGTTTTGACCGAGAACAGCATCGACGCCCTGGCCAATGAGACAGCAGGAGGGCCGGGCAAGGCGCCGGGCGCACGGACATTGCGCGTCGCCTGCCTGCAAATGGAGCCGCGCATCGGCGAGAAGGAGGCGAATCTCGAACGCAGCCTGACCTTGATCGGCGAGGCCGCGCAGGCCGGCGCCAATCTCATCGTCCTGCCGGAATTGTGCAATTCGGGCTACGTGTTCGCGAGCCGAGAGGAGGCGCATGCGCTGTCCGAGCCGATCGAGGGCGGCCGCACCGTCATCGCCTGGAGCGAGGCGGCGCGCCGCCATGATGTGCTCATCGCCGCGGGCATGGCCGAGAGGCAGGGCGACAAGCTCTACAATTCAGCCGTGCTCGTGAGCCCGGCCGGGCTTGTCGGCCATTACCGCAAGAATCATCTCTGGGCCGAGGAGATGCTGGCCTTCGAGCCGGGAGATATCGGCGTACCGGTCTTCCACACGCCGCGCGGCAGATTCGCGCTCGCCATCTGCTATGATCTGTGGTTCCCCGAAACCTTCCGCCTCGCGGCCCTTGCCGGAGCCGACCTCCTCTGTGTCCCCACCAATTGGGTGCCGATGCCGGGCCAGCGCCAAGACCTGCCGGTGATGGCGAATATCCTGTCCATGGCGGGCGCGCATTCGAACGGCATTTTCGTCGCGGCAGCCGATCGCATCGGGGTCGAGCGTGGACAGCCCTTTCTCGGCCGCAGCCTGATCGTCGGCCCGGAGGGCTGGCCGATCGCGGGGCCGGCATCGGCCGACCGCGAAGAGATCCTCCTTGCCGATATCGATCTTGCGCAGGCGCGCCAGGGACGTTCGCTCAACAGGTTCAACCATATTCTGCGCGATCGCCGCTCGGATATTTACGGCGTTGACGCAGCACCGACGAGGATGGCGACACGTCGCGGCTGACCGCTCGCGCCACGATCCCCATGAAGACCACCGCTCGCCTTGGTCGCACGCCCGAAGATCGACGATGGGCACTTTCTATCTCCTGGGAGGACAATTATGGTTGGCAAGATCGACCGCGCGAGGGGGGCTGCCCTTCGAGGATCCACGTCACGATGCAAGAAGCTGCGGCCCTTGGCATTAACGCTTGCGGTGGTCGGGGCCATGCTGGCGACCGCTAGCTTCGCCGCCGACAAGGAGCGGGCTCGCGCCTTGGGGATCCCGTTTGATGGCACCCCGGGCCCGCTTAACGCGATCACCGATATCGCCGGTGTCGAAGTCGGCTTCACGACCCTGATCCAGGGCGAGGGCAAGCTCGAGATCGGCAAGGGGCCAGTGCGCACCGGCGTGACGGCGATCCTGCCGCGCGGCAAGGTCTATGATCCCGTCTTCGCCGGCTTCTATTCGTTCAACGGCAATGGCGAGATGACCGGCATCCACTGGGTCAAGGAATCGGGTTTTCTCGAAGGCCCGATCATGATCACCAACACCCACAGTGTCGGCACGGTGCGCGATGCCACCATCGAGTGGCAGAACAAGAACAAATTATACGTGCCCCTCGTCAGGGATATTTACTGGCTGATGCCGATCGTCGCCGAAACCTATGACGGAACGCTCAACGACATCAACGGCTTCCACGTCAAGAAGGAGGATGTCTTCGCAGCCCTCGACAGCGCCAAGCCGGGACCGGTGGCAGAGGGCAATGTCGGCGGCGGCACCGGAATGTCGCTGCACCGCTTCAAAGGCGGCACCGGCACCGCCTCGCGCAAGCTGCCGTCCGAGAAGGGGGGCTACACGGTCGGCGCCTTGGTCCAGGCCAATTACGGCGCTCGCGACGCTTTGACGGTGGCGGGCGTGCCGGTCGGCAAGGAGATTCCCGACCTGATGCCGAGCATCAATGTGCCGGGCTCGACCGGCTCGATCATCATCGTCATCGCCACCGATGCGCCGCTCTTGCCGAACCAGCTGGAGCGCCTTGCCCGGCGCGCCCCACTCGGGATCGGCCGCACCGGCGGCCTCGGCTCGAATGGTGATGGCGATCTCGTCATCGCCTTCTCCACCGCCAATCCTGGTGTCGCCAAGCGCAGCGGGGTGATGGATCTGAAGATGCTGCCGAATGACGCGATAGACGATTTTCTGCTGGCGACCGTGCAAGCGACGGAGGAAGCCATCATCAATGCGCTGGTCGCGGCCGAGACGCTGAAAGGGCGCGACAACAACGTGCTGTACTCGATCCCGCATGATCGCCTGCGCGAGGCCCTCAGGAAATATAACCGCCTGCAGCAATAGCTTGCGGTCCTGAATGGCGCGCCGTCCTTCTCTAAGGGCGGCCGCCGACAAACCTCGCCACGGCCCGCCGGGCGCGTGTGATGAGCGAGCGCCAGATCAACGAGGCTGCGCCGAGCGCGGCCGGCGCCATGGGCGTGCCTTCCGGGGCCGAAAGCCGCGCATCCAGGTTTTGCGCAAAACTCTCGCCGATCCTCGAGACCAGATCGCGCACCAGAGCTGACCGGCCGAATTGGGCCAGCGGACCTGTCAGCGCATAGCTCATGGCGACATCCACGCGCGTGGCTTCATCGCCTGCCGCTCCGACCACCGGGTGCAGCGCGTAGGCAACGCGGCCCGACGCGTTCGAGCCGCTCTTGCGATCGCCGCCGCTCCCCGTGATCACTTGCCGATATTCGCCATCGAAGCGGGAGATGCTGCCTTTCCCCGCAAAACTTGCCTTGATCGGCCCGAGGCTGATCTCCATCCGCCCCGTGACTTGCCCGTCATCGACGGGTCCGTCCAGCACCATTCCTGGCATGCACGCCGCAACCTCCTGCGGGTTCGACATGATGCGCCAGACCGTCTCACGCGGATGCTCCAGGACAAAGCTCTGGGTGAGCCGCGTCTCCCCGCCGGTTTCTTCCGGGACACTGACATCGACCTTGATGGGGCGTCGCCTGACGCCCCTCCCGAAGCTCGGCGAAACGATTGGGGCCGCTTCCGTCGCGGCCGCCTGCGCGCCGACTTCCGGCACAGCGATGCGAGCCACGCTCGGCGCCGCGATCGCCAGCTCCGAGGCTTGGGGGCCAGGCGCCGGACCGAGCCATCCGGCATTGGCGGACCGAGCCGGCGGATCGAAGCCGGCACGCTCCGCCATCACGGTCTCGACGGCGCGGACGATGCCGACATAACCGGTGCAGCGGCAGAGATTGCCGCTCATCTCGGTGCGGATCTGCGACGGGTCCAGGCCGCTCTTGCGGCGAATGAGATCGCGCGCCGCGATCAACATGCCGGGCGTGCAATAGCCGCATTGGAGCGCGTGCTCCTCAGTGAACGCCTGACGCAGCCGTCCCATGAGCCGGTCGTCGTCGAAGCCTTCGATGGTGCGAATCCGCGCGCCATCGCAGGTTGCCGCGTAAGTGATGCAGGAGCGGGCGATCTCGCCGTCGATCTCGACCGTGCATGCGCCGCAAATGCCGTGCTCGCAGCCGATATGCGTGCCTGTCAGCAGCAGATGCTCGCGCAGGAAATCGGCGAGATGGGTGCGAGGCTCGACCTCGGCCCTGAGTGCCTGGCCGTTCACCGTCAGCTTGATCGCCGTCATGGCGCGATGGCCTTTGCGATCGCCCGCCTGACGGCAGCCGCGTGGATGTTGAGCTCGTAGCCATCGCCGACAAGGCCCGCCTGACGCAGGCCGTGCCGCAGCGCCTCCCCATCAAGCTTCGGAGGCCATGTGTCGCCGAGCTCGGTTCGGGGGACGTCGATGAGGATCGGTCGGCCTTGCGTCGCGCCGGCAACAAGGCGAAGCACGCCGCGTTCGGCATCGTGCACGGCGACCCCGATCGCCTCGGCGAATTCGCCGGCTTTTCGACAGATCTTGGCAAACCCCGCGCGCGCTCCCTTGGAGAATTTCGGGATGCGCGCGCCATCAAGAATCTCGCCTTGCGCCATATCGGTCGCCATGGCGCCGCGCACGAAATCGCCGAGCGGAAGGCGGCGCCGACCTTTCGGCCCGGTCACGAGGATTTCGGCGCCGAGCGCCGTCAAGCATGAGAGCCAGTCGGCCGCAGGGTCCGCATGGGCGAGGCTCCCGCCAATGGTGCCGCGCGTGCGCACGGCTCGGTAGGCGATCCCGTGAGCGACCCGCGCCAGGAACCCGTTCGACGGGTCCGTGATCCGTCCGTCCTCGATCGCGGCATGCGTGACGCATGCACCGAGGATGACGGCATCGCCTTCATCCTCGATGCGCGCCAGCTCCGGGATGCGCGTGATATCGATGACGAGGCTCGGCTGCACGAGGCGCAAGTTGAGCATCGGGCCAAGCGTCTGGCCTCCGGCGAGAAGCTTGGCGCCGGGTACATCCGAAAGGAGCCGGACGGCTTCATCGAGCGTGCGCGGCCTGGCATAGTCGAAGGCGGTCGGCTTCATGCCGCAGTCTCGGCGGGGCGGGCCCGTTCGATGGCCTCGACGATGCGCCGCGGCGTCACCGGCGTCACCAGAAGCTCGACGCCGAAGCCCTTGAGTGCGTCGTTGATCGCGTTGGCGATGGTGGCGGGCGGGGCGATGGCGCCACCCTCGCCGAGCCCCTTCTGTCCGAAGCGCGTATAGGGTGAGGGCGTCTCCATGTGCAGAATGCGAATGTCCGGCACTTCCGCCGCGCCCGGGAGCAGGTAATCGGAAAGCGTCGAGGCGAGCGGCTGGCCGCGGCCGTCATAGCGCATCTCCTCGAACAACGCGGTGCCGATGCCCTGGGCCGTGCCGCCATAGATCTGGCCATCGACGATCATGGGGTTCACCAGCACGCCGCCATCCTCCACGATGACGTAGTCGAGGATCTCGACCTCCCCGGTTTCCGGATCGACCGCGACCACCGCGGCATGCGCCGCATAGCTGAATGTCCCCGTATCGCGCTTCGGCTTGTAACCGGCCGTGATTTCCAGCCCCGCCGGATCGGCATCGGGCGGCAGATCCTGCGGGCGGCGGTACCAGGTGCGCGCGATCTCGGCGACGGAGATGCGTCCTGATTGCGACGCCACGGCTCCCGCTTCGAGCCGCACCTCCTCGGGCTTCGCCTGGAGCAGCTTCGCCCCGATATGCTTGAGGCGTTCGGCAAGCTGATCGCATGCGGCAGCGACCGCGCCCCCCGCCATGATCATGCAGCGCGATCCCCATGTGCCGGTCGAATAGGGGGTCTCGCCCGTATCGCCGTGGATGAGCCGGATCATGTCGTGCGGCACGCCAAGGATCTCGTGCGCCACCTGCGACAGGGTCGTCTCGTGACCCTGGCCGTGGCTGTGGGAGCCGACGCGCAGCTCCAGGCCGCCATCGGGCGTGAAGCGCGCATGGCATTGTTCGTAACCCGGGACGAAGGGTACTCCCCATGATGCATAGACGCTGGTGCCGTGCCCGGCCTGCTCGGAATACATGGCCAAGCCGACACCGATCAGGCGTCCGTCCGGCTCGGATCGCTTCTGCCGCTCGCGGACCGAGGGCAGGCCGATCGCGGCGATGCAACGCCGGAGCGCGCCCGGGTAGTCGCCGGAGTCGAAGTGACGCTTGGCGATATTGTCGAACGGCATCTGCCCGGGTTGCACCAGGCTCCTGAAGCGCAGATCGGTCGGTTCCTGTGCGAGCTCTCTCGCCAGCGAATCGAGCGTGACTTCGAGCGCGAAGCAGACCCCGGTGCGCGCCACGCCGCGATAGGGAAGGATCGGCGGTTTGTTGGTCGCGACCGAATAGGTGCGGCATCGATAATGAGGAAAGTCGTAGAGGCCGGGCAATATGCTGCCGATCTGGCCGGCCTCGAGACAGGCCGAGAACGGGTAGGCGGAATAGGCGCCGGAATCGACCGTCGCCTCGCAATCCAGCGCCAGCAGCCGTCCGTCGCTGTCCGCGTAAGCTGTCAGAAGGTAGTGATGCTCGCGGCAGTCGGCGCCGGCGGTCAGGTTCTCGCGCCGGTCCTCGAGCCAGCGGAGCGGCCGCCCAAGCTTGCGCGTGCCCCATGACAGGGCGATCTCCTCGGCGAGCAGAATGCCCTTATAGCCGAAGCCGCCCCCGACATCGGGAGCGATGACGCGGATCTGTCCCTCATCGAGGCCGAGGCACTCGGCGAGCCCCGTGCGGACGACATGCGACTGTTGCGTCGAGCTGGTGACGACGAGCTGGCCAAGGCGACTGTTCCATTCGGCGACGACGCCGCGTCCCTCGAGCGGGCTCATGACCTGGCGGGCCGTCCGCAATTCGCGCGTCACCGATCGGGCAGCCTTTGCTTTCGCAGCCTCGAAATCCGCGTCGATCTCGGTTGCCAGGAAGAGATTGTCGCCCCAATGCTCGTGCACCAGCGGTCCGTCGGGGCGCCTCGCTTCGAGCATGTCGTGCACGGCCGGCAGCTCTTCGTAGCTCACCTCGATCAGAGCGGTCAGGTCCTCGGATTCGGCGCGGCTCGGCGCCACGCACATCGCCACCAGCTCACCCACATGGCGGACCTTGCCGGTGGCGAGAACCGGCTGGACCGACGATTTGAAGCCGGGAAGAGTGGTGTCGGCGCGGATAGGCTTGACGCCGACCAGGTCCTCGGCGACGAAGACCCGGGCGCGGATCTCCGGCGGGATCCGGATCTCTCCGATGCGGGCATGCGCGTAGCTGCTGCGCAGGAATGCCACCTCGAGCATCCCCGAAGGCCTGGTATCCCCCACATAGGCACCGCGACCGCGCATGAAGCGATCGTCTTCCTTGCGGAGCAGGCGTGCGCCGATGCCGTGTTCCGACACGCTGTCGTCCCTGCAATGCAACTGGTTCTATTTTTAGGACCAGCTGATGCTAGCCGCGCTGCCGGGACATCGCAAGCGCCGAAGGTGTCGGCCGCCGATGTCAGCCGCGCCGCCGATCGATCAACTCGATATTGAGCCGCACGACATCGCCGCGATAGGTGATCTCGCCCACATAGATCACGACATTGTCGGCATCGGTCACGACGCAGCGCGCCTCGGCGGTCGGGGCGTTCATGGCGATCTCCAGATGGCGGGCCGTCTCGACATCGGCCGCGCTGATCGACAGGGTCTGATGCGCATGGGCGATGGCGACATCCTTCATCTCGGCGAGGACGGCGAGCGCCGGGCGCCTGGCGAAGAGCTTCGGCGCCTTGGCGTAGACGTGCGTGGCCACATGCACGCGAGCGAAGGCATAGGGCTCGCTGCCGCGCTTCTGGACGCTGCGGATATAGGTGTAGGCGGGCGCCGGCATGCCGCCTTCATCCGCCATCAGAGGGACGGCCGCTCCGGCCGCGGGAAGGCGTTCGAGGACGTTTTCCCGGATCGGCGCAATCAGGCTTTCCCAATCGGTCGCGAGTTGCAGCCAGCGCTCGTTCTTGAGCGTCCCGGTGACGAATGTGCCGCGGCCCTGATGGGATTTCAGCAACCCCTCGCTCTGCAGGAGCTCGATCGATTGCCGCACTGTCACGCGGGCGACGTCGAATTCATCTTCCAGTTGCTTCAGCGTGGCGATCTTGTCGCCCAGCCCCCATAGGCCGTCCTGGATCCGCCGCCGCAAGACCGACGCCACCTGCAGATATCGCGGCAACCGGCTGATCCCATCCGCGCGCCCGGCAGCTTTCCTCGCTCTGTTCGACATGTCGTCTCCCGGTTGCTCGTCGCGGCGCGGGCCAGGTTTCTCCGACCGCGATCGATCGGAAAGTCTTGGCACACGGGCCCTCTCTAGCATCGAACACGCCGATGAGGAGATATGCTATCGGCGAGGCGACCTGGTCGAGGGGCGAGACGTCGGCTGCCCCGACAACACATTGGCGATGAACAGGCCGCACCTCTTCCCTTCCGCCGCGCCTCAATATATGGTTTTCCTATTAATAGTACCACTTCGTGCCGACGGCCGGCATGATGCCGCCGTGACATTGCAACCGCCACCGACTTGGCAACCGCCACCGACTTGCGGGGAGTTCGCTCATGGCCGAACGCATCAATCTCAACGCTGACATCGCCGAGGGGTGGGGGGCCTATGATATCGGCAACGACGCCGCCTTGATGAAGATCATCAAGTCGGCAAGTGTCGCTTGTGGCTTCCATGCGGGCGATCCCAATACGATGCACCGGCTCTGCATGCTGGCGAAGCAGGAAGGCGTCAGCATCGGCGTCCACCCCGGGTTCAACGATTTGTGGGGCTTTGGACGCCGCCGCATAGAGATGAAGCCGAACGATCTCGAACTGATGGTCGCCTACCAGATCGGGGCGCTCCAGGCGATGGCCTGCTATTCGGGCCTGAAGGTCACGCATCTCAAGCCGCACGGCGCGCTCAACAACATGGCGGCGGAGAATGAAGATTACGCCATGGCGATCGGCCGGGCCATCAAGACGGTGGACCGGGATATCATTTACGTCGCGCTCTCCGGCTCGCAGATGGAGAAGGCCGCCGAAAAGCTCGGACTGCGCCTGGCTCGCGAGGGCTTCCCTGATCGCAAATATGATGATGACGGCAATCTCGCCTCGCGTGCGATTCCGGGGACCGTGCTCAAGGATCCGCAGGCGGCGAGCGAACATGCGCTGCGCATGGTGCGGGACGGCGAGATCGTCTCGATGTCGGGCAAACGCGTCAAGGTCAAGGTCGACACCTTCTGCGTGCATGGCGACGAGGCGACGGGCGTCGCGATCGCCGGCGCGGTCCGCAAGGCGCTCGAGGCGGCAGGCATCGAGGTCGTGCCGCTGACGGCGATGCAGCTATGAGCGAGACGGCGCAGTCATGACCGCCGCCAAGCCCGCGCTCGCCATCATCGGGGGAACCGGCGCGCTCGGCTCCGGCCTCGCGCACCGCTTCGCCGCCGCCGGCTTTCCTGTCATCATCGGCTCGCGCAGCGCTGAAAAAGGCAGGGAGGTCGCGGGCGAGCTCGTCACCCCGCCCGGTTCGGTGAAGCCTCTCGGCGCCTCGAACGAGGAGGCCGCGAAAGCTGGAGAGATCATTTTCATCACGGTGCCTTGGGCGAACCAGGCGAGCATCCTCGACGCGATCAGGCCGCATGTCGGCGGCAAGCTCGTCGTCGACACGACTGTGCCTCTCGTGCCGCCGAAAGTGGCGCGCGTGCAATTGCCGCCGGAAGGCTCGGCAGCGCTCGCGACGCAGCACCGCTTGGGCTCGGCCGCGCGCGTCGTCGCAGCGTTCCACAATGTCGCGGCGCATAAGCTCAAGAGCGCTGCCAGCATCGATTGCGACGTGCTGGTCTTTGGCGATGAACCGAAGGACCGCGACGTGGTGATCGGCTTGGCGCGGGCCGTCGGATTGAGGGGCCTGCATGCCGGGCCGCTTGCCAATTCGGCAGCCGCCGAGGCGCTGACTTCGGTTCTCATCGGGATCAACCGGGCCTATAAGGTGGATGGCGCCGGCCTTCGCATTACCGGGATATGGCCTTGAGCCCAGCGACGGTCACGATCACCGCCTTGGACGACATTCCCCTCGTCCGCCCCGGCGACGACCTTGGCGGGCTCTTGATTGCGGCGCTCGATCGAGCCGGGCTTGCGCCACGCCCATTCGACGTCCTGGTCGTCGCCCAGAAGATCGTGTCGAAGGCAGAGGGCCGCCTTCTCGACCTGTCGACCGTGACGCCCTCCCCACGCGCCCAGGACATCGCGGCGATCGCCGGCAAGGACGCGCGGCTGGTCGAGGCGATCCTGCAAGAATCCGCTGAAGTTCTGCGCGTCAAGCAAGGTGTCATCATCGTCGCCACCCGCGGCGGCCTTGTCATGGCGAATGCCGGCATCGATCGGTCGAACCTCGAAGAGGAAGATCATGAGAAGCGCGTGCTGCTGCTTCCGGCCGACCCGGACCGGAGCGCCGAACGGTTGAAAGCGCGCCTCGACGCGCATTATGTGACCGATATCGGCGTCATCATCTCGGACAGCGTCGGACGCGCCTGGCGGCTCGGCGCTGTCGGGCTTGCGATCGGCGCGGCGGGCGTGCCGGCACTTCAGGACCGGCGCGGTGAGCCGGACCTCTCGGGCCGCTTGCTCGAAGTCACCGAGGTCGGCTTTGCGGATGCGGTGGCAGCTTCCGCCGTGCTGGTGATGGGTGAGGCCGCGGAAGGGCGCCCCGCTGCGCTGGTGCGGGGGTTGGATTGGAAGCAGGAGCCAAGCCCCGCCTCGGCCCTGGTCCGCCCCAAGAGCCAAGACCTGTTCCGATGAGCGGAGAACTTGTTCCGATGAGCGGAGGCGAAGAGACGTTTGCGGGCATGCAGACAGCGCCGACTTACGTGGCGCTTTCCGGGGGCGTCGGCGGCGCCAAGCTGTCACTCGGCCTGGCGCATCTGCTCGGCGAGCGACTGACGATCATCGTCAACACCGGGGACGACTTCGAGCATCTGGGGCTGCACGTCTCGCCGGACGTCGACACCGCGCTCTACACGCTGGCGGGGTTGGTCAATCCGGAGGCCGGCTGGGGGCGGCGCGACGAGACCTGGAGCTTCATGAGCGCCGTCGCGGGACTCGGCGGGCCCGGCTGGTTCAGGCTGGGAGACGGCGATCTCGCGATGCATGTCGAGCGCACCCGCAGGCTGCGCGCCGGGGACACGTTGACGGATATCTGCGCGCATGTCCGCGAGCGCCTCGACGTCGCTGCGCATGTGCTGCCGATGAGCGATGATCCGGTGCGCACCATCGTGGACACCGATGCGGGCACGCTGGCGTTTCAAGAATACTTCGTCCGCGAGCAATGTGGGCCGTCGGTGCGGAGCATCCGCTTCGAAGGGGCGGGCGCGGCGCGGGCCCAGCCGCGCTGCATCGATGCTCTGGCGGCGGCGAACCTGGCGGGCGTCATTATCTGCCCGTCGAACCCCTATCTCAGCGTCGATCCCATCCTGGCGGTACCCGGCATGGCGGCGGCCATCCGAGCCTGCCGCGCTCCGGTCATCGCCGTCACGCCCATCATCGGCGGCAGGGCGATCAAGGGGCCGGCGGCCAAGATCATGAAGGAACTCGGCCTCGCTTGCGACGTCGCGACCATCACGCGCCACTATGACGGGCTGATCGATGGCTTCGTGCTCGATACGCAGGATGCGGGCCGCGAGGCGGACCTGCCGGTGCCGGCGCTCGTCACCAACACGATGATGCGAACGCTCGATGACAAGATCGCGCTCGCGGCTGAGTGCCTGGCCTTTTGCGGCAGGCGGCCGCGGTCGCGACCGCAATGAGCCGTGCCGAGATGGAAGCAGACCTGAAAGCACTTGGACCGATGCGCAAAGGAGCGACCTGGGCGATCGTTCCGGTCAAGACGCTGGCGCTCGCCAAGGCACGGCTGGCTTGCGTCCTGCCGGCTGCCATCCGCAGGCGGCTGGTGCTGACGATGCTCGAGGACGTCCTCGAGCTCGCGCTCGGCGCGCCGGCCGTCGATCGCGTGCTCGTCGTGACGGCGGATGCGGAAGTCCGCGCCTTTGCCCAGCATAAGGGCGCGATGGCCTTGCGCGAGGAGGAGGCATCGGGCCTCAACCCCGCCATGCGGCTTGGAGTGGCTCACGCACAGGAACATGGCGCGGGCCGAGTGCTTTTCCTGCCCGCCGACGTGCCACTCGCGACCGCGGCAGAGATCGGTGAGATCGCGGCCGCAAGCCTGGACAGACCCGGCGCGGTCATCGTTCCCGCGCGCGACGGAGACGGCACCAATGCGCTGCTCTTCTCGCCGCCCGGCGCGCTCGAACCGAGTTTCGGTGCGGGCAGCTTCGCGCGCCATTGCCGGCAGATCGTGGCGGATGGCCTCGACCTCCGGATCTTAAGGCTTCCCGGTCTCGGCGCAGATATCGACGAAGCCACGGATCTCGCCACCTTGTTGAAATGCCGCGGCGGATCGACCCGCTACGGTTTCTTGGAGCCGGTATCCCGAGTGCTGGATCCGGTCGAGCACCGGCCGGCAGGAGCAAATGGACCATGATGAACGGCATCGAGCCTGGCAGGGTGCTGAGCGCCGCCGAGGCCGGGCGCAGGCCGACGCGCGAAGAGGCGCTCGCGCTCGCGGATTGCGATGCGCTCGACCGCATGACCGCGATCGCGGAAAGCCTCTGCCTTGCGGGACATGCGCGCCATGTCTCCTTCTCGAAGAAGGTCTTCATCCCGCTCACCCAGCTCTGCGCCGATGTCTGTCACTATTGCACCTTCGCTCACGCTCCGCGGAATGGTGAACCTGCCTATCTGCCGCCTGAAGCCGTGCTCGACATCGCCAAGCGCGGCCAGGCACACGGCGCCAAGGAGGCGCTGTTCACCTTGGGCGACAAGCCCGAGCGCCGCTATGCGGCGGCACGCAAAGGGCTCGCACGGCTCGGCCATGAGACGACGCTCGGCTATCTCGAGGCGATGGCGGCGCTCGTCCTGAAGGAAACGGGCCTGCTGCCGCATCTCAATCCGGGCCTCATGGATGAGAGCTGGATGCGGCGGCTGCGGGCCGTGTCCGCCTCGCAGGGCATCATGCTCGAAACCGCATCGGACCGGCTCTCCCGGCGCGGCGGACCCCATTTCGGTTCGCCCGACAAGGTGCCCTCCGCGCGTCTCGCCACGCTCGACGCTGCAGGTCACGCCGCCGTTCCCTTCACCACCGGCATTCTGATCGGCATCGGCGAGACGCGCCTCGAGCGCATCGAAGCGCTGCTCGCGATCCGCGATCTGCATGAGCGCCACGGACACATCCAGGAAGTCATCATCCAGAACTTCCGCGCCAAGCCCGGAACGCGCATGGCGGTGGCTTCCGAACCCTCGCTTGAGGAGCAAGTATGGACCATCGCTGTGGCCCGCATCATCTTGGGGCCGGCGATGAACATCCAGACCCCGCCGAATCTGCGGCCCGAAGGCCTTGCGCAGCTGATCTCGGCCGGTATCAACGACTGGGGCGGCATCTCCCCCGTGACGCCCGACCACGTCAATCCCGAGGCGCCGTGGCCGCATCTGCGCGATCTCGCGGAGGCAACCGAGCGGGCGGGCCGCGTGTTGGTCGAGCGCCTGGCGATCTATCCAAGCTTTGCGGCGCAGCCGGAGCGGTGGCTGGCATCGGAAATGCGCACGCCGACGCTTCGCCTCATCGACGGAAGCTTCCTGGCTCGTGAGGATAGCTGGTCTCCGGGCGGCCTCGAGCCCTTGCCGGCGCCCGCCGTGACGCGCCTGCGCGCGCCGGGCGCAAAGCCCTCTCCCGGGATCGAACGGATACTCGGGCAGCTCACGAACGGCATGGTGCCGAGCGAGGCCGGGATCGCGGCACTGTTCGATGCGCGTGGAGGGGATTTCGCGGCCGTCTGCCATGCGGCCGATCGCCTGCGGCGGGCGCGTGTGGGCGATCGCGTGACCTATGTGGTCAACCGCAACATCAACTATACGAATATCTGCACCTATGGATGCAAGTTCTGCGCGTTTTCCAAGGGCCGGCACAATCTCGGCCATCGGGACAAGCCCTATGATCTCACCCTTCACGAAATCAGCGGCCGCGTCAGCGAAGCCTGGGCGCGGGGCGCGACCGAAGTCTGCCTCCAGGGCGGTATTCGTCCGGGCTACACCGGAGAGACCTATCTCTCGATCGTCGGGGCGGTGAAAGCGGCCGCGCCGCGGATGCATGTGCATGCCTTCTCGCCACTCGAGGTCTGGCATGGGGCGCAAACGCTCGGACTGACGCTGCGCGACTATCTGGCGCGTCTCAAGGCC
Organism: Rhizobiales bacterium GAS188; assembly: GCA_900104855.1. Classification (NCBI taxonomy): domain Bacteria; kingdom Pseudomonadati; phylum Pseudomonadota; class Alphaproteobacteria; order Hyphomicrobiales; species Rhizobiales bacterium GAS188. The sequence continues at coordinate 4,724,326 of FNSS01000001.1, forward strand.
GCGGGCCTCGCCAGCCTGCCTGGGACCGCAGCCGAAATCCTCGACGATGAGGTTCGCGCCATTCTCTGCCCCGATAAGGTGACAACCGCCGAATGGCTCGACGTCATGGAGGCTGCGCATGATGTCGGGCTCAAGAGCACCGCGACCATCATGTTCGGTCATGTCGACTTCTATCGGCATTGGGCCCGGCACATCCTCCGGGTGCGGGACCTGCAGACCCGCACCGGCGGCTTCACCGAGTTCGTGCCGCTGCCCTTCGTCCATATGGAAGCGCCGATTTACGTCAAAGGCCAGTCGCGCAAGGGGCCGACCTTCCGGGAGGCGGTGCTGATGCACGCCGTGGCGCGCCTCGCGCTCGATCCGGTCATCACCAATATCCAGGCGTCCTGGGTGAAAATGGGGCCGGATGGCGCAGCGCTCTGTTTGCACGCAGGCGCCAATGATTTCGGCGGGGTTTTGATGAACGAGTCGATCACGCGCGCGGCAGGCGCCGCCCATGGACAGGAGATCGGCGCCGACATGATGCAACAGCTGATCGGCGCGGCCGGACGCACGCCTGAGCAGCGCACCACCGACTATGCCCGCGCACTTACCGGTTGATCGGGCGGAAAATTCGTCCGATACTGGTACTAAGAATAGAACCATAGGATGACCTATTGGGCATCCTACAGGCCTTCGGAGCTGGGCGGCATGTCGACGAGCCCCTTCGATTTTCCAACACGGGTCGAGGACGCCTGCGTGCGTCAGCGGGCGCTGAAGCTGCTCGGCGAAAAGCGCGTGCGCTTGCCGACATTCGCGGAGCTCGCGGCGCCGCGGACAGCGCCCGAAGCGATCCGCGGCGCGCTGGCCGAAGTCGACCCCGACGCGCCGCATCCTCATAATCTGTATCGGGTCAACTGGTTCAACGATGTGCGGCGGCGAGGCCAAGTCGCAATCCCGGTCCATGTCGAGCTGCCGGAGGCGCTGACGGGGGTGAAGGCCCGCATCGTGGTGGCCCTCGGCGCGCTGTTTCCGATGATTGGTGCGCATAAGGTGCTTGCCGCCTATGCGTGCCTGGCGCCGCGTCTCGTCAGCGGCCGCTTCGATCCGACGCGGCAGCGGGCCGTGTGGCCGTCGACCGGCAATTATTGCCGCGGGGGCGTAGCGATCTCGCGCATCCTCGGCTGTCGGGCCGTGGCCGTCCTGCCGGCCGGCATGAGCCAGGAGCGCTTCGACTGGCTGGCCCGATGGGTGAGCGAGCCGCAAGACATCATCCGCACGCCGGGCACCGAGTCGAACGTCAAGGAAATCTACGATCGTTGCGCCGAACTTCAGCGCGATCCGGGAAACGACATCGTCAACCAGTTCAGCGAGTTCGGGAACTATCTCGGCCATTGGCGCTGCACCGGCCCGGCGCTCGCACAGGTATTCGAGACGCTCGCGCGAGAGTCGAAGGGGTTGCGGCTGGCTGGCTTCGTGTCGGCGAGCGGTTCGGCCGGCACCCTCGCGGCGGGTGACTACCTCAAGGAGAAGCACGGCGCCAAGATCGCAGTGCTCGAGGCCATCGAGTGCCCGACCTTGCTGAGGAACGGCTATGGCGAGCACAACATCCAAGGCATCGGCGACAAGCACGTTCCCTTGATCCACAACGTGACCAATACCGATATTGTGATCGGCGTGTCCGATCAGGCCACCGACGGGCTCAACGCCGTGTTCAACACCGAAGCCGGGAGAGCCTATCTGGCGCGGCGTCTGGGGCTCGCCGACGATGTGCTCGGCCTGTTGAAATGGTTCGGGCTGTCGAGCATCGCCAACATTCTGGGCGCGATCAAGTTCGCCAAGCATTATGGCCTGGGCTCCGACAGCGTCGTCGTGACCGTGGCGACGGACGGGGCCGATCTCTATGCGAGCGAGATGCGCCGCTATCTCGAGCGGCGGCACAATTCGGGGGAGCTGTCGGCGGAGACGGCGGCCGAGCTCGTCGGGGCGCATCTCGCGGCGGCCGATACCGACAATGTGCTCGACGCAACCCATCGGGAGCGCGAACGCATCTTCAACCTCGGCTACTTCACCTGGGTGGAGCAGCAAGGCGTCACACTCGCGGATTTCGAGCGACGCAGGAACCAGGCCTTTTGGCGCGGCCTGCAAGACCTGGTGCCGCAATGGGATGAGATGATCAGCGCCTTCAACCGCGACACCGGCATGCAGGCCGCGTACGCCTGAAAATGAGCGTCAGGGAGAGACATTCGAGCATGAACACCGAGCCTCTGGTCAAGCCCTATTCGGCGCTGCGTCGCGAGACGCTCACGCGCGATCGGGGCTTGCGCGAAAAGGTCATGTCGCTCGAGGAAGCGGCCAATCTCGTTCGTGATCGCGATCATGTCGCCATCGGTGGCTGCACGGTGTCGCGCACGCCGATGGCCATGATCTGGGCCTTGATCCGGGCCCGCAAACAGCAGCTCATGATCTCCCGCTCGATCACCTCGACGGAAGGTGATCTGTTCTTCGCATCGGGAGTGTCGAAGCACATCATCACCAGCTGGTTCACGCAGGGAATCGTGTGGGGCGTCTCCAAGGTCATGCGCCACCACACCGAGAACAAGCTCGCGCGCTTCGACGAATGGAGCCATATGTCGATCGGGCTGCGCTACCGGGCGGGCGCGATGGGCATTCCCTTCATGCCGTCGCGGACGATGATGGGCTCCGATGTCGGCAAGCGGCTCAGCGACGAAATCAGGACCATGCAATGCCCGTTCACGGGCGAGGAGATCGTGCTGCTGCCGGCGCTCAATCCGGATGTCGCGCTCATCCATGTCCAGCGTTGCGATGCTTACGGCAATGCCCAGCTCGACGGCCTGCAATTCATGGATATCGACATGGCAATGGCCGCCAACCGGGTGATCCTGACGACCGAGCGCATCGTCAGCAACGACCAGATCCGCCGCACGCCCGACCGCACCCGCATCCCTTTCTTCACGGTCGACGCAGTGGTCGAAGCCCCCTTCGGCTGCGCCCCGCATGAATGCTACGGAATGTATGAGCCCTTCTTCTCGCATCTCGATCACTACGCCAAGTTGAGCGGCAACGATCCGGTGAAGGGACCGCAGCAATACCTCGACGAATATTATTACGAGCCCAAAAGCTGGCCCGACTACCTGGCAAAACTCGGCATGGAGGCCGTGCTGGACGCCAGCCGCCGCGGACGGAGCGTGCACAATGACTAAGCACACCATGCCTGAGGTGCCGTTCACGACGTCGGAGCTCCTGGCGGTCATGGCCTCGCGGCTGATGACCAATGGCCAGATCGTGTTCGCGGGCATCGGCGTTCCGCTCCTTGCCGCGACGCTCGCCCAGCGCATTTTCGCGCCGCAGCTGACGATCCTTTTTGAGGGCGGCACCATCGGCCCGTTCATCGTGCCGGGCGAGTTGCCGCCATCGACCAACGAGCAGCGTTGCACAAGGCGCTCCAACATGGTGCTGCCCATCACCGATGTGCTGCTGCTGCTGCAACGCGGCTATGTCGACATCGGCTTCATGGGCGGCGCGCAGATCGATCGCTTCGGCAATCTCAACTCGTCCTTCATCGGCGACGCGGACAACCCGAAAATTCGCCTGCCGGGAACGGGCGGCGGCAATGACATCTCCTCGCTCACCAACATGATCGTCGCGATGAAGCATGAAAGGCGCCGCTTCGTGGCGGATGTCGACTTCATCACCTCGCCCGGCTGGCTCAAGGGAGGAGCCTCCAGAGAGGCCGCCGGCCTGCCCGAGGGCGGCATGTGGCGGGTGGTCACCGACCTCGCGATCATGGGCTTCGACGAAGTCAGCCGCGAGATGAAGGTGCTCGCGATGCATCATGGCGTCACACGCGAGCAGGTCCAGGACAATACCGGCTTCACGCTCAAATTCGACGCGAAGATGGAAACCACCGCCCCACCCAGCACGAGGGAGCTCGACGTGCTGCGCGACCTCGATCCGGACGCGCTCTACACGGCCTGAAACGTCGCGACCTTAGATAACGGAACTTCGCAGGACCACCCGATGGCACAGAAGAAGCAGACCGAATTCGGCATCGCGATGCGGAACTTCACCAAGTTTCCCGAAGAGCCGAGCGCGCAGGGCCTGATGGATTATGGCGTGCTCATGGAGGAGCTGGGATACGAATCCATCTGGGCCTGGGACCACGTCCTGCTCGGCGTCGATCCGAACTTTCCGATCCACGAGGCGCTGATCATTCTCACGGCAATCGCCGCGCGGACATCGAAGATCAAGATCGGCACCGGCATCCTGGTGATGCCGATGCGCAATCCCGTCATCCTCGCCAAGGAATTGGCGACTATCGACCACATCTCCAACGGTCGCCTCATCGTCGGCGCCGCCGTCGGCTGGTACAAGCGCGAGTTCGACAGCCTCGGCGTGGATTTCACCAAGCGCGGCAAGATCATGGAGCAGAGCCTCGAGATCATCAATCGGCTATGGACAGAGGATAAGGTGGATGGCGAATACCCTCCTTACAATCTGCGCGGCGCGGTGCTCTATCCCAAGCCCGTGCAGAAGCCGCGTCCGCCCATCCTGATCGGCGGTTATGTCGACGCTGTCCTGAAGCGTGCGGCGACCAAGGGGGATGGCTGGCTCACCTATTACTATACGGCCGAAAGCTTCGCGAAGACTTGGGCGAAGGTGTGCAATTTTGCGCAGGAAGCGGGTCGCGATCCGGACGAGCTGATTTCGACCAACCAGCTTCCCATCTGCATCGGCCCCCGCGCCCAGATAGAAGCCCCGATGACACAATGGCTGCAGACGGAGTGGGACTATGCGTCCTGGTCGGAGTCGACCATGAACAGCGCCATCATGGGCACCGTCGAGGAATGCGTCGAGCAGCTCGAGGCCCATATCGCGACGGGCGTCGATCGCATCATCTTCGTTCCCTACAAATATGAAATGGAGCAGGTACGGGCGGTCGCAACCGAGATCATTCCGCGCCTGAAACGCGGGATGCGCTAGCGCCGGAGCGTGCCACGCAGCTTGCCGGCATGGCCCCGGAACGAATGATCATCGCTACTCAACTGTGAGTCTAAGCCTTGCAATAGAATATCAACAGCCATTTTCGCGCCCGGTTCACAGTTGAGTTCCGACGCCGCGCGCAAGGCAAAACAGATGGAGGCGTTTATGCAGTCGAATCTCTTCAAGAGCTTACTCGGCGCAACCGGCGCAATCTTGTTGGCCAGCGCCGCATTCGCCCAGGACACTGTCAAGATCGGCGTAACGCAGCCGCTCACCGGCGCCTTTGCGGCCTCCGGTAATTATGTCGCGCAAGGCGCGCAACTGGCAGCGGAGCAGATCAACAAGGGTGGCGGCGTTCTGGGCAAGAAGCTCCAGCTCGTCGTCGAAGACAACAAATCCAATCCGACCGAGGCCGTCGGCACCGCGGAAAGACTGATCGTCAAGGACAAGGTCCCTGTCCTGATGGGTGCCTGGAGCTCGACGTTGACGCTCGCCGTCATGCCGAAGCTCGAGGAATACAAGGTTCCGATGCTGGTCGAGACCTCCTCCTCGGGCAAGATCACGACCTCCGGCAATCCCTATATCTTCCGCATCAGCCCGACTTCGGAGATGGAGGCTACGGCGTTCTCCCCGCTGGCCAAGACGCTAGGCATCAAGAAAGCCAATTTTCTCGTCACCAATAACGATTTCGGCAAGGGCTCGATGCAAGAGTTCACCAAGATGCTGACGGGACAGGGCATCGAGATCGGCGCCGCCGAAACCATGGAGCCCAGCGCGACCGACCTGTCTGCGCAGCTCGCCAAGATCAAGGCCTCCGGAGGCGATACGCTGTTCGTGACGACGGACGTTGCGCAGCTGACGCTGATCTTGAAGCAGGCGAAGGATCAGCAGATCAAGCTGCGCATCATCACGACAGGCGGCTCCGTCGCGCCCGATCAGCTCATCGAACAGGCGGCCGATGCCGCCAACGGCTCCTATCATCTGGTGTTCTTCACGCCCTGGTTTCCCGACGCCGTCAAGAATCCGGACGTCGCCCAGCAATTCACCACTGCCTGGACTGCGGCCAAATACAATGTCGGCGGCCTGACCGAAGGTTTCCGCGGATGGGACGGCATCTATACCATCGCGGAGGCGATCAAGCTCGCCGGTAAAGCCGATCCGGAGGCGATCCAACAGGCCCTCTGGACGGTGAGGGTCAAGGGCGTCAACGGCGACATCGCCTTCATCAAGCAGGGTCCGGCCGGCAAGGAGAGCGGGCAGAATGTGCCGAGCGTCTATCTCGTCAAGATCGAGGGCGGCAAGGTTGTGAAGCAATAGGCCTGACCATCCGTCCGCGGCCTCCTCGCCGCGGACGGTCCGCTAATCGGAACCGTTTGACCGGTCGGCTCGTCGTTGCGGGCCGAATGGCAGATGCGGGTCGACGGGCAACCCGGCGGCAGAGAGTCACCCTGGCGTGGAAGAACTGCTTCAACATTGCCTGAACGCGCTCATGCTGGGGGGCACCTACGCGCTGCTCGGCATCGGCCTGACGCTGATCTTCGGAATCATGCGGGTGGTGAACTTCACGCATGGCGAGCTCTACAGCTTCGGCGCCTATATGATGTTCATGTTCGTGATGCTGCTGCATCTCGATTTCTTCCTGTCGCTCATGCTGGCGATGCTGTTCGGCATCGCGCTCGGCGCGGCGATCGAGTTCCTGCTGCTGCGCAGGCTGCGCGGCGCGGATATCGACACGACGATGCTGGTGATGATCGGCGCCTGGATCGCGATGCAAAATCTGGAACAGCTCGTCTGGTCCGGCGTCGCCAAATCGATCAAGACGCCGTTCCCCTCCTCACCGATGGTGGTCGGCGGTCTCTCCGTGTCCTGGAATCGGCTGTTCGTGCTCGCGGTCGCGCTGGTCCTGATCCTATGCACCTATGCGCTGGTTGACCGCACCAGGCTCGGCCGAGCGATGCGCGCCACCTTTCAGGATCGCGACACCGCCGCCCTCATGGGCGTCGACATCAATACGATCTATCTGTCGACCTTCGCGCTGGGGTCCGGCCTCGCAGCCGCCGCAGGAGCCTTGCTCGGCCCCATCTTCGTCGTCACCCCGGGCATGGGTGATCTCGCCTCGCTCAAGGCCTTCGCCATCGTCATCCTCGGTGGGCTCGGCAATATCGCGGGCGCCACCATCGGCGGTTTCATCCTGGCGTTCATCGAGGAATTGGGCGCTGGCTACATATCCTCCGGCTATCGGGACGCGATGGGCTTCCTGCTCATCATCCTGATCCTGGTGGTGCGCCCGACCGGCCTGTTCAGCCGCAAGGAGCGGATCGGGTGAGACGCTTCGCTACGGTCGCCTTTCTTGCGTTCCTGTTCTCGATCCCGCTGTGGCTCGGCAATTTCTACATGCTGCATGTGCTCATCATCACGGGCATCTTCACTATCGCCGCGATGAGCCTGAACCTGCTGCTCGGCTATACCGGCCAGCTCAGCCTCGGTCACGTCGCGTTCTTCGGCATCGGCGCTTACGTGTCGTCGCTCGCATCGCTCGGATTCGAGGTGCATCTGCTGCCGGACGTGCTCGTCACGCTGAGGCCGCAGCCCGTCTGGCTCGGCATGGCCTGCGGCGTCGTCATCGCGGGCTTCTTCGGTTGGGCGATCGGCAAGATCGCCTTCAAGGTGCGCGGCGCCTATTTCGTGATCGTCACCATCAGTTTCGCCGAGGTCGTCAGGCTCGTGGCGCTGAACTGGGACGAGCTGACGCAAGGCCCGATGGCGCTCAACAACATCCCGCCGCTGACGCTCGCCATACCGGGCCTGTTCGAGCTCTCCTTCATCGGCAAGGCCGCCAACTATTATCTCGTCCTCGTCGTTGCCATCCTGGCCTACATCATCATCGCGAGACTGGTTCGTTCCCGCGCCGGACGGGCGATGATCGCGCTCAAGGAAAACGAGGCGCTCGCCACTTCGGTCGGCATCGACGTGACAAGGTACCTCGTGCTGGCCGCAGTGGTATCGGCCGCCATCGCCGGGGCGGCGGGCGCGCTCTACGCCCACTACATCCGCATCGTCGATCCGAACGTGTTCCTGTTCATCTACACGGTGACGATGGTCATCATGGTCGTCGCCGGCGGCAAGGGCACTTTGGCCAGCCCGATTGTGGGAGGCCTGATCTTCGGCCTGCTGCCGGAGGCGCTGCGGTCCTTCGCGATCGGGCCCGAAGTGCAGTGGGTCGTCTATGGGATATTGATGATCCTGGTCGTCTATCTGCTGCCGAACGGCATCGTTCCGGCGCTCGGCGACTGGTGGGAGCGCCGTCGTCACATCGATTCGAGCACTGCTGAGCGCAAGGACGCTCCGGCCGAGCAGGTCGCCCGATGAGCGGCGCGCCCCCACGCATCGCACTCGCCGTCAGCGGGCTGTCGATCCGCTTCGGCGGGCTCACCGCGGTCGAAAGCATGAGTTTCGACGTGAGGGAAGGGGAGGTGCGGTCGCTGATCGGCCCGAACGGCGCTGGCAAGACCTCCGCTTTCAACGCGATCACCGGCTTCCTCCCGGCGGCGGCGGGGGAGATCTCCTATCGCGGCGTGCGGCTCAACGGCCTCAAGCCCAGCCGCATCGCAGGGCTCGGCGTGGTGCGCACCTTTCAGAAGACCAGCGTGTTCGCCGGGCGGACCGTGCTCGACAACATCTTGATCGGCCTGCACCTGCGCTCGCGGCAGCATCCCGTCGCGATCATCTTGGGCCTGCCTTCCGTGGTGCGCGAAGAGAGGTGGCTGGTGGAGGAAGCGCGCCAGGTCTTGCGCTTCGTCGGCATCGAGGCTCGCCGGGCCGAACTTGCTGCTTCGCTTCCCTATGGCGAGTTACGGCTGCTCGAAGTTGCGGTGGCGCTTGCCGCGAAGCCGACGCTGCTGCTGCTCGATGAGCCGGTTTCGGGAATGAACTCCAGCGAAACCTCGAGCTTCATGGACACACTCGCGCGGATCCGGGCGCGCGACGTCACCGTGCTCCTGGTGGAGCATGACATGAAGATGGTCATGGGCGTTTCGGATCGCGTCGTGTGCCTCAACCAGGGGCGCATCATTGCCGACGGCACGCCGTCGGAGATTCAGCGCAATCCGGAGGTGATCCGGGCCTATCTTGGCGAGAGGCATGCTCGTGCTCAAGGTTGAGGGCCTCTCCTGCCGTTACGGCAAGGTCGCCGCAGTGAGCGATCTTTCGCTGGAGGTCCGGCGGGGTGAGCTGGTCACGCTCATCGGCGCCAACGGCGCCGGCAAGACGACGACGCTCAAGGCGATCTCCGGCCTCATGGCTCCCGCTGGCGGGCGGCTGGCTTTCGAAGGTCAGGACATTACCGGCGCCTCGGCGCGCCGCATCCTGCAATTGGGCATCGCGCATTGTCCCGAAGGCCGGCGCGTCTTTCCCTACATGACCGTCATCGAGAACCTGCAAATGGGTTGCCATTTGCGCCGCGATGCCGGCGCGATCGCAGCCGACATGGCGAGGTTTTTCGAGCGGTTTCCGATCCTTTACGACCGTCGCGCTCAGACGGCCGGCACCTTGTCGGGCGGCGAACAGCAAATGCTGGCGATCGCGCGCGCCCTGATGTCGCGTCCCAAGCTCGTCTTGTTCGATGAGCCTTCGCTCGGGCTCGCCCCGAATATCGTCGATCGTGTTTTCGAGGTGATCAAGGGCATCCAGGCCGAGGGCGTCACCATCATCATGGTCGAGCAGAACGCTTTTGCTGCCCTTGAATTGTCGGATCGCTCCTATGTGATCGAGCAGGGCCGCCTGAAGCTGACGGGGACAGGTGCGGAATTGCTGAGCAACCCGGAGGTGAAGGCCGCTTATCTCGGAGCGTGATGCGATTTCGACGACGCCGGCCGTGCGCAGTCAGCTTCCCGGCCAGCCGGCAGGCGTCATCAGGTCGATGCGGTCGATCGTCAAAAGGGGCACGGGCCGCGAGACGCCGCCGCCCGAGGCGACGTTGACGAACAGCGACACGGCAATCGAGAAGCTGGCGCCGGCGCGCGGCAGGCTGACCACCTGGCCCCATTGTTGGAGCGCGTCGGCGAAGGCCTGGGCCAGCGGGGCCGGGTCGGCGCCCAACACCTCACCGGCGTTCAGGATCGCCGGCACGGTGGCGATCAGCGGAGCCCCACCCCCGGTCGGGGTCACCAGCGGATAGTTGTAGGCCGACGAGATGCGCACGATGCGGTTCTGGCCCAGGGTCTCGCCGGCGCCGACGAAGGGTGTCAGGACCGAGGTCAACATCTGGGCCATCGAGGGGCCACTGGCCGGTCCGAGCGTCTTGGTGACCTCCACATAGGGCACCAACACATTGCTGAAGGAGACCTCCGGCGTCTCGTAGACCAGCAGCGGGTTCACCGTGGAGCCGAGGTCGGCGTTGCGGGTGATCCGGGCGCTGCCGACCACGGTCTGATCCACCAGCAGATCAAGCCCCGTGATCCCCATCGTCAGCTGCTTGGGCACGCCGTCGGGGAACACATAGCCGACCTGCATCCAGCCAGCCTGGCCGTCGGGGGCCTGGGCGGCCGGCGTGGGCGTCGGCGCGCCGGTGGGGGAGACACCATTGATGGCGGGAAACAGTAGCGGAGTGGCGGCGCGGGCGGGCTCCACGCGTCCAAACACGGTCAGGGCGTTCTTGGAGATATCCGCGTAGCGCAGCACCCAGATCAGCATCTCGATCTGGGGCGTGGCCAGCGCCATGAGCGGCGCGTTGAAGGCGGAGGTGACGTCCCCCACCAGCTTCACCAGAACGTCGATCAACTTGGTGGCCTTCGGGTCTGAACCTTCCAGCAGGTTCAGGAGCGGAGCTATGCTGGCGAAACCGGCTTGGAACCGGAGCAGCGCCTTGGTGAGCGGCGTCAGCGGTCCCGGACCGGCGGCGGTGGTCGGCTGCCAGTCGATCGGCTGGTTGAAGGTCGAAGTGACCCACAAATCGTCCTGCGCCGCCTGCTCGGCCTTGCCGATGGTCAGGGTGAAGGGCCAGAGCAGGGCCGCCCGGATCATATCCTGGATCGGATCGTCGCTCGACAGGGCGGCGAGCTTGGCCGCAGGCGGCAGGGCGGCGGTCTGGCTCACCAGCACCGGCGGGGCCGGATAGCGCCGCAACGGCACGGGCACGTCCACTTCGCCCAGGCTCACCTCCAGCGGCGAGCCCGCGTCGGCGTCGGGCGAGACGAATTTCAGCCAACCGGAAGGCAGATAGCCGTAGAGCTTCTCGCCCGGTTCGAAGTCGTGCTCGATGTGGCTGATGGACCAGACCGGGTTCAGCGTCAGGATGTTCTGCTGTTCCGGTTGTTTCACTGTGACCAGGAAGGTCAGCCAGGGCTTGGACGAGGCGCCCCCATCCAGGGCGAGCTTTGGGGAGGTCAGTGTGAAGGGGGCGCCATCCTTCGGCGCCGTCCCGGTGCCGAGGCCCCCGTAGAGACGCGGCGGCAGGGCCGCGCCGGCTTCCGCGGCGCCGGCCACCATCACCTCCAGCGGGATCTGGGCCACGGCGGCGGTGGCGTAGGCGTTCGAAAGTTGGGCCAGCAGCGACTGTTCGAACTGAGTGGCCGCCTCCTTGAGGTCCCCGGCCGGCTGGTCGGCGTAGACCGGAACCAGCCGCTGGCTCAGCACCGAGGCGACCGTGGCCTTGTCGGCCATCAGGGTGTCGAAGGCGCCCGGCTTGCTGCCGCCGATCCTCGCAATGCCGGCGGCCAGGTCCGGGGCCATCAGCCGGTCGAAGCTGGACAGGAAGGTCTGGGCCAGGACGTCCGCGTCCACCGAGGCAGCGCTCGAGGTCGCCGTCGTGGGTGTCAGATTGGCGTCCCAGGTGGTGATCTCGGTCTGGCCGTACTGCAGGCTGGTCGAGAAGGGCCGCAGGGTGAAGAAGGCGGGCTTCGTCACCTTCGGATCCTGGCGGCCCACCGAGATGCCGGCCGTGGCGCTCAGCCGCACGGCCCACAATCCCGGACCCGCCCCCGCGTCGTCGGCGGCCGACATCGGGCGCTGAGCGAGCTTCACGCGCCCGGCCTTGCCGTCGAACCCGGCCAGCAGGGCTTCGACCCCCCGGGTCCAGGCCACCAGCGGCGGAGGTACGGGCGAGCGCGGGGGCGGGGCGTTGGGATCGGCCGGGGGCGGCAGGTGGGGCGGCAGCAGCGCATCGACCCGGGCGACGGCGGGCAGGCGTTTGGACACGCCCTGGTCGACGTTTTGGCGCGCCAAGGTCAGGCGGGCGCCGAGCGGGAAGATATCGCTCGGGCGGGCCGCGACCTTGGTGAGGTCCAGCGGCAGGGTGATGGTCGCCGATGCCTTGGCGGGGTTGGGTCCCTGGACCACGGCGTTCAACAGGTCCACCGCGGCGCGGAGCTGGGTCAGGGCGGAGGCCGGATCGCCCACGGTCGGCCAGACGTCGCCCGCCGCCGGATCGCCGTAGAGCGTGCTGGACACGGTCGCCTGGAAATTGGCGTCGTGCGCCTGCTGGGTCACGGTGGTCCAGGTCTCGCGCGCAGACTGCAGCGACTGGTCGGCCAGCATGGCGCCGTTCTCGAGCCAGGCCCTCAGCTTGGCGGCGTGGGACTGCAGGCCCGCCGGGTTGAAGCTGATGATGACGCTGAGCGCCGGAGCGCCATTGGGGTCCTTGCCCAGATCATAGGTCACCTGGCAGCCCGGCCAGGACGACGGGGCGAGCAGCGGGTCGTTATAGACCACCGGGAAGGGCGCGGCGAACCGCCTGGTCGGGTCGGTCAGCACATTGCCGTAGACATCGCTGAGCCGGAAGTTCAGGTCGGCTGCATCGCCCACCGCCGCATAGGGGTTGGTCGAGGGCGTGGCGAGGTAGCGCCAGACCGGAACCACCTGCTTGTAGGTGGCCGACAGGATCGCGCCGCCGTCACTCTTGGCCTGGCTGACCGGGCTCAGCGCCGTGCTCCACAGGGTCTCGGCGTAGGCGCCGGTCGCGCCGCCGATCTGCAGCTCGATCATGTGGTAGAGCGCCGCGATCGAGGCCGGCGAATAGGGGGTGGAGTCGCCGGCCGGCGGCGCGTTCCAGATCAGCTCGGCGCCGACGCAGCCGGGCGGGAAGGCCGGGCGCCAGTTGATGACCGGGCCCGAGGCGTCGTTCAGCGACAGGTACTGGGTGGACTTCGCTTCATTGCCGGTGTCGGCGATCACCATGCTGTTGGCGTAAGCGCGCAGGGGCGTGCCGCCGGTCGGCGCGTCGCCGAGGTCGAGCCACAGCCAGAACCGCGCGACGTCCTTCTGGAACAGCGCGTCCGGCAGGCCGTTCCCCTTGGCGTCGGCGTAGCGCAGGTAGAAGCCCGAGGTGTGGACCACGCTGGCTTCCCAGACCAGGCGCAGGAAGGCCCTTGCGTCGCCCAGCGGGGCCGCGACCGGACCGAGGTCGGCGTTTGCCGTCACCCGCTTGAGCAGCAGCATCGGCGCCGCCAGCATGTTGGGCTGGGACGTGGTCGACAGGTTCGACTTGAACACCAGCACCGGCTGCGCCGTGAGATCCAGCGTATCGGCGGTCAGCACGTTGGACCGCAGGGTCAGGGGGACCACGCGCCGGACCGCGAAGCTCGGATCGTCCAGCGCCTTTTCCAGGAGGGCGCGGGTGTCATCGTCCGTGCCGATCAGCTCGTAGACGTCGGTGCACCAGCGCGGGGTCTGCGTGGGCGTTCCCCCGCTCGCGGCGGGCTGGAGGTCGCTGGCGGCGGTCACCGGCACGCGGCGCAGGCTGAGGGGAATCAACAGGCCGGGCGCGAAGGGCGTGGCCGCCGCGGTGGTGTCGGGCTGGACGCGCAGCACGCCCGTGAGGCCGCCCTTGGCGATCAGGGAGACGGCCGAGGCCGGCACGGTCAGGACCTGGGAGTCTGGCGCGGAGGTCCGGCCCGGGAACAACTCGACCGGGCCTTGGGTGCGGGCGGTCGCGGCGATGCTGAGCGGCCCCTGGGTGAGGGCGTCCATGGGCGCCACGGCGATGCCGGGCGCGCTGTCGGAGCCGGCACGCCAGCCGGGGTTGGGCTCGGCCGGGACGCTGGCGGCGGGCAGGATGGCGACGGCGCTGGTTCCGCTCGCGAAGCGGATGCTCGGGCCTCCTGTGCCGGCCAGGCTGAGGCTCGCCTGAATGGCGGCGCCGGCGGTTCCTGTGAACTGCTGGTGTTCCAGGCTGTAGAGCGGATGGATGATGGCTTCGCTGATCGGGTCGGAGGGGCCGTGCACCACCGCCGGATCCGGCAGGCGGGTCCCGTGCAGGGCCAGTCGCGAGAGCATACTGGCGATGGTGGCCAGCGCCTTGGTGCTGGGCAGGGTCCCGGGCGACAGGGTCCCGCCATGGGCCTTCTCGGCGTCGGCCATGGCCGAGGCGATCTGACGGGCCATGGCCAGAAACCAGTTGACGTAGACGAGGTGCGACAGCGACGGCCCGTCCGGGGCAGTGGCTCTCGCCCTCGCCGTGGCGCGTAAGCTCGGCGGCTTGGGCGTCAGGGCCGAGAGCGCGGCGAAATAAGCGGCCAGCGCGGCGGGATAGCCGCTATAGGTGAGGGGATTGGTCCCGAAGGTCCAGGAATTGCCGCCAACGGTCAGGGCCAGCGGGTCCAGCATCGGGAAGATGGCGGCGATGACCGGCGGCTGGCCGGTCTTGCTGAGGTCGACGCCCGTGATCTCGAAGGTCACTCCCCTCAGGACGCCCGACAGGCCGCTTTCGAAGTTGCTCGGGGTCGGCTGGCCGCCGGCGCCCAACGCCGCCGCGACCGCCTTCCAGGTCTGGTCTGAACCGCCCCAGGCGCTCATCAGCCACGGGGTGACAAGGTCGGCCAGGACTTCGAAATCCGACCCGCTCACGGGATTGGGCGAATTCACGTCGGGACAGGGGATCAGCAGGGTGGCGACCGCGCCGATCTGGCCGGCGCCGGCGCCGTCATAGGGGACCGCCGGCTGCAGGATGAAGCTGAGGTTGACCGTGGTCGGACCGGCGGCATCGGCCAGCCGGTCGCGCGTCCGCGCCAGGCTGCGCAACGCCGGCAGGGCCCGTAGGGCCAGCTGCGGATTCGGAATGAAGGCGCGCAGGTTCGGGTCGCTGGGTCCGTCGAGCGCGGCAGTGACCGAGTGACCACCGATCAAGGTGAAGCTGAGGTCGAGGGTGGCCGAGAAATGGATGTGGATGGTGAAGAAGACGATGTGGACCGAGACCTCGACCTCCACGCCCACCGACGCGTCGACCACGGTGTTGCAGTTGGTCTCGAAGGCGGTTGCGATGTTGGCCCAGACGGTGATGCAGACGGTCGCCGAGATGATACCGAGATCGACGCTGCCCTGGACCACGCCGGCCAGGGTCACGGAGGCGCTGAACCAGTAGTAGTCCGGCTCGTGCGCGATGCCGGTCTCGCCCTGGGCGCCGGCCGCCTTCCAGGCCAGCAGGCCCTGGAACACCCCCTGCAGGGTGAGCGAGGCCTCTGCCGAGATCGGGCCCTTGGAGACGCTGCGACCGATGCCGACCTTGAGCGCCAGGCCGAGCACCAGGATCGGATTGTACTGGACCTGGGGCGTGTTGCGACCGGTCGGATTGTCGCCGCTGCGCAGCTTGCCGAAATAGAGCCCGGCCTCGCCCATGAAGATGAAGACCTGGAGCGAGAAGGAGTCCGGGCCGAGTGGCCAGCCGATGGCGATCTTGAAATCGCCGTTGGTATAGATCCACAACTGGAAGGAGGGGATGGTCGCCGAACCGGCACCGACCTGGATCTGCCGGATGTTGTCCGGCAGGATGATCTTGCCGTAGAAGACTCCGAGGTCCGAGCCGATCTTCTGATAAAGGATTTCGGCCAACAGACCCTTGAACGGCTCGGTGTCGCAGGTGATCTCCAGACCGTAGAGCACCGGATCGGCCAGCACCGCCCGCACCGTGAAGCCGCGCACAAAGAGGTCCAGCGCGAAGAACCAGCCGACTTCCGGCTTGTAGTAGTCCTTGACCAGGGTGTTCAGGATGGTTGTCGGGTCGTCGCTGGTGAAGGTCTTTTCCAGCGCGTCGAAGGCCGACTTCAGCGGGTCCGTGGCGTTCAGGTCGATGGTGGGCGCGAAACGCTGGCCGAGGCCGAGGAAGTTCAGCTTGAAGCTCGAAGACGCGTTCTGGTCCGGCAGCGGGAAGGGATAGCTGACCAGCTGCGGCTTGCCGGCCGGCGCGTCCAGCAGGGCCAAGTCCCGCCGAGCCAAGCCCCGCCGAGCCAAGTCCCGCCGAGCCAAGTCCCGCCGGGCCAAGTCCCGGCTCGCCAGCTGGTTGTCCGAATTGTGGAACAACACCCTGGCCTTGAGGTCGAGACCCCGCCCTTTGGCGTAGCCGGCCACCAGGGCGTAGACGGTGATCTCAGGATCGACCCGGATGCCATGGCCGAGGTCGCCGCCGATGGTCACGCCGGTGTCGTGGGGCTGGCCGCTCTCGAACAATTGCAGCTCGAGGTTCACCGACGGATTCTGGCCGGTCGGCTGCAGGCGCAGCGATGGCGAGATCTGCACCGCGTTGAACAGCTTGTCCCAGGGCGCGGGCGGTTGCAGCCGGCCGATCTGGGCGATGGCGTCGATGTGGAACAGGGCGCCCAGCCGCTGCAGGCCCTCAGCGATCGTCCAGCCGTTGAACGGCGTCCCGACGGGCACGCCGATCGGCGCGATGACGATCTCCATGCCCATGCGCTGGCCGGACTTGCCGGCTTGCGGGCCGGCCTGGAAACTGACCTGCAGACCGGTCGTGTCGGTCGGGTCCAGCGGTACGATGTTGACCGCCAGGGTCACGCGCGTCATGGGCGGGGTGTCCTCGACTGGAGAGCTGCGTCAGGACTCGGTTGCGTCAGGACTCGGCGGGTTCGTTGGAGAAGCCGAACACCAGGCCCTGGATGCCGAGCTTGCCGTCGATCAGCGAGATTTCGGGCTGGAAGGCGCCGTTGGCCTCGATGGTGAATTTGACGCCGGATTTGTCGGCCGACCCCGGCACTTTGATGTGCGCCTTCTCGATCGTGACCTCCATGTTGGTGATGGTCCCGACCACCTTGTCCAGCGGCGCGGGCAGATCGGCCGCGGCGGGCAGGGACACCGAAAACTTGTCCGACACCCATTTCTGGAATTGGGCGATGCTGCCGAGGTTGATGGCGTTCTGCAAGGTGAACTCCACGCCGTTGGCCTTGGCGTTGGCGATGTCGCCGCTCGAGATCGGCACGGCGCTCCCGTTGAGGTCGAGCACGATGCCGAAGCGCACTGTGTTCCCCGACCCGCCCGCGAGGGTGGTGGCGGGGAGGGTGGCGACGGCGGTCGTCATCGGCTTCCTTGCTGGCTTTGCTGACTTCACTGGCTTGCTTGCTGGCATCACTGGCTCCCTTGCTGGTCGGCGGAGGGTGGGGGGCAGGGCGTGACCGCGGCGTCGGGGCCTTGGGTCACGTAGATGATGAGCTGGCCTTTGAGATTGCCGGCGAAGGCGAACTGCCGGTCGGTGGCGCAGGCTTTGAACACCATGGGGGCGGGCGGATTGTCATCGGTGACGATCGCCAGCTTCCACAAGGTCGCGAGAAACGAGTCCGCGTCCAGGTCGGCGAGCCTCGGCAGGGTTCGCTCGAAGCGGCGATTGATCTCGCCGATGGCGTCGTCGAGGGTGTTCAGGGGATCGCTCATTGCTGGCGCACCGCTAAGCAGGCGGCCAGGCTGGAGCCGGTCGCATTGCGGGGGTCGGAGAACAGGATCAGGTCCGAGATGACCTTGGGCGGCAGCTTGATGCCCATGACGCTGAGCGCGACGTTGTTGAACAGCATCGCGTAGACGTCGGCCGGCTTGCCGCCGGCGCCGCCGTCATAGGCCACCTTCAAAAGGTTGGCGTCGCCGAACACCAGCTTGAGCATGCCTTGCACGTTGAGGTCGTTGAAGCCGCCGGAGGCGCCCGGCAGCTGGACGGTGAGCAAGGCGCCGTCCGCGTCCGGAGTGGTGTCCAGCGGGCCCCAAGCCAGCCGCATCTCGGCGGTCAGGCCGGCATGGACGCCCGACAGCTCGCCGAGCGAGCCGATGATCATCTCGAACTGCAGCGCGAAGTGCGGCGTCTGGGTTTCCTTGCCCGCGATCTGCAGCACGTGCACCGGCTTGCCGCCCAGCTTGTCGACGTCGAGCCCTGCGTCGTTGGCCAGGATGCCCTTGAGCTTGAGCGGCAGTCCCGCCATCAAGCCGCCGGGGCGCACCGCGGCGGCCGTCCCGGAGACCGCCAGGCGGCTGTAATCCACCGTCAGGTTGGGCGGCCCCTGGCGCTGGCCCTTGGAGTCCAGGACGAAGGTCATCTCCAGGCCGAAATTGCCGAGGCCGAGGCCGGTGGCGGGGGTCTCACCCGCCTCCGTTCCGTAAGAGAACAGGTCGACGCCGACCCCGAACGGATCGGCGCTGAACCACAAACCACCATTGAGCGTGATCTGGGCCCGGTGGGTGGTGTTCCCGGACCCGTCGGTGACCGCCGGCAGCTGTGGCAGGATGCCGGCAGAGTCGATCTCGAACCGGTTGAGGATGCGATTGAAGCCGCCGCCGGGCAGGCTCTCCCCGGCCGGGAAGTCGAACACCCGCGCGTCGGGGACCTGGAAGGTCACCGTCGGGACGTTGGCGATGATGTGGTAGATGCCCGTGAGCAGGAAGGTGTCGGGGAACGACGGGTCATGCGGCTGCGGCCTCAGCTCGACCTGCCGCCCGAACAGCCGCTTGGTGGTGACGCCGACCTCGGCGTTGAAGCTGGTGACCACCGAGCCGAAGATCCCGACCTTCAGGCTTTGGGTGTAGAAGCCGAAATCGTCCCCGGGCCCGGCCGGCGAGGATCCGCCCGGATCGTCGTAGGAGATCACGCCTGCGACCGAGCTCGGTCCCAGGTCGTGGGGAACACCGGCCTGGGTCGCCAGCACGGTCACGTCCACCGCCAGGTGGTGGGCCCTGAGCGGCGCCCGCATCCCGGCCACCAGGATCTGCAGCGTCGGCGGCATGGCGTTGCCGTCCACCGGCGCCTGGAAGACCACGATGCCGGTCCAGGACGGGCTGCCGGCGATCCGCTGCAGGAAGTCGTCGAACAGCGTCGATTGCGCCTTGCGGGCGGCCTGCGCCGTCTTCATGGCGTCGTCGAACACCTTTTGCGCCGCCGCGATGGCGGCCGACCCGCCCACCAGAGTGGCGGCGTCGCGCCAGCGCTCCGGCATGGCGAACAGGTCCTGGAGGCTGACCTTGGCGGTGAACTTGGCCACCATCAGCATCGAGGGGTCCTTGCCGTCCAGCGGCGCCCAGTCGAACGAGAAACCGCCGACGTCGAGTTCGCCGGCCGTGCGGATCGGGTGGCCGGCCCAGTTGTTGTAGACCAGGAACAAGTCGGGCTGCAGCAGGGCGTTGCCCATCACCGGATCAACCACGCCGGCGGCCGAAGGCTCGAGCGTCACCGTGCTCGTCACCCCCTTGGCGAGATAGAGCCGCCGCCACTGCCCGGCCGGGGTTGCGGCGAGATCAGCCGCGTTGCGGCGCAGGTTCCCCTTGGTCGGGGCGGAGGCCGCGCCCGCCACCGATGTCGGCCCGATCTCGGCCATGAGGCCCCGCGGGGTGGCCCCCTTGACCGTCAGCGCGGCGCCGTCGATCGAGAACACCGGCTGTTCCTGGCTTCCCAGGATGGCGCCGCGGGCGCCCGAAAGATAGACGTGCTCGAAGTCAGCCACGGCGGCGGGCGTTGTCGTCGGGTTGATGTTGGGCAGGAAGGCGTTGGCGTAGGGGGCCAGCGGAAAGGCGGCCTCCGCGCCGGTGAGATCGGCGACCAGGGCGTCGGCTGCGCGCGGCAGGGCCTTGCCGTCGATGCTGGCGTAGAACACCGAGGCCAGCGGCTGGGCGAAATAAGGCCGGCTGGGCGCTCCGGTGGGGGTGAGCCGCATCCAGGACGTGGTGCAGTTCGACGTGAGCTTGGGCGGCTGGTTGGGCACCTCGCCCACGCCCGGCCCAGAGGCCGCGCCGAAAGCCGGCTGGCCGGGGACCAGCTCGAGGATGTCGCCAGGGGCGGCCTCGATGCGCTCCAGGCCCGACAAGCCGGGCATCAGCCGGAAGGGCGCGCTCCCGCCGCCGGCCGGGGCGCCGAGGCCGAAACGGCCGTAGGGCGCGAGATAGACCGCGTTCTTGCCGTTCATCGAGCCGGGGGCGAGGTGGAAGCCGATGCTGTCGGCGGGCGTCAAGCCGACCGTCGCGCCTTCGCGGGTCATCAGGGCGGCCGAGGCGGTGAAGCAGGTGTTGGTTGCGGCCGACACGTCGAAGCGAGTGGCGCTCGGGTCGAATGGCAGGGCCGGGTTCAGCGCGAAGTTCAGGCCGAGATTGGGGGTGGAGAAATCCGCCGCCGCGAACAGGGGCAGGCGGATGCGCTGCAGCTGGGCCGCGCCGATGTCGCGCCAATAGCGGATCTCGGGCAGATCGACCGCGTCGGCTGCGACCTTGGCGGCGTCCTGGCCCAGGAGGAAGACCTGTCGGGCCCGCCACGTCACCCCGTTGGTTTTCAGTCCCCCGGCCGCGATATCGCCCGACGCCGAGGCCAGGAGGTCGGCGCTGTCATAGGTCAGGACCCCGATGCGCGCATCGGTGCGGCCGAGCGCCAGCTGGTTGCTGGTGCGGGCGAAATGCAGGGAGGATCCGTCACCGCCCAGGCTCACCGTCACTGCGGCCGGCACGGTGAGCGAGACATTGCCGAAGGCGAGCAGGGTCTGGGCTCGGACCTGGCGGTTCACTCCAGTCGGATCGAGGATCAGGCTCTGGTATTCAGGCGCGGCCCGCGGCCCGGGCCACCAGGCCGCGCTGAAGCCTGGATCGGCCCGCCAGGCCAGGACGCTGGCCTGGCTCGGCGCCAGGGCGGCAAAGCCCAGGGTCTTGGCCGTGTCCCCAGGCCTTTCGGCGTCGAAATCCCAAGGGTCGGAGCGGACGATCAGGGCCCAAGGTCCCGGGCGCGCCCAGGCGTCCGCGAGGGCCAGCGTCTTGGGAGGCTGCGTCGTGGACTGACCAAGCAGGTAGATCCACGACGCAGCGCCGTCGTCATGCGCCTCATAGACGGCATAGGCACCGTCGTACAGCTGCAGATTGAACACGGTCATAGAGTCCCCCCGCGCTTGCGACGGCGCCTCCGCTGGGCTCTAGTTCTTGTGGAATGCCGGGTGAGCCAGGCTCTTGAGCGTGGCTGCGGCCGCGTCGGTCTTGCTGGCGGGCTGGAGCGGCACGCTCAGCAGCACGAAGCCCCGGGTGGTCATCAACGTCATCTGGTTGACCGCGATATAAAGGATGAGGTCGTCGTCCAGCGACACGTTGGGCAGGCCGACCATGCTGATCGAGCTCTGGATCGTGTAGCTGTCCCAGTCGATGCGGAGCGGGGTCGGCATGTCGTTCGGGAAGACCGCGGTGGACTGCCCGTCCCCGTGGCGCGCGCGCGGCACGGCCAGGGCGACCGGCGTGTAGATGGTGGTGCCCGACGCCGCCCAGCCGCCGACGGTTCCGGCGGAGAGGCCGTTCACGTTCAGCTGGTTTATGGGTTCGTTGTAGGCGTTGAAGCAATAGACCTTGCCTGCCATTGGTCGTCTCCTGGGTGATGGGCTGCGCTCAGCGGCCCGGTTTATGCCGCGTCTTCTCCGCTGCCGTCTTGGACAGCATCGTGGCGGACGTGCATGTGGTGTTGAGGACAAAGCCTCGGGCGGTCATGGTCGCGACCGAGGGGGCGCCTTTGGACAACGGCCGCCCGGCGTAGATGATGATGTCGTCATCGACGGAGACGCCGCGCCCGGCGAGGCAGAGGTTGACCGTGTAGGGGCCGAATTGCTGCTTCGGGTCGTCCGGATAGAAGACCGACAAGATGTTGGGATCGGCGATGGCCAGATAGCCTGTCCCGTCGTCGTGGCGCGCCGTCAGAGTGACGATCGACTGGGGCTGGTAACCTACGCTGGAGTCGGCGGGATAGATCGTCCCCAGATAGACGCTGTTCAACGTCACCTTCAGCAGGCCGTTCGCCGGATTGAAGATGTAACAGTTGCCCATTCTCTGGACCGCCCCCCTGGGTCCTTCGCAACGGCCGGCCTGAATTAGACGTATCTGAATTAGACGTACGATTTACAATGCCCCCAAAGGCGCCGAAGGCGCGTCAGGGCTTGCATCTCAGGGTAGTAGAATTGGCCGGATTGTGGCCCTCGTCAAGGGAATTTCTCGCGCGGGACGCGGCAATATTCGCGCGCCCACCCGGCTCCCACCCGACAGCGCGGAGGTAACGGCTACACAGTTCCTCCCTCGGGCCACCAGCCTCCAGTCGGGCGGAAACTGCGTGGTCCGAAGACCGCCTCGCCGAGACGCACACAGGTCGCGCCTTCCTCGACCGCCAACTCGTAATCGCTCGACATACCCATCGACAGCTCGGTCAAAATCTCGCCGTCGCGCTCCTTCGCCTGGTCCCGCAGCTGGCGCAGCACCCGGAAGCATCGACGTCTTTCCTCGATGTCGTTCGTCAAGGTGGCAATCGTCATGAAGCCCGTGACGCGAAGCGCCGAATAGGCCGACAAATCCCGCAGGAATGCTTGGACGTCTGACGGCTGGAGGCCGAATTTCGACGCTTCCCCCGAGGTGTTCACCTGGACGAGCACGTCGAGCATTTGCCCGCGCCTCTGCAATTGCCGCTCGAGGGCAGCCGCGAGGGAAAGCCGGTCCAGAGACTGCACCTCGGTCGCGAACTCGAGCACCTCACCGACTTTGTTCGTCTGAACATGGCCGATCATGCTCCACCTGATATCGGGAAGGCCGAGCTCGGCAGCCTTGTCTCGGCCTTCGCGGCTGCGGTTCTCGCCAAGGCGCAGCGGAGCAAGACCCATCTCGACGAGCGCCTGACAGGCCAAACCGACGACGCGAACCGCCTGTGTCTTCGTCGCGAGCAAGATGTTCACATCGCCCGGTTGCCGGCCGGCGGTGACGGCGGCTTCGGCGATGCGCGAACGTATCATGCGGAGACGGTCGGCGATGGCGGATTTCGTGACGACAGCAGCGGAAGAGTCGCCTCCCTCGTCCATGGGCACGCCCTGAACAGCGTTGACGATCATCTATTTCGCACCCTTCGCACAGCGTCCGCTCGAGCCGACCGCGCGCTGCCTTCCCTCGCCGGCCCGCCGCCTAGCCGCCGGGCCTTTGGATGTGCGGCATTTCTCCTGATGCCGGCGGCGCTATCCACGCCGCGACGTCCAGAAACGTGCTCTGGTAGGTCGCTCCCTCACCCATATCGGTGTAGCGGTCGGAGCACAGCATGTTCACCGTGCCTTCGACCGCCTCCTCCACGGGTCGCTGCCCCGGAACCAGGACGACCCCGACCTGCGTCTCGTCGCTGACGCGCAAAGTGAGGCCGACGACCGCCCGATCGTTGAAGAGCCGAACCTTCTGGCCATTTTTCAAGCCGCGCTGTTGTGCATCTCGAGGATGCAGGACGCAGAACGGCTCGCCCTCGCGCCCGCGAAGAAAGCCGACACGCGAATAAGCGGTGTGGGGTTGGAAGTATGAAGGCGCCGTCAACAGTCTCAGCGGCCACCGAGCGGCGTCCTGCATTTCCTCTTCGTCAGGTTGCCAATCGGGAAGCGGGCTGACGCCCTGCTTCGCCAAGGATTCCGAGTAGATTTCCAACTTTCCAGAGGCCGTGCGGAACTCCTGGGCGACAGGCGGTGTCACCTTGATGGGCCCTGCGTCCGCAACGACGGCCGGATCATAACCGGCCACCATGCCGGTCGCGCCACGGAACAGTTCCGACAGCGCCTCGCGCGGAGTCATTTTGAATAGCGGATCGGCGAGCCCCATGCGGGCGGCGAGCGCCTGCGCGACGTCAAAGTTGGAGCGCGCCTCGCCCTGAGGCGCCACGGCACCTCTGGCGTATTGCATATAGTAGGCGCCATAGGCGCGGAAGAAATCCTCCGTTTCGAGGTATGTCGTTGCCGGCAGCACGATGTCCGCGTAGCGCGCGGTCGTGGTCATAAATGGATCATGAACGACCGTGAACAGATCCTGTCGCGAGAGGCCACGACGCACCTTCTGAGCTTCGGGACAGGTGATTGCCGGATTGTTCGCCGAAATATAGATCGCCTTGAGCGGCGGATCCCTCATGCTGAGAAGCTCCTCACCCAGACGCAAATGGTTGACCAGCCGTGTCGTCGCGGGACCGGACGGTTTGCGGACAGCATCGTAGTTGAAATTCATGGAGCTCGCCGTCATCAACAACGCACCCCCTCCCGAGCGTCCATAAGCGCCTGTCACTGCCGGAAGCACAGCGACCGCCCTCAGCGCTTGGCCGCCCCGGGCGAGGCGGGTCATGCCTTCACCCAGTCGAATGAAGGAGCTTCGGGCGGCACCGTAGACAGAAGCCAGGCGCTCCACGTCCTCGACCGGCAAGCCGGTGATCTCGGCAACGGCGACAGGCGTGAATCGCGGCAAAATCTCCTTTTCGAGGTCGGAGAAGCCGAGCGTATTCCGCTCGAGATAAACCCGATCGCATTTCTCGTCCCGAACCAGGATGTGCATTATTCCGAGCGCCAAGGCTGCGTCGGTTCCGATCCGGATGGGAATGTGCCAATCCGCACGTTCGGCCGTCCTGCTTCGCCGCGGATCGATGACGATCAGCTGCACGCCCGTCTTTCGAACCTGCTCCAGCTTGGCCCAGAAGTGCACGTTGACCGCCATCAGATCCGCCCCCCACGCAATGACGAGGTCGGAGTCGACGACGGATTCGGGATCGGTGCCGCCCACCGGACCGAGCGTATGATCCCAAGCGCTCTCACAGCAGGTGTCGCAGACGGTTCCGGCCTGCAGGCGGCTGCTGCCGAGAGCGTGGAAAAGGCCATTCACGAGGCCGCGGTTCATCTGTCCTTGGTGTGCGCTGTAGGCATAGCCGAGCAAGGCGAGCGGTCCATGATCGGCGATGATGCTCTTCCAGCGGGTCGTGATTTCGTCGAGCGCTTCGTCCCAGGTAATCGGCTTGAACCGACCTTCGCCCTTCTCCCCGATGCGGCGCAGCGGCGTCACAAGACGGTCGGGTGAATGGACGAGCTCTGCGTCCCGATTGACCTTTGCACAAGCGAACCCCGCCGTGAAAGGTTGATCAGGGTCGCCTTGAACCCGAAGAACGCGATCTCCATCCACCTGGGCGATCAGCGAGCACATGTCGGGGCAGTCATGCCCGCAGACAATTCGAGCCTTGTGCATGCTTCCCTCCAGGACCTGAAACGCAGCTGATCGAGAGAGGACCAGGATTTAGAACCCCTTCGAGCCTTTGCATAGGACCACTTTCTTGTCGCCGCGCAGACCACTGCGGGCCTGACTACGAAGCAACGGCTCGTTGACATATCGACCGTTCCAAATCACTTGGAGAGGCAAGGACCCTCATTTGGGCTTCGTGAACATGAACATCATGGGTGCGCCGCGTAGGCGTTGAGCCGTCGAATTGCCGTGAAATGTCGGGTGACGGCGTAGACGCGGTGTCCTGGAATTGCCGGCGCGGGATATGTGCCTGGCGAGCTAAGACTATAGAAATGCAGCCAGATCAATCATTTAGATTTAGCGTTGCGCCTATGATGGAGTGGACGGACAGCTATTGCCGCCGCTTCCACCGGGCGATGACGCGCCGATCGCGCCTCTACACCGAAATGGTCACCGCTGCCGCCCTCATCCACGGGCCGCGCCGGAGGCTGCTGGCCTTCGAGGCCGACGAGCAGCCGCTTGCCCTGCAGATCGGCGGGGCCGAGCCGGGCGCGCTGGCGCAGGCGGCGCGCTTCGGCGAGGAGGCCGGCTTTTGCGAGATCAACCTCAATGTGGGCTGCCCGTCGGATCGGGTGCAGGATGGCCGTTTTGGGGCCTGCCTGATGCGCGAGCCCAGCCTCGTCGGCGAATGCGTTGCGGCGATCAGGGCGGCAGTGTCGGTTCCGGTGACCGTGAAATGCCGGCTCGGCGTCGACGATCAGGACCCGGAGGAGGCGCTTGACCGGGTTGCCGATGTCGCGGTCGCGGCCGGCGTCGATGCGCTCATCGTGCATGCCCGCAAGGCCTGGCTCAACGGGCTGTCGCCAAAGGAGAACCGCGACATTCCCCCGCTCGACCATGGGCGCGTCTACCGCCTGAAGGCGCGGCTGCCTTCGCTCACCATCGTCATCAATGGCGGCATCTCGACCCTCGCCGAGGCGAAGGCGCATTTCGACCATGTCGACGGCGTGATGTTCGGGCGCGCCGCCTATCAGAACCCCGGTCTTCTCCTCGATGTCGATCGCGAGCTGTTCGGCAGCGAGCCGCCGGTCGCGGATGCTTTCGCGGCCGCCCGCGCCATGCGCCCGCTGCTCGCAGAGCTGGCGCGGCAGAAGATCGCACCGCACCGCCTGACCCGGCATATGCTCGGCCTCTTCCAGGGCAGGAGCGGCGCGCGCTCTTATCGTCGCATTCTCGCCACCGAGGCGACGAAGCCAGGCGCCGGGCCCGAAATGCTCGATCAGGCGCTCGCTTGCGTCGAACCGATCGGCGAGCTCCTGATGAGTGAGGCTGCCGCGTGATGACGGGGGATGCCGACGAGGTGAGCGAGAAGGTGCGTGCCATGCTGGCGCGCCACGGGCTGCTGGTCACGCTCGGCGCTCGCCTCTTGCGCGCCGTACCGGGTGAGGTGGAGATCGAGCTTCCGGTAGCGCCGCATATCACGCAGCAGAACGGCTTCGTGCATGCGGGCGCGATCTCGGCCATCGCCGATTCGGCGGCCGGGGCTGCTGCCTGGACATTGATGCCGGACGGCAATGACGTTCTAACCGTCGAGTTCAAGATCAATCTGGTCGCACCCGCGGCCGGCGAGCGGCTCGTCGCCTCGGCGCGTGTCCTCAAGGCCGGGCGGACGCTGACACTGACCGAGGCGAGCGTGCACGCCCATACGGGCGAGGCGAAAAAGCTCGTGGCCCATCTGGTGGCCACGATGATTACTATCGGATCAGGGGTTGAATCTCGCTCCCTTGTTCGTTAAGGGCTTTGTCCTCGCGCCTGTCGGCGTGCGTGCGCCCGTAGCTCAGCTGGATAGAGCACCAGACTACGAATCTGGGGGTCAGAGGTTCGAATCCTTTCGGGCGCGCCAATGATTTCAATGAGTTAGCGAGCCGCAACGCCTCTCCGAAAGGCCCGCTTAGCTCTGGAAGTGCAGCCGGCCGAGCAATTTGAGATAATCGTCCCGTCTTGATGCGGCCGACGCCGGCATTGAACCGCGCATTAACCAGCGCTGCATTAACCCTCTGCCGCTCCGATGGGAGGCAGAGGTGTTCCATGGTCAACCGGCGCGCGTTTTGTTCCGGAAGCTTTGTCGCGATCGCCGCGGCGCTCGGCGGCTGCTCCGAGGTCATGCCGGGCCCTCGTCTCGCGAGCAACATTCAGCCCCATGAGCCTCAGGGCCCGGTGGTCAGCGGTCCGAGGAGCGCGCATTACGACCAGATCTACGCCGGCTTCTCCGATGAGCGCTTCCCGGTGAGGACCTTCGACTATACGCAGATCGATCCACAATACCTGCGTCGAAGCGTCCCCTTCTCCGGCCCGCAGCCCCCGGGCTCGATTGTGATCGATACGACGCAAAAACACTTGTTCTTCGTTGAATCGCCGGGCCGGGCGACGCGCTACGGAGTGGGCGTCGGCCGCGAGGGTTTCGCCTGGTCGGGCGACGCCAATGTCAACATGAAACGCGATTGGCCGGACTGGGTGCCCCCGGCCGAGATGGTTCGGCGCAGCCCCGAGATCGCGGCTGAGCTCGAGCATACGCCGCGCGGACTTGGCGTTCTCGGCGGTCCGAAAAACCCGCTCGGCGCACGCGCCATGTATCTCTTCGCCGATGGGCGAGATCTTGGCTACCGCATCCATGGCACGCTCGAACCGGAGACGATCGGAACCAATGTCTCTTCGGGCTGCATCCGCCTCATCAACCAGGATATCGTCCACCTCTACACCCGTGCCGCGATCGGCAGCCCGGCGACCGTCCTCGCCTGATGCTCTGGTGACGCTTTGTTAAGCGGCATCATTGAATCGTTGTCGTTGTCCGCCGGCCTGGCGCGGAGAGTTCGGGTGTCGCGTCATGAGCTATCGGTTGCTGCGGATCGGTGCTGGCTGGCTGGCCAGGTTTCGTGCGCGCAGTCTCATCCTCATGGTCGCCGGACTTGGCCTTTCCGCCTGCGCCACAACGCAGCATTCGCGCGCCACTCGCTGGAATCATCCCGTGCGCGCGGTGACGGAGACGGCGCTCGCAAGCCCAAAGCTCGCGACGTTGCGCATCCGCGGCGTGGACGTTTCCTATTACCAGGGTGATATCGACTGGCCGACGGTACGCGCCAACGGCGTGACATTCGCCTATATCAAGGCGACCGAGGGCGGCGACTATCTCGATAGGAAGTTCCGCCGCAATTGGGCCGCCGCCAAGGCAGCGGGGCTACGGCATGGTGCCTATCATTTCTACAATTTGTGCCGACCCGTGCGCGAGCAGATCGCCTGGTTCAAGGCGAATGTCCCGAACGATCCCGATGCCCTGCCTCCAGCCCTCGATATGGAATGGGTGCCGACCTCAAAGAATTGCCAGGTCAAGCCGTCGCGCGCCAAGATCATCGCCGATATGCGGCTCTTCCTCGAAAGCCTCGAACGCCATTATGGCAAGCGCCCCGTCATCTACGCGACAGGGAGCTTCCACCACGATATCCTCGAAGGCTCTTTCAACGACTATCCCTTCTGGCTGCGCGCCATCGACGGCCCCCCAGGCGAACGCTACGGCTTTCGCCCTTGGCATTTCTGGCAATATTCGGCGAGGGGCACGATGCCGGGCGTCAATGGCCAGGTCGACAAGAACGCCTTTGCCGGGACGCAAGCCGAATGGGCGATGTTCGTTCGCGGCGACACATGAGCGGCTTGGCGGCCCGATCGCTTCCATAGCACGGGCAATCCCGCGTCAGATTTCTCATCGGTTGAGAGTTTCGAGCGAGAGCTTCCCTCGCGGCGTTGCGGCCGGATCTGGCGGCAGCGCTACCCGGCGCATATCGAGCTCGCCGAAACCGACGATCAAGGGGATGACTGTCCTGAGCGCCTGGGGGAGAATGACGAGCCGCATCGTTGCGACATCGGAAAGGGGGAGAGGCTGATGACAGGTCTCGTCACGACGGATGGGAAGCGCCGCTACGAGGTCCACCGGAACTGGGCGCGGCTGCCGAAGGGCATGGAGTTCGGCCCGGTCAGCCAGCTCGCCGTCGACGGGACCGGCCGGGTATTCGTGGTGCAGCGGGCCGTTCCGGCCGTGTTGGTCTTCGCTCAAGACGGCGCTTTCGAGTATGATTGGCATCATCCGCTCTTGACCAATGCGACGGGGGCAGGTGTCCACGGCGTCTGTGTCGCTCCCAGCGGGATGCTGCTGATCACCTCATTCGATTCGCACCAGGTGCTGGGTTTCGATGGGCGAGGGCGGCTGGAGCTGGAGCTCGGACGCTTCAACGAGCCAAGATGGGGCGAGCCATTCAACCATCCGACAGATGTCGCCGTTGCGGCCAATGGCGATATCTTCGTGACGGACGGATACGGCAATGCCAGGGTCCACCGCTTCTCCAGCAAGGGAGAGTTCATCGCCGGCTGGGGTGAACCCGGCACTGGGCCCGGACAATTCTCCTGTCCGCATGGGATCTGGATCTCGGTCGAGGGCAAGGTCATCGTCCTCGACCGCGACAATAATCGCGTCCAGCTTTTCGACGTTGACGGCAAGCTGCTCGACATTTGGAGCAGCTTCGTCAAGCCGATGGATATCTGGGGCGATGCGTCAGGCGACCTGTTCATCTCCGACCAGACGCCGCGCATCGCCAGGGTCGCCGATGGCCGTATCAAGGGTGCGATGCGCGGCTTCACCGTCTATCCGCACGGCATCTGGGGTGATTCCTCCGGCAGCCTCTACGTCGCCGAACAGCAGCCATCGGGCGTCGCCAAATATACGGCGCTTGCCCCTGATGATCGGGCGCCGGCAAAGTGATCACGACCGGACTTGTGATTACGGAGCTGCTGATCGGTCGCGATCCGAGCGGTGTCTCGAGTTCGCGGCAGCCGGCTTAGCCGATCGCAGCGATAGCCTCGAGAACGGGTTCAACCAGTTCGTTTGCCGGATGGGCGGTGTCCAGCCTGAGAACGGGGCATCTTTGCGTCGCAAGCCATCGCTCATGCATGGCCAGGCTTCGCTGCTCGACGCCTGCCCTGTCGTAGGACCCGGCCCAGTCGAGGAACTCACGACTGGCCGCTGCCATGTCGCCGCCCGGTCCGATGCGATTGCCGTAGCGAGCAAACTCACGCCTTCGAAGCCGCTCCATGCGAATCTCGGGATCGAGCCGCAAGAAGACGATGAGATCGAAGAGCGGTTCCAGCGGCTTTCCCCACCCGACCGCGGAACCCGAGAGGATCCAATCCTTGGACGCGCTCAGCCGAGGCTGCAGCAGCGCCAATCTGGCCTCGCGCGGCCGAGGCGTGGCGAAGGGTGGATCGCTCGGCATCCAATAATACGCATCGGTGTCTTCATGCGCGTAACCAAGGGCGGTCGCGAGCGTCTTGCCGAGGGTGCTGGTTCCCGAACCCGAGGCTCCGAGGATATGCAGGCGGGCCATGTCTCATCCCTGCTCGAGCGACAGCGCCGTCTGGTGAACGGGGCAATGATCCGCCGGACAGGCGATGTCGTCGCAGAGGCGGCAGATATGATCGGCATGCTCGGCGCTCAGCGTCAGCTTGCGCAGCAGCTTCTCCAGCAACCTCGTCAATTGCCGCTGCTCGGCGTCTGACAGGCAGTCGACCACATCACCCAAAGCGCCGCAGCGCGCCATGAGGATGATGCGAATGCGCTCGCGGCCTTCACTCGAGAGATAGAGCGCGACCGACCGCCGGTCGGCGCCGGGCCGGCTTTCGACGAGCCCTTCCGTTTCCAGCTTGTCGACGAGGCGCACGGTCGCCGGGTGCGAGAGGCGCAGCGCTCGGCTCAGCTCGTTGTTCGAGCAGCCTTCATAGAAGCCGATGATGTTCAACGCGGCAGCGGCCGAATCCGTCTGATTGGGATGCGTCTTGAGCTGGCGCTCCAGACGCTCGCTGATCTCTCCAGCGAGCGCACCGAGCAGATTGGCGGTTCTGAGCTTGGGCAAGAGGCGGCCTTCCTGACGGGGTTTCGATCGGAGCTTGACTGCTTCTACCATATCGGTCGATATATATGCGTGCAACACGCACATAGTTGGAATATCATGCGTACCAATGAACCAGCCTTGGAAGATCGCCTCACGAAGGTCGGCGGCGCAGTGCTACGCTACAGCCTGGTGCTCTTCTTCGTCGGCTTCGGCCTCTTCAAGTTCACGCCCCAGGAGGCGGCCGGTATCCAGCCTCTGGTGGCCAACAGCCCGCTATTGTCCTGGATTTATCGTCTGCTCGACCTGCGCGCAGGATCCGGCCTGATCGGCACCGTCGAGATCACGCTCGGCGTGCTCATCGCGCTCCGGCAGGTCAATGCCAGGCTCTCCGCCTATGGCAGCCTCGGCACGGCGCTGGTGCTGTGCATCACGCTGAGCTTCCTGTTCACCACAAAGGGGCTCGACCCGCAATCCTCCGATGCGGGCTTCCTGCTGAAGGATTTGACCTTGCTCGGAGCGGCCCTCTGGACGGCGGGCGAGGCCTTGCGGGCGGCGAACACGGATGGCGCCGTCGACGCTCGGGCGGGCGCAAGGCTCGGCCGAACGAGCTGAGGATGCAGTCGGAAGGAGAGGCGACCATGCTTCCGGATGAGGGTGTGGCCGGCGTCAAGGCTGAATCCCGTCCACCCGCATCGCTGGGTCCGACGCTTGGCGGCAGGAAATTCGGTGGCAGGAAATTCGGCGGCAGGAGACTTGGCGGCAGGAAACTTGGCGGCAGGAGATTTGGC
The DNA here is from genome assembly GCA_900104855.1 of Rhizobiales bacterium GAS188. NCBI lineage: Bacteria > Pseudomonadati > Pseudomonadota > Alphaproteobacteria > Hyphomicrobiales > Rhizobiales bacterium GAS188. Next base: position 4,756,244 of record FNSS01000001.1, read on the forward strand.
GGCAGGAGATTTGGCGCGACGACGCTTGCGTTTGCCGCCATCGTGCTTGGCTGCGTCTCGGCGAGCGCGGGCAATCTCGTGACCAAGACCTTGTTGGCGACGCTGCCACCGCTGACACTGCTGCTTGGTCAATTGCTGTTCAGCACGAGCGCCGTCTGGGCAGTGGCGCTGGCGCTGAGACGGCTGCCGCCGCGCCGCCAAGCCTTGCGGCTTGCGGCGCCCGGCATTCTGCAGCCAGGTCTCGCCTATTCCTTGTCGACGGTCGGCCTTGCCACCACTCCCGTCACGGTCGAGACCTTGCTGTTCGCCGCGGAGACGCTGCTCGTGGTCATGTTCGCCTGGCCGTTCCTCGGCGAGCGCCCTTCTCTCGGCAAGTTCGGCCTCGCCGGACTGGGCGCGCTCGGTGTCATTCTCGTGACCCGTCACGGTTCCGCGGGGACGCCCGTTCCTCTCCTCGGTGCCGGGCTCATCCTGGCGGGGGTGGTCGCTGCGGCGCTCGACACGGTGGCGGTGCGCTTCGTCAGCGTCGACGCCGACCCGCTGGCCCTGACCGCGGCGAGCCAGGCGGCGGGCCTCGCCGTCGTTGCGCTCGCGCTCCTCGCCTTTCCGGAGCAGGGTTCGTTGGCGTCGCTCTCAGCCGGACGCCTGGGCGAGGTCGCGCTGTCGGGCCTCCTGCTGCATGGGATCGCCTTCTATTTGTTCAACGTCGCCCTGGCGCGGCTTCATGCCGGCACCGCAGCCCTGCTTTTCCCGCTTATTCCCATCCTGACCGCGATCGGCGCCTACGGCCTCCTCGACGAGCGGCTCGGCCCCGTCCAGCTTATAGGGGCGGCGCTGGTCCTTGCGGCAGCGCTTGCGGTAGGGACACTGCGAGAGGATCCCGGTTAGGCGGACCGGGTGGCTCGTCGGTTGCACGAACCCGGCTTCACGTCCCACTTGTCCCCTCGGCCAGTCCGCGGAGCTGCTCATACAGGTCGCGCGCGTCACCGCTGCACACACAGATGGCGCGAGCCGGGCCATCCCCGACATTGAGATAGGCGTGGCCCATATTGCTGTCGAGATAGATGCCGTCGCCCGCCTCCAGGATTTCGGGAGCATAGAATTCGGTGTGAACGGCGACGCGTCCTTCCGTCACCATGAAATATTCCTCACCCGCATGGCGCATCAGCGGGCCGAACTCCTCCAATGTTCGCACGGCGATCTCCGCCATGATCGGGACCATGCGTTTGCCGAGCAGATCGGTGCATTGATAGAGATAGCTATAGGATTTGGTGCGTACGAGCTGGCCTTGGCCGGCCCGGCTGATGCTGCGACGAGCCGTATAGCTTGCGCTCTCCGCCCCGGCGCCGGGTGTATGGAACAGCTCGGCGATTTCCATGCCGAGCCCGGCGCTGAGCTGCAGCAGCTTGTCGTAGGTCAACGACATCTGGTGGTTCTCGACCTTGGACAAGGTCGACATCGCCATGCCGGTCCGGGCGGCGACGTCCTTCAGCGTCAGCCCGCGAGCGCGCCGCGCCGCCTTTAGACAGTCGCCAAGCGAGGGCCGGGCGGCGGTTGCGAGAAAGGGTGTGTCCATGAGCTCTTCATGTTGTGCAGCAACGATAATGCCCTATTCGCTCAATTGTGGCGAGGCGGCGTAGCAAGTTTAGCGCATCCACGAATTTTTTCGCGGATTGGAGAAATTGGATATTGTGAAGGCCGCGCGATGGCGTGTAACCTCGCCAGGCGCGCCCGCTGGCCGAAGGGAAGGAAAGCTGCATGAAGATCTTCATGGCGACGCTCGCCACCGAGACGAACACCTTTTCGCCCATTCCCACAGGGCAGGCGGCGTTCACAGGCGGCCGGGAATGGTTCCGCCAGGATGGCAGCCGCCAGCCCGCCACTATCGGCAATATTCCCCTGATTGCCTGGCGCCGCCTGGGCGAGGCGCATGGGCACGAGGTGGCCGAGAGCCTCTGTACCTTCGCCCAGCCCGCCGGAACCACCTTGCGGCCCGTCTACGAGAAGCTGCGCGACACGCTGTTGGAAGATCTGCGCGCCGCCATGCCGGTCGATGTGGTGGTGCTGTTCATGCACGGCGCCATGGTGGCGCATGGCTACGATGATTGCGAAGGCGATACGCTCGCCCGGATACGCGAGATCGTGGGGCCCAGCGCCACGATCGGCGTCGAGCTCGATCTGCATTGCCACCTGACCGAGCTGATGCGGGTGAGCGCGGACGCCATCGTGCTCTTCAAGGAATATCCGCATATCGATATCGGCGACCGCGCCGCGGAGCTCTACCGGATCTGCGTCGACGCGGCATCGGGTGCCACGCGGCCGGTCATGGCATATTACGACTGCCGCATGATCGGCACCTTCCGCCCGACCCAGCCGCCGATCCGCGGCTTCGTCGACCGAATGAAGGCGCTCGAGGGGCATGACGGCATCCTCTCCGTCTCCTTCGGCCATGGCTTTCCCTGGGCGGATGTTGAGGATGTCGGCGTCAAGATGCTCGTCATCGCCGATGGCGACATGGCCAAGGCCGCAGACCTCGCGCGCCGCCTGGGGCAGGAGCTCTGGGACATGCGGGAGGAGGCGACAGCCCGGCTCGACAGCATCGATGCCGGGCTCGACGCGGCGCTGCAGCGCGGTGACGGCCCGGTCGTGCTGGCGGATGCATCGGATAATGCGGGCGGCGGCGCGCCCTCCGACAACACCGCCATCCTTCGCCGCCTGCTGGAGCGCAAGCAGAAAGGCGCCGTGCTCGGCTGCTTCTGGGATCCGCAGGCCGTGCAGTTTTGTGCCGAGGCCGGAGAAGGTTCGACCTTCTTGCTGCGCATCGGCGGAAAATGCGGCCCGGCATCGGGCGATCCCGTCGACCTCCTGGTGACGGTGCGCCGTGTCGTCGAGGAGCACTCGCAGGGAGGGCTGAGCGGCGGCCGGTCGGAGCTCGGCCGCAGTGTCTGGGTATCGGCGGATGGCATCGACCTCGCGCTGACCAGCAAGCGGCAGCAGACCCTCGCGCCGGACGCCTTCACAAGCCTCGGCATCACGCTGCACGACAAGGCTTTGGTCGTGGTGAAGTCATCGCAGCATTTCCAGGCAGCATTCGCGCCGGTGGCGCGCGCCATCCACTATGTGTCGGGGCCGGGCACGCTGAATTTCGACTATGCGAACATCCCCTACACCAAGCGCGGGCCGTTCTGGCCGCTCGTCGCCGATCCGTTCGTGGACCAGGCCTGAGGCAGGGAGATCCAGCATGGCATCGTTCACCCGTCGCGCCACCTTGGGCGCGCTCGCCGGCGCAGCCCTCGCGCCGCTGGCGCGGCCGGACTTGGCGGGGCCGGACTTGGCGGGGCCGGCCTTGGCACAGGGCGCAGCCAATACGCTGCGCTTCGTTCCGCACGCCGACCTCTCGGCGCTCGATCCGATCTGGACCACGGCTTATGTGGTGCGCAACCACGGCTACATGGTGTTCGACACGCTCTACGCCGTGGACTCGAAATTCCAGCTGCGTCCGCAGATGGCGCAGGGGCATGAGGTCACCGATGACGGGCGGGTTTGGACGATCCGGCTGCGTGACGGGCTCATGTTCCACGACGGTGCGCCCGTGCTTGCCCGCGATTGCGTGGCGAGCATTCGGCGCTGGGCGGCACGCGACGGGTTCGGCCAGACGCTGATGGCGCAGACCGACGAGCTCGCGGCCCTGGACGATCGCACCTTGCGCTTCCGCCTCAAGGCACCGTTCCCCTTGCTGGCGGAGGCGCTGGGCAAGCTGTCGAGCCCGGTTCCGTTCATGATGCCGGAGCGGCTGGCACAGACCGATGCGATGCAGCAGATCAAGGATGCGGTGGGGTCAGGCCCGTTCCGCTTCCTGAAGGACGAATGGGTGCAGGGCAGCTCCGCCGCCTATGCCAAGTTCGATGGCTATGTGCCGAGGAACGAGAAGCCGGACGGCGCCACGGGCGGCAAGGTCGTCAACGTGGCGCGCGTCGAATGGCGCACCATCCCGGATGCGTCGACCGCCGTCGCCGCGATGCAGACAGGCCAGATGGATTGGCTGGAGCAGCCATCCCCGGACCTGCTGTCGTTGGTGGCGGCGCGAAAGGACCTCACGGTCTCGACGCTCGACCCGATCGGCACTTATGTGCTGTTGCGCTTCAACCACCTCTACCCGCCCTTCGACGATGTGGCGGTCCGGCGCGCCGTGCTGCACGCGGTCGACCAGAAGGACTATCTCCAAGCGATGGTCGGCGACACTGATCGCTTCCGCGAGTGCAAGGCCTTCTTCCCTTGCGGCACGCCGCTCTCGACCGGCACCGGCTCGGCTGCGATGACCGGCAAGCTGGACGAGGCGCGGGCCATGCTTAAGCAGAGCCGCTATGACGGGCGCAAGGTCGTCATCATCTCGCCGACCGATCTGCCGCTGCTGGCGGCACTGGGCGACGTGACCGCCGATCTTCTGAAACGCCTCGGCATGCAGGTGGATCTGGTGGCGACCGACTGGGGCACCGTTATGGCCAGGCGCGCCTCCCAGAAGCCGCCGGAGGAGGGCGGCTGGAATATCTTCCACACCACCGCGGTGGCGCCCGAATTCATGAGCCCGGCTTCGCACTTGGCGCTGCGCGGCAACGGCAAGGCCGGCTGGGCCGGCTGGTTCACGGACCCGCGTCTCGAATCGCTGCGTAGCGAGTGGTTCGCAGCTCCGGACGCTGCAGCCGGGTTGAAGCTCGCCGGTGAGATGGAGCAAGAGGCGTTCGACCAGGTGCCTTACGTGCCGCTTGGCCAGTTCCAGCAGCCGACCTTGTTCCGCAGCTCCGTGCAGGACATCGTGCCGGCCAGCGCACCCCTCTTCTGGAACCTGCGCAAGACTTAGGCGCCGTCCGGCAACAATGGACTCGCATTTGGCCCAAAAGGCCCCCCAATCCGTACCCTCCCATCACTTCGTTGCCACTCCGTGGCGGGAGGGTGACGACCAGCGCTGATCGCCTCCCTCCGCCACGGAGCCGGCTGGAAGCCGGCGGTTCAAGGGAAGATTGGACCGCCGGCTTCCAGCCGGCTTCGTGGTGGGGAGGGTACGGGTGGGGGGCGGTTCAAAACAAACACCAGCTGATCGAGCAAGTTATTCCGGGACGGCGCCTTAGCGCACGATTTTTGGCGACCGAGGGCGGCTCCGGAGAGCTCAGCCGGCGGCCCCAACCTCGGCCAGCATCGCCTCGAGAGTGACCGCGCGGCAATAGCCGCCGAAGGCGCTGAGCGCGCCTTCGTGCCGCTCGGCGGTGTAGGTGCTGCAGCAATCGGCGATACAGATCGTGTAGTAGCCGCGATCGGCGGCGTCGCGCACCGCCATGTCGACGCATTGATCGGTCAACAGGCCGACGACGATCAGATGGCGGATACCGAGGTTGCGCAGCACATAGTCGATATTGGTCGAGTTGAAGACCCCGGATGAGGTTTTCGGCAGCACGATGTCGTCCTGTCCCGGCGCGACGGCATCGATCACCTTGCCCTCCCAGGCACCCTTAGGCACGAACAGGCCGGAGAGCTTGTGGTCGAGGCTGCGGTCGCGTCCATCACGGGTGAGGCTCTCGATGACGGTGTAGACGATCTCGATGCCGGCCCGGCGGCACGCATCGACGAGCCGCGCGATATTCGGCACCACCCGCGTTTCCAGGTCTGCGACGAAGGCCGGGTGCTCACGGCGGATCGGCGCCGCGATCTCGAGGTTCTGCACATCCACGAGCAGCAGCGCCGTCGCGGCGGGTTCGATCGGCACGGCGCGGCGCAGGGCCGCGTCGGCGGGGCGTTGCTCGGCAGACGACATGGCGCGCTCGGGCTTCTGATGACGGCCGACCCGTAGGCGAGCTTCCGCAGTGGCGCAAGATCGCGCTGCCAGCTAAATGTGCCCGACCATCGCGGAGAGCAGGGCGCATGCACGGCGACTACGACTACATCATCGTCGGCGGCGGTTCGGCCGGTGCGGTCCTGGCGGCTCGACTGAGCGAGGATCCGGATATTCGGGTGCTGCTGCTCGAGGCCGGCCGCGATTTTCGCTCGGCCGAGACGCCGGAGCATATCCGCATCCCCAATCCGCTGCGGGCGATCGCGGACGACGACTATCGCTGGCCGTCGCTCCTCGCCCGCCGCACCGACAGGCAGGAGCCGAAGCTCTTATGGCGTGGCCGTGCCATCGGTGGCAGCTCGACCATCAACGGGCAGATCGCCATTCGCGGCGTGCCCGACGACTTCCGGCGCTGGGTCGCTCTCGGTTGCAGCGGTTGGAGCTGGGCCGACGTGCTGCCCTATTTCTGCAAGCTCGAGGACGATGTGAATTTCGGCGATGCGCCTTACCATGGCAAGGGCGGGCCGATCCCGGTCTACCGCGCGGCCATCGAGGATTGGGGGTATGTCGATCGGGCGCTGAAGACAGCAGCGGAAGGCCTTGGCTATGGCTGGTGCGAGGATCACAACGCTCCGGAAGGCACGGGTGCATCGCCCTATGCGATCAATAGCCGCGCCGGCCGGCGGGTCTCGACCAATGACGGTTACCTGGAGCCGGCGCGCCAACGTCCGAACCTGACGATCATCGGCAACGCCCTCGTCGACACGCTCAGCTTCGAGGGCAATCGCGCGCATGTGAACGGCGTCAGCGTCCGGATCGATGGGAGTGCGCGGGTCCTCCGAGCGACGCGCGAGGTGATCCTGTCGGCCGGCGCCATCCATTCCCCGGCCATCTTGCAGCGCTCCGGCATCGGCCCCGCGGCGCTGCTGCGCCAGCACGGCCGGCCGGTCGTGGCCGATCTGCCGGTCGGCGAGAACCTGCTCGACCACCCGATCCTTGGCCTCACCTTTGATCTGAAGCCCGAGGCGCGTGTCAGCACGTTGATGCACCGCCACACCAATTGCTGCCTGCGCTATTCCTCGGGGTTCGCCGACGCCGGCGAGAACGACATGATCATGATCGCCGGCAATCTGCGCCCCGATGCCGAGGGAGGCGTTGGCCGCGGTCGCATAGGCGTCTCCGTCTATCAGGCGTTCAGCCGCGGCAGCGTGCGTATCGCCACCCCCGATCCGGCGATCGATCCGTCAGTCGATGAACGCATGTTGTCCGACGAGCGCGACCTCCAGCGCATGCGCGACGGCGTTCGCCGCCTCTGCGAGATCGGCCGCCACGTCGGCGTCCGCGCCATCGCGACACGGGCCGAATACGGCTCGACCGGTCGATCGATCGACGAGCCGCTCGAGGGAACGGCGCTCGACGATTGGATGTTCGCCGAATGCTCCGATGCGCAGCATGCGAGCGGCACTTGTCGCATGGGCGCGGCGGATGATCCTGGTTCCGTGGTCGATCCGGCCTGTCGCGTCATCGGCTGCACGGGGCTTCGCGTCATCGACGCTTCCGTCATGCCGGAAGTGGTGCGAGCCAACACTCATCTGACGGTGGTGATGATCGCCGAGAAGATGGCCGAGGTCATCAAGGCCGATCGCTAGAGCATCAATGCATTTTGTGGCCCATGCGTATCGGCAGCACGGAAATTGGGTCGCGGCAGCCCGGAGTTCGGTCCACGCTCTTGCTGTTCGGTCGGCAATGCTGCAAAAGGCGCCTCCCAATTGGGGCGAGGGGTTTCGAAGAAGGATTTTGAATATGGCCAAGGCCGCACTGAAACGCGCCGTGCCCGCGAAGGCGGAGACGAGCAAGTCGACCAAGCCGGTCGTGACACTCACGCTGCGGCAGATCGCGGCTGAGATCGCGGAATCGCATGGGCTGTCGAAGAGGCAAGCCGAAGCCGTGCTCACCGAGACGGTCGCACATATCTCGAAGGGCATCGTCAAAGGCAAGCGTGTCCGCTTCGGCACTCTTGGAATCTTCAGTGTGAAGAAGCGGGCTGCCCGCAAGGGGCGCAATCCTGCAACTGGCGAAGCGATCAAGATCAAGGCCAGCAAGAAAGTGGCGTTCCGCCCGGCCAAGGATCTCAAGGACTCGCTATAGGCGATATCAGCGGCCGCCCTCCTGCAAGCAGCGGAGGGCGGTCCGGTCCTTGATGTCGACGTGGACCAAGCCGCCTCGGTGCCGGCGCCGTAGCGGCGAATCGGCTAAGTTGGCCAGACCGCCTCGACGATGGCGGTCAGCGCAGGCGACACGGTCGCGAGGAGCGATCCTCGGGCCCGGCCGACTCTGGCGCCTGGAAGCCAAGCAGCTTTACCGCCTGCCATTCATATGCGGAATCCGGTTCTCTTCGAGACATGGCGATCCTCATATTTGCTCGATGATTTCGCGCGCGGTCATGACCGTGCCGAAGGCGGTTCCGATGATCTTGAGCGTGGCCTGCTGCGAGACATCATCCAATCCCCCATTGGCGTCACTGATGAAGACGACTTTGAAATCCCTCATGAAAGCGCTGCGCGCCGTGGATTCGCAGCATATATTTGTTACTGTTCCAATTATTATTACAGTATCGACTCTACCGGTGCCGCGAATGTTGCGTATGACGGTCTCGAGGGGAGTGTTATAGAAGGCATCATAGCGATGCTTGCGAATGACGACCTCATTGGGCAGCGGTGCAAGTTCAGGCACGACTTCGACCCCTGCGGTCCCGGGCCTCATTCCGCGGCTGCGTAACTTCGGCTGGAGTGCAACTTCAAGCGGGGAAACATCATAGACGTCGGACAGGACGTGGGTCGTATAGATCACCGGGACGCTGATTGCCCGGCAGTGATCCAGCATCGTCTTCATGGTTGGCAGGAAGGCCCGCGCCATGGGCACCTCCATGATGGCCCCCTCGACGACGAAGTCGTTCTGCATGTCGATGACCAATAGGACACATCTGTCCTTGTCTATGGCGAACGGTTCTACCGATCGGCTGCTGGAAGGGGGAGCGCTCAATTTCGCCTCCGTTGCTGGTTCGGTTTGGGCCGGCGATTATGTGATCGGTTTGACAAGGGAGAGAGGAATTCCTGAACATCCCTTCCCAGAGGGCTCGTCTGTAGGGCCCGGGAAGGCGGGACTCAATGACAAAACCTGGCGAAACGACGTTGGCGCGCGCGAATGTGCCGGTGCTCAAGGTCGCGCTCGCTACCTATCCCGGGACGAAAGCGCTCAAGGAACACGGGACGTCCTTTGGCGCGTTCGCGGTCGAGTTCGCCGAGATCGCACCGATCAGCCGAGCCTTCGCGCCGATGGTGCGCGAGCTGCGCTTCGACATCAGCGAGATGGCGCTCGTCACCTTCCTGCAGGCGAAGGCGTATGGAAAACCGCTGGTGCTGCTGCCGGTCGCGGTCGCGGCGCGCTTCCAGGAACCGGCGCTGCTGTGCAGGACGGACGACAAGACGATCTCCGGCCCCACCGGTCTCGTCGGCAGGCGGGTCGGCGTGCGGGCCTACAGCCAAACCACGGGCGTCTGGATGCGCGGCATTCTCCATGACGACTATGGCATCACGCCGGATCAGATCCGCTGGCTCACCTTCGAGGGCGCCCATGTCGCCGAATATGCAGATCCGCCCTGGGTCGAGCGTGTGGCGCAAGGCAAGGACATGCTCGCCATGCTGCGTGCCGGAGAGCTCGATGCGGTCATCCTCGGCAATGACCGGCCTGATGACAAAGGCCTCCGCACGGTCTTCGCCGATACCGATGCGGCGGCTGAGCGCTTCCGGACGAAGCATGGCTTCGTTCCGGTGAACCATATGGTGGTGGCGCGCCGCTCGCTGATCGATGCCCGGCCGGATCTCGTCGCCGGGTTTCTCGACAGCCTCAGAGCGTCGTTGACGGCAGCGACTCTCGGCGCGGAACGCGGCCCGGCCCTGCCGGTCGGCCGTGACGCCTTGCAGCCGGCGATCGATCTGGCGCTGCGCTACGCGGCCGAACAGGGTCTGCTTCCGCACCCGCTCAAGCCCGAAGAGGTCTGGGACGGTCTCCCGCCTTCCATCCTCTCCATGGGCCGGAAAGCATGACGAAAGGTCCATGACATGACCAGCTTCGCGATCATCGGTCTCGGTGAGGTCGGCGCCATCTTCGCCCGCGATCTGCACCAGGCCGGCGCCGGAGCGATCACGGGTTACGACATCTCCGCCGAGGCAAGCCTGCGCGCCGAGGCGACAGGCCATGTGAGGATCTGTGCGTCCGCCCGTGATGCGGTAGCGGGGGCGGAGATGGTCTTCGTCACCGTGACGGCGGGATCGGACATCGCTGCCATGACCTCGCTCGCCGGCGGCCTGGCCCATGGCCCCTTCGTCATCGACGCCAATTCGGTCTCGCCCGGAACGAAGCGCGAGGCGGCGCGGATCGTCGGCGAGATGGGCGGCCGCTATGTCGAGGCCGCCGTGATGACGAGCATCGCGGCGCGCGGACTGCGTTCGCCCATGTTGCTCGGTGGCCCTCATGCGCGGGCCTTCGCAGTCGCGATGGAGCCGTTCGCCATGCGGCTCGACCTCTTCGGTGAGGAGATCGGCGGCGCCTCCTCGGTGAAGATGTGCCGCAGCATCATGATCAAGGGTCTCGAGGCGCTTGCGACCGAATGCATGCTGGCGGCGCGCAGCTACGGCGTCGAACGCCAGGTTCTGGCGTCGCTTGCCGACACCCTCGCCCATCCGGATTGGGCGGGCCTTGCCCGCTACGTGATCAGCCGCGCCCTCATCCACGGGAGGCGACGGGCGGAGGAGATGCGCGAGGCGGCCCGCACGGTCCATGAGGCAGGCTTCACGCCGATCATGAGCGAGGCCATCGCCGACAAGCAGCAATGGGCCGCTGAGCAGGGCCAGCGTCTCTCGCTGGAGGAATTGGCAACGCAGGAGCTCGGGCCGCTCCTGGACAGGCTGCTCGCGCTCTCGCGGCAGGCTCCTGCCACGGGTCGCGAATAACAGTCGCGGCTTGGCCTGACGACGCTCCTAGACGACGAAGTCGAAGCGCCCGAAGCGGCCATCCGACGCGTCCTTGATACGCAGGAGCAAACGCTTGTCGAACAGCGAATCCTCAGCGTTGCGCGGTTCGGCAGGGAAATAGAGCTGCGTGGTGAGGAGCGATCCGAAGGGCCTTTGCACCTTCACATGATAGTGCCGCGTGCGGCCGGGATAGAGGCCCGGCACGATGGTCGAGAACCACCAACGGCCGCTTTCGTCGGTCGACTGATAGCCTCTGAGGTGATAGCCCGAATTGTCGTATTGACCCTTCGCGTCGGCGTGCCAAATCTGCACGATGGCCTTGGAGACGGGTTGACACCGGGCGTCCAGCACGAACCCGGCGATGGTGATCCTTTCGCCCTTCGGCGAGTCGGCGGCGAGATCATGTTTCGGCGGCGCATTCGGCTTGAAGAAAGGCCCTTCCTCCTCCGCGACGGTGCGCTCGTCGCTGTCGCCGCAGGCGGGCGTGAGCTCGAGCCGCGGAGGCGCATTTTGCGCCTCGGCAACACCGCGCCCGGCGAGCGGCAGCGCAGGTGCGGCGAGGAAGGCGGCAAGTGCGGTCCGGCGTGTCGGCAACATCGATCGCTCCTTTGCCTGGCCGCGGTCATCGGAGATTCAGGAATATCCTGAACGACCAAGAATGATGCTGCTCCGCCATCTCGCGAAGAACACGCGGGTCGAACGAGGTATTCAACATGATCGAACAATTTCGCCGAATTGCGGCATCGGCCGATCATCGAAGAGCCGGGGTCTCAGCGACGCGACTTGCCTGAACTTGCCTCCTCGAACTCTCGCGGCAACTCGATCTCGGTCATCCTGCCGGCTTCGATGAGCAGGCAGCGTGTGGCGACCGTCTTCACGAAGCTGCGATCATGCGAGGCCAGGACGCAGGTTGCTCCGTGCGCCAGGATCTCCGCCTCCAGCTTCTCCTGGCCGGCGATGTCGACATGGTTGGTGGGCTCGTCCATCAGATAGAGATTGGGCTCGGTCAACCGCAGCGCCAGCAGCCCGAGCCGTGCCTTCTGACCCGGGGAGAGGCGGGCGATGACCTGGCGTTGCTGCTCCACGCCGAAGCCGGCGCCCGCCAGCAGGCTGACGCTGCGCTGATCGCCGAGGCGAAACCTGCCGCTGATGAAGCCCAGAGGAGATTCCAGGCTTGGCAGCTGCGACATCTGTTGATCGACATAGCCGAGCACGGCGGAGACATGGACCTGTATGCCCGGGACGCTATCGCGTTGCGTCATCGCCCGGCTCAGCAGGCCGATGAACAGGGATTTGCCGGCACCATTGCGACCGAGCACCACGATGCGGTCCCCCTGGAGGACGCTCAGCTTGCCGGTGCGGAACAGCGCCTGGCCCTCTGGGGCGGCTATGGCGACATCATCGATCGCGATCAGCACGCGCGCATGCGTGCCGCGCGCATCGAGGCGGATCTCGCCTGCCCGTTCCTTATGCGCCGGTCGCAAAGTCTGCTCGAGGCTCTCGGCGCGCTCCGCCATCTGCATCGACTTCTTCTGGGCCGCGTCGCTGCGGCTGTTGATGCCGATATTGCGCAAGGCATTGGCGCTGCGGCGCAGGCGGTCGGCCTCGCTTCTATCTTTCGCGAACTTGGCGGCCTGCGCCGCGTCGTCGGCATCCAGGAGATGCCTCGCCCGAGTGTAGGGATGCCCATAGATCGGCCATACGCCACGTGCTGGCTCTTTCGCGCACATGCGCTGAAATCAGAATTTGTCGTTGCCAGTCAAGCACTTTGGGCGCAACGATAGCTCTGCCATTTCCGCCGGCATATGCCACGAGCATGATTCGGAATGGGAGTGGAAGTTGGAGCGGAACACCATGGCGCGACCCACCAATCGGCTCACGGCGAGAACCGTCGAGACCCTGAAAAAACCAGGCAAGCACGCCGACGGACAGGGCTTGTATTTGATCATCGATCAGGCCCTCGCGAGGCGGTGGGGCTTCATCTTTCGCAGCGGCGGCCGGTCCCGGTTCATGGGCCTGGGCAAGGCGGCGGATGTGACCTTGGCCGAAGCCCGCGACCTCGCCCATGAGGCGCGGCGCGCCGTCCAGGCAGGCCGCGATCCGATCGAAGATCGCAAGGCCGCGAGGGAGGCCAAGAAAATCGAGCAAGATCGAGCGATCACGTTCGGCGTCTTCGCGGACGAGCTGTTAAAGACGCTGGCACCCGGTTTCCGCAGCGATAAGCATCGAAGCCAGTGGCAACTGACGCTGACGCGCTACGCGGCGCCGCTACGCTCCAAGACGCTCGACAGCATCACGACCGAGGATGTGCTCAAGCTCCTGACGCCGATGTGGTCGACGAAACCGCAAACAGCGACGCGGGTGCGCGGCCGGATCGAGCGCGTGCTCGACGCCGCCAAAGCGAAGAAGCTGCGCTCGGGCGATAACCCAGCGGCGTGGCGCGGCAATCTCAAGGAGCTTCTACCGAAGGCCAAGAAGCTGTCTCGTGGCCATCATCCTGCAATGGCGTACGATAAGATTGACGAAAATGGCAACTACGTCGCCGAAATCGTCGCCGTTTCCGAATTTGTCGGCATGCTGCGTGACTTGGGCACCGTCCCGGCCCTGATGCTGGAGTTCCTGATCCTCACGGTCGGCCGATGCGGCGAGGTGCTGGGGGCGATCTGGGACGAGATCGACCTCAATGCGAAGGTGTGGACCGTGCCGGCCGCGCGCATGAAGGCCGGGAAGCTGCATCGCGTGCCGTTGAGCGATCGGGCGCTCGCCATCCTTGAGGAAGCCAGCAAGCTTCGTGGTCCTCGTACTGGCGACTATGTGTTTCCGGGAGAGCGTCGCGGCCGGCCGTTGTCTCCCTCGATGCCAAATAACATAATCCGCAGCTTGGGCGTCACCGGTGCCACGGCTCACGGCTTTCGATCCACCTTCCGAGACTGGTGCGGCAACGAGACCGCGACGCCGCGCGAGATCGCCGAGGCGGCCTTGGCTCACGCGACAGGAGATCAGACCGAGCGCGCCTATCGCCGAGGCGACGCGCTCGAAAAGCGGCGCGAGCTGATGGCCGCGTGGGCGACCTATGTCGATTCCGACGCGACTGACAGCAATGTCGTGCCGATGGCGAGGGCCGCGCCGTGACCAGCGCTCGGCGCATGAAGCGCCTGGGCAAGCCCGTGGTGCTGCCGCCTGCCTACAGCGCCAGGACGATCAAGGCCGTGCATCTCATCAACGCCATTGAGGACGGCGACCGGACCGCCAGCCTGAGAGCGTTCACGCTCATCCTCGAAGCCCTCGCCAGGAAATGCACAGGCGCGGCAACGGCCACCAGATCGTCGAGCAAGCGCTATCGGCAGGGCGTGGTGATGCGCCTCGCCGTCGAGCACTGGGCGATGCATCCGGGGCACCGAGGAAAGCCGCATATGACAGCCGGGCGCATCGAGGACAGGGTGGCAAAGACGCTCGGCATGTCGCTCAGCACCGACACAATCGCCGCCTATATCAAAAACGATTATCCGAATTTCGCTGCGTAATTCGGAAAGTTGGCGCTCGACCGCCATTGATACCGCCAAGAAAGCCGCGCATCTCTTGAGCATTAGCCGCAATGCATCAGGAGGTGTGCAAATGGCGAGAATTGAAATCCCGTTCGAACAGAAGCGTTTTGCAAGCGTGCAGCTTTGCAGTGCGGTCTTCGATGTCAGCGTGACGTCGCTCTACCAGGGCATTGATCGAGGCGATTACGAGAGCGTCACAGACGGTCGCCGACGCCTGATCGTCGTGCCGAGCATCCTCGCCTATTACGCCAAGAAGAGCCGCGCCTACAAGCCCGGCCGAGGGCCAAAGGAACGGCTGCGGCCTCTCCCGCAGCGGGCGGGCCAGCCGGCGCGCCGGGTGACGTCATGAGCCGGATGCATCCCGCGATCGCCGCACACGTAGCCGAGTTGCGGCGCGCGAAAGCAGAACACGAAAAGCCGATCAGGGAGGCCGCGCGGCGAGCGAAAGCAGCGGAGCTGCGGCGAGCGTAGAACACGATGCGAGCCAGCCAGGCCGCCAGATAGGCCCCCCAATTGCGGAGGCAGCATCCGCCATGCCGCGAAGCTGAGACGCGCGACCGACCGGGCCGCGCCCCGACAAGCGCTCCAACCGAGGTGACCGTGGCGCCCCGCCATGATCGTTTATAAGGCTCGCCACATAAAGCGCCATCGGTCGACCAGGGCCGAGGTCGAGCAGCGTCGCGAAGGCCTGCTCGAGATCGTCCGCAATATGCGGCCGATGACCGTCCGGCAGGTGTTCTATCAGGGCACGGTCCTCGGCATCGTCGAGAAGACCGAGGCCGGATACGCCAAGGTATGTGTGGACCTTGCTCTGATGCGCCGCGCCGGCACGCTGCCCTATGACTGGCTCGCCGACAACAGCCGGTGGATGAGGAAGCCGACCACCTACAGCGGTATCCAGCAGGCGCTCGCCGACGCCGCACGCCTATACAGGAAAAACCTCTGGGCCGATGCAGACGCCTATGTCGAGGTCTGGTTGGAGAAGGACGCGCTAAGTGGCGTGATCTATCCAATTACCGACGCCTACGACGTTCCGCTGATGGTGGCGCGCGGCTACGCCAGCCTGTCATTCCTGCACACCGCCGCCGACTACATCAACACCCTCGATGTGCCGGCCTACATTTACCATCTCGGGGACTTTGATCCCTCCGGCGTCAATGCCGGCGAGAGATCGAGGAGACGCTGCGGAAGATGGCACCCGGCGCCGACATCGTGTTCGAGCGCATCGCCGTCAACCCCGACCAGATCAGGGCATGGCGCCTGCCATTTAGACCGACGAAGCAGTCAGACAGCCGCGCGAAGGGGTTCGGTGTCATCAGTGTCGAGCTGGATGCGATCAGGCCGGACGATCTCCGCGATCTGGTCGAGGCGACGATCCAGCGGCACCTGCCGGCCGACCAGCTCAAGGTGCTCAAGACCATCGAGGAGGAGGAGCGCCGGAAGCTCGCCGACGGTCTCGTCGGGTTGATCACAGGTGATGCCGATGACTGACCCTCCCTCCCATCCGCTCACCACGCGCGACGCAATCACCGGGCTCCCCGCTCTCGTAGACAAGGCGGCCCGAGCACTTGCCGGCGCGCGCTCCTCCGCCGAGGTGCTGGAAGCTCGCGAGATGGCGGGCTTTGCCTATGACGCCGCGAAGCGCGCAGGGCGGCTCGCGAAGGCCAAGGGCGCTCACGACAGCCTCATCGCCGCCGCCCATCGCGCCCAGGCCGATGCGCTCGAAATCGAGACCAAAGCCAAGCAGCGCCTCGCCGAGGAATACGACGCCGCGCAGGACCGGGGCGAGGTTGCGCCAGAAGGGCGTCCAAAAACTATTCTAGACGAGAATAGTTTTTTCAAGCCAACCGCCGCCGACATCGCCCCCGGCCTCACAAAGCTCGTCCATGAAGGTCGCCTCGCGCGGGCTGCCGAGAAGGCCTGCCCTGGCATTGTCCGGCGCACGCTCGTTGAGACACTTGAGCGCGGCAAGGAGCCGACGAAGGCGGCCGTCGATCGCGTAATCAACGCGGTGGCAAAGCCCATCACGTTCGCTCCGTCCTTGGCTGAGCAAGTGGCGCAAGACCGGGCGGCTCGCGAGGCGGCGGTGAGTCGGCTTGCTCATCCTCTCGCCGAATATTTCGTTGGCCTCATGCCGCAGCTCGTCGGGGCCGGCATGAAGATCAGGTGGAACGAGCACGCCGAAGCCGACCTCGTCGATGCCCTCGAAGCGAGCGCGAGAAGCGATGAAGCGAAGCACATCAACCGGACGTTGGCGCTGCTCGTGGCATGGGCGAAGCGGCGCCAGCAATGACCGGCTCTCCCTTCAGGCGGACGCTCGGCGATCTCGCGATCGTGACCCCCTTCGTCGCGGTCGCGACGCTGATCAGGAAAGGCCCGGAGTTCATGACTCGGCTCGGCGAGCTGGTCGCTGGGGATGCCCGGTTCCGCGCCGATGTCGCGCTCGTGCTCGACAGCCTCGTGAAGCTCGCGGACACGCGCCGTCAGAGAGCCCAGGAAGCCCGAGGAGCCCCGGCCGGCGGGATAGCGCCCCGGAGCCCGGATCGGCCGCCAGCGAGGCCGGGAACCCGGCCCTGACGCGATCTTGAGGGCTGTCCACAGCCTTGCTACCGTGAGGCTGGCCACCGGCAAGACGATCCCCATTGTCCCCGTGGCCAAGGCCCCGCCGGTTATCAGAGCGCTGGCGGGGCCTGTCGTTTCAAGATCGCGGCGAGCGGCGTGAACTAACATGGAACTCGGAGGGGGCGTTTCCTGTCGAGTCCACTGTCTCGCTCGCTTCAAACAGAGCACGAACGCGGAATGTAAGGGGCTACCTCGGAATGCCACGCTCTCATCGGGCGCGATCCTTCCTAGGATTGGAGCAGCCACGCCAAGGTTGCCCCCCAGCCTCGGCCGTGGTTAGGACCCCGCCGGGACCCACTCCGGGCGGGGTCTGCCTTTTCCGTGCGCCAGAGGAACGCGTCAGGAGGCCACAGGCTGGCGACCTGTGGGCCGGCGCGGCTCCCATGGCCGGAACGCCTGTGTTGGCCGCCCTAGGGCTTCAGCGCACGTGAGCGAGCCAGCCGGGATAGGCGGTTTACCGCGTCACGTCAGTTCATCACGCAAATGGGCGACGGGCCGCCGAGCAACCTGCCTGGTGTCGGACACCAGGCAGCCAAATCGTCCGCTGACGCCTGGTTGCCGACTTCCGGTAGCTGAGTTGCCGATGCTGACGAAGGCAATCCCGCCGGGTGGGTGGCCGCGCTACCCTTGGTCGGGTCTGGCGAGCGCGTGCCGGGTTTGCCAGTAAATGGGTTCACGTTTCCCTTGACGTTCCAATTGTTGTCGCGAATGCCGTCGGGAGCGGAACGCATGTGCGCTGGGACGTAGGTTCCGTGGGGGGTGAAATAGGAGCGGACAGGGACGGCTCCTCCAGTTCCGATACCGCCGCCCCGCGCTTGGGCCTGGAATGATAGTCCGAGCACCAGCGTGCAAATGAAAGCACCAAACAATCCGCGCCGCATGACTGTCCTCCCCTGTAGACCTCTCTCTGTTTGCACGATGATTAGTTGCTGCTGCCTCGATGAGTTCGCTAAAATGCCGTGCAGAGCAATTTCCCGCCGAGGGCTGCGCCAGGCGGCCCCAGACCCGCGACCTGCGGGCGCGATAGCACGTTGACGCATGGCTCGTTGAATAGCTGGTAGCGGTCGCCGGATGATGGAGCCGCGTGCCTTTTGCGCTTCGCCCGTCGCTGTTCGTTCGTCCAGCGTTTGATGTCGCCGCGCTGCATCTCGGGCCGGATCACGTCGGCCTTAAGCATGGCGGCGAAGTCGTGAGCGTCGAGCTTGGTCAGCTCGTAAAGTGTCATCCACGAGGGCGGGAGATGTAGCGCATGCGCTACAAGCCTTTCGCACTCCGCGACATTGATCAGGCGATATGTCGTGTCGCGCTTGAAGGGCAACTTCGTTTTGATCGCCCGCTCCCACTCGCCATGGCGACCGCTTCACGCATGGCGATCAGCTCCTGCCCAGTCTCGAAGATCGAGGCCACCGCCCTTTTGCCAGGCGGAGCGGATACGCTCGCACCATTGGTCGACCGTCAAGGTGTTGGGGATGTCGAGAGTCGTTTGCATCTCGTCCTCCCGAATCAAAACGCCCTCGGACGGAGCAACCATCCGAAGGCGCTTACTGGACACTGGGTGCGGCGCACGCTTCCACATGAACCACAAATCCGCGATAAGCTGAAGCCGTTCGCGCCCCTTCATGACCCTACGGGCTAGTTCGAGCGTCGTCATCGGCTCGCCCTCGGCCTGTCTCAAGGCAGAAAGGACGAAGCGCGCCATTTCGCCCCTGAAAGCGGCGTGAGCGATTGAAGCCTTCTTGGGCTTGCCGAGGTCGGCGCTTGGATCGAACAGGCGGATTGTCGCCTCGATATGGGTAAGGCTCGCTACCGGCTCGCGTAGGACGCGCTCGGCTTCCTCGACCTGGCCGGCGATCTCGCGGCGCTTATGGATTAAGCCAGAAGCGGCGTTGGGGCGTTCCTTGTCCACGTCATACTATTGGGTGGGGATTGCGGGGATTGGGCGACGAAGCAGCGAATGAATGCCTGGGAGAGAGCGACCGCCATTCTCGGCGTGGCTTTCGCGCTTATAGGCGTGGCGTGCGCGATCTATTTGGCTTGGCGGCTGAGTCCACACTAGGCAAGCGCGGCCGAGAAGGCGACGGTCCGCTTGGTGAGGTTGCTACATAATACCGCTACAAAGTGGCCGCCGCCCCGTGTGCCGTAGTGTTGTCGCGAGGCGACGGCCTTGCCTTGGGCGGTGTAAGACCTGGAAGGGAAAACCACCGCCCTGGCTCACGCTTTGCCGTTACATGCGACTCGCGTGATCTCTGGAATGATAGCCGCGCCCGATGGCGTGTGGCGCTGGCCCTGCCAGAGCCGGGAATGGACACACCCGATCGCCCTGGCGCCGGCCGGGACGGATCGAGAGGCCGCTGTGCCACGACGCGGACGCATGAATGTACGTTATCGGGTCGAGCTGAGCCAAGCCGAACGCGGCGAGCTCACCGCGATGTTGAGTGGGGGCAAGCATGCTGCCCGCAAGCTCAAGCGAGCCCAGATATTGCTGGCGGCCGATGCCGGCCGCAGCGACGAGGAAATTGCCTGCACCGTGGCAGTGGGCGGCTCCACCGTGTACCGGACCAAGCGGCGCTTTGTGGAAGGCAATCTGGAGCGGGCGCTGAGCGAGGAGCCTCGCCCTGGGGCGGAGCGCAAGCTCACCGGCAAGGAAGAAGCCTTGCTGGTTGCAATGGCCTGCGCGCGCCCTCCGGAGGGCAGCGCCCGCTGGACGCTGGAGCTGCTGGCCGGTGCGATGGTCAAGCTCACCGAACACAAGAGCCTGTCGCACGAGACGGTTCGTCGAAGGCTGGCCGAAAATGACCTCAAGCCGTGGCGCAAGGACATGTCGAGGACCGGCTCAACTGATGCCCACGAGAGCGAGCAGGCTGAAAAGGGTGACGAAGCACCGGGCCGACGCCCTCCGCCTGCGCAACAAAAAAGGGCAGCTTCTGCCGCATCACGTCCCGACCGCCGCGAGCCGCGCACGTGTCTTTGCCGCGAGGCTAGAAGGCATGACCAAGGTCGAGATCGCGGCCGAGCTGGGAATGCACAGGCACACGCTGGGGGAGCAGTATGCGACCGAGCTGGCCGAGGCCGAGGCGGAAAAAGGCGACGTGGCCGAGTGTGCGATCTACAAGCAGATGAAGGCCGGCAACACGATCGCGACGCTGTTCTTTTTGAAGTGCAAGCGTGGTTGGGTCGAGGCGCAGCCCGGCGCGCCGCCGCCCGCCGATGTGCGGCCGTTGCATCTGACCCTTGAGGTGGTCGAGAGCCCGCCGAGGGGCGACTATGACGAGGTGATCGTGCGCCCGCCGCCGCCGCGTCCCGTCAATGGCGATGCCCGCAAGCCGCACTGAGTGAGCGTAAGGCCGGCACGTCTGATGAACCCGGGAGTGAAGCTGAGGAGACGGAAATGGCGCCGATCAATGCGCAAGAGGCGCACACCCTAGTGGGGGCCAGCCTCATTAATCTGTCGAACGACGACTTGGCAAAGCTAAAGGAGCTTTCGGACGATGATCTACTGCGCACCTCCGGAAGCCTTGATGGATTTTCTATCGTCGAAGCTTCGCGGCGGCTTAGGGTTGCGCTTCACAAGGAAGAGCGAGCCATAAAGTGGTTGACGTGGTGGTTGGTCGTCATGACTGTCGTTTTGGTCGGTCTTACCGCTGCGCTCGTCTGGTTGGGGTTCAGAACCTTATCGTAGTGCGCGTGACCGTCTAGCGACTTGAGGACGCGGGCATCCTTGAGGGTGATCGGCTCCGAGAGCTTGCGGGACCAAGGGTCAGTTTGAATTTTTGATCAGCGCTTCGATCGCAGCCGTCAATCCTTCCGCTCGCTTCAACCGCAGCGCCGCAGGATGACCAATCTGCGCGAATGCTTCGACAATTGCCTTGACATCATCCCATGTCGACAAGACCTCGAAGTCGCTGAAGTTCTGCGATCCCTTGCCATATTTGGGAAAGACAACAGCGACGTTGCCGCTACCTTTCCGAATATCCGTGCTTGCTTGCTCATGCGTGTGGCCGTAATGCTCGATACGACGCAAAATCACTGCTGCACTCCCGGTTGTTCAGCGATCCGCTTCTTATAAGGTCCGCGCTTCGCCGGGACAATCTTCCCCTCCTCAGCCAAGCCTGATCGATTGAGGGGGCCGCGAAGAGCGAGCGGCCATCGCAATGCACCGCTCGCCCTTTAGGTGCGCGGCGGTTGGATCGATGCACCGCGCAGAATCGATATGCGCCCAACTGGTTATCCGCAGCTTAATAACCGATCTTGACTCCCCACCCTGGCATGTGAACAGAATGGGAACATGTCCGGCCCTGCCAAGCCCTTCCATCGCCCCTGGCGACTCGTCGAGCATGACGAGAGCTTCGCCGTCGTCGATGCCAGCAACACGACACTGATGCTGATCTATCACGAAGATGAGCCGGGCCGGCGCAGCTCAATGAAGCGGCTGTCTCGCGAGGATGCACAGTCGCGCGGTCACCAATTCGTGACCCGCTAACCGAAGGCTTCAGCCATTTCGTTACCTCCATGACTGCTCCGGTTGCTTCCGGCTGGAGCGGTTGCCGGGTAGGCCTCGCACCCACTGGAAAAGTGCCGCCTTTCACGGCGCACACCCTGCCTCGTCGTTCGACTGTGCCGGCACGTTACTCCATCTGAGGTACTCCATAATTTCCTCCAAGACTGCTCCAACGCAATGCTCGGGCGCTTAACCCACGTTCAATCCTGTGCCACGATTAAGATTCTTCGCAGAAGCCAGCAGGACCGAGGCTTGGGGAGGGAGGTCGTGTCATGGCGATCAGACCCGAGCCGTCATTCGATCCGCAATCTTTTCTCGCCAAAGTCGGCGAGGGAAGGAGCATTGCCAAATACCGCAAGGATCAGATCGTCTTCTCACAGGGCGATCCTGGAAACGCGGTGTTCTATATCCAGAAAGGCAAGGTCAAGGTCACCGTCGTTTCAGAGCAAGGGAAGGAAGCCGTCGTCGCTATGCTTGGAGCGGGAGAGTTCTTGGGCGAGGGATGCCTGGCCGCACAGCCGCTGCGCATAGCGACGGTCGCAACAATGACGGACTCCGTCATCATGCGACTGGAGAAAGCGGCCATTATCCGCGTGATCCATGACGAGCCGGCCTTCTCCGAGGTGTTCATCGCGCATCTTTTGGCTCGGAACATCCGGGTTGAGGAGGATCTGATCGATCAACTATTCAATTCGAGCGAGAAACGTCTCGCACGGCTGCTTCTGTTGCTGGCGAATTTTGGCAAGGAAGGAAAACCGGAGCCGGTGATCGCCAAGGTCAGCCAGGAGATGCTTGCGGAGATGATCGGCACGACCCGTTCGCGTGTGAATGTTTTCATGAACAAATTTCGGAAATTGGGGTTCGTCGACTACGATGGCGGCTACGAGGGCATGAAGGTCCACAGCTCATTGTTGAACGTCGTCCTGTACGATCAACCGCAGATTAGGACTTGAATGCTTCAGATAGGGCGGCCCGGCGGGTGAACGCCCAATCGCGTAGTCCAGTGTCGCCGCGAACATCGATGCCCTTGGTCGGCCGGTTGAGTTCCCAAAAGTAGATTCCATCGCATCTGAAACAGCAGGTCGACCCTTCGGTCTTGACCGGCCACGGAAGCGCTCATCAAGAATGTAGACGCGATGGTCTTTGCCGTTTCACTGATGCGGGATGCGGGCGCGACGCGTAAGCTTCATTGCTGCAACGAAAACCGGCGCCTCGATCCTCGGAAGTGTGCAAAATCCCGCCTTCCGGCCGCCAGGGCGGGAGTGGTGCCTCGGTGCGCAAGTGTTCAATATTGCACAGACAGGTAAGGCTCGCCGACGCAGAATTCATATTGATCCTTGTCACCCAAGCGACCCAAGCGACCCTCGGGGAAATACGGAGGCGCGATATGGGCTCAGCACCTGTGCATTACTTTTCGCAAGCAATAGCAAACGGGCCTCTGACCTATGACTCGATCGGCTACAGCAATGCGACACCGGTCCCTGACGTAAACACCGGGCAAATCGCATCTCATTTTCCGGCTGGAACGGTTCCCGCAACCGCGACCAGTTTGAGTATTGTGCCCGAAAGTCCGACGCCGGCTGACGCAGTTTCGGTAGCTACCCCTGATCTGGAGTCAATTTCGAGCCACCTATCCTTATTGCCTGCGAACGCCAAGCCCGCCTATCCGCCGGCTGCCAAAGTGCCCACCCAGGTCGGCCCCAAGGGCATCCGATTTGACTTCAATGATGGCTGCCGGGTGACCTTGCCGGAAGCCCCACATCCATGGCGGGTACGGCTCACTGATCTCGACACCGGCAACGTCCTCTATGAGACGGAGATCAAGGCCGGGCGTGTGAACAGCTCTAAGCGCTACTACGTGCGGTTTCGCGTGGAGGTATGGGCGAACGGCGACAGCCTGATAGTTCAGGACTATTCCGCCACGGACCGCGACGTCCTGATTCAGTTTCCCGTCGGTACGCTTGGCGACACGGTTGGTTGGTTCCCCTACGCCGTGAAATTCAAGGAGCGTCATGGCTGCAGGCTTACCTGTGCCATGTCCGAGAAATTGATCCCGCTGTTTCGGAACTCCTATCCGGACATTACTTTTGCCACCCACGAAGAGGTCAAGCCCAAGCGCTTTTACGCGACCTATAGCATCGGACTTTTCTTCGACGACAAGGACTGCGTCCGTCAGCCCTGCGACTTCCGGCATGTCGGGCTGCACCGCACCGCCGGCTACATTCTCGGTGTCGACCCTACCGAAGTTCCGGCCAAGATCGCCATTCCAGACGATAGCCGGCCGATGGTCGAGCCCTACGTCTGCATCGCGACGCAGAGCACAACACAAGCCAAGTATTGGAACAATCCTGACGGCTGGCGGGAAATCGTAAAATTTCTGAAAACGGCAGGATACCGAGTTGTCTGCATCGACCAGAAGCCGACACACGGTGGCGGGTTGGTCTGGAACCACATCCCCCACGGCGCGGAAGATGAGACCGGAGATCGGACTCTCCACGAGCGCGCTCGATGGATCAAGCATGCCGATTTTTTCGTCGGGCTGGCCAGCGGCCTTTCTTGGCTAGCCTGGTCAGTCGGCACGCCGGTTGTGATGATCAGCGGCTTCTCACACCCGACAACGGAGTTCGAAACGCCCTACCGGGTGATCAACTACCACGCGTGCAACAGTTGCTGGAACGACCCGCACCATCGGTTTGACCACAAGGATTTCCTGTGGTGCCCGCGTCACAAGGGTACATCTCGCCAGTTTGAGTGTACCCGGCTGATAACCGTGGATCACGTGAAGGCAGTTTTACGAACTATACCCGCCTTCCTTAACGCTGCATCATCGACGGGTGCCGGGAGGGAGAGCGCACCATGACGACAGTCACAAGCGGTCAGTCCTACGACATCGTCTCTGGGATTACTGAAACCGACGATGTCGTGCAGAGCGGTGGACAGCTGTTTGTGCAGGGCACAGCTATCGATACGACCGTGTTCGGTCGACTTTATGATCATGCCACAGGCAACGTGCCTGTCACTGTTCTTCTACCTACTGCGCCGTTCAACGGATGGCTAGCGCATACAACTAGACTTCCTGTGGTGCCCGCGCCACAAGGACACGCCGCGGCAATTCGAATGCACGCGGTTGATTGCCGTCGGACACGTCACCAAAACCATCACTGGACTGCCCGGATTCCGAACGAGCAATAATGGAGCGGAACAATGGCCACGTATACGATCACGTATAACGTTACCGGTAACGAATGGGTCGATCTCAATTTGGTAAATGGCTTTGTCATTTATGACATAAACAATGTCTCTGATTTTGTCAATGAAACATTGAATTATGCTGGGCCAGTCATAGGGCCACTCATAACGCAAGCCTATGGGTATAATAATGTTTTCGATGGATCTCAATATTTATTAGGAAATGACGTATTTTACATTGCAAATGTCCCATCTGGAGACATCGCTGTTGGGACAATCTCAGGTGGAGAATTCGACGTTACGGGAGGCGAAACGTCAGGCGTCACAGTCGAGGCAGGCGGCTCCCTGGTCATCTATACAGGATTAGATGTTTCCGCATTGATCAACAGCGGTGGGCAGGAGCGTGTACGTTCGGGGGGAATAGCAAATGGTGCCCAGATCACGAACGGAGGCTACCAGGAGGTTCTTTTCGGCGGATCCGCAACAAGCGCGACGATCAGCAGCGGCGGACTACAACAGGTCTTTGGAACCGCGAGTGACACGATAGTGAACAGCGGTGGCCAACAACAGGTCGGGGTTGCTGGAAACGAAATAACGATCAGCACCATCGTCAACAGCGGAGGGTCGGAAATTGTTCTTTCAGGCGGAACGGCCAGTAGCACGACCCTCAAGGGTGGCGAACAGGACATCTACGGCTCGGCGATTGGCACCGACGTTAATAGCGGCGGTTTCATAGCTGTTTTTTCGGGCGGCACAGCCAGTAGCACGACAGTTAACAGCGGCGGCTTGTACAACTTCAGTGGCTATGCGCACAAAACGACAGTCAACAGCGGGGGCTTCGAAATTGACTATTCTGGCGCCATCGCCGATAGCACGATCGTGAACAGCGGCGGCATCGAGTACGTCCTTTCCGGCGCTACAGCCACCAGCACGACCGTCAATAGCGGCGGTTTGCTGGGGCTCCAGGGCGGAGCCCTAGCGAGCGGCTGGACAATCAGCTCCGGCGGCATCCTGGGAATCAAAGACGGCTACAATCTAAGCAACTATCAGGTAAGCGACACGGTTCTAGAGGTGCGATCGGGCGGCATAGCGAGTGGCACAACGATCGACAGCGGTGGCGTAGAGTATGTCCAGAACAGTGGCACAGATATTAGCGCAATCGTAAACAGCGGCGGTTCTCAGTATCTTCAAGCATCACCGACCATATTCTTTAGCGGCGGCTCCGAGATTTTTGTGCCTGGGACAGGTGCTGAGACGGTCAGCGGCACGATTATCAACAGCGGCGGCAATGAGTATGTCTCCTCGGGGGGCATTGCAATCGGCACCAGCATTAACAGCGGCGGAACTGCCACTGTTTACGACGGGGGCACACTCAGCGGCACGGTTGTCGACAACGGTACGCTGATTTTTAATTTGTCGGGGACAGATACCTTTGCTGGCACCCTGACGGGTAGCGGGTCTCTTGTAGTGGAAGGTGGCGGCAAGCTTGTATTGAGCGGCGGCGACGCCTTCACAGGCCAGGTCACAATCAGTGGCGGAACTCTGGAATTGACCAGCGCGGGTGCTGCGGGCAGCGGGTCCATTGCCTTCGGCTCGGCGCCGCTCACCACGCTGAAGATCGACGGCACCACAATGCCGAAAAATGTGATCAGCGGATTTACTCCGGCCGATTCGATCGATCTTGCGAATGTGCCCTTCGACAGCACAAGCGGCGCTACGATTTTCGCAACCGCAAACGCGCCGCCGGCGAATTATGTGCTGCAAGTCGTTGAGGGCGGGCCACTTATTCAGGGCGGCAACACACACGACCTGCAGCTGGATTCGTCAAAGCCTTTCGGAGGAGGGTTCCAGCTCTCTGCCGATCCGTCAGGCAAGGGCACGGACATTACGGTCAGCTCCGGCGCGGTCACGAATTACTCAACATCCACAAACAATTCCCCTTATTCTGGTGTCTGTCAGATTTCTTACGTCAATGCAAACGGAGTCGAGGTTGACCTGGGAACTGGCTTCATAATCGGATCACAGACCATTCTCACCGCCGCGCATGTAGTGAAACCGGCGGGCCAGGTCCTTAAGGACATGATAGTTAGGCCAGGCACCCCGCTCGCAGGTACGGGTCCCGCTTTTTTCGGAGATGCCGTGGCTAATCCTATGTGGAATCCCAGATCCTCAACGGGAGAGACCCCCAGTGAGGCACAATATGACTTTGCAATCATCAATTGTCCAGGAGCAAACTTTTCACCGTCTAGCTGGTTTGGCCTCCTGCCAAATTATCCCGGCGGCACTGTGAACCTCACGGGATATCCTGGAGTTTTTTTGGAGCAAACCACACAATTCAACGACATCGGTACTGTCACGGCGGACCCCAATTACGCGCTACTGGATTACGGCCCGACGACCCCCGTGATAAGTTTCCCCGGTGATAGTGGTGGCCCCCTCTGGGTCTATAATGGATCGACTGTATCGGCGGTTGGGATCGCCGTCACAGATGTCTGGGCCGTGCAGCTCACATCATCGAATTTGGATCTGATCCAAAAGTTGGGAATATCGTTCACTGATGTTGGACCAGGACAGACATTGAACGGAATAGTGATAGCAAATGGCAACACGCTCGAAGTCCTCGGCACGGCGATCGGCACCGTCGTCAACAGCGGCGGCACCGAGAACGTATACGGCACGGATACCGGCGCGACCGTCAACAACGGCGGGTTTCAGTACGTCTTGGCCGGCGGCACGGCGACCAATACCCGTGTGGACGGCATACAAGTCGTGTCTGCGGGCGGCACCGCGATCAGCGCAACGCTCGGCGGCGGCGAGCAGGACGTCTATGGCACGGCGGGCAACACCATTGTCGACAGCGGCGGCCTTGAGGACATCTTCTCCGGCGGCATCGCCAGCGCTACGACAATTAACGGCGGGACGATGGAACTGACCAGCGGTGGGTCTGCGGGGAGCGGGCCGATTACCTTCAAGGGTACCGGCGGTATGTTGAAGGTCGACGGCACCGCTATGCCGAACAACGTGATCAGTGGTTTCGCACTTGGCGATACGATTGATCTTACCGGGGTGAGCTTCAGCAGTGGCGGCAGTGTGGCGCTCATATCCGGCAACGTGCTCCAAATCGTGGAGAACGGCCAGACTTACGACTTGCAGCTCAACCCCCAGCAGAGTTTCAGGGGCGAGTCCTTCGATCTTTCTGCCGACAAGAGTGGTGGCACAAACGTGGTGCTGGATGCGCCCGAGAGGCCTACGCTGACAGTGCCGTCCTCTCTGACCGTCGCGGCAGGCGGCTCGATCGCGATGGGCATCAGCGTGACGCCCGTCGATTCCGACGATGCAGTGTTTGTCGGGATCACTGGTGTTCCGCGTTTCGAAACGATAACGGCGGGGGATGGTCATCTCGTCCGGAAACTGCCTGGGGGCACTTACATTTTCACCGCGGCGGACGTCAACACAGCAGGCGGGTTGACATTGCATTCGAGTTACGGCGGAACCGGTCATCCGGTCAATAAACTGATTGTGGCGGCAGCCAACACGACCGCTGGCGAATTGGCTGCGACAATCCCGCCTAAGACCATTACAGTGACGGATCCACCGGCAACAATATCCCCTAGTTACCAAAGCCTCGCGCTATTGAACCAGTTCTCGGCGGCCGGGCTCCGTGAGCAGGATGGGATTCCCATCGTCGCGAGCAGTCGCACGGAAATCAACCCGGGCGCGGAGGCGTTCTTAACACAGCCTCATCACGAGATGCCGGTTTAGGATCTCGCCATGCCCCCAGATCCGGGTGAGCTGCCTGTCCCCGACCATGGCCTCGCCGCCCTGGTGATGCTGCTGCGCCTCAACGGCATCGGTGCCGATCCCGAGCAGATCCGGCACCGCTTCGGCGGCGCGACGATCGGCGTTCCCGAGATGCTCCGCTGCGCAAAGGAGTTCGGGCTCAAGGCGCAAGCTCGCAAGACGAACTGGGCACGCCTGGGCCGCACGCCGCTCCCGGCCGTTGCGGCGCTCCGTGATGGCGGCTTCCTGATCCTCGGCAAGGTTGGTGACGATAGGGCCATCGTCCTGTCGCCATTCTCGCCGCGGCCCGCGCTGATGGCCCGGGACGAACTCGAATTGATCTGGGACGGCCGGCTCATCCTGTTGGCGCGGCGCGCCGCGCTGGTGGATCTCTCGCGTCGCTTCGACATCACGTGGTTCCTGGGCGCCATCCACAAATATCGCCGCCTGCTCGGCGAGGTCCTGGTCGCCTCGTTCTTCCTCCAACTTTTCGCGCTGGTCTCGCCGCTTTTTTTCCAGGTCGTTATCGACAAGGTGCTGGTGCATCGGACGCTCAGCACGCTCGATGTGCTGGTTATCGGGCTCGTCGCCATCTCGATCTTCGAGACGATCCTCGGCATCATGCGGACCTATCTCTTCGCCCACACCACGAACCGCATCGACGTCGAGCTCGGCTCCCGGTTGTTTCGTCATCTGGTCGCTTTGCCGGTCGCCTACTTCCAGGCGAGACGTGTCGGGGACTCAGTGGCACGGGTCCGCGAGCTCGAGAACATCCGCAACTTCCTCACGAGCTCGGCGCTGACGCTGGTCATCGATTTGTTCTTCACCTTCGTATTCCTGGGCGTGATGTTCTTCTACTCGCCGTTGTTGACCTATGTGGTGCTGGGGGCCTTTCCCTTCTACATCGCAATCTCCGCGGGAGCGACGCCGCTGTTCCGCAAGCGGCTCGACGAGAAGTTCCAGCGCGGCGCCGAGAACCAGGCCTTTCTGGTCGAGAGCGTGACCGGCGTCGAGACGCTCAAGGCAATGGCGGTCGAGCCGCAGATGCAGCGCCGCTGGGAGGAACAGCTTGCGGGCTATGTTGCCGCGAGCTTCCGGGTGCTCAGCCTCGGCAACACCGCGAGCCAGGTCGTGCAGCTCGTGAGCAAGCTGGTGACAGCCGGAGTTCTCTATTTTGGGGCAAGGCTCGTCATCGAGGGCAACCTCACCGTCGGAGAGCTTGTTGCGTTCAACATCCTGGCCAGCCGGGTGAGCGCGCCCGTGCTGCGGCTGGCGCAGATCTGGCAGGATTTCCATCAGGCGCGCCTGTCGGTGGCGCGGCTTGGGGACATTCTCAACACGCCGGCCGAACCGACCTACAATCCCGGCCGGGCGGCACTTCCGGAAATCCGCGGCGATATCCTGTTCGAGCACGTCACGTTCCGTTACCGGATCGACGGCCCGGAAGTGCTCCACGATGTCAGTTTCAGCGCGCAGGCTGGACAGATCGTCGGCATCGTCGGACCCTCGGGATCCGGCAAGAGCACGCTCGCCAAACTGATCGAGCGGCTCTATGTGCCGGAAAGCGGCCGGGTGCTCGTCGATGGCGTCGATCTCGCAATGGTCGATACCGCCTGGCTGCGCCGGCAGGTCGGCATGGTCCTGCAGGAGAACGTGCTGTTCAACCGCTCCGTGCGCGACAATATCGCGCTCGCAGACCCGGCGATGCCGATGGACCGTATCATTGGCTCGGCGTCGCTCGCCGGGGCACATGAGTTCATTCTCGAACTGCCCGAAGGCTACGACACCATCGTCGGCGAGCGCGGCAGCAGTCTTTCGGGCGGCCAAAAGCAACGCATTGCGATCGCTCGCGCCCTGATCACCGACCCGCGCATCCTCATCTTCGACGAGGCGACGAGCGCGCTCGATTACGAGAGCGAGCGGATCATCCAGGAGCATATGAAGGAGATCGCCATGCGGCGGACGGTCTTCATCATCGCCCACCGCCTTTCAACCGTGCGAAACACCGACCGCATCCTGACCATAGATCGAGGTCGGCTTGTCGAAGACGGCACCCATGACGAACTGATCAGGACGGGCGGCCGCTATGCGGCGCTTCACCGTCTGCAGGGCGGGCTCCATGAGGTCCGCTGACAATATCGTCGCGCTGCCACGCGCCCGCAATCGCCGGGATCGCGAAGAGCTAGCTTTCTTACCCGCAGCGCTCGAGATCATGGAGACGCCGCCCTCGCCATTGGGACGGTGGATCACAGTGACGATCGCTGGTGTTTTCTGCCTGGCATTGGCTTGGGCCTCCCTGGGCCGTATCGATATCGTCGCCTCCGCGCCGGGCAAGATCATCCCGAGTGACCGCACCAAGGTCGTGCAGCCCTTTGAGACCGGGGTGGTGCGGGCCATCCGCATCCGAGATGGACAGGCCGTCAAAGCCGGCGATGTTTTGATCGAACTCGACCCAACGATGAACGAAGCCGAACGTGATCATTTGCGGAGTGATCTCATCTCGGCGCGGCTGGACGCCGCACGCTTGCGAGCAGCGCTCTCGGATGGCAGCGATCCGCTTGCCCATTTTCATCCGCCGGATGAGGCAAGCCCAGCGCTCATTTCGATGCAGCGGCAATTCTTGATCGACCAAACCTCTGAACACCATGCCAAACTGGCCTCACTTGACCGTCAAAAGGCGCAGAAGGAGGCAGAGCGGGCCACGATTGCGGCAACCGTCGGCAAGTTCGAGCAGACTATTCCAGTCCTCCAGCAACGTGTCGACATTCGTAAGACGCTCTTTGACCACAGCACCGGCTCAAAGGCGAACTACCTTGAAATGCTTCAGGCCCTCGTCGACCAGCAGCAGGATGTTATCATCCAGAAGAGCCGCGCCCGCGAGGCGGATGCAGCGTTAGCCGCAATCACGGAGACTCGCGCTCAGGCCGGATCGGAGTATCGACGCACATTGTCCGGCGAACTGGTCGAGGCCGAGCGGAAGATCGCAGGACTGTCTCAGGATCTGGTCAAGGCGGAGCAGCGAACCAAGTTCCAGCAGCTCATCGCGCCAGTCGACGGCGTCGTGCAGCAACTTGCGGTCCATACCGTCGGCGGCATCGTGACCCCGGCGCAGGCATTGCTCGTCGTTGTGCCGCGGGATAGTCATCTGGAGATCGAGGCAATGGTATCGAACCGGGACATCGGCTTCGTGCATGCCGGACAAGACGCCGAGATCAAGATCGACACCTTCAATTTCACCAGGTACGGCCTGCTTCACGGCCAAGTGCTGAGCGTGTCACAGGACGCCATTACGCGCGACACGCCGCAGGATAAGGATAATGGCCGAGCGCAGAACGCAGAGAGCAGTACAAGCGAGCCAAAAGGGCAGGAGCTTGCTTATGCTGCGCGGGTCTCGTTGGATCGCACGCAGATGCAGGTGGAGAACAACTCCGTCAACATGTCGCCCGGCATGGCGGTCACGGTGGAGATCAAGACGGGGTCACGCCGGGTCATCAGTTATCTGCTTTCACCGCTCTTGAGGTACAAGCAGGAGACCCTGCGCGAGAGATGAGCCATGTCTGGGCGAGGTCAAACGCGCGCCCATTGAAACAAAATTGATCGGCACGCGCGCCATTCAGAAGACGCAGAGCAGCATGGTGACCTCGCCGTAAGGCTTCGGAACTCTTGCTCCACACATGAATATGGGGCTCGGCAGCCTGTTGGCGGTATCGCTCGCCGATGCCCGCAAGAAGGCGGCGGAAGCGCGCACAATGGTCGACGCCAAGATCGACCCGATCGCCGCGAAACGCCAGACCGCAAAAGTCCGGATACCGACTTTCGGCGAGGCTGCCGATCTACACATTGCCGCCAAGGAATCCGGCTGGCGCCACCCCAAGAGCGAACAACAATGGACCAATACGCTCAAGGTTGATGCCAAGGTGCTGCGCTCGATGCAGGTCGACGCGATCATGACCGAGGACGTGCTTCGCGTCCTCCGGCCGATCTGGCTGGTGAAGCAACAGACGGCGATGAGGGTGCGAGCCAGGATCGAGGCGGTGCTGGATTCCGCCCGCGCTCACGGGCACATCCCGCTCGACAGGCCCAACCCGGCACGTTGGGCGGGGCATTTGGCGATGCTGCTCAGCAAGCCTGTGAAGTCCGCCGATCGGCATCATCCCGCGATGTCCTACGCCGACGTTCCGGCCTTCATGGGTCGACTGCGTGAGCGCGCCGGCCTTGCCTCGTTGGCAATGCAGTTCTTGGTCTTGACCGCCGCCCGGTCTGGTGAGGTGTTGGGCGCGCGCTGGGATGAGGTCGATATCAAGGCCAAGCTGTGGACGGTGCCAGGCGCCAGGATGAAGGGCCACCGCGAGCACCGCGTGCCCCTCGCTGATGCCGCTCTCGCCGTCCTCGAAGAGGCCGCGAAGGTGAGAGACCCGCGCTCCGACTTCGTGTTTCCGGGACAACGTAAGCGGCGGCCGTTGGGCGCTTCGACGCTCGGCTTGGTCCTTCGCGACATGGTCATCGCCGACGCGACACCGCACGGTTTTCGATCATCGTTCCGCAGCTGGTGCACGGACAAGACGTCGACGCCGCGCGAGATTGCCGAAGCGGCATTGGCTCATGCGGTCGGCGATGAGACGGAGCAGGCCTACAGCCGATCCGACGCCCTCGAAAGGCGGCGCAAGCTGATGGCGGCATGGGCGAGGTTCATCGACCCGAAGACGCCAAGCAACGTCGTTAAGCTGCCCAGGCGGGCGGCGTCATGAGCCGGCTGGATGGTGAGCTGGGCGAGGTTTCGCTTTCGGCCGCGCGCGTCATCGATGAGGTCGATCGCCTGGAATCGGCGCTATGGAAGCTCTTGGAGACGTTCACTCGCCGCCCTGATACACAGGCCAGCAAGCGGCTCTTCGCCGCCACGGACGGGATCAGACGCTTGGCTCGCGAACAGCCTGCATCCGTCGACGTCATACTCGACATCGTGGCTTTCTTCGATCGCCTGTCGGACCTTTCGCGCGCTCGTGCCAAGAAAGGTACAGCGGGTCGAAGTCAAAAAACGGAGCAGAGCCGCAAGGTGATTGAGAAGCACGCCTTGGCGAAATGGAACGGAAAGGCGGAGCGGCACCTTCGATGGAACGCGCACGCCACGGCGCCGGTGATCACGGAGTCGGTCAACGATGAGCTTGTGAAGCTCGGCCTAAATCAGCTTCAGGAAGAGACGATTTACAAAGCGTTGCGCAAGTTCTGCGCCTCGAAACCAGAAAGTTGCACGGCCGCGCGCTCGTAAAGTTATTTTCTGCATCTCCGCTTGCTCGTGCAAGCGATCTCGCCCGCCTCCCATTGCTCTGACGCTGTGACCCGGCCTTTGCTTGCGCGTGCGCTGGCTTGCGCAGCAACGACGCGGCCAAAGGGAGAGACCGACATGGCATTGGCGTTCCGCGAAAAGGAATGGGTGAAGGTGAGCGAAGCCTCCGAGGGTACAGGCATCGGCCGCACGCTGCTCTACTGGTTCATGAAGAGCGGCAAGGTGAGGACGGCGACGGTCCGCAATATCCGTCTCCTCCATGTCCCGTCCCTGCTCGCCCTGATCGAGCCGAAGGCGGAAGGCTACCAGCCTGTGCATCCGGCGCCCGCCTGGCCCAAGAACGATCACGGCCCACCGAAGCGGCCTGCCCTGGCCAGAGCACGAAAGCAGTGAGCGCGGAGGCATCCTCCATGCCGCGAAGCTGAGACGCTCGGCCGATCGGCCCGCGCCCCAACACCAGCTCCTAGTGAGGGGCAACTCATGAGCAGCAAGTTCGAGTTCTTTCCGCTCGACGATGACGGCAGCGAGTACCCACCGCACCCGCTCGCGAACGACTATCGGGAAATGGACCCGGCCGAGTTTCGCGGCCTCGCCAACGATATCGTGCGCAACGGGTTGCTGCACCCGATCATCATCCACAAGGGCCGCGTCCTCGATGGACGCCACCGGCTCAAGGCGTGCCGCGAGGCCGGCGTCAAACCTCGCTTGGTCGAATATCGAGGTGATCGGCCGCGCGATGTGGTCGAGGCCCACGACCTCAACCGGCGCCACCTCTATCCGGATGACAAGCGCACGAAGCTTGAAGCTGCTCTCGCGAGGAACCCGGAGCGGTCGAACCGCCAGATCGCGGCAGATATTGGCGTGAGCGACAAGACTGTTGGCGCGGCGCGGGGGCGCTTGGAAGACGTGCGGAGCATTCCGCACGTCTCGACCGTCAAGGATACCCTCGGCCGACGGCAACCCGCGCGCAAGCCCGCCGCCATGCCAAAAGCCGGTCGCTCTCTCTTTGTTGGGCCGAAGCTCAGTCCGCCTGCCGCGCCGATCGTCGCGGCGACGAGAGCGCCGAAGTTCGGTGACGACGCGATTGTTCGCCCCATCCGTG
Source organism: Rhizobiales bacterium GAS188 (assembly GCA_900104855.1). Classification (NCBI taxonomy): domain Bacteria; kingdom Pseudomonadati; phylum Pseudomonadota; class Alphaproteobacteria; order Hyphomicrobiales; species Rhizobiales bacterium GAS188. The sequence goes on from FNSS01000001.1 coordinate 4,791,121, forward strand.
TCTATGTGTCGCTCTTGCGGCAGGACGGGCCGGCCATGCGCGACCGGCTCGACGAGCTGGCCCGAACCGATGCTGAGCTTCGCGCCGATATCGAGTTCATGCGCGACTGGTTGTCTTGAACCGAGCGTCTGCGCTCGCGGTGCAAGGCTCGCCCATCTGGGCGAATTTGGCGCCCTTTGATCGGAAGCTCTACGCTACGATCGTCGCCATGCACTTCGCCCAGCCACCCGGTCGGCAGCTGCGGGCCACCATGGAGCAGGTCGTGAGAGCCGGCGCGCTCACCGCGCATAAGCGAAGCCTAGCACGGTCGAGACGGCGCCTCGAAGCGCTCGGCCTAATCGAATGGCCGCGCGGCCGCGCGGGCGTTGCGCCACCGTGCCGGCTCAGCGACGGCTGGCGCAAGGTTCCCGAGTCCGAGATTGCTGCAAGGCTGGAGGCAGCCGACAAGCCGAGAGCGCGAGCCGAGATCGCAATCGAGATCAACGCACACTACTGGCGGCACAAGCCGAGCCGCAGGAGCTGCCAAACCAAGACCGCCGCACCGACAGCCACGGCACGCGAGACATACGGCCGAAAGGTCTTGCGCGAGCATGTCGACAAGGTCGCCGCCGCCACCCGCCAGCGCGGCCCCGCCCTCAACAAGGCCGGCTTCAAGATCGGCCAATACTCGGACGCCTGTGGCATCGACGAGGCCGAGGCCGAACGCTGCCTGCTAGGCGCGGCAGACCGCAACGGCTCCGTCCGGGACGATCGGGGACCACGCAAGAGCCTCGCCACTATCCGCAAGGCCCTGAGGGACGGAAGAGCCAGACCGAAGGACCCATTCGCCAACTCGGCCATGGGTGGCACAACTACCGGTCAGACGACAGCTGTCCCGTTGGGACAGTACTTAAGTTGTGCCAGTGGCGGCGCGGGCTCGGCGGAGCGCAGTTGGCTCCCTGGCAGGAGCGCGCGGCCATGAAAGGGAGTTGGCAAAGGCCGCGTGGATGGAGCGGCCGCAGGCCGGGTTCGGTGAGCCGGCTGCGCCCGCGCGAAGCTGATGGTGGAAACATCCGCATGGTGGGAGACACGCTGTCCCTCACGACAGCGGAATATTCTGCCATGACAGAAACAATAGGGTTGTCGAAATGCCGTTGCCAGGAAGGCCAGCTCATGTGGTCAGCTATAGGGGTGGCTGGCCGGCTCGACTTTGCCGCCAGTGAAGCTCCCATGGGCGTAGAGGGGCATTCCAGATCGGGCTATGGCCGGCAGCCCTCTCATGCGTCAAGGTCCGAACATGCGGGACGTGGATTTGACCTGCGGGAAATTCCAGGAGCGTCTGTCTCCGACCATAGGGCAGGCTAGCGAGCTTCCACACGATTTCGGAAAAAAGGGAGCGCATGATGGGCGGCTTCGGATCGGGACGGCGGAGCACGATGCGCGAGACGGTTGAAAACTGCCGCGCCATCGACGTAAGCCAGATATTCCGGACGGGTCGCCCTGCGCTGGGCTGGTCAGGCCGCTACCGATGGACGGGCGACGGCGAGGGTCCTTGGATTGATCTGCGCGCCGAATCCGACCGACTTCATCTGAGCTATCGCATCCGCATTGATGGCAACGACTGGGCGGACGTCGCCGAGACGGTCCGTATTGTCCGCGTTCCCTGCCGCTTCGGCGGCGCTCGGCCGTATTTCGAATGCCCTGGCGTCGTGAATGGCGTCAGTTGCCGGCGCCGCGTCGCCAAGCTGTTCCAGGCAGGGTGCTATTTCGCTTGCCGCAAGTGCTATGGCCTTTCCTATGCAAGCCAGAGCGAAAGCGCGTGGGATCGAGCCCTGCGACGTGCCGCCAAGTTCCGGCGGCGTCTCGCCGGCAATCCTGGCATAGCCACGCCCTTCCCGCCGAGACCGAGGGGCATGCGGCGGAGCACCTTCGAACGGCTGCGTAGGCAAGCCATCGAGGCGGAGGTGAGAGCCCGGGAACTCCTCGCGACCGAGACGGCGAGTCTGCGCGCCCGCTATGCGGGAGCCAGTCGTAATCTGGATAGTCGTTTTTTCCGCCATCGAAAAACTCGATGTTCAACACAGGGCGGCGCATGCAGTGGGTCAGGAGCCGAAGGCCCGTAATATGATGGAATATTCCGCCATGTTTCGCGCAAAGCCCCGGAAAGCCCCAGAAGCCCAACCCGGGCATTTGGCTACCCCCGGGGCCGCAGCCAGCCCCGACTTGGCCATCCCTGCGCCTTTAAATCGGTTTGCGGGGCATCCCGAGCACGGGCGCCTGCGAAGCCAGAGCAAACGCTCGACCGGCAGCAACTCGACTGTGCTTCTCGATCAACCGGGCAAGCTCTCTACGGCCTTAATGCCGCATCGATCATTGCGCGATAGACCTGCTCGACCGGCATGTGTTCAAAGAACCTCCAAACCATCGCCCTCACTTCCGTATCGACGCCTGCCGCCTCGATCGCTCGAAAGGACGAAGCTGTGGGCTTTGTCACGGCCGCGATTCCTCATCTCTTCGGTGGGCTCGCGAGCGGCTTCGAGCGTGCGCCGCGCAGTTAGAAGCGCCTTGCCTCGGTCTACGCGCTTCTGAGACTTCCAAGCTTCCGGACGGTCAACTTGATCAAGGTCGTCAGCCCATGGTGCGGGATCGATGGCTCTCGCCACCCGTTCCGTTACCGTCATCGCTTGTCTCGCACCTGAGCCGATTCGGCCGCGAGTATAGCAGTTTGACTCCGTCATCATGCCGGCATCTCGCCCCCTTACAGTGAGCGGTGATCGCGGCCGAGCTGGCGACGATGCGCCAGCGCGAGCGGACAGATCGGCAACTTCGGCAAATTTGCCGAAGTCTGATCAGACGCCGCCAAAGGCACGCCCAAGCTCGTCGACGCCGTCATTTGACCAGCAGTCCGCCAGCCTTGCGCGATATCAACGACTTGTGTGGTCGGATGCCGCCCGCGGTTCACCCGGAGCTGGCGCGCCCGGTAGCGAGCCACACGGGAAGCCGACCCACTGGCGACAGTCGTCCAGCTGCAAAGGCTCGTCGTCCGCCGCGGTCATATCGACAGGGTTGAGGAGACCAGATTTCCGGGGATGATCAGGGAGCACCATCCGCAATTTGAACCAAACCATTGCGCAATCCGCCGTTTTGCGGAGAATGCTGCTGAAACTGGGGGAATCGGATGAACACCCTGACAATGAAGGCGACCAGTTACGGCTTCGGCCGGTTGGTCGAGCGCGCCCGCGCCAAACCGGTGGCGGGCGCCGACTCGGGAGCGGCGGCAGGAAAGCGGCGGCCAGTTGCCAGTCTGAGAGGCATCGACAATGTCTAACCCATTCTTTGACCATCCAATTCTGAACTCCCCCTACGAATACCCCGTGAGGCATTGGGAGCTTGATGAAGCTGGGCAACCCACGCAGAAGACCATCGAGAGCCGACGCAGTGCCAAATTCATCACGCCGATCCCAAAGCCGAAGAAGCATAAGGCCGCTGCGCAATCGGTGTTTGTGTTCAACGAAGGTAAGGGGCTTTCGACCAAAGAGCAGCAATACGACCCGACATCGATCATCAATGAATTCCGCGGGCATGTGGACGCATGGCGTTCCTCGCCCAATCCCAGTCAGTGGCAGGTCACGCCGGAGACAGCCCGTCTTCTTCAGCACTGGCGCCATCACAAGTTCAGCAGTGTCCGCCCATTCTTCTGTCAGGTGGAGGCGGTGGAAACCGCGATCTGGCTCACTGAGGTCGCACCCCAATCCAAGAGCGGGAAGCGCCTGCTTGACCATCTTGTGTCGGCGAATAGGGACGCCAACCCCGAGCTGATGCGTCTCGCTCTGAAACTAGCCACTGGCGCAGGCAAGACCACCGTCATGGCCATGATCATCGCCTGGCAGACGATCAACGCGGTTCGTCGCCCAGCGAGCAAATATTTCACACGCGGCTTCCTAGTTTGCGCGCCGGGATTGACGATCAAAGACCGGTTGCGGGTCCTTCAACCCAATGACCCCGACAGCTACTATGCCAGCCGCGAACTGGTTCCCGGCGACATGCTCGACGACGTGAACCGGGCCAAGATCGTCATCACCAACTACCACGCTTTCAAGCTTCGCGAGCGCATCGAGCTGTCGAAAGGCGGCCGCCAACTCCTCCAAGGGCGAGGGGGTGACGAACTTAACACGCAGGAGACCGAAGGCCAGATGCTCCAGCGCGTGATGCCGGACTTGATGGGCATGAAGAACGTCCTCGCCATCAATGATGAGGCGCACCACTGCTATCGGGAGAAGCCGAAAGACGCGGACGATCAAGACCTGAAAGGCGACGAGAAAAAAGAGGCCGAAAAGAACAACGAGGCCGCACGGCTCTGGATTTCCGGCCTCGAAGCCGTAAACCGCAAGCTCGGCCTCAGCCGCGTCATCGACTTGTCCGCGACGCCATTTTTCCTTCGCGGCTCCGGCTACGCCGAGGGCACTCTCTTCCCGTGGACGATGAGCGACTTCTCACTCATGGATGCTATCGAATGCGGCATCGTCAAGCTACCGCGCGTCCCGGTGGCAGAAAACATCCCCGGTGACGACATGCCTGTGTTTCGCAACCTCTGGGAGAACATCCGCAAAGACATGCCCAAGAAGGGGCGCGGCCAAGGCGAGGAACTCGACCCGCTCAAACTCCCCACTCGCTTGCAGACGGCGCTGCAAGCCCTCTACGGGCATTATGAGAAGAACTTCAACCTTTGGGAGAAAACGGGCATCAAGGTGCCGCCCTGTTTCATCATCGTCTGCCAGAACACCGCCATCTCGAAGCTCGTTTACGACTTCATCTCTGGCTTCCATCGGAAGAATCAGGACGGGACGACTACTCTGGAGAACGGGCGCCTCGCACTTTTCCGCAATTTCGACGAAACCACCGGCAACCCACTCCCGCGCCCGAACACGCTCCTGATCGACAGCGAGCAGCTGGAAGCGGGTGATGCGCTCGACGATAAATTCCGAGGCATGGCTGCCGACGAGATCGAGCGCTTTCGCCGTGAAATTGTGGAGCGCACCGGTGATACCCGTGCGGGCGAAAACATCACCGACCAGGAATTGCTCCGCGAGGTTATGAACACCGTTGGCAAGCCCGGACAACTCGGCGGTGCCATCCGCTGCGTCGTCTCCGTCTCGATGCTCACCGAGGGATGGGATGCCAATACCGTTACCCATGTTCTCGGCATTCGCGCCTTCGGCACTCAGCTCCTATGCGAGCAGGTCATTGGTCGCGCCTTGCGTCGCCAGTCTTACGACCTCAACGAAGAAGGGCTTTTCAATGTTGAATACGCCGACGTCTTCGGGATTCCCTTCGACTTCACCGCAAAGCCGGTCGTTGCTCCCCCGCAGCCGCCTCGCGAGACGGTTCAAGTCAGAGCGATGCGCCCCGACCGCGACGCTCTCGAAATTCGGTTTCCCCGCGTCGAGGGCTATCGTGTGGAGTTACCTGAGGAAAGGCTGACCGCCGACTTCAATGACGACTCTATCCTGGAACTCAGCCCCGACATTGTCGGCCCCTCTATCACGCGCAACTCTGGCATCATCGGCGAAGGAGTGGACCTGAGCCTCAAGCACCTGGGCGACATGCGGCCCTCCTCGCTCGTCTTCCACGTCACCCAGCGGCTGCTATACACGAAATGGCGCGACCCCGGCGAGGAGCCGAAGCTCTACCTGTTCGGTCAGCTCAAGCGCATCACCAAGCAATGGCTCGACACCTGCCTCATTTGCAAAGGCGAAACTTATCCCGCGCTGCTCATGTATCAAGAACTGGCCGACATGGCCTGTAACCGTATCACCGCGGCCATCACAAGGCAGTTTCTCGGAGAGCGTCCCATCAAGGCGCTGCTCGATGCTTACAATCCCACCGGCTCTACCAACCACGTTCGCTTCAACACGTCGCGCGCCGACCGCTGGGACACGAGTGGTCCGCCGCCCAAGAACCACATCAACTGGGTCGTGCTCGACAGCGACTGGGAGGCAGAGTTCTGCCGCGTGGCCGAGTCGCATCCGAAAGTCGGCGCCTATGTAAAGAACCACAACCTCGGTTTGGAAGTGCCCTACCGCTACGGCTCCGAGACGCGCAAGTATCGGCCCGACTTCATCGTCCACGTAGACGATGGGCACGGGCTCGATGACCCGCTGCATCTCGTGGTCGAGATCAAGGGCTACCGGCGCGAGGACGCGAAGGAGAAGAAATCCACGATGGACACCTATTGGGTGCCCGGAGTGAACCATCTCGGCACCTATGGCCGTTGGGCATTCGCCGAGTTCACCGAGGTTTATCAGATCGAGTCGGATTTCAAGGCCGAGGTCGAAAGCGAGTTCAACAAGATGATTGCATCCGCCACGGCGCAACCGGCGACCGGGAGCAAATGATCATGGCCAAGAAAGCCGCAGCCCTCAAGTCTGTCGAAGCGCTCAAGCATGACGAAGCCAAGCGGATGAACATCCCGACAGCCGAATTTCAATCCGTGCTGGAAAAAGAGCAGCAGGACCCGAAAAAGGTCCGCTACCCCCGTAACACCGACCTCGATCCCCAGCTCGTCTGGCGCGGGAAGGATGAGCAGGACTGGAGCGATCTCGTCGTCCAAGCCCCGCCGCTCTACATCCAGGAAAAGGTCCACCCGAAGGTGCTCATCGACGACCTGCTGCGGACCACGAAGGAGCGCGAGCACGACAGCGGGGGGCTAACGCCCGACCTCTTTGCCGATTTCAACGGCATCCCCAAGGGTGTCGACAAGACCGAATTTTACCAGCACGAACAGAACTGGTCCAACCGCATGATCCTGGGCGACTCCCTCCAGGTCATGGCCAGCCTGGCCGAACGCGAGGGCCTGCGGGGGCGGGTGCAGTGCATCTACTTCGACCCGCCCTACGGCATCAGGTTCAACAGTAACTTTCAGTGGTCAACCGCTGACAAGTCTGGGACTGGCACAGATTCCCCTGAAAAAATCAGTCGCGAACCGGAGCAGGTCAAAGCCTTCCGCGACACATGGCGCAATGGCAACCACAGCTACCTTACCTACCTCCGGGACCGCCTCACCGCCGCCCGCGACTTGCTGACCGACTCCGGTTCTATCTTCATGCAAATCGGCGATGAAAACGTCCATCTCGTCCGCACGATCCTAGACGAGGTTTTTGGAAGCAGAAACTTCGTCTGCATGATCACTGCCCAAAAGACTACAGGCGCGGGAAGCTTTGCTGGAGGCACAGACGTGCTTGCCTCGTTAAACGACTACGTGCTTTGGTATTGCCGCTCTCTTGACGGAATAAAGTATCGTCAATTGTTCATCGAAAAGACCATTGGTGGAACGGGCGCGACACTTTACACTCAAATTGCATTACCTGGCGGAGCTGTGCGTCCGATGTCGAAGTTGGAACGGCGTGGGATGGCTGATCTCCCGAGAGAGGCGCGTCCGTTTGGTGTTGACAATCTCACTAGTCAAACAACCCGCGTTGGCCAGACGACCGTATTTCCAGTCGAAGTGAATGGAACTTCGTATCTGCCGCGAACTGGTGGCTGGAAGACAAATCGAGGAGGGATGTCGCGCTTACTTTTGGCTAACCGTGTGGCCAAAGCCGGAAACTCGATTGGATATGTGAGGTATGTTGATGATTTCCCAGCCTTTCCTTTGGCGAATAATTGGACGGATACCGTAGGTCAAAATCAATATGGCGGTGACAAGCTGTATGTCGTGCAGACAGCCATTAAGATTGTCGAACGTTGCATCTTGATGGCCACCGACCCCGGCGACTTGGTGCTCGACCCAACCTGCGGGTCCGGCACGGCCGCTACGGTCGCCGAGCAATGGGGCCGCCGCTGGATTACGATTGACACCTCGCGCGTGGCGCTGGCGCTGGCCCGCGCCCGCATCATGGGTGCGCGCTATCCCTTTTACCTGCTGGCCGATTCCCGCCAGGGCCAGCTCAAGGAAGCCGAGGTCACCCGCACCGCGCCGAGTTCGCAGCCAGTCCAAGGAAATATCCGCCACGGCTTCGTCTATGAGCGAGTGCCACACATCACGCTCAAGTCCATCGCCAACAACGCGGAGATCGATGTCATCTGGGAGAAATGGCAGGCGAAGCTGGAGCCGGTACGCGAGTCGGTGAACGCCGCACTCAAGAAAACGTGGCAGGAGTGGGAGATTCCACGCGAAGCCGATTCCAAGTGGCCGGACGCGACGAAAACGCAGCACGCCGACTGGTGGCAGGCGCGCATCTCACGGCAGAAGGAGATTGACGCCTCTATCGCTGCCAAAGCCGAGTTTGAATACCTCTATGACAAGCCCTACGAGGACAAGAAAAAGGTCCGCGTAGCCGGTCCTTTCACGGTCGAGAGTCTCAGCCCGCACCGCGTGCTGGGCGTGGACGAAAACGACGAGTTGATCGACGACCTCGAGGAGGATGGCGCCGAATACGGAGCGAAGCAGTCCTTCCCCCAGATGATCCTGGAGAACCTCAAGACGGCCGGCGTGCAGCAGGCGCACAAGGAGGATCGGATCACCTTTACCGCGCTGGCGCCTTGGCCCGGCGACTTGGTCTGTGCCGAAGGCCACTACATGGAAGGCGACACGGAGAAACGCGCCGCCATCTTCATCGGCCCCGAATTCGGCACCGTGCAGCGTGCTGACCTTGTCGCCGCCGCCCGCGAGGCCGGCGATGCTGGATTCGATGCGCTCATCGCCTGCGCCTTCAACTACGAGGCGCACACCACGGAGTTCAGCAAGCTGGGCCGCATCCCAGTGCTCAAGGCCCGCATGAACGCCGACCTGCACATGGCCGAAGACCTCAAGAACACCGGCAAGGGTAACCTTTTCGTCATCTTTGGCGAGCCGGACATCACGCTCCTGACCGAGAAGGACGACAAACTCCGCGTGAAAGTAAACGGCGTGGACGTCTTCAAACCCCAGACCGGCGAAGTCATCAGCGACGGCGCCGATGGCATCGCCTGCTGGTTCATCGACACCGACTACAACGAAGAGAGCTTCTTCGTCCGCCACGCCTACTTCCTCGGCGCCAACGATCCCTACAGTGCATTGAAGACCACACTCAAGGCCGAGATCGACCCAGAAGCCTGGGCGACGCTGCACAGCGACACATCACGCCCCTTCGAGAAACCGAAGAAAGGTCGCATCGCGGTCAAGGTGATCAATCACTTGGGCGACGAGGTCATGAAGGTGTTCAAGGCATGAGTAAACTGTGCATTTCAACACGGGGAATTGGAAGCTGGCGAGAGCGCCTGGCAGACCCAGACCGTCAGTGGAGGCGGCGCTTCTCAGCCTTCGAAACGGCGGTCTCCTGGGAATTTGCCTCTCTGGGCGAATCAGGAATCCCGGAACCTATCGGAAGGTTGTTTCGCGAATGCAACTATGGCGACCCGATCCTGGTGCTCGCGGTTGCCGAGCACAAAGTCAACTTGCCGGGCGGAGTTGCGGCCTCCCAATCCGACGTCTGGGCCGTTGTGAAGACCACAGCGGGAATGTTGTCGCTAACTGTGGAAGGGAAAGCGAACGAAGCCTTCGGCGACGAGATTGTCAAAAAATGGCTCGTCGCGGGTAAAACTAAGGAGTCTTGTGACAACCGTAAGAGCCGCTTCGAGCATATTCTCTCGCATCTTCCAAAGTCAGATTCCTTCCTTCAAGTTCGCTACCAGCTTCTGCACCGCTGCGCGGCTTCCGTAATCGAAGCCAAGCGGCTCGGGTTTCAGCATGCGGCCTTTGTCGTTCAGGCTTTCAATACTCCCGACGAGCGGTTTCAGGACTACGCCGTCTTCTGTCAGGCTTTGAAGTTGCCTGCCGTTCGGGGGAGTATGGAAACGACTTGCCTGGACGGAATTTCTCTCAGCGTTGGCTGGGCCGACTGTCCGCTCGCGACCGACGCGGAAGTGGCTACCTCAGTGTAGTCGGGGACCAAGCCTCAATGGAATTTCGCATCGCCGATACCTTCACCGACAGCCTCGCCCGATTGACCGGCGACGAGCAGAAGGCCGTCAAGACAACGGCGTTCGACTTGCAGCTTAACCCGGCTAGTCCCGGCATGAGCTTCCACAAACTCGACAAGGTGAAGGACAAGAGCTTCTGGTCGGTGCGGGTGAACGACGATATCCGGCTGATCGTCCACAAAAGCGACGCGAGCCTCTTGCTCTGCTACGTCGACCACCACAACAAGGCTTACGATTGGGCGAAACGGCGCAAACTGGAGACGCATCCCAAAACCGGCGCCGCACAGTTGGTCGAGATACGCGAAACGGTGAAGGAAATCGTTGTCCCAGTTTACGTGCAGGCGGAAACTGCCGCTGAGCCGCAACCGGCCGCCGAGAAGATATGCATTTTCGCCGGAAGGTCCGACGACGAACTGCTCGGCTATGGCGTTCCCCCCGAGTGGCTAAACGACGTCAAGACGGCGACGGAGGACACGTTGCTCGCCTTGGCCGACCACCTGCCTGGAGAGGCCGCCGAGGCGTTGCTGGAATTGGCGACTGGTGGCAAGCCCCTTTTGCCTCATTTCGAATTGCCGGCACTCTTTGGAACGGAGGCCGGCCTGTCCCACAGCGCAATCGGCCGCATTGTCGCTGCGAATCCGTTTGATCATCCCGATGCGCAACGCCGATTCCGAGTCATGTCGAGTGTGGAGGAGTTGGAGCGTGCGCTCGATTTCCCCTGGGAGAAATGGACGGTCTTCCTTCATCCCGAGCAATGCCAAATCGTCGATCGAGACTATAACGGACCCGCACGCGTTGCCGGTTCGGCGGGCACAGGCAAGACCATCGTCGCGCTGCACCGGGCCGCGCATTTGGCACGAACCCACCCCGACGCCAGAATCTTGCTGACGACCTTCTCCGACACGCTTGCGAATGCCCTGCGAACCAAGCTGACGCGATTGTTAGGTAATGAACCACGTCTCGCGGAAAGGATTGACGTTCACTCGATCAACGCCGTCGGGCTCCGGCTCTATAAGGCCCACGTTGGGCAGGCGGCAATCGCTAGCCGAGAGATTATTCGCGAGCTGATGCAAGAGGCGGCGAGTGCCGTGGGCGGACACAAGTTCGGACAGCATTTTCTCCTGAGCGAATGGGAACAGGTGGTTGATGCTTGGCAGTTGAATCACTGGGAGGCCTATCGCGATGTCGTTCGCCTCGGCAGGAAGACACGGTTGCCAGAGGCACAGCGCAAGGTGCTGTGGTCCATTTTCGAGCGTGTTCGTGCCGAGTTGAACGCGCGCCAACTGATCACACATGCGCAACTATTCAGCTCACTGGCAGCCTCGATCTCGAAGAGCAAGACTCCGATCTTCGACTTCGCGGTCGTTGACGAGGCACAGGATGTCAGCGTCGCCCATGTCCGATTTTTCGCCGCTCTGGGGGGTGGTCGACCCAACGCTCTCTTTTTCGCTGGCGACCTCGGGCAGCGCATCTTTCAACAGCCCTTCTCATGGAAGGCTCTCGGCGTGGACGTTCGGGGGCGCTCGCGCACGTTGCGCGTCAATTATCGGACCTCCCACCAAATCCGCACTCAGGCGGACCGGCTGCTTGGCCCGGTAGTGACCGACGTGGATGGGAATAGCGAGGATCGGAGCGACACGGTTTCAGTGTTCAACGGCCCGCCTCCCACGGTCCACTCGCTCAAGAGCGAGAGCGAGGAGACCGTGTTGGTCGGCAACTGGATCGCAGAACATGCCAAGGCGGGAGTCCTGCCGCACGAATTCGGCGTGTTCGTTCGGTCCGTAGCGCAACTGGATCGTGCGCGCGCGGCCGTCAAGGCGTCGGGCCTTGCATTCAAGATTCTCGATGAGCACGTCGAAACCACCAGCGGGCACGTCTCAATCAGCACCATGCATCTCGCCAAAGGGTTGGAATTTCGGGCCGTGGTTGTGATGGCCTGCGACGACGAAATCATTCCCTTGCAGGAACGCATCGAGACAGTCGGCGACGACGCCGATTTGCAGGAGGTCTATGATACCGAACGGCATCTGCTCTATGTCGCCTGCACCCGTGCCCGTGATCATTTGCTGGTGACCGGCGTCGCGCCCGTGTCCGAATTTTTGGATGACTTCGTGAAGGACGATCAAGGTCGGTCTTCGCATGGAAGAAGGTGGTGACCGAGCGCGCGCGCCTTGATGATGCCGCTACGCCCCTCGCCTCGCCAATTCGATGCCCTGCTCGCCGAAGCGATGGCGACAAAGGCGGATGACGAGAACCACTGCGAAGAAAGGACACGTTGCCGATGATGCCGCATGAGCCGATCCTCGACGTTATGCGGCGAACGATGGCAAACCTCGCATTCATCGAGCAAAGTGGTTCGAGCGAGGGTCCGTTCGAAGTCACGCAGCTCATCAATTCGTTCCTCGGAGCGCTGGCCCACCCGTGGGAGAGCCTTCGGAGCGAACTGAACTCAATGTCGATCGCAGACGCCGAAAGCCAAGGCTGGCCGATTCCGCGAGCCGAGCGAGCCACTGATCAGGCACCGACAAAGTTTGGCGATCTGATCCGTCTGCTTCGAAATGGCGTTGCCCATGGCAACATTTCGTTCCTTCCAGATGGAAAAGGCCAAATCGCGGCGTTGCGGATTGAGAACCGAGATAATCAAGGAGGACGAACATGGGGCGTCACTATTACCCCTCAGAACATGAGGCGTTTCCTTGAGCGGTTCGTCGCGCTTGTGGAAGACCTCGACAGGCATGCGCGCGGGCCAAGCAGGATCGCTTGAAATATGCTGGCTTTCGCCCGGACCATCGGCATTGACTGTTTCAGCGCGCAGACGCTGACGACGAGCTTGAAGGGCCTTCGCGTCGTCTTGGCCAAGGGCGACGGGCCACCAATCGAAGCCACTGAAAGCGAGGCGGTCGGATGAGTATCACACCGCTATACGAGATCGACGAAGAATGGCGGCGGCAGATCATCAAGTTGCACCTGGAGACGCCGCGTGGCGGTGTAGTGACCGGTCCGATCGAGGGAGCGTATGGAGAGGTCTATTCGATTGCGATCTCCAATAGCACTAGGCTCGCGGCGAAATTCCCTCGCGTAAAGCGCTTTGGTGGTCCAGAGAAGGCACGCGCCGGCATCGAACAAGTTCTTCACGAGCTTGAAAAGACCCATCGAGCTTTCATGGTGCCGTGGATCAACCGATTTTTCGACGTTCAAATCATCCACGGCTGGCCTTTCATCTTGTCGCGATATCGGGATGGTTCTCTGGAGGACCTCATTGCAAACCCATTAGCTTGGTCGCTTCAGGATCGGTTCGCCTCGCTGATCCAGATTGTCCGGGCGCTTCGATTGGCCCAAGAGCGCGGAATCGCCGCTCACCAAGACCTCAAACCCGGCAACGTGTTCTTTGATGATCTATCCCGAAAGAATGTGCCGAAGGACAGCAGGGGTATGCACTTCCACATGTTTGTCGGCGACTTCGGCCTTGCAGATGCCTTTAGGGACTTCGGCCGCAACAGTGGCAGCCGCCCATACATGGCGCCCGAGCAATTCTCGTCCACCGAGATCGATCCGACGGCACCGACATTTGATCTCTTCGCCCTCGGCGTGATTGCGTTTGAGTGCTTCTCGGATGGCCAGCACCCAATCGGTGTCGCAACCGCCGATGTTTGGCCGTGGCAAGGAGTCGACCAGAAGTGGAATCGGGAATCGACTTGGCGAGAGTGGGCGTTAAGCTCCAAAAAATCCCTTCCGGTCACGGCCAACGCGCTTCCATCCGAGATCGACGAGTTGATACTTGCCACGCTATCGTCCGACCCGAGGATGCGACCCTCATTGGAGGAGTTTGAGAATCATCTTTGGGACGCCGTCAAGCGATTTGATCCCGATACCCACGGAGGGCTGAGAATGCAGGTCGATTGGCTAGAGAGCTTATCGTCAAGCGATACCGAATGGCCGCACATGGACGAGCGCCTGATGCAACTTCGCCAGTTCTACAGCGCGCTTTGAAGGGTGCGCGGGGACGTGGCAAGCGCTTGCGATCCGAATACATTCTTGACGTGCTCTTCGCTGAGACTCTGGCGGCGGGTGAGGGCAACGTGGCGCAACAGTCGAGTTGCCGCTCATGGCTGATGCCGGTCGTGACGCGCTCCAGCGCATGGCGGCTTTCGAGCACGTCCGAAGTCTGGGTGAGGTGCACGATCATCTGACTGCGATTGAACTGAAGCCGGGATTCGTTTTCGAGGGAGAGCGCATCCCGCTTATCAATCCGCAGCGCGGCATTTTCAAGCCGCAGCAGATGCGCTTTCTGCTCTCGATCAAGACCGTCTTCCCGAAGCCGGGCGGCAAAGTCTGGTATGACGATCAGCGAGAAGTGCATCGGCAGATTTTCGAGGGTGACGAGACGATCGACTACGCCTTCATGGGTCAGAATCCGGATGCGGCCGACAACCGGTGGCTTCGCGAGGCATTCGAGAACCGGATACCGATTATCTACTTCCTCGGCATCGCGCCCGGCCGCTACCAAGCTATGCTTCCGGCCTTCATTTCCGGATGGGACGCCACCGCGCTGAAAGCGCGCGTCGCGTTCGGTGTTCCCGATCAGGTGGCGCTCGCGCCACCTGAGAGCGCGTTGGAACGGCGTTACGCTCTACGCGCCGTCAAGCAACGGCTCCACCAGGCGTCGTTCCGCGAGGCCGTCATCACCGCTTATAATGGGCGGTGCGCGTTGTCCCGATTACCCGAGCCGCCGCTACTGGACGCCGCCCATATCGTCGCGGACAAGGAGGAGCAGTTCGGTCAGCCTGTGGTTCCGAACGGTATCCCGCTTTCGAAAATCCATCACGCGGCGTTCGACGCCCATCTGATCGGCATCGACCCGGACTACCGGCTGCACGTTACCGAGCGATTGCTCGCCCAGAACGACGGCCCAATGCTCCAAGCCTTGAAGGGGCTGAACGGTGAAACCATCCATCTGCCGAACCGCCCCAAGGATCGCCCTGATCGGGACCGGCTCGCGCTACGATTCGAGCGCTTCAAGGCGGCGGCATGAGATTGGCTTTCTGCGCGGAGCGGAGAGCTTGTCATGAGCGTCGCAATCGACTCGGCGGAAGTCATCAATTTCATGATGCTGCTCCAGCGTGGTGTTTTAGAATTCTTGATTTATGCACCGGGGCGGGCGAAAGAATAGCTGCGATGGGTGAAGCAAGGCGAAGAAGAGCGGCCGTGGAAAATGACCCGTGCCCGTGCGGTTCGTCGAGACCCGGAAATCTGTGCTGCTACAACGGGCGGCACTGGCACAAGCCGCCCGCTGTTCTCGGGCTGCGGGCGTTACCGTCGATCTCGGCAGTCGACAGATGTTACATGAAGGAACTCGGCTCGTGCGATGGTGGCCTTTCCGGCGAGCACCTGTTTTCGCAGTCGATCATGCTGCTCCTAAAGGCCGACGGTGATTTCTCGATATCCGGCCTGCCTTGGCTCGCCGAAGGCGAAACGAAGATTATGTCGCCAAAGACTCTAACGGCGAATTGCCTCTGCCAGAAGCACAACAGCGCGCTTTCCCCTTTGGACGCGGCGGCGCTTTACTTCTTTACCGCCCTTAAGTCCTGTCTGGACCGAGAGGCACAGGCGGCCCGTTACATCGTCTCCGGTCACGATATCGAGCGATGGCTGCTTAAGACCGCCAAAGCGCTGGCCGCGTCGAAAAATCTCGCGCGGGGCAGGGAGCGGCTCTCGGGCGCCTTTGCTAGCGATGTTCAGGTCTTGGATATGCTCGACGATCCAACCCGCTGGCCAGACGGCGCTGGTCTGTATTGCGTGATGAGCGCGGGCGATCTGACAGAAAACCACAATCGTTTTCAGCTCCAGCCCTACACGAACCAGCACGACGAGATAAGCGGGGTCGGCGTCAACATTATGGGCCTCGGCTTCATCCTGATGCTCGGACCGCTGGATCTCGCCCTAAACCCCCAGCTTAATAATGCGAAATACCGGCCCGGCCAAATTTCCGTAAGCTATCCGTCGTCGACTAACTGGATTGCCATTAGCTGGGATGATGGCAGGCGGCACAATGACACGCTGTCTCTTCAGTTCTTGCGGGAGGTTGGGCAAAGATAGGCTGAGTTGCCGCTTCCACTTTGAAAGCAGAAACCGCCCGACTGACGGTCACGCCGTCAATTAGGGGGCCACGACCAGCGCATTCTACATCTTGCGTCCATGGGGTCGGGCCGGATGTCACACAAGGCCCAATATGGAACCGGTCCCTGCGTTGGCCTGAACGGCCGCTATGGTCGAGTGTGGTCATTCGACAGAGGACGGGATGCCTGTGCGATCGGAGCGCGTTCCTGCATGCGCTGCATCAAAAGGTGGAAGGTTTAAATAT
The DNA here is from genome assembly GCA_900104855.1 of Rhizobiales bacterium GAS188. Taxonomy (NCBI): domain Bacteria; kingdom Pseudomonadati; phylum Pseudomonadota; class Alphaproteobacteria; order Hyphomicrobiales; species Rhizobiales bacterium GAS188. Next base: position 4,807,421 of record FNSS01000001.1, read on the forward strand.
AGGCCGCGTAAGCCCCGACTGCGTTCGCCGCCCGTTTTTCGCGCGATCTCGCAGCTATGCAGAAAACCCTGCTGTCGCGGCGTCCGGATCGCCCTTGAAAATACGCCACAATTCGAAGCGTCGATGGTCAGCCACCATATCGTTCGTCGGGAGCAAGCCGTTGGAAGGATGACAACATGCGTGCGGCGATCTACTGCCGCGTCTCGACGGATGGGCAGACAACGGAAAACCAAAGGCTGGCCCTGGAAGAGGTCGCCGCCCGTCGCGGCTTCAACGTTGTTGACGTCTATACGGACCAGGGCATCTCTGGTGCCAAGGGACGGGACAAACGACCTGCCTTCGACAAGATGTTGAAGGACGCGACCCGTGGCAAATTCGATGTGGTGATGGCCTGGGCGATCGATCGTATTGGCCGCTCGGTCCACGATGTGAGTGGCTTCATGGTCGAGATGGAGGCGCTCGGGGTGAAGCAATACTACGACAAGCAGGCCATCGATACCGCGACGCCGGCAGGCAAGGCCATGCTCCACATGTGCGTCGTGTTCTCAGAGTTTGAGCGCGACATGATCCGCGAGAGGATCAACGTGGGCCTGAAGCGCGCTCGCGCTCAAGGGAAGCGCCTAGGGCGTCCGACAATCGATCCCAAGACAGAACAGGCGATCTCTGCGGCGCTCGCCCAAGGCGATCTCGGCATGCTCAAGATTGCCGCCAAGTTCAAAGTGGGGTCCGGCACGGTGCAACGGATTAAGGCTGGCATGGCGGGCTCAGCAATATGACCACCGTCTTCTGACCCAGATGGTCACCGGTTGGTCGGATGGTCTGATTCCCTTCCGAGATGCGCCGAAGGCGAGGGGCCATTCTCCGTTCTCCACCCCGACCCCAACGGCTGCAACGGGTGGAAAGTGGGCATTTTGAGCTGGTCAGAGCTTTGGCGGCTTGTGACCCATCGCGGACCAGAATCTCCGCGGGCCACGTCTCGCTAAGGAAGCCCCCTGAGCGCTAAGTCCAATTCGAGGCCAAGTCGCCGACCTCAATGACGGCGGTCACTTCGAGCTGCGAGGCAATTGAGCATGACGCCAGCATCGGTCTGCCTTCACTAGGGGGCAAAGTGGCCTGATCTCACCGGACCGCGCGGAGGCGGCTCGCCAGGGACGACACCTAACGCCGCAAGGTCTCCCAAGGGGAGGCGGAGCCGGCCCCACTCCCGACCGCGTAGGCCTGCATCAGACGCGGCGGCGCACCACCCCGTCCTTGCCGCGCTTCGCCGCGGTAAGCCGCCCCGCCGACCAGGCGCGATCTCGACATCATGGCCGCGCTTCTGGAGTCTCGGCGCCTGGCCGATGGACCCTGCGGCCGACGATCGCCTGAAGTAAGCCACTTGACACGCCGCACGCGGCGGGCACACTCGCGCCCTCACGGAAGGCGCTGCCGAGAGCAGGCCTCGGGCGCGCCGCAGCGGACGCAACCCCAGCGGATGTTCCGGCCTGCCCGGGTGGAGGCGTCAATATGTTCCGCAAGCTCCACTTCGCCGCTATGGCCTTGGCGTTCGTCGCCTTACCCTTCGCCAGCGAGGCCCAAGCCAAGGATACTGTCGTCATCGGCATGGCGCTCGAGCCGCCGGGCCTCGACGCGACGGCGGGCGCGGCCGCGGCGATCGGCCAGATCACCCATCTCAACATCTATGAAGGCCTAACCAAGGTGAATGACGACGGCTCGGTGACGCCGCTCCTCACCTCGGGCTGGACGATATCGGGGGATGCCAAAACTTATACGTTCAAGCTCCTCTCGGGCGTGAAGTTCCAGGATGGCGAACCCTTCTCCTCGGCCGATGTGAAATTCTCCTTCGAGCGCGCGGTCACCGCGGAATCCACGAACAAGTCGAAGGCCTTCCTCTCGACCATCGCCTCGATCGAGACGCCGGACCCCATGACCGTGATCCTGCACTTCAAGGATGCGTCGCCAGATGCGCCTTACCAGCTCGGCCTCTCGCCCGCCGTTATCGTCGATCCGAAGAGCGCGGCGAGCAATGGCACGAAACCGGTCGGGACCGGCCCATTCCGTTTCGATAATTGGGTGAAGGGCTCGTCGGTCACGCTCACGAAATGGGACGACTATCGCCATGCCGGCGAGATCGCGCTCGCCAAGGTGACCTTCCGCTTCATCAGTGACGAGGCCGCCCAGGTGGCGGCCTTGCTCGCCGGCGATGTCGACGCCTTCCCGCTCTTCCAGGGGGTGCACAGCGTCGACCAGTTCAAGTCGGATCCGCGCTTCATAGTGACGTTCGGCGGCACCGAGGGCAAGACCATCATGTCGATCAACAACAAGAAGAAGCCGCTCGATGACGTCAGAGTGCGCCGCGCCCTCTCCTACGCAGTCGACCGCAAGGCGATCATCGAGGGGGCCATGAACGGCTATGGCGTCCCGATTGGCTCACATTACACGCCGCTCGATCTCGGCTATATCGATCTCACCGGCGTCTATCCTTACGACCCCGAAAAGGCCAAGGCTCTCCTGAAGGAGGCGGGCGTCGAGCTGCCGCTCAAGCTCACCTTGACCTTGCCGCCCCCGCCCTTTGCGCGCAATGGCGGCGAGATCATCGCGGCCGAGCTCGGCAAGATCGGCGTCGAAGCCAAGATCGTGAATGTCGAATGGGCGCAGTGGCTCTCGGGCGTCTTCAAGGAGAAGAATTACGATCTCACCATCATCAGCCATGTCGAGCCGATGGACATGACGACCGTCTATGCCGATCCGAACTACTACATCCAATATGACAGCCGGGAATTCCGCGACATCATGCACAAGGCGAATACCACGGTCGACGTCGCAGAACGTAAGACCTATCTCGTGCAGGCGCAGAAGAAGCTCGCCGAGGACGCGGTGAACGTCTTCCTCTTCCAGCTCCAGCAGATCTCGGTCGCGAATGGCAAGCTGAAGGGACTGTGGAAGGGATCGCCTTACTTCGTGAACGACATGTCGGGGGTTCACTGGGAATAGGGTGCCTCGCGCTTCCGCTCGCGCGGGAGCGGTTTGCCCTCGCCCGGCGCCCCGCCCAGAAGTCGACGCGAATTGACCCAAACCGGTCATTGCCCGCGACCGGGGCGAAGGCCGCAGTTAGCGCGATTGCTGCGACGACTGGCTTACCCGCTGCTGCGGATCAACTCCTGAAGCAATCGGGATCTACATAGGTATGGTATTTCTTCCACAATTGACTTCCGATCCCGAGGCTACTCGGCGCCCAGTTTTGGAGCGGAGCGGACCAATGAGCGATTTTGAATTGCCCAATACGCACTACGCGGTCAGCGGCGACGTCAATATCGCCTATCAAGCGATGGGCGAGGGACCGCGCGATATCATTTTGGTGCCCGGCATTGTCTCTCACGTCGAGTTCTCGCATGAAAGACCCGGCTATACGTCCTTTTTGCGCCGTCTTTCGACGTTTGGCCGCGTCGTCACGTTCGACAAGAGAGGCCAAGGATTGTCCGATAGAGTATCGGACGCAGCTTCCCTCGAACAGCGGGTAGATGATGTTCGGGCTATCATGGAGGATATTGGTTCGCAGCGCGCTGTCCTGCTGGGAATCTCCGAAGGCGCTTCTATGAGCGCATTTTTCGCCGCCACATATCCAGAGCGCGTGTCTCAACTCATACTTTACGGCGGCTTCACTAAGTCATACGCGAAGGAAGAAGCGATCTTGCAGCTCGTGAAGCTGTGGGGCACCGGCGCATTGATCAAAGCTCTCAATCCGAGCCAGGCGACGAACCAGGAAGCCGTCAATCAGCTCGCCAAATTTGAGCGACTATCCGCGAGCCCCGGAGCATTCAAAGCATATGTGGCGTTGAACAGGATGATTGATGTCACATCGATACTTCCGACCGTGCGCGTTCCAACGCTTGTGCTCCACCGGCGAACCGACGCGCTCGTTCCAGTCGAGCGTGGGCGCGAACTCGCGGCGCAAATCTCTGGAGCGCAATACATAGAATATCCCGATGGAGAGCACCCTCCGTGGATCGGCAATGTCGAGGCGCTTCTTGGCGACATTCAAGAATTTGTCACGGGAGATCGCGAGAGTTCTGCATTCGACCTCGAGCGCGTCTTAGCGACAGTCCTGCTTACGGACATCGTGGACTCCACGCGCAGCGCCGCCGAAATGGGCGATCAACGGTGGAGCCGATTGCTCGATAGACACGATGAGATAGCGAGACGGGTGGTCGAGAAACATCGTGGGCATTTGGTCAAGAGCACCGGGGACGGCATCCTGGCGACGTTCGACGGACCGGGTCGCGCGGTTCGATGCGCCTTGGCAATTGAAAACGCCATGAAACAGATTGGTCTGCGGCTGCGCGCAGGTCTCCATACTGGCGAGATTGAAATGAGAGGCAGAGATGTGGGGGGGATAGCGGTGCACGCGGCGGCTCGCGTCATGGCGTGCTGCGCGCCCAGCGAAGTTGTCGTTTCGAGAGTGGTTACAGATCTTGTTGCTGGCACAGGGTTGAAGTTCTCCGAACGTGGGTCGCATGAACTGAAGGGTCTTCCGGGCCGATGGGATTTATTCGCAGCGAACTTGTAGGCTTCGCTCCAACGAGTGTCCGCCTATGGCCCAAGGACTAAACCGCTCTCGCGGTAGAGCGCTTCGCGCAAGCTTGCGCCTGGAACCGAAGTCGCAGTGAGGCGCCGGGAGCGTCCTGTCTGAAGATGAGGGGTTGCGAACCTCACAACAGGCAGGAGCATCCCCATGACCGAAGAGGCCATGAGCCCGTTGCGGCGGAGATTCATCGCTTCCTAAGCCGCGCGCCCGGACCCTCGCTTCTCCTCGACGAAAATCACGCGAGCAGCTGTCCTGGGTTAGCCAATGCACTCGCCGTGAGCCTGTTGCGCACGTCCGCCTTGTGTCTCTGCACCAATCCAGGGATGAGGAAAGCGTCGATCAGCACCCAAAGTCCCATCGCGCCAAGAAATATCAAGCCTACGCCTACCGTAAGCGTCATGAATCCAGCTATGGTCAGGATGAGTATTACAAGTCCGCTGCCGGCCCGGCCGAGATAGAAGCGGTGAGCGCCGAGACCGCCGACGAAAAGCCAAAGCAGATAGGCGACGCCGACCGACTTGGCTTCATTTGTCACGCGCTGCTCGATGAGGATTTGTTCCTGCGTGGAAAGTGCCATCGGTCGCCCCAATATTGCCAGCTTAACGGAGCTGGCGCCCGAGGGGACACGTTGTCAAGACTTGCGCAGCCGCACCCCTGGACCGCCGCCATTCTCGGCAATGAACTCGACTCCAGCGACCTCAAGCGCGCGCCTGATGGCATCAAGGTTAGCTCGCTGAGGGATGCTGGCGCCATTCTCAAAATCGGTGACAACACTGCTGGTGACAATCGCCGCTCTTGCGAGGTTGAGCTGTGACATTTCGATAAGGCCGCGTGCGGCCCGACATTGGGCGGCTGTGATCCCATGTTGCTTGCCCTTCAAATGCCCATTCGCCTTCTGGTGCTCGACAAGGAGAAAGCGGACCCCACCGGGGCGAATCGTGATCCCGGCAGGGTCCGAGCCACAGCGAGGGCGAGGGTTGTTGCCATTACCGTGGCCAGCGCGACGCTAACATGCCGGCATGGCGGGACCTAGCAAGCGCGGTTGACACCGGTTTGTCACAAGCTAACATTAGTTACGACCGGCGGGGGGCTCTTGCGTCCGGGTGTCTAAATGGCCAGTCGCCTTTGGTTTCCGCGCTGCGTCGGATGCATCGCTTTCATCCTCGCGTTCATTTGCCAGGTGCCGCTCGTGACGACGGAGCAACCCGAAAGCCTGCTCGACCAGCTAACCGGATGGTATCTGATCGAGGCGCCCGCAACTGCGGCGGCAAGATGGTTCCTCGCGCTGCCGCCTAGCATTCAGGTCGTCATGTTTTGTCTGCCCTTCGTCGGCTCCGCCGCCGTGGCAGTGTGGGGCAGCTTCAGGACGTAGCAGCAAGCCTCCCGGATGCCATAGCGAGCCCGCACACGCCCATTCCGACCCGGCGTCACCACCAAGCCGGACCGGCCGCTCCAAGCGCTTGCCGCGCTCGCCGTGCCCCCCTCGATCCTGTATGCTTGGCACAGAGCTGGAATGAAGTTCATGGACCTCAGAGGCATCCCTCATGTCCTCGCGACATTTGACAGCCTGGATGGGCGCGCGCGCATTCTTAACGTTCTGACCGATTTACCAACCGATCCAGGCAGTCCAGCTTTCGACCGCAAGAAGCTTTTGGCATTCCATCGGAAGCTGGCGAAGCTGAACGAGACAGCGGGTTATGATCGGGTGGACGTTCGTTCGTGTCGATAGGCGACGGGATAGCCGCCCGACCCACATGCGGAAGCGTCTCGCCGACGTGATCAGCCCGCCGCGAAAGAGCGCATAGCTTTTTTGTTTACGCGGTCGCTAACAATTCTCAGCTTCAATTTAACCCCCACAAAATGAATGCAGCAAAAGCTGCATCACCAGGGGGGCGAGCCAAGGGAGCGCCCCCATGGCGGCTACGGCCCCGTGCTCAAGTGGAGGGCCGCGGCGAAGTGCACAACCTATGAACCCGCCGACTATCATTGCAATCGTCAATTTCACGATGTCCCAATCGATCTCGATTGGTTTCGTATAGCCGCCGCGTAGCCAGAAGAAGAAGTCGGACACTGACCACTTGTATGCGCCTGGGCCTTGCGCGTAACCCAGGAGCAACATTGCCAATAGTGATAGCAAGCCCAACGCGATCAGAAGGACGTGCGCAAACGCTCTCGCGATCTTTTGCAAGAAGGGCCTCCGCTGCTAACCCGACCGAGCCGACACCTTCGACACGAGCTGTGCCCTCCCGAAGACAGACCGATGATATCATAGCCCATCCTCGCTCAGCCATTCGCGCTCGCCAAGGTTACGCCAAGCCATCTAGCATGCCCTGTGACGCGACAAGATAGGGCAGCCCGTGAAGGGCGCCATAGCCATGACAAGGGCGACGAACGCGGCCATGATTAGGAGTGCTCGCGTCATGCGCATATCGAAGCCGGTGCCATTCTCGGCGATGAACTCGACGCCTGCGGCTTCGAGGGCGCGCTGGATTGCCTCAACGTCAGCAGGCCGCGGCGTTCCCGCGCCCCGTCTCATAGTCCGCGATGAGGGACGCAGGGACGACCGCGGCGCCCGAAAGCTGAGCCTGCGACATATCGATGAGCGCGCGAGCTGCGCGGCACTGAGCGGAGGTCATTTCTTCGGCGCCTCGGCGAGGATTCGCCGTATCGCCTCCGGCCGCGTCGGCTTCGGCTCAGGCTGTTCGGAGATCCAGGTATCGAGATCGGCGAGTTCGGCGGGCTGAAGCCTGACACCCACAAGGGTGCCTTTGCCGGTCGCGGGCGGACCGGGCTTTCGCTTCCGTGTTATCACAGTTGCCCTAGCATGTAACCGTGTTAACACAGATAGGTCGGCCCGCCAAGGTGCGGCTAACGCGCTGCGAGCCTAACCGCACCAAGCGAAGGAGAGTCGCCCATGAACCGCTGCGCCATCCTCGCAACCGCAATGGCACTGTGGGCAGTCGCTCTAGCCCATGCAGCTCCGGTTACTTGCGCCAATTTGAAGACTCAGATCGCCACCAACATACACAAGGGAGGGGATCGCGTGGCGGTGCCCACCTATTACCCCGGCACCTCTCCCCTCACATCGGAGATCCACGGGATCGACTATGTTAGTGGCGATCTAGATTGCGATGCATATGCCGGCGACCAGCCGCTAATCCGCCTGAAGTTGAAGACTGAATGGCTCAGGGAGGGCGACAGGCAGGCCGTCGATCAAGAGAACGATTTCCGCCTCAACCGGGCCGTCTCCCTCGTTGCGGCAACCCTATGCGCTACCGAAGATCGATTGTCAATCGGCGTGGAAAAAGGGCTCTGACTCAATCTCGATGCAGTTTGGTGGCGGGTTGACGCTGTCTTCCGGAAGGAATCAGCGCCATGCAGACAGGTTTTCGTCCGTCATCTCTCGTTCCCATTGGGTTGATCGTCGAGCAGGCAATCAGCGATGAGAGCCGCGTTGTCGTGACCGCCAGAGCCGGCACCTGTGCCGGCGTATGCCCGTCTTGCGGAGGCCTCTCACGTCGGGTGCACAGCCGCTACATCCGGCAGGTGTCGGACCTACCATCGTCAGGGCGTCGCGTTCAGATCCGGATGATCACCCGGCGCTTTCGGTGCGCGGCGTCGACCTGCCGGAGGCGAATATTCGCGGAACGCCTTGTGCCTGCTTTTGCGCGGCGCACGGCTCGACTTGATTGCATCGTCCACCATCTCGGCCTTGCACTGGGCGGCCGGCCGGCGGCGAGCTTTGCCAGGCGGCTGATGCTGCCGGTGAGCAACGACACGCTTCTGCGTGTTGTCCGCCGACGCGCCCGAGCCCGAACCGAGCCCTTGAACGTCATCGGCATCGACGACTGGGCGCTCCGGAGGAACCATCGTTACGGCAGCATCGTCTGCGATTTGGAACGACGACGGATCGTGACGCTTCTGCCCGATCGAGAGGCTGCGACAGTCGAGACCTGGCTTGCAGACCATCCGGAGATCACGATCATCTCACGTGATCGCGGTGGAGGATATGGAGAAGCGGCCGCGCGGGCTCTTCCCAATGCGGTGCAGGTGGCCGACCGCTGGCATCTCATGGAGAATGCCAGTGCCTCCTTCCTTGACGCGGTGCGTAAGTCCATGCGGCCGATCCGGAGCGCGATTGGCGCCGCAACCATTAATCCCGCGCTGCTCACCTGTACGGAGCGGCTGCAATATGAAGGATATCTTCGCCGCGAGGAGGCCAATGCCGCCATCCTCGCATTGGCCAAGGAGGGCGCACCGATCAAGCAGATCGTTCGCCGCACCGGCCACAGCCGCAAGGTCGTTCGGCAGGTTGTCCGCGGCGAACGAACCGACGTCTTCCGAGTCCGGATGAGACTCATTGGACGCCTATCTCCCGCGACTCGACGCACAGTGGACCGCGGGCTGCCGAAACGGCGCCGAGCTGTGGCGCCATCTCAAGGCAAGCGGCTTCAAGGGAAGCCTGCGCGTTGTCGGTGAATGGACGACGCGCCGGCGGCGCAGCGAACGGGCCACCAACGGGCAGCTGCATAAAGTGCCAGCGGCGCGGACCATTGCCCGACTCATGACGATGATGCGCGATCATCTGACGAAGGCGGAATCCGTGACCCTGGCCGCGATCGAGACAGGCGTACCAGCACTCGTCGAGGCCAGAACCCTGATTGGCTACTTCCAGACGATGATCCGAACCAAGGCGAAGGACGATCTCGATCCGTGGATCGACAGGGCCAAGGCAAGCCTTCTGGCCTCCTTCGCAAGTGGCATCGCCAAGGACAGAAGGGCTGTTCTGGCTGCCATCACCGAGCCATGGTCCAACGGACAAACCGAGGGCCAGATCACCAAGCTCAAACTCGTCAAGCGTCAGATGTATGGGCGCGCCAAACTCGATTTGCTGCAAGCAAGGTTGATCGGAGCGGCCTGACAATCGCTAGCCTGCACCGAGATTGCGTCAGAGCCCCGTTTGGACGCCGATCACCCCGAAAACGGGGTCCTTATTCCACGCCTAAACACACGCCGCAGCCCCCGCCTCCGAAAGAGCGCGGGGCTTTTTGTTCGGCCTAAGTGTCTTCCTCGTGCAGGAAGCCCCCTGCCACCCCAAGGAGCAAATCTTGAACCGAGAGATCGAGTTCTTGCTCTTGCAAACGGGAGTTGAAACACCCAAAGCGAGCCGCAATTTTCCTTGGCCCCAACATCCTAGCGGATACCCGCCTGCGGCTACCCTCCAAGTTACACGGCACGTTCAATTTCAGAATAGCCGTTGGCCGCGACGTGCCGGGATTTATCACTACTTCGCTGCCTGCCTCGAAATACGACCATTGCCCATACACGCGGTGAGTCATAGGCGACTGTTCAAATGAGAATGGCTGCATGCCCATGGCGTTGACCATCAAATACGGGAATCGTGCCGATGTTGGTGAGTTGTTTGTCAGATGGAGGACGATCTCAACGATAGCGACGTGGTCGGAGCCTGTGTAACCTCCCGAACGTATTTCGTGATAGAGTTCAAGATAGGCAGTAGCGGCTCTGTTAAACGCGTCCTCTATTTCGAAATGCTCCATCATTCGAGTTGTAGACCCTGCCCGACGAAAGTAGCCTTTCTCGACCAACTCACAGCGATGGGGGCGACGCTCCGATCTCTCGACATACATCGCCACGAACCCCTGATCCGATGATCCGGTATCGGGAACTGCGGTGATCGCAATGTTCGCCAATCTCGGCATCACCGCCTCTGTCGAATGTCGCTCAAGCTCGTGTTTGAAGCGAGCTAATTGCGAGATAGGATGAAAGGCTACAATGCGATCAATCTGCGCGGCCGGGTCAGGGCGCGCGTCGACACCCCAAAGGAGCAATCCTCCCGCAGAGTTTGCAAAGGCGGACAGTGTCCGGCCGAGGTTGCCCTTGTCGTCGCGATTGAGCATTGGCGCAGTCGCGTCGGACTTCAGTTTGCAATCGAAGTCGACGGCTTCTTCGTTGCCCAAGAGCCCGCGGACAGCGCTTGCGCCACCTTTCACGAGTTCGTCGTAAAGCTCTCGCAATGCCTTAGTTCCCGCTCAATCGATCAGACCCGGCTTCCTGGCCTCGATCTCATTCCTGCAAAGGGCTGTCCTGAATCCGTCTCGCAATCTGGCGCAGGGATTCGTCGCTGTAATCACGCGGAAGCTTCAAGCCCACCTGAACCGCGTTGAGGTGAAGCGCGCGGCTGCCGTTGCTGCTTCTAAGGGAATTAGACAGCCCGATCAAACCACCGGTCGCCTTGGCAAGGTCGTATCGCCTCAGGGAAAGAAACCAACGCAAGAGTGGTGATGTGGTGACGCTTGTTGCGCGCACCTTTGCGGCAAACCGGCGCAGCGCTTGTCGCCGAAGACGGCATGGAGGCACCGAATAGCCGCGCAGCGATGAGTCGTGCGGCTGCACTCGCGAAATCCAAGGCCGGCGCCATCGCCTTCTCACGCTCTGATGATCCATCACTCGGCGAGTTCGAAGGTGCTGTGATCCTGGCTCGCTTCGGCGACACGCCCACCGATCTCGCTGGCTTCACGAGCGTTTGAACGATGACACGCACAATGCCGCAGATCGATGAAATCGAGGCGCTTAGGCGGGCCAGGCGAAACTGTGAGCGGGATGGGTGGATTTGGGATGCCAGCGTTTTTATGACGCTCAAGCCCGGCTCGCCCAACAAGCCGGCCCTCGACCAGATGGCCCGCTCTCGATATCTCGCCCGTGCCGGCTTGGAGCTTCTGAAAGAACAAGGCAAGCGAGGATGATGAGCTAACGCCAGAAGCGCCCGCAATGGTTCCCGGTGGACCCTCCAGCTAGTCGCAGTTACGGTGGCCCTACGATCCATTTGGCTGACCCGTGGCGGGCACTGACATGGCGCGCATGACCAAGGATGCCTTCGCCTATTTCGACGGTCAGCGAGGCTACCTGACCACCGTGGACGGTGAGGGGGCGGTTACTGAGATTATGACGGTCAAGGCATCACCTCCGACGCGCGCCGCCTATGACCGAGCGGTGGCGAAGGCGCGCGCCCTGTAAGCCTCGTGCAAGCTATGGCGACTATGTTTGCTTTAGGAGCCCTCAGCCCGCTCCCATAGAGCCCTGGCGCGGCTAACCCTACCGCACGGGGCTCTTTCATGTTCCCCACCCTCAATCGATCAGGTGGGGCTTTCCTGGCCTCGCGCTCCAGCTAGGCCGGCGCATCCCTGGCGGCCCGATGCTGTTTCAGCTCCTCCAGCAACTCCGGTAGCCTCACCACCTGTGTCGCCAAGCGCCGAGCATCCTCGCGCGACAGCCGTCTCATAGAGCTGCGCCGGCCGGACTCCTCCTTGAAATAGATCAGCGCCAATGCCGTGTTGCTGGCATCGACGACGGCGAAGCTCTCATCATGCTCGACGAGCGTCCAGGGCTGGCGGAAGGGCTTGGCGGGGCCGGGCATGTTCCCATTCTGTTCACATGCCGGACGGGAGTCAATCCAGCTTGCCGCGTGAGGTTGTCGCGCTACAGTGGCGCCCATGTGCGGACGTATCATCAAGGTGCCGGACGGGGGGCGAGGGCTCTAATGGATCGGCCGCGTCTCATTTCCGCACTCGACGCCCTCGTTCCCCGCGCAGCAGGTCTGTGACACCAAATCCAGCCCTATGAGCAATTTGGTGTGCCCACCGCAATGGAAGGGTTTGCAAACCTCCTCAAGGAGGCGGAACCCCTCATCAAAGCTCTGGGCGATCAACCCAAGCTGTCGGGCGACAACGCTGGGATATTCTACCAAGTGGGTGTGGGTGCAAGCCTTAGCTTGCTGCAAATAGCCGTTGAACGAGGCTCATCCGACGCGGTCGCTTGGTTGGAGAAGGTCGTAACAACCAGCAAGTCCGGAGTTCGAGTCATCAGTGAGGTGCACGGTCTATGGCCTTCGACTGGCGCGGTAGTCGTCAATGGGGTCACCCTGTTACCGTATGCGAACTTGCCGCAAACACAGCAAACAAGACGCATGAATCTAGCCCATCAATTCAGACCTGGGTGGATTCCGATCGCTCCTCCGTTGGCAGCCGCTGTCATCGAGGTCCAGAATGCCGTTGTTCGCACGGCCGCTGGAGCCACTGACGACAGTGACACGACAAAATTCTTCGTCCCGCAAGTGGAATTGATCGCGCGAACCGTAGAAGCTTTCACCGCATTGGGACCGGCTGCCCCGACAATTGGTCGCTCGTGGTCAGAGTATACCGACCCAGATTTAGACCGGTTAGATTTGGGCATTGGTTGGCGTGTAGGGTCGTTGGACGCCCCGCGAGGCTTCGAAATTTATGAAATTGACGCAAAAGGAATCGAATTTGTAGAGAAGTATTTTCTGATTCAAGGCAAATTCTTGCGCAAGCTCCGTATAGCAATGGCCCGACTTAATCTTGCTCGCCGTCGCCCTGCGTTGGGGGACAAAGCCATAGATGGTTCCATTTGCTTAGAAGCGCTGCTCGGCGACGATCGTTTCGACATGACCTACAAGATTGGACTGCGCGCCGCCCTGCTCATTGCGGCCGATCTGACCGAGGGCGCAACGGTAATGCAGGCGGTCAAGAAATTTTATGGCTTGCGAAGCGCAATCGTTCACGGTTCGAAGGATGCAGAAAATTCCGGGGCCACGGAGGAAGTGCGGGCAGGGCTGGATATATGCGCAAGGGTCATCAGGAAGATGGTTGAGCATGGGCGGCCTCCCGAATGGCCGGCCCTAAAGCTGAGCGCCGGCAAGATGTTCGACCTTCCAGCAGCAGCGCGCGAACAGTGAACTTTTCCAGCAAAGGACGGCGGTTTGGCCATCGGCGTCAATCGATCAGTCGGGTTCCCTAGCCTTGCGCTCGCCCTGATAGCGTCGGCCATTCCTTGTCAACCGACGACCCCTGTCACAACAACCGCACCTCCAACAATAATCTCGACCATCCCTACGGGAGTGTCGCGCCAAATATGCAGCAGCAATTGGGGGCATGTAATCGACGTAGGGACGTCCCGCAGTCCCTTGTGCATCGAGCAAATCAAAGTCGCCTCGATGGACATCGCAGGGCGCCAGGGGCGTGACGGCGTAGACTTGCGCCTGAGGTCTGAATCGGTCCCTAAATAGCCTCGCATCTTCAAGGGACTCACATGCGAACACGCAGTTCATCCGACTTGGCTTGTGGGGTGCGATTGCCGTGCGCGCCGTCTCCAACGCAACCTCCCACAGATGGGTCTTGAAATTGCCTCCGTCCGGTGTGGGACCCCCTGCCCAAAACTGGCGAGTGAGTGTGCCGAACCTTCCCGGATCGATTTGGGCACCAGTGCCCCAGACCTGTAGCGAAACATGAAAATGCATACCGCTGGGATAATGGGACAGGACCGGCGCTCCAAGTGGAGCCGGAAGCGTTCTCCACAGCCGCCCAATAACGGCGAGGATATCCTAAAGCGGGTCGAGCAGCTTCAGGTCCCAAAAGGCGGGACCGTGCCGCCTCCCGCGCAGCCTGTTGAGAAGGGTCGGGTTAATCCCCAATGTGCCATGGACTGCGCTCCCCAGGCTTGATAACGGGCGATAGTATTTTGCGAGGGTGCGCGGCGCCGCTCGGGCCTTTCGCGGCTCGGTAGGGAGCAAGCATTTGCAGCTCCTTCATCATCGGAGGGGGCCGGGAAGCGGGAGCAAGAGAAGCCAATGCGTAAATTTCTGATCATGGTGGCCGTGCAGGCCGAGCGCCTTCAGGACAACTCACTTGTCGAATAGCCTGATGATCGAGCTTGCGAGGGTCACAAAGCCGTCGAGGAGCATAACAAGATTGGTCGCGCGCCCTCCGATAGGGGGCTCATCAATCGCTACATTACCAGTGAAATCAATCTTGGGTTTTGGCGCCCCTTTGGGAAAATACGCCAATATGGTTTTACTATTTCCGCCCATACTGCCGCTGTAGACACCCTTGATCTTAAGCTGGCCAAATTCATCAAAGATTTGGACGACCGCTGGATTGATGAAAACCTCAAGAAGCCTTCTATGCTTCCGCAAGATATCGAGGTGATGGAGAGCCCATAGCTGGTCGTTCCCTCCCCTATAGGGCCTCAGGGATTCTATGATCCCGCGCTCGGTCGCTGGCAGGCGTTCTACGAATCGTGCCCCCTTGTATTTTCCGGCCTCGTAATCAGCGAGACTCTTCGCGACAGGAAATTGGACATCTCGGGCCTTTGCGACCTGATGGCGTATGGCGAGCGCAGTGGCGAGGATATCTAGCCCGCTTCGGATGGCGTTGATGTATGCGCCGACTTCAACATTGAAGGATAGCGGAAAAGGCTCCTTTTCGACGCCCACGATCGCATTCTCAGGTCCGGCAAGCTCAACCTCTTCGATCTCTACTATGAGGTTGGCATCCAGCCACGAATCGATTCGACGTTGGAGAGACGGGAGATGGGATGCGACCCAATCAACAGAGGCTTGGGCGTCTAAGAGATCATCTCGCACGGCAATTTCCCGAATCGGAGGCCATTTGGCGCCCCAAAGGATTAACAGAAAGGTCTGGCGCGAGATTACGACTCCCACATCAAGCGGTCGAGCCTGAGCAGCCGCAAGAGCCATGCGGCCGCCTTGCGACGGCGCCCTTAGGCCGTCAACGGACCCCCCATCTCCCGCGAGACCCTTGCCTTGGCGGCCGACACGCCGATGGCGCGGCGCCAACTAAAGGTTAAGCCGAAGGTGCGACACTGCATGATCGCCGCCCCAATTTCAGGCCAGTTCGTTCCGCAGCCTCATCAGCTGGCGGGCATATGGTATGAAGAGTTGAAGCGAGACGTAAACTTGTTCGCGCATCGGCGGTTTGGCTCCCGTGGGATGCCCTGAGTCATTTCGAGCTATGCGAATAATCGACTGGATCGCGTTCAGGTTGATCTCCAAGTCCTCAGTAGCCGCATGTGGAAGCGTTTTGATGATCGGCTTTAGCAGTTCGTGGAATTTGGTGATCTTCTGTCGGATGAATGCGACCTTGTTCACTGGTGAGAACGTCGCCCCGTGAGTGAGGCTCTTGGTCGCAACCTCGATCAATCGCAGAAATTCTGACTCGGCTGCCACACCCAGCATTACGCAACTTGCCAGGAGGCAGTCGGCATAAAAGGCGCCGATTGCCTCTTCGAGATAAAGGATTGCCTCAACGGAGATATCTGGCACCTCCGCGCGGAGAATCTTCAAAAACCCGTTTGTGTCATGGAAGCGATAGGGGCTTTGATTTTGGATCGCTTGCTGTCCGAAGCGGCTGAGACGGAGCCACGGCCACCCAGGGTTGGAGCTGTTGAGACCCAAAGTTATGATGCCCTGCCGGAACAAATCCCACACGACCTCAAGGACTAGGGTTTCATCGTTTAGATGGAGCTGGCTAGCCGCTCCGGGATACGCGATGCCCGTGGGAAGCGGCGGGGCACCTCGACGCTGCGAGAGCGTTCGGGCTGTGACTTCCAGAAGGTTCATAAACTGATTAACGCCGTTCGATGGTGCATTCGACATGACCTCGGCGACAACTTCGCGAATTTCTTCGTAAGTGTGTTGGGGCAGGTTCCAATTCATGGAAAGGGCAAACCTCGATGTCGTGCTACTGATTAACTTTACAGCTACGCCCGCTACCATGCGGCCACGGTGGCGCCCATTGGGGTGAGATGGTTTTCCCCTGATAAGCGGACCCCACCGGGGCGAATTGTGATCCCGGCAGAGTCCGGGCCACGGGTGAACCTGGGGGATCGATACCGCAGCCGGCTACTCGCTACCATGCCCCTTCAGGAAGCCCTAGGCGCCCTGTGGACAGCCTTTCAGGCGGGACGCCGCTCCAGGCCCTTGCCTGCCTTCGCCAAGAGGCCGGCGCTATATTTTGGCCAATATCGAAGCGACAGTTTCGACAACTGCGCTCAGTCTGCGCAGGCTCTTCGATTCAAGGAGGAGCGCTCATGCATGCAATCAAAGTCATGATTCCCGCGTTGGCTGTGGCAGTGTCCCTCACCGTCGGCGTGGACAAGTCTATTGCCGGAGTGCCAACGGCCGCGAGTGCTGCGTCCTTCGTCGCCACTGCCTCAGAGAGCGGGCCGTTGGATAAGGTCTTGTGGCGCGGCGGTTGGGGATGGCGCCGACCGGGCTGGGGCTGGCGCCGCCCCGGATGGGCATGGGGCGCCGGATATGGGTGGGGCGGACCCTACGGGTGGGGCGGACCCTACGGGTGGGGCGGACCCTACGGGTGGGGCGGACCCTACGGGTGGGGCGGACCCTACGGGTGGGGCGGACCCTACGGGTGGGGCGGACCCGGTTATTGGGGTGGTGGCTCTAGACGGCGCGGAGATCACACCGACAACCGGTGAACACCGTTCGAGCTACTGCGCTCACCGGTAAGCGGACCCCGCCGATCCCGATTGGCCCGAATGGCGGGGTCCCGGCCACAGTCGGGGGCGACGGTGACCGTGGCCACCATTCACATATGCACGGCGGCTGAACCATTCCGAGGTGCAAACCCAGCGGACCCCACCGGGGCGAATCATGATTCCGGCAGGGTCCGAGCCACGGCTGATATGGGGGGCAAATCGACCGCGACCGTCCTCACGCTATCACGCCCCTTCGGGAAGCCCTAGGGACCCCGCAGAGCCAGGGCACGGGGCAGCCCCTGTTTCGCCCGCTAATATACCTTTGGGCGTCCCACCAGCTCGTCACCGCGCTCGCGGAGCAGCCGGGCAATCTCGTATCGGCCAATCGTCGATCCGTCTGGGCACTCGATCTCCCACGTAGTGATACCGCCGCCCACGCGATCCCTGATCAGCCTTGCCATGCCAAGTGCGTCGTCGAGTTCAGTGTATGACATGGGCGGAAGGCGCGGCTTCATTTCCCGATATTGCGACTCGGAGGTCCACTGCGGAGCGCAATAGAGTCTGTATCGCTTTTGCTTTTGCCACCTTCTAATGGTGGGCGCTCAAAATAAGCCGGAGGGCGAGCCTTACCCGGAATTCACTCATATAGGCTGCAGACCCCACCGACGTGGGAATCCGGTGAGGTCCCGGCCACGGGGCGATGATCACCGGAGCCGAATCAGATTTTATCACGGACGTGCAAGCGGTGCCTGGGTTTGATACACCATGAGCAAGCAAATCCGGGATGCTTTGCTTGAAGCTGGACAGACAACCGTCGGCGAGGGCTCGGCGAGCACTATGCGCGTTGCTGATGGCTGCTCAGTTCGCGTTACCGGCGAGCGGGCAGGACACGGTGAGGGTTGCTCCATTCCCAGTCATCGAAGGCTTGTTGAATGTCCTGATGGCGGGGAAGTCCTGCTTGAACATCGTCATCGATCAGGGTGCGTTCAATCGCTATCTGGCTGATCACGGCATCGACGCAGCCCAACTCTCCAGGAAAGGGCCTAACGGCGCGAAGGTTGTCGAAGTGCGTCACAAGCTCCGAAGGGCGTTCATGCGCCACAATACCGAAATGTGCCAATTGTCGTTCGCCATGTTCGGGCCAGACGGAACGGCAATCCCCGGCATGTTGCGGAGGCCCTAGGCCGGCGCGCCCCTCGTGGCCCAAGATCACCTGGTTATTTGGACGGCGGCTTTCCCGCTGCTATCAGCCTCTCGTCCAAGGGACGGGCGCTCTGCTTCAACGCTTACATCTTATGGTGCTTCAGATGCGCCGGCACCGGATAGGCAACCGGAGGCACTGCGGGATGCTGGGCGAGACCCATGCCACCCGGCAGGAAGAACCAGCCCGGCCTGTTCATCGGGATGGCCGCCGCCCCGCCGCAGGCCTCGCGCGAATTGCAGACGAGATCACCTCGGATCACCTGATAGACATCGCCATGATCGCCGGCGTCCCTGAAGTCATCGGCGCGGGCCGGAACGGAGGCCGCAAACTGGCTTGCCCCCAAGAGCAGCGCGAAGGCCAATGCCATCTTGCCCGCTCCGAAAAGCCGGGGCGAAGCCTCCAAGGATTGCCGCATCGCAGCCTCCTGACTCCTGAATAGGATTTCACTGAAAATGGGGTTGGCGGCGGCGGGGCGCTCGCTCAGCGTGACGGCGGAGGTAGCGCCGCCTGTATGGTCGCCCCGATCCGCTGCTCCATACGCATCTGTGCCCACTTGTTCTTATAGATTTCCTGAGGCGTGATGCAGCCGCTGAGGCCCAAGGCCAGGATCAACAAAGTCAATGCTGCTTTCATTGCTCCTCCCAATGACCGGCTCACCTTGAGCGCGACAGCCGTTGGCGTCAATCGATAGCGGCCCGATGCTGTCTCAGCTCTTCTAGCAATTCCGGTAGCTTCACGACCTGCATGGCAAAGCGCCGAGCATCCTCGCGAGACAGGCGCCTCATAGAGCTGCGCGCACCGCCCAAGGCCCTTGCCGGCATGGCGTGCGGCCGAGCGTGGTGTCGCCGGCCTGTCACAGTCCGGGAGCTAGGCTGGCCTGCCAATTGCAGTCAGTTGAGCAAGGTTCACAATGGCGGCTAGATGACCGAGGCCAATACCGATTCGACCAAGCTTGATGCCTTCACGCTGATCGTCCTCATTTTCGGATGTTTGATGTGTCTCGGGTGGACGGCGTTCTTGGTCTGGCTCGCGCTCAAATTTTACTCGCTGCTCTAGCCACGAGCCAGGGACCGCCCGCCCTTCCTCAACCTCACCCCGTCTCGCTCGCGCCGGTGTCCAGGTCATAGGCCGGCTCGAATCCTCGGAGGGTCAACAGCGAGTTGATCCAGATCATGGCTTCTTTCTCAGAAGAGCAAGGGCGGAAAGGGGAAAGTTTCCACAACCTTCAGAGCCGAGCAGCGTTGCAAGTAACCTTTGCGGCGCTTGCGGCATTATGGGGGCAAGCCGCGGCCGATTTGCCCCCCAGAAGAGCTGCGGCCTAGGGCCTCGTCGTTCTTAGCGGCACGGCGGGGTCCGCCTTCTCTCAAGACGTGCTATCTTGAGTGCGGGCCGCGGCTCGCAGCCCCTTGCCCTCCGCGGCCAGGCCTCGCCGGAGGCCGGCACCACGGCGAGGCCCGATTGTCTTGAAACGTGGTAATGTTCGATCTGGCCACGGGCGTGCTCTCAATGGCCCCGTCCGTGGCTAGCGCCCCATCGGCCTGCATCTCGGCGGGGCCTGTTGTTTCATTGAGAGTTAGGCCGCCTCAGACGATCACCGGCCGCTCGCGTCTTATGTCGAAAAGCTCCTCGTCGAGCACCTCAAGGCGAAGGGGTATTTGAAGGAGAAATAGCGTGCGCAATTATGTCGTATGGAACCCCAACGATGCACGCGATCGGAAGACGATATCTGCCGACTCCGAACTCGCGGCGGCCACCGTCTTTTTAGGGGTGCCGGCATCCCCAGTGCCTAAGTCCATTGCCCACGCCCGTAGGCCGGCTTGCCATGTGCTGTGGGTTCCGGCGCCACCTCAACGAATGCCGACTAGTTCGAAGCGATTTTGGAAAGCTTGATCTTCGTCGAGGAGAACGGGCACGGGCCGGGGGTGAGGCTACGGAAGCGCAAATGGGCGGCCACCACGGCAGCAACCAGGACGAGCTCGCCACCATGACCGACGAATTCACGATCGAGAGCAGAACTACCATCGTCACGGTGCGGCATATGGAGCATGGCCATCGTTACACATTCAGCATTTGGGAGAGACCTCGCCGAAGCGTGACGGTGCGTATCGGCCCCGTGCTGGCGAACGCGAGAGCGTCTTTGCCCATTGCCATGTTCGAAACCGCAGCCCGTGCCTTCGCCGAGCGCGAGGCCAGGAAGGCGGGCCTGATCGATTGAGGACGGAACTAGGTATTTTCCGATCCTAGCGTCGCACGAACGCTGCCAGATATCGTCGTCACGTTGGGAGGCGCCCCCTTAGGCGCGCCCGCTTTCGGAGGGGGCCGCCGCAGAGTAGCCGCTCAAACCACAGTAGTGGGGCCGGTTGAATTAGCGCGCGTTGCCGCGGAAAATGGGGCTGCTTTCACTTGTAGCAGCGGGTCCCCGAGGAGCTGGTCATGGCGAACAAGAAGTTGAAAGCGCGCGTCAAAAAGCTCGCCAAGCGCGTCAAGAAGCTCGAGCGGCACCAAGACGACCTCGGCGGTAAAGGCGTTAGTGTACATGCTCGCCGCGACCGCCGCGACCGTGAAGCTTCCAGCCAATGACACAAAAAGCCCCGCGCTCTTTCGAGGCGGGGCTGAGTTTGAGCAAATCCCGGGGAAGAGGGGTCTTGACTCTCCCCGATGCCGTGGACGCTGCTCTTGCTCTGTGGCGCGCTTCCAAGACCTCGCGGCGAAAGCCGTCCAACGGCCTGGAGCGAGCCTTGCAGGAACCTTTACGGCGCTTGCGGCATATTAGGGGGCAAGCCGCGGCCGATTTGCCCCCTCAGCTCGGTTGTGGCCTAGGGCCTCGCCGGATCACCAAGGCCGGCGAGGCCTGTCGTTTCCGCCTCTCCCTAGAATGGTTGAGCCGCCGTGCTTACGTGAGGGCTGGCCGCCCGGGCAGGCCTCCAGCATGAAACCGGCCGTTTCCGTTCGTCAGATCAAGGCTGCCTGCGCGCTGCTTGGCTGGTCGCAGGAAGACCTAGCAGTGAGATCAGGAATCTCTTACCCGACAATCGCCCGCCTGGAATCTAAGGATGGCGCAATAGGAGGCCGCACGAGCTCTTCTCTCGGCATAGTCGCCGCCCTCGAGGCCGCTGGCGTCGAATTCACCAATGGCGGACAACCAGGGGTGCGCCTGAGAAGGCCCTGGCGGGACTTTCGCCGCAGACCAACTTAACGCGAGCAACGACGAATAGAAATGAGCGGCCTCGCCTCCGAGATTGCCACATTCCTTCGCACGAATAAGACGTGGCAGTATTGCGACGATTGCATTTTTGACGAGGTCGACGGCAGCCTCGACGAAGTGCGCGAAGAGACGGAAATCATGAGAGCGCAACCTGAGTTTCTGGCAGGAGGCGACATTTGCACCCGGTGCCAGAAGCGCAAGCCGGTGACCACCATGGCCTTGGCTTCGCCCTCGGCGTGATCTTCGTCGAGGAGAACGGCGAGGGGCCGGGGTTAGGTTGAGGAAATGACCGAGGGAACCGCAGAAGCCGAATACGAGATCAAGCAAATTTCCGGAGGCAGGTTCCGGGCAACGATTCATTCGTATCAACCGCGCAGACGATGGCTGGCACCGCAGGTCAGAGAGTCACCCTAGCCGCCCGCGCCGAGTCCGCCGTCCTGGGGCTTCCTAGCGGCCCAGGGAGGCCAAATAGAAGCCACCCCTGGTGCTCGCCCCCCGAAGAGGGAAGTCCGCGAGTTCGGGGCAATTGCGGATGGCCTATCCCCCGCACCGTAGAGCGCGCCGCCCCCGTTCGACCCGACGCGCTCCAACGCCAGCCCGGCGACCGCGCCTCGATCAGTGTTTCACGAGTGCCGGCTCGTCTTCGCCCGTCCAGTAATCGTCGCGCGGCGGCGCGTTCACGTAGTGCACCTCCACGATCGGCGGCGGGCCTGGCGCGGGCGGCGGCGCGCCCGGCTGAGTTTCGATCCAGCCGCACTTCGCCTTCGTCCAGTAGATCGACGCGGCGACGTGCCGTCCGGACGAGGCCATTCGGTAGAGCACCGATTCCACATGGTCGTTACGCTGGACGTCAGCCCGCATCAGCTCGTCAGCATAATGCCGTTGCACCATGTCGACGGTGACATTCATCACCCCGGCGATCTCGCGCTGTGAAGCGCCACGCACACGCAGATCGAGAACCATGGCGCGGGTCGCATCCGTCGCTTGGTGCTCGCTTGGCCGGCCTCCGCCGGTACCCTTCGCGGCACGCGGCGGCGCCTTCCTCCGTTGAGCAGTCCCGCTTTTTTTGGGCGGCTCGTGCGAAAGCGGGTTGATCGGCTTCGTCACAGCGCCGGCTCGTCGCGCTTGTCCGGCTTGCCGCTTAGCTCGGCAAGCGCCTGCTCATCGGTGAACATGGTCTCGCGAGGATGATCGGCGTTGGCCGCGAACCACGTGCGCCAGCTTTGCACGTCCTGGCGAAGCAACGCGATCTCGGCGTCGATCAACGCTTCCAGTTCGGCCTCGCCCTCGGCGCGGCTCGTCAAATGTTTCGCGAGCAAATAGCGCAGCGCCCCGGCGATCTCGGCGCAGTGGACCGCGACGCGGCCGTCTTCGTCTCGCGGCGACACCTGCCTGATCACGGCTGCGATCGCGGTTTTCGCCCGCTCGACACGAGCCGTGACGGTGGCGGCTTGCATGCCATCGAGATCGGATAGGCCGATGGTGTCCACCATAAGCGCGTGACCCGGTTGCGGCGAAATCGATCGCCTCGTGGAGCCCCCGGTCAATATATGGCGACGCCAGCCCACCGCCACCAGCCGGGGGGCGCTGCCACTGGGCTTCCTGGCTCAGGCCCGTTTCGGACCACCGCCGTCCCTGCGGCATCCGCCATTCTCATCGACCAGCCAGGGTGCCGATTGTTCGGCCAATTGCCGCACCGCTCGGCCGTGACGCTCTCGCGGGAAAGCATGCACACGGGCCTCGATCGAGCGCGGCCGATCGCCAAGCTCGGCAACATCGAACCTCGGTGCCGGCTTGCGCTTGGACGGGACTCGCAATTTCACGACATTGCTTTTCGGCTTGTTCATAGGAACGACCTCCCGCCACCATCATAGCGCGCCTGTCAGCCACAGCCTCGCCCCGCATTATCTGTCGATCGGCTACCAGACGGCGATTCGGATGGCGGCTTACAAGTTGTGACAGGCCTTATGCCCATGGGCATAAATTGCCGCCATCCCGATCATAAATTGCCGCCATCCCGATCAAAGCAGTGCACAAGGTGATGAAGGAACTGGGCCTCGACGTGCATGAGCTGATCGACGAGCACAACGTCATGAACGCGCTTCGGTCGCTTTATGCGTTGCCGCACTTTCAGAAGCTCGATCACGAGCTGGCCGGCGACGACGATGAGGCTGCCGACGACCTCGCTGAGATGGCTGGACGCCGCTGCGCCTTCAATGGCGGACGCACGCAGGACTCACCCTATGCCGGCGATCCCGGCACGCCTCGCGCGCAAGCCTGGATGCGAGGCTATAATGACTCGTTCGGCATCGCGATGCAGGCGGGCGTTGCAGCCGCGACCATGCGCAAGCAGCGCGAGTAAGGAATTGGCGCTGGTGGCTCATGTGGAAGCGTGCGCCGCACTTGCGTCCAATAGCGCCCAGGAGCTTCACCGCGCTCCTGGGCGTTTCGATTCTTGGAGGACGGAGATGCAAAGACAAATCGACCTCGGCGATATTCCTAACGTTTTGACGGTCGAACAATGGTGCGTGCGCATTCCCGCACCGCCTGGCAAAAGGGCGTGGCCTCGATCTTCGAGACGGGGCGGGAGCTGCTCGCCGCGAAGGCCGCGCTTGAACACGGCGAGTGGCTGGCGATGGTCGAAAGCGAGTTGCCGTTCGGCGCTCGCACAGCGCAATGCTTAATGAGGATCGTGGGCGACGAGACGCTTTCAAATACGAAGCATGCTTCGCTTTTGCCGCCCTCGTTGGGCACCCTCTACGAACTCACCAAACTATCGGCAGAAGACTTCGCCGCCATGACTCAAGGCTGGCGTGATCCCGAAGATGCCTGGCGGGAGATGTAGCCCATGGGCTACAAGCCTTGGGAACGACCTCCCGCCACCATCATAGCGCGCCCACTCTCGCGCGCCAGCACGCCGGATTCCCGCGTCGCGATTTTCACCAGGCTGCTCGTCAGTGAGTCCGCCGCTCCTCCTTCCATTGCACACGATCCGACAGCACCATCTCAAACCGCGCCGTCCCATCAGGCTGAACCGGCCCGATGCATCGAACCTCGTGGGTGATAATATCGCCGAGCCGACCCTCCCGATGCGCCACCACATTGCGCTCGGCCATCGCACGCATCACGCGATCGAACTCGTTACCGTTGGGCCGCTCCTGCAGATGCGATCTCATGGAAGGGTGAGTGGATTTTTCCTGTACCTCTTGTCGGATAGCGGCAAGCTCCTGCTTGGTAGCTCTGATCTCGGGTTTCATGCGTCCTCCTCCACCTCTCCCCGGCCCTTGATGCATACTAATGCTTATGTCGCCAGCGGATGCGTATGTCATAGGGCTCTCCCTACTGCCGTAGGCATAAGCCTTAGTATGCAATCCGTCTGTCCTGGGCTGCACCTGCTTCCCAACAAGGAGAGAGAGATCACTGGGGCGGGAGAGTCCCTGCCTGAAGGCACTACGTCTGATACGGGCCATATGCTTTGATGATCCAGCACAAGCTGCATCGAGACGAACGATGGCATCGGCTTCATCGAGCGGCATGCCGGCCGCCTTGAGGCTACCCAGGATGCACCAGCAGTCGCGGAGCCGCTCGTAGCGTGTGGCCTTGCTGAGGGCCTTGGCGATCCGTCGCTCATGGTCAGCGAGGATCTTGGTCATCAAGCGGGTTGGATAGCGGATCGGGCCGACGGCTTTCTCGGCGGGGACGCGACTGAAGGGTCGGGACGGGATGAGATCGAAGGGTTCTTGCGCGGCGAGGCTGACCTCACCGAGGGGTAGGGCCAGAGCCAGATCCGTCAGGCGGTAGCGGTCACACTTCACCTTGGCCTTGTAGCGTTCGGTGATCTGCAGGATACCGGCCTTGCGCAGCCATAGGCAATAGCGGCTGACGGCAGGTTGATCGACATTGAAGTGTTCGGCGTGGTGCTGTTGCGAGCGCCATAGGTTTCCGTTGGGGTGGCCTTCGACGCGGTGCAGGCGGAGGTAGAACTGCCAGAGCTTGCGGGCGAGGATCGGCGCCGCATATAGCAGCCGGCGCGCTTGCTCCTTCAGCTCGCCATCGCTAGAATTATTTCCGTCGTCAGCGGATACGCTGAATGGTTGAAGCGGAGGCGGCTCGGCATTGTGTCCGGGCCGCTTTTGCGTTTCGGGAATGACTTGCGGTGCGGACTCGAAGACGGTAGAGTTGTGGCTGTCGATCATGGCTTGTCCCCATGGTTGATGCAGGTGTCAAGCATCACGGTTTGCCTCCGTTTCTTGACGATCCGTCAGTGGCTCAAGTCTTCGCGGCTTCGGGTTCCTCGCCCGGAGCCGCTTCTACTTTCCCCCTATTTGCTGAAGGCGTAGCCTAGCGCCATCGCCGCATGGGTGCCAGCGCCTCACGGCGACCAGTTCTCAAGCGCGTCGTCGAACGGAAGCCGGTCCGCCTCGGGCTCGGGCGGTGGCTGCGTGCGAGGCCGGACCGAGCGGCGAGGGCGCTGTGCTGCCATTCAAGTTCGGTCGCGCGGCCGCGACCTGGCGCGGCTCGACGTAGACCGACCACTCGGCCTCAGCGCCGTAACGAGGCTCGGCACGATCGTCGCGGAATACGAGAACCGCCGCGCCGCCAAGTCGGCCGGTGAAGTACGTCCTGCCATTGGCGCTGCGCCGCTCGAACAAGCGCATCAGCTCAAGGCGCTCACCGCTCACGGCGCGCGCTCCCGATCGGCGGCTTGCCGGCGCGTGGCCTTCGGATTATCTTGGAGATCCTTGTTGGGACCTCCTCTTGCGGCCTCGCCATTTGGATCGATGGCGAGGCCGCCTTCGTTTGTGAGAACCATGTTTGCCCTTGCTGTAACCCTGGGCCTGGTCCTCCTCGCTCTCTCTTGTTGCTGCGGCGCAGACGATATTTCCCCCCGCGCCTGATGGCAAGACTGGGCGGAGCGGCGTGGTCGATATGGCGGCGGATATAGGACTCGCGCTCAGCCCCTCCGAGCTACACATTTGAAGTCGCAACACTTTCAGCGACGGTATTTCTTCCCATAGATCCTCGATATACCGGGCCGCAGAAACAACGTTCTGGTCGTGCAGCTGTCGAGGAACCGCCGATCATGGCTGGCGATCACCATCGGGACCCGGCGGGCCGGGTCGTTGATCCAGCTTTCCAGGAGCTCGATCTTCGCGAGGTCGAGATGGTTGGTGGGCTCGTCGAGCAACAGGATGTCCGGCTCCGCCACCCAGGCGCGGGCGATCAGAGCGAGGCGCTGCCAGCCGCCGCTCAGCGCCCGCACCGGCCGGTCGCGCAGCTCGACGGGCGTGTCGAACTCGTCGAGTGTGACATCGACGCGCCAGGCGCTCGCCTCTCTCTCGGCCGAGGGCAGCGCGCGGCGAACGGCCTCGGCGAGAGGCAGGTCCAGGAGATTGCTCGCGACATCCTGCTCCACGAAGCCGAGACGCAGGCCGCGGGAACGCATGATCTCGCCCGCTGTCGGCTCGGCCAGGCCCGCCAGGCAGCGGAGCAGCGTGGATTTGCCGGCGCCATTGCCGGCGATGAGGCCAAGGCGCTCATTGTCGCCGATCGTGAGGCTCAGATCTTGGAAGAGGGGATTGGGTGCAAAGACGCTCACCTGGCGCAGGTTGATGGAGCTCATTGTTCGTCTCGCGAATTCGATGCGACCGTGCCGGGGCAGGGCGGCATTCATGCCAAGGGAAAGGGTGCACGCAGGGGCCGACAGTGAGCCGGCTATGCGCAGCGCCGATCAGGGCAGGTCGCGAGGGTCGAAACGCTGGAGCGTCAGATCTCTCTGGAGACCGGCCCTACGACGTAGCGTCGTAGGGCATCCCAGGGGGCACGCGGCATTTGCTTCTTTGACGTTGTCATGCGGCCCCCTCATTGGATCTCGAGCCGGGGAGATCATAGCGGCGGATCAGGGAGCAGGGAAGTCTCTGTCTTGGCCGCGGGCCGCGCCCAAGCGCCTCGTGGACAATCGGCCCTAGCCCTGTATCGTGCGCGATCTCGATCCGCCCGCGATGAGCCCGAAGGTCAAGGGATCCGACGCTCGCCGGCATGCAAGAGGAACCTCGCGCCATGGATGCAGCCAGCCCCGGCGTCGCCGATCCCTCTCAATGTGGTGCCCAGGAGCTGGCGCGCGCCTTCGCGGCGAGGCGGCTCTCTCCCGTCGATGCGGTCGATGCGATGTTGGCGCGCATCGCCCGGCTGGAGCCGAAACTTCAGGCCTTCGTCGAGGTCTACGGCGCCGAAGCTCGCCTCGCCGCGGAAGCTGCCGACAAGGCGATCCGCTCGGGCCATCCGGTCTCGCCGCTGCACGGCGTGCCCATCGCCCTGAAGGACCTGATCGATCTCGAAGGCCGGATCACCTCGGGCGGCTCGGCCAGCCTGCGCCAACGCCGCTCGCAGGTCACGGCGACCATCGCCAAGCGCATGCTCGCGCAAGGCATGATCGTGCTCGGCAAGACGCATACGGTGGAATTCGCCATGGGCGGCTGGGGCACCAACCAGCATCTGGGCACGCCCTGGAATCCGTGGGATCCAGCCACCGCCCGCACGCCTGGCGGCTCCAGCAGCGGCTCGGGCGTCGCAGTCGCGGCGCGCCTCGCACCTTGGGCGATCGGCACGGATACGGGCGGGTCGGTGCGGCTGCCGGCTTCCTTCTGCGGGCTGACGGGGCTCAAGGTCACGGTCGGTCGCATCAGCACGCATGGCATCATTCCGCTCAGCACGACGCTCGATACGCCGGGCCCCATGGCGCGCTCGGTCGAGGATGCGGCGCTTCTCTACAATGTGGTGCAGGGGCCGGATCAGCTCGACCTGACGACGCGCGGCATCGCGCCCGACGATCCGCTACCGACCTTGCGACGCGGCGTGCGTGGGCTGCGCCTCGCCCGCATGCCGGCAGTCGAGCGCGAGGGCGTAGCCCCGGACATGCTCGCCGCCTATGACAAGTCCATTGATATGCTGGCGAATCTCGGCGCCGAGATCGTCGATGTCGCGTTGCCGTTCCGCTTCGCCGATCTCGTCGCCGCGCAGGCCATTTCGCAGGCGGAATCCTATTTCTTCAATGGGTATCTGGCGGAAGATGCGGCTGCGCCGCTTGACGATGCGGTGCGCAAGCGCGTCTTGTCCGGTGCGACGGTTTCGGCCAACGACTATCTCAAGACGAAGCGGCTGCAGCAGGACCTCAAGCAGAAGCTCTATGCAGCCATGGACGGCATCGACGCCCTCCTGACCCCAACCACCGAGACAGCGGCAATCCCGCTCACGGAGGTCGATCAGGACCAAGTCCCTTCGCGATTCACGCGGTTCGGCAATCTCCTGGAGCTCTGCGCACTGGCTCTGCCCAACGGCTTCACCGCCGCCGGCTTGCCGCTGTCGCTGCAGATCGCCTGCCGCGGCTATGAGGAGGCCATGGCCTTGCGTATCGGCCACGCCTATCAGCAAGCGACCGAGTGGCATCTGCGCCGGCCGCCCGTCGACTGAGCGCCGCAAGGCGCCTGCCGGCATCGGCTGAAAGGCTCTTTGGAGCTTCGGACGCACGGGCCGCAAGGGTGACGCGTCCTGCCTAAATAATGGGCACGTCGAGCGCGTTCCGTCGCCGTTCGAGCGTAGTCAGGCCAAGTGGCGTCACTTGTCTGACAACATCACCCAGCCGGGCGTCCAGGCGCCGCCTCAGGCGCCTGATCACGATGTCGTCAACCCGATCGACTACCCTCGCGAGAGACCCGACTTGTGCGCAGCGCGCTCGGCGTGCCATGCTAGTATCTCAGTGCACGGGGTAGCTCAAATCCCGGCATGGCCGCAGAGCCAAATCGGGTCGGAAAAACAACGTTCAGGGAGAAGAAACATGAAGTCGATGCTTCGCCTGTCGGGGCTCGCATGTGCCGGCCTCCTCTTATCATCCGTCAGCCTCTTTTCGCCCGTCAGCGCGTGGGCTGGACCGAAGGTCGTCTCGGGTCCCGGGGCCAATACCGGATGCTTCAAGCCTTGGTCCGACCAGACCAAATTCTTCCAATGGGAGAAGAAGGCCGGACCCTACAAGATCGCGCTCGTCAACGGCTTCGTCGGCAACACTTGGCGCATCCAGATGGTGAAGACCGCCAAGGCCTTCGCCGAACAGCCGGGCATCAAGGAGAACATCAAGGAGTTCAAGGTCGTCTCCACCGGCACCGATGTCGCGGCCCAGCTCGGCGCCATGGAAGACTTCATCAACCAGGGCTTCGACGCGATCATCACCATCGCGGTGGCGCCCGACGGCTTCGACCGCATCATCCGGCTCGCCGACAAGAACAACGTCGTCGTCGTGCCTTTCGACAACATCCTCGATACCGACAAGGTGATGATGGTCAATGAGGACCAGAAGGAAATGGGCCGCATGTCCGCGAAATGGCTCATCACCGAGGGCGGCAAGACCTCCGGCGATATTCTCGAGGTGCGCGGCCTGCCGGGGAATTCGGTTGACCGTGATCGCCATCTCGGCTTCCGCGAGGTCCTGGAGGCGGCGGGCAACAAGTTCAACATTACCGAGGTGGTGGGCAATTGGGACACCGGCACCTCGCAGAAAGTGACCGCCGACGCGCTCGCGGTGCATGGGCATTTCGACGGCGTCTTCACGCAGGGCGGCTCGGACGGCACGGTCCAGGCCATGATTGCTGCCAAGCACCCCTTCGTGGCGATGTCGGGGGAAGGCGAGAACGAATTCCGCAAGCAGATCGCCGACCACTATAAGGAAGGCCTCAAGGGCATGTCCTACGGGCAGTCGCCGGCGCTCGTCGCCATCGCCACCAAGGCGGCGATCTCGGCGCTGCAAGGCAATGTCATGCCGCAACTGATCTCGATCCCGATCCCGGTGGCGACCTATAAGGATCTCAAGCCCGGCGAGAATTTCTGGCCGGACCTGAAGGCGAACTTCTTCGCGCCGAACCAGTTCCTTCCTTGCGGCGTCACCTTCACGGCGCCCGAGATCATGGCGCAGAGCGAGAAGAACACGCAGTGATCGGTTCGATCTCTCGTGAGGGACGGCCTGGCGTCAGCCAGGCCGTTCTCGACTGAGGAGCCGCCATGGCCGCGACCGCGGACGAGGCCTTTCTCGCTCTCTCGGGCATTTCGAAGCGCTATGGCGGCGTGCGCGCCCTCGAGGGGGTCGATTTTGCCTGCGAGCGCGGCAAGATCCATGCGGTCCTCGGCGAGAACGGCGCCGGCAAGTCGACGCTCATCAAGATCATCGCCGGCGTCGTCCAGCCGGATGCCGGCAGCATGCGCCTCGGCGGCAACCGCGTCAGCTTCGCGACGCCGTCTGCCGCCAATGCGGCGGGCGTG
Organism: Rhizobiales bacterium GAS188; assembly: GCA_900104855.1. Taxonomy (NCBI): domain Bacteria; kingdom Pseudomonadati; phylum Pseudomonadota; class Alphaproteobacteria; order Hyphomicrobiales; species Rhizobiales bacterium GAS188. The sequence goes on from FNSS01000001.1 coordinate 4,838,051, forward strand.
GTGTGCATCTTCCAGGAGCTGTCGCTGATGCCCGACCTCTCGGTCGCGGACAATATCTCGATCGCCTCCCCGCCGCGTCGCTTCGGCCTCATCGACGCCAGGGCGCAGCGCCGCCGGGCCGAGGCGCTGCTGGCGGAAATCGGCTGCGAGGACGTCAACCCGTTGATGCGGGTGCGCGACCTGCCGCTGTCGCGCCGCCAGATGGTCGAGATCGCCAAGGCGCTCGGACAGAAGCCGCAGCTTCTGATCCTGGACGAAGCGACCTCGGCCCTCACCAGTGCCGATGTCGAGAAGGTCTATGCCATGCTGGCAGGCCTCAAGGCCGACGGCATCGCCATCCTCTATATCTCGCACCGCATGCATGAGGTCGAGGCGCTCGCCGACCGCGCCTCGGTGTTTCGCAACGGGCGCCACATCGAGACCTTCGACAAGGGCGCGCGCTCGACGGCTGATATCGTCCAGCTCATGATCGGCCGCGATATCGCCACCCAATACCCTGCAAAACCGATCCGGCCGCGCCCCAAGCCCGTGCTGGCGCTCGACGGCCTCTGCTGGGACAGACGCCTCGACAAGATATCGCTCGAGGTCGGCGCGGGCGAGATCGTCGGGCTCGGCGGGCTCGACGGGCAGGGCCAGAAGACGCTGCTGCTCGCCCTGTTCGGGGTGCTGCGCGGCGTCACGGGACGGGTCACGGTCGACGGCAAGGAGGTCCGCCCCGGCTCTCCGGCCGCGGCGAAGTCGCCGGCAGTGGGCATCGCGCTCGTGCCGGAAGATCGCAAGACCGAAGGGCTGATGCTGCCCATGTCGATCGCCGACAATCTCGCAATCGCCTCGCTCGATGCCCTGTCGGCCGGGCCGTTCGTCGACCGCGCCAAGGAGCGCGACGCCGTCGAGAAAGGCATTGCGCGCCTGCAGATCAAGATCGGCGCCAGGAGCGATGCGGTCTCGACGCTGTCGGGCGGCAACCAGCAGAAAGTGGTCATCGCCAAATGGCTGATGACCGAGCCGCGCATCATCCTGCTCAACGATCCGACGCGCGGCATCGATGTCGGCACCAAGCAGGAGCTTTATCGCCTGATGCGCGAGCTCGCCGACCAGGGCGCCGCCATCCTGTTCTACTCGACCGATTATGATGAGCTGATCGGCTGCTGCGACCGCGTGGCGATCATGTATGACGGCCGCATCGTGCGCGAGCTCGAAGGCGCGGAGCTGACCGAGACCAATATCATCGCGAGCGCCCTCAACATCGATGCCGCTTCGCCGATCCCCGCTGCAGGCGAGCCCGCCCATGCTTAGCGATCTCGCGATCAAGCTGCGCCAGAATATCGGCTTCCTCACGGCTATCGGCCTGTTCTGCGTCTTCTACCTGCTTTATCATCTGGCGCATCCCAAGGGCTTTTCCTCGGCCGTGCTGGTCCAGAACGGCGACGAAGTCTTCGCGCTCGCCATGGTGGCGATGGCGCAGACCGTGCCGGTGCTCATGTCGGGGCTCGATCTCTCGGTCGGCGCCGTGATGACCATGGTCGGCTGCTTCGCGAGCTACCTCCTTGGCGGCTCGCCCGACGGTATTCCGCTTAGGCTCGACCTCCTGGGCCTGCATCTCGGGTTCGGCATCTTTCCGGGCGGCGTGAGCGGGATCATCCTCGGCATCGTCGTGTGCCTGGCGATCGGCGCGCTCGCCGGCTTCGTGAATGGTTGCGTCGTCGTTTATGGGCGCATCCAGCCGATCATCGCGACGCTGGCGACCGGCGCCATCTATATCGGCATCGCGCTGTTCCTGCGGCCGACGCCGGGCGGCAAGATCGACGAGGATCTGAACTGGGCGATGACCAACTCGCTCGGCGATTTCGCCTCGACGCTGCATATCTTCGATGATGGCGCGGCGAGCTGGTTCGCCCCCTACGCCCCAATTCCGGTGCCCTTCGTGCTCCTGGCGCTGATCGCGCTCGTCGTCTGGGTGCCTTTCCGGCGCTCGGTCACCGGCCGCGCCATCTATGCGGTCGGCTCGGCCGAGGGCGCCGCCTATATGTCGGGGCTGCCGATCGAGCGCGCCAAGATCGCCGCCTTCACGCTCGGGGGCTTCTTCGCCGGTTGCGGGGGATTGTTCCTCGCCATCCAGACCTCCTCCGGCAACGCCGATATTCCACAGGCCGGCGCCTATACGCTCAACTCGATCGCCTCCGTTGTCATCGGCGGCACCTCGCTGCTCGGGGGCACGGGCAGCGCCATCGGCTCGATCTTCGGTGCCATGATCTTGCGGGTCATTTCGTTCTTCTTCCGCATCTTCGACATCGCGCCGCTGCTGCAGCCTTTATTCGAGGGCCTCATCCTCCTGGCGGCGGTCAGCATCGGCGCGCTGGGCATGCTGCGCGTCAAGAACACGCTGGAGCTGTTCCGATGACGGCGATCTCGGCGAACCTTGCCTCGTCGCGCGACGATCGTCCGATCATCATCGCGGCTCTGTTCATCCTCGTCATCCTGATCGCCGGCACCGCCTATACCTGGGCGCATTTCGGCAGCGCGCCGCTGCTGTCGCCGACCTATCTGCTGCAGCAATTGCAGATCGGTTCCTTCCTCGGCATCGTGGCGGCCGGGATGATGATCGTCATCCTCATTTCGCAGATCGACCTGTCGGTCCCCTGGACATTGGCGGCCGCCGCCATGATGGCGACCGCGATCGACGGGCCCTTCGCCATCCCGGTCGGCCTTGGCATCGGTCTTGCGGTCGGCCTCGTCAACGGCATCGGGGTCGCCTATCTGCGCGTGCCCTCGATGATCTTCACGCTCGGCGTCAATGCGGTGATGCGCGGCCTGATGGTGGCGCATACCGGCGGCTACGCGCCCCAGACCACCGCCACCGAGCTGATGCGTTTCCTGGCGGCGGATCGCACGCTCGGCATCCCCAACGCCCTCTTCGTCTGGGCCGCGGTATCGCTGCTCGTGGTCGTCCTGCTGCAGAGGACGCCGCTCGGCCGCTACATCTACGCGATCGGCAACAAGGAAGCCGCGGCCTATCTCGCCGGTGTCGATACGCGCCGCGTCACCGTCATCTGCTTTGTGTTGTGCGGCCTCGCGGCCGCTCTCGCCGGCGTGCTGCTCGCCGGTTATTCGACCAAGGCCTATCAGGGGATGGGCGACGCTTATCTCTTGCCGGCGATCGCGGCCGTCGTGATCGGCGGCACGAATATCCTGGGTGGTCGCGGCCGCTATCTCGGGACGCTGGTCGGCGTCGTGCTGATCGTGCTCCTGAACAGCGTCTTGTCGATCATGGACATGCCGGAGGCCGGGCGCCAGGTGATCTATGGGGCCGTCATCATCTTCATGCTGCTGGTCTATGGACGCAGCGAGCGCGTGACGAGCTGAGCCTCTCTGCGCGGCTGCAGACGGCGCCCGCCTCTACCGGCCTGCCGCCGCATAGAGCCCGTTGAACCAGATCGCCGCCAATTCCCGCGCCAATCCGTCCTCGTCGCCCGTGAACTTGGCGAAGGCCGGGTTGTGGATGACATAGGTTTCGCGCAACACATCGTCGATCATGCATTCCAGGGCAAGGATGCGCAGCGTCAATGCGGCAGGCGCGAGGCGGCGGCGTCCATGGCGGCGCACATGGTCGGCGACACGCCGCGCCCAGGCCGTGTTGACCCGCTGGCGCTCCCGGATGAGCTCGGGAATCTCGTCTCGCAATTCGCGGACGCGCTCCATGAAGATCGCGTTCTTGGCGAAGTAATCGATGTAGTAGCGATTGGTGCGGGCGATCGTGTCGAAGACGTCCTTGCCACTGGTTGCTGCTGCCGGCATGGTGATCGTCCGACGGTGGAAATCGGTCAACACATCGCGCACCGATTCCTCCTTCGAGGGCACGTATTGATAGAGCGCGGCGCGTGAAACGCCCGCCTGCAACGCGATTTGCTCCATCGACAGCGCTGCGTAGCGTGTCTCCGACAGGCTGCGCGCCGTCGCCGCGCGAATCTGCCGGCGCGTGCGCTCACCCTTGCGCAAGCCGTCTTCGGCCGCTTCCCGTTCCAGCACTTCGATGAAAGAGGGCGCTCGGGGGATATCGGTACCGGGAATCACGGCGTCTTCGCCAAGCGGCGCCGGCGTGCCTTTCGCAACAGGTTTCTCCAAGATCAAACGCTCCTCTTTCCAACGCACCGCTCGCGCCCAGCCCCTCTGCGGTGCCCCTCAGAAAGCCATCTTGCAAAAAACTGGCGCCCGTGTCAGCTTATGAAAACTGACAATGGTGTCATGTTTGTGGAGGAGCCTATGAGGTATTCGGATCGCCTGTCCCGCCGCTCCTTGCTGGGTGGGCTTGGCGCTGGAGCCGCGGCTCTTGCGGCGCCGCCTTCGATCGGCAGCGCCGCGGCGGAATCCAAGAGGCTGGTAATCCGCGATCTCGGCATCGGCTCCTCCTTCGCCGAGGCCTATGGCAAACCCTTCACGGAGGCGACGGGGATCGAGGTCGTCCCGGTCACGGGGCAGAACGAGCCCTTGGGCTTCATGAAGCAGATGGTCGAGACCAAGACCTACACCTGGGACATGTCGATCGTCTCGAAGCAGATCGCCGATCAGTTGGCGAGCGATGGCGGGGGATACCTCGAGCCCCTGCGGCTCGAAGGTGCTACCGGCTTCCAGGCGCTGCCCGATATCTTCAAGACTTCCTATTACGCCGCCAATGATGTCGTCGGCACCGTGCTCGGCTATCGCAAGACCGTCGTGAAACGGCCACCGACTTCCTGGGCCGATCTGTGGAACGTCACGGAATTTCCCGGGCGGCGGGCGCTCGGCAAGTTTCCGTCCGACACCTTGACGCAGGCGCTGCTCGCCGACGGTGTCGATCCGAAGGCCCTCTATCCGATCGATTTTGATCGCGCCTTCAAGAGCCTCGACCGGATCAGGAAGGATGTCGCCGTCTGGTGGGGCTCGGGCGCGCAGAGCTCGCAGCTGCTGCAATCGGGCGAAGTCGATTTCTGCCCCACCTGGAATGGCCGCGCCCAGGTCGCGATCAATGCCGGGGCGCCCGTCGCCATCATGCGGGAGCAGCAGTTCTGGCAAACCGAAGGCTGGGTCATCCCCAAGGGCTCGCCCAACGCCGATCTCTGCCGCAAGTTCATCGCCTTCGCGCTCGATCCGCGACGGCAGGCGGTATTCGCGAGCAAGACCGGCTATGGACCGAGCCTCGGCGCGGCGGCCATCGCCCATGTCGATTCCGCGATCGCTGTGACCCTGCCCACCCATCCCGACAATGCCAAGACGGCGATCCTCATCGATGTTGGCTATTGGGCGCGCGTCAAGGACATGGCGAATGATCGCTTCAACAAGTGGTTGCTGGGCTGATCATGCGATGCGAGTCTCCGTCCTCGATGCCCATGCTCCCCTTGTCGTCGCGCCCGGCCGAGATGCCGACGCCCTGCCGCGCTTGCTCATGAGCGACAGCGTCAAGCTCGAGGTCGTCGGCCTCGCGAAGCGCTATGGCTCCGCTCATGCTCTCGAGCCGACCTCGCTCGAGGTGAGGCGCGGCGAGTTCTTGACCCTGCTCGGGCCGTCCGGATCGGGAAAGACGACGCTCCTGATGATGATCGCCGGGTTGATCGAGCCGAGCGAAGGGCACATTCGGCTCGACGGCGCCGATATCACCGATCTGCCAGCCTATCGGCGCGACATCGGCGTGATCTTCCAGAACTATGCGCTCTTCCCGCATCTGACCGTTTTCGAGAATGTGGCTTTCCCGCTGCGGATGCGCCGCCGGCCGGAGGAAGAGATCAGGACCGCGGTGCGCGACACGCTGCGACTGGTGCGCCTGCCGCATCTCGCCGAGCGGCTGCCGCGCGAATTGTCGGGGGGCCAGCAGCAGCGCGTCGCCTTCGCCCGCGCCATCGTTTTCGAGCCGGCCCTGGTGCTGATGGACGAGCCGCTGGGCGCCCTCGACAAGAAGCTCAGGGACGAGCTGAAGCTCGAAATACGCAAGCTCCACAAGGAGCTCGGCGCGACGGTCATCTACGTCACCCATGATCAGGACGAGGCGATGCTCCTGTCGGACCGCATCTGCCTCATGGATCGCGCCCGGATCGTCCAGATCGATTCGCCGCCGACGCTCTACAGGTTTCCGAATTCCCCCTTCGCGGCCGATTTCATCGGCGAGTCGAATCTGATCCCAGCCGAGATCGCCGCGGGTCCTGACGGACAGCGCGGTTTGCGCCTGCCCTCCGGACATTTTCTCGCGACCTCTCACAGCGACAGGTTGAGCACATCCGGCAGAGTGACGGTCCTGCTGCGGCCGGAGCGGCTTCAGTTCGCGCCTGGCAGTGCGGGCCAGAACGAGCTTTGCGGCGAAGCAGCTTCAGTCACCGATCTCGGCGGCACGGTGAGCGTGCTGGTCAAGCTCGCCGGCGGCTTGCAGCTCAAGGTCGTGGGGCTCGGAGGCACGCCCGGCTTGCCGAAGCCAGGAGAGAGTCTCGTCATCCGCGTCGCCCCGGAAGATGTCGTGCCGCTGCCGAACCCTGAGCCGGAAGGGTAGTGGCGATGAGATCGCGCGTTTCCGGTCTCGCCTTGTGCGCGCCGGCCCTCGCCTTCCTGGCGGTCTTCTTTGTCGGGCCCGCGGCGGGTTTCCTCAGCCGTTCCTTCGTCACCCAGAGCGGGGCGCCGGCGCTGGGCGAGTTCGAGCGCCTGTTCGCGAGCACGACCTACCTCACCCTCGTCTGGGGCAGCGTCAAGATCGCCGCGGCGACCACGCTCCTCTCGGTATTTTGCGGATTTCCGGTCGCCTATCTCATTTCGACCGCCGACAGACGCGCACGCGCCAATTGGATGCTCCTCGTGCTCCTGCCGTTCTGGTCGAGCCTCCTGGTGCGCACCTTCGCCTGGATCGTGATCCTCGGCCGCCAGGGCCCGATCAATTCGGCCCTGATGGCGACGGGGCTCGCCGACGGGCCGCGCAACCTGCTGTTCAGCTATGGGGCGGTGGTGACGGCCATGACCAATGTGCTCGTCCCCTTTGCGATATTGACGATGCTCGGCGTCATGGACAGCGTCAATCCGATGCTGGTGCGCGCCGCGGGCACGCTCGGGGCTCGGCCGGTGCAGGCTTTCTTTCGTATCTACCTGCCCTTGGCGATGCCGGGCGTGACTGCAGCCATCCTGCTCGTCTTCGTCACGGCGCTCGGCTTCTTCATGGCACCCGCCCTTCTCGGCTCGCCGGCCGAGACCATGATCGCGCAGGCGGTCATCCAGCAGGTGCAGGAAGTGTCGAACTGGCCCTTCGCCGCCACCTTGTGCGTGTTGCTGCTCGCCGTCGCGCTTCTCGTGTTCTACGCCTTCGACCGCTTTGTCGGCTTGTCGAGCCTCGCCGGGGAGACCCGCGATCGCGCAGGTGGGGCGCATGGGCGGCTCGGCAAGCTGACGACGGCCCTGCTGTTCCGGGCCGGCGACATGGTGAGTGCGATCGTGGAGAAGCTGCGACGACGAGACATCGCCAACCGCGCCGGGTGTGGCACGCGAACACTCGCCGTCGTCGTCATCGTGTTCCTGTTCCTGCCGCTGTTGCTGCTCGTCCCGGTGTCGCTATCGGCGCAACCCTTCATCAGCTGGCCGCCAGGGGGCTTGACGCTGCACTGGTATGCCGAAATCCTGACCTCGCCTCTGTGGCTGGCGGCCGCGGCAAGATCGTTCCTGGTCGCCTTCCTCACCGCGCTTCTCTGTCTCGCGGTCGCAGTGCCGGCGGCCTTGGCGCTCGCGCGGATGACGGCGACAGGCGCGCGAACCTTGTTCGCGCTCCTCGTCTCGCCGCTGATCGTGCCCCGCATCGTGATCGCGGTCGGCTTGTTCTACGTTTATGCGCGGCTCGGCCTCGTCGGGACGATCGCCGGTCTCGTCATCGGCCATGCCGTCATCGCCCTGCCATTTGTCGTCATCGCCATCGTGGCGGTGCTCAAGACCTATGATCGCGGGCTCGACCTTGCGGCTGCCTCGCTCGGCGCATCTCCCTTCGCGACGGCTCGCCGCGTGACCTTGCCGCTCATCGCCACCGGCCTCGTCTCCTCGGCGCTGTTCGCCTTCGTGGTCTCCTTTGACGAGTTGAACATCGCCCTTTTCGCTTCGGGAGGCGTCACCGCGACTTTGCCGAAGCTCATGTGGGACGAGGCGACATTGAGCTTCTCGCCCTTGCTCGCGGCCGTATCGACGCTCGTCCTCATCGCCATGAGCGCGGTCGTGCTCATCGCCAACCGCCTTCGCCCTTCAACTTCGGAAGCCTGATGCCATGGGAATTGATTTCACCCGGGACGGAGCCGTCGCGACCTTCAGGATCGACAACGGCAAGGTCAATGTCCTCACGCCCGCCATGCATAAGGAGCTGTTCGAAGCGCTCGGCGAATTCATCGCCGATCCGGCCCTGCGCGTCGGCGTCCTCAGCGGCAGCGAAGGCAAGAGCTTTTGTGCCGGCGACGACATCAAGATGCCTTTGCCGGAGCTGACCTCCCGTGAGGCCTTCGAGGCTCATCTCTTTCCACACGCCCATGAGGCCGAGAAGGGATTGACGCGCCCGGGCTGGGAACAGGATGTGATGCGGCTCAAGCGCTACAAGCCGATTGTCGGCGCGGTCGACCGCTACTGCCTTGGCCAGGGCCTCGTCTATCTGCTGCTCCTGACCGATATCCGCCTGGCGACGCCGCGAGCCGAATTCGGGTTTCCCGAGATCGCCTATGGCATGGGGGGCGCGGGCGGCCTCACTCGGCTTGGCGCCCAGGTGCCGCATACCGTAGCGATGGAGCTCCTGCTTCTCGGCGAACGCATCGATGCCGCAAGAGCGCTTTCAGCTCATCTCATCAACCGCGTCGTCCCTCCCGAGAGGTTGCTCAGCGAGGCAATGGCCATGGCTGGACGCATTGCCCAGCATCCGCCCATCGCGGTTCGCGTCGAGATGGAGACCTATGCGCGCGCCATGGAGATGACGCGCGAGCAGGCCGCCGATTACACCGGCACCTTGTTCCGTTTCCAGCGCACGGTCCTCGCCGGGGAGGGTGTTCCGCGCTCGAGCTTCGGCGACCGTAGCGCAGTCGGGGCGTGACCATGATCGGACTGGCGATGGTTGTGGCCGAGAAGGCGCGCATGCGCGCCCTGGCGTCGCGCTTCCTGACCACCACGATCGGCCGCTTCGTCAGCGAGCGCTGCGCCGAGATGGGGGATGCGGCAGCGATCGAGGTATTCGATCGCGGCGAGCGTGCGAGCTATGCCGAGGTCGAGCGCCGCTCCAATCGGATCGGCAATGCCTTGAAGGCTCTCGGCATCGGCAAGGGAGACCGGGTCGCCGTCATGCTGCCGAACCGGATCGATTACCCGTTGCTCTGGCTCGCTCTCGCTAAGATCGGCGCGATCCATGTGCCGGTGAACGCCCGCTACACAGCGCGCGAAATTCATTATGTGACGAACGATTCGGGCGCCTGTGCGCTGGTGATCGACCAGGAATTCCTGCCGAGCTTTTCACGCCATGGCGGAGCGGCCGGCGCTGTTGCGCGACGACCGCGTGCTGGTCATCGGGCCTGACGTGCCGGCCGGCATGCGATCTTTCGCTGATTGCGTCGCCGCGGCGAGTGCCGCCTCCTGCCTCGACGTCAGTATCACGCCCGACGACCTCGCCAACATCCAATACACTTCGGGCACGACAGGCTTCCCCAAGGGATGCATGCTCAGCCATGACTATTGGATGCTGCTCGCCCAATCGGCCGCGGCCTGGGATCACGACAGGCCGAAGCGCATCCTGAGCGCGCAGCCCTTCTTCTACATGGACCCGCAATGGCATCTGCTGAAAGCCTTCCTCAATCGCGGAACGCTCTTCCTGGCGCCGCGGCTGTCGGCCTCGCGCTTTATCGGCTGGATCAAGGCGCATCGCATCGAATGGTGCCAGTTCCCGATCCTCATGACCCGCCAGCCGTCGGCGTCGGATGACGGCGAGACGGCGCTGAAGCAGGTCGCGACCTTCGGTTGGGACGGCGATACCGCTCGCGCCTTCGAGTCGCGCTTCGGGGTCCTGGCGCGCGAGGGCTACGGCATGACGGAAATCGGCCTCGGCGCCTATATGCCGGCCGCCTTCGAGATCATGCATGACTCGGCCTCGGTCGGCATCGACGGCCCGTTCCGCGAGACCACGATCCGCGACGGACAGGGCGAGGTCGTGGCGCCGGGCGGGCGCGGCGAACTCTGGGTGCGCGGACGTTCGATCTTCAAGGGCTATTGGAACAAGCCGCAGGCCAATGCCGATAGCCTGCGCGAAGGTGGCTGGTTCCGCACCGGTGATATCTTCCAAGCCGACGAATGCGGGTGTCTCTGGCTGGTCGGGCGCATCAAGGACATGATCAGGCGCTCCTCGGAGAATATCGCGGCGCGTGAGGTCGAGGCGGTGGTCCGTGAGCTCGACGAGGTCGAGGATTGCGCAGCTGTGCCTGTGCCCGATCAGGAGCGCGGCGAGGAGGTGAAGATCTACATTCAGCTCAAGCCGGGAATTGCGCCCGATGCCTTGCCGTTCGAGAAGGTCCGGGCGCATTGCCGGGAACGGCTCGCGGCTTTCAAGGTGCCGCGCTACTACGCCTATGCCGATGATTTCCCGAGAACGGTATCGAACAAGATCGAGAAGCATCGCTTGATCGCCGGCATCCCCGATCCGCTTGCCGGAGCCTGGGACGCCCAGGCGCAGCCTCGCTGAGGCTCGGTGCTGATCGCTCGGTCCCGGCGCTCCACTCGGCGGCAGGTTCAGCCTAGCCGCAATTGCCGATAGGCGCCGCCTCACCGTCATCTGCCTCGCGTTGTGCGGCCTCGCCGCCGCGCTCGCCGCCATGCTGCTCGCCGGTTGTTCGGCCAAGGCCTGTCGGAGAATGGGCGACGCTTAATTCGAGCGGACACGGCCGGCGATGCCGCCTCTTTAGTCGTATTCCAAAGAGAAGAGAACACGACGCAAATTCAGTATCATCTCGGCGAACTTCAATTTAGAATAATTCGAAGCTGTTCGGAAATTGAAGCACATTAAAATAGTTCCAAATCATACTGATTGACATACAAAAATAATACAATACTGACCTGCTGCCCGGCATTGGGTTAAGCACCTAATCGACTGAAAGACGCCTATGTCCGACTTGACCCAGCGACTGCGCAGACTGGCGGCCCGAACCGCCACCATCGGCGTCGCCATCATCGCCAGCTTCACGACGGCGCGGGCCCAGCTCGCCGCTCCCGATCCCTATCCTGAGCTCGGGAGCAAATATCTCTTCGGCTTCACGAAGGGCGCCGATATCGGCTTGGAGGGCGAAAAGGCGATCGAATTCGAGACGACCGCTTCGTTTCAAAAGCGGCATGGCACCTACAGAATGATCGAGCAGGAGTTCGAGTTCGAGGGCGTGCCTTCCCAGTTTTTCGCCTATGAGCTGAGCCTGCACACCACTTCGCATTCGATCAAAGGCGTGGACGGTCTCGACAACCTCAATCGGACGCAATTCAGCGGGCTGTCCACCGATCTGCGATATCTCCTGATCGGGCGTGGTCCTGGCTCGCCGATCGGCTTGACGATATCGGCGCAACCGGAATGGGCACGGGTCGACGGCACGAGCGGCGTTCGGACGAGAGGTTACGGCACGACTTTCAGGCTCGCCGCCGATACCGAGCTGGTTGCCAACCGGATGTATGCGGCCGTCAATCTGATTTACCAGCCGGAAGTTGGCAAGGAAGCCGGCGCGATCGCTTGGAATCGCAGCTCGACGGCCGGCGCAACGGCGGCGCTCGCCTATCGCGTGGCGCCCAAGGTGACGCTGGGCGGTGAGGTGGAATATTACCGGGCCTATGACGGTCTTGCCTTCAGGACCTTCGCGGGCCACGCGCTTTATGTGGGCCCGACCATGAATGTCCAGTTCACCAGCAAGACCATGCTTTCACTTGCCTATTCGACACAGGTTTCCGGACGCGCCGCAGGGGAAAGCCACTCGCTGGACCTGACCAATTTCCAGCGTCACCACGCCAACGCCAAGCTCGAATTCGAGTTCTGATGCCCACAAAATGTGCCCGCAACTTGGGAGATGGAAATGCAATATCTCGTAGCGCATAAGAAACTGATCGGCGTCGCCATCCTGGCGCTGAGCGCTTTCGCCATGGCCCCTTTGGCATCCGCCGAAGACGCAACGGTGGTGAAGCTGACGCTCAAGAACCACAAGTTCCAGCCGGCCGAGACGCATGTGCCCGCCAACAAGCCGGTCACCATCGAGCTCAACAATCAGGACACGACGCCGGCCGAGTTCGAGAGCAAGACGCTGCGCGTCGAAAAGATTGTTGCCGGCGGCGCTACGGCCACGATCCAGGTCCGTGCCCTCGCGGCCGGACGCTACCGTTTCTTCGACGACTATCACCAGGACACGACCGAAGGCGTTCTCATCGTCGAATAGAGAGGCTCGCATGCTCGGCGCATTGATCATCGTCTTCCGGGAAGTCATCGAGGCCGGCATCATTGTCGGCATCGCGGCGGCCGTCACACGCGGCGTTGCCGGACATGGCCGATATATCGGCGCGGGGGTCGCGGCCGGCGTGCTTGGCGCCTGCCTGGTGGGTGCCTTCATCAACACCATTTCCGGGGCCTTCCAAGGCGTGGGGCAGGAGGTGTTCAATGCGAGCATTCTCGGCATCGCCGTCGTCATGCTCGGCTGGCACAATGTCTGGATGGCCCGCCATGGCCGCGAACTCGCAGCTCAAATGCGCAAGGCAGGTGAGGCGGTCCACACCGGTGCCTCGACGCTGGCCGGGCTCGCCGTCGTCGTCGCGGTCGCCGTCTTGCGCGAGGGCGCGGAGGTGGCGTTGTTCCTCTATGGCATCTTCGTCGCCTCGGAGCCCAGCTCCGGAACGGGCCTCTTGATCGGCGGTCTGATCGGGCTTGTCCTTGGCGGAGCGGTGAGCGCGCTGACCTATGGCGGCCTCCTCCAGATACCGAGCCGCTATATCTTCAAGGTGACCAGCCTGCTCATCGCGCTGCTCGCGGCCGGGCTTGCCTCGCAAGCGGTCGGCTTCCTGCAACAGGCCGATATCGTAACCGCCCTGCCCGAGCAGCTCTGGGATTCGTCCAATATCTTGTCCGATACGAGCCTATTCGGGAAGGTGCTGCACACATTGATCGGCTACAATGATCACCCATCGGCGATCCAGGGCCTTTGCTACGTGGCGACGCTCGCCGTGATCGCACTCCTCATGAAGGTGTTCGCGCATCCTTCTCCGGCGCCGGCAACCTCATCTTGAGTTTCTGTCGGCAATAAATTGGCGCAGTGAAGCGGTTCCAGTTGGGGCTCGTCCGTGAGGGACGAGCCCCCTCATCGCGCAACGCGCTCAGCTGTTCCTATCCTCTGACGGCGCCCGGCGGGGTGAAGCGGATCTACACGAATCTGGCGGTCATCGACATCACGCCGGACGGCTCCGAGGTCGCCGTGGATGTCTCAGAGCGTCGGCGTCCGGTAAAGCGTCCGCCCGTTCACGGTGATCTCCACGTCCTGCAGGTATTTCCGCACGCCTTCGGGTGCGATGCCGATGCCGAGCCCGGGCCTGTCCGGTGCTGCGATCCCGCCTGCCGCATCACGCTCCAGGTGATCGGCCGTGAATTCGAGAGCCAGAGCTTTCGGCATGGCCGGATACTCGCAAATCACGTGATCGGCCAGGCCGGCATAAGGCTGAAGCGAGGCCGAGAGCGCCAGATGCGACGTGAAGGTGTGGTTGACGAAGGTGATGCCCTTGGCGAGGGCATGGTCGACGACCTCCTTGGCGGGCCCGATGCCGCCGATGCGCCCGCAATCGATCTGGATGTAGCTGACGCGGCCGAGGTCGATGAGGTGTTTGGCCATATGGACATTATGCGCTCCCTCGCCAGCCGCGAGGCCGACGCTGGAGCCACGGGCCGCGAGCGCCCTATAAGCTTCGAGCGCGCTGGCGTGGAAGGGCTCCTCGAGCCAGAGCGCCCGTGCCGCTTCGAGCGCCGGCAGGCGGGCGGCCGCGCGATCGACATCGTCGATGAAGATCTGGCCTGTATCGACGAGAAGGATGCCGTCCCGGCCGAGACCCTCGCGTGCCGCCATGAAATGGTCCGCATCCTCCGCGGCACTGCCCCGACCGATCGGCCCCCAACCGAATTTGCCGGCGCGGAAATTCATCCGACGCGCCGCGCGGGCCCGCTCCAGCGTCTCCTGCGGCGTGTCGCCGAAGAGGACGGACGCATAGGGCGTCTTGCGGTAGCTGCGGTCATAGCCGAGCAAGGACCAGACCGGCCGGCCGCATGCCTTGCCGAGGAGATCCCACAAGGCCATCTCGACGCCCGAGAAGGTATGCGGAGCCTGCAGAAGATCCATGGAACGATAGGCCACGTCCGCTGCGATGCGCGCGATATCGGCTGGCGAGTCGATGGGTCTGCCCAGCACCGAATCCGCCACGGGGCGGCAGACGCCGTGCGACATGGGGCAAATGAAGGCGGCGATCGAGGGCAGCGGCGCGGCCTCGCATTCCCCCCAGCCGACATGGCCGCCGGCCACGACACGCACCAGCAGGGCGTCCTGGCTGCCATCCGCGTCGTCGGTGATCACCGGCATCGACAAATAGAAGAAATCGACCGCTTCGATCCTCGTCACGGCGCTATCCTTACAAGTGGTAGAGCATGGCCTTCGGCGTGAAGGTGACACCGTCGTCGAGCGGATAGATCGGCCGGGCGCAGATGGTGTGGCCGAGGCTCTTCAGATCGGCCGAGGTCGCCCCGGGCACGTCGATGTTGAAGTTCTTCTCCGTCCAGGCATCGAACATGTGGTGTTCGGTGTGCGGCGACTTCACGACGATGAGATCGAAGTCCTTCGGATCGAGACCGTTGGCGTAATACATGGCGCGATCAAACAGGCTGACGGGCCGGCTCATCACCAGCACTGTCATGTCGTCCACCATGAGCACCGCCGTCGGGCCGGCCGACAGGGGCGCCTTCATGGTTTCAAGGAGCGCTTCCCCGTCCGATAGGGATTTGACGCGCGCCGAGACGCGCAGGGGCGGGAAGCGGGCCGGGTCGACGCTGCCGCCGAGCGTCACCTCGATCGTCCGGCCGACGCCGGCGGCGTGGGCCGCGGCCGCGGCCGCGGCGGGCGCGTCGACGATCGGGGCCAAGACGCGGCGCCCATATCCGGCCTGGCGCAGGGCCGCGATGATGGCGTTGCTGTCGCCCGATGCTCCTGAGGAAGTGGCGTCGGCCGCGTCGGTGAAGATCACCGGGCCTGAGATGCTCTTGGCTTGGGAGATGGCCCTGTCGAGCCCGATGAGCTTGCCCTGCATGCGGAAGCGCTGCGGCCAGAATTCTTTCGCGAGGCGCACCGCCTCCCGTTCCGCGCTGGCCGCGTCGCCGTCCGTCATCACCGGCACCTGCGAGCAAAGCTCCGGCACGTCGGTGAAGGGATTGCCGATCATGATGCCGGCGGCGAGCGCGCTACCTTCCGCCTCGAGGCGCCGGCATTCGCGCAGGAGATCACCGTAGCAGCCGGACTTGGTGATGAGCTCGTCGCAGCGTACCAGCGCCGGGATGACGACGCGGGCAGCGACCGGACGCATCCGCCCTTCCATGAGACGCAACAGGAGCTCCGCCGCGCGTCGGCCCGTATCGGCGAAATCGACATGCGGATAGGTCCAGTAGATGGCGAAGCCGTCGATCTGCTCGAGCATGCGTTCCGTCAGGATGCCGTGGAGGTCGAGCGAGACGACGATCGGCACATCCGGCCCGACGCGCCGGCGCACCTCCTGGAGGAGATAGCCCTCCGGATCGAGCTCTCCGCGCGCTCCCATGGCGCCATGGAGCGAGAAATAGATGCCGTCGATCCCTTCGAGCCTGGCTTCGACATGATCCAGAATTTCCGTGGATAGCCTTGCCCAGCCTTCCGCCGACAACGGCCCGGCGCTCCCGGATCGCGCCGAGATGGTCGGGACGACCTCGATGTCGCCCCGGCTTTCGAACACGCAAGGCGCCGCCGATCGACAGATTCTTGCCGCGCTGCCCGAGGAGCTCCGCGCCGTGCTCGATATGGAAATTCTCGTAGCCGGAAGGGCGCGGATTGAAGGATGAAATCTCCTGCATGCATTCGGCGATCAGGATGCGCATCGTCAGACTCCTGGTGATGGCAAGCTGCCATCGGCAGCCCGCAGACAGGCGACGGCGCGGCCGTCCGCCATGGTGGCGAGGGCGGGATCGATGCTCCGGCAGCGGTCCTCGACGAATGGGCAGCGGGGCGCGAAACGGCAGCCGCCCGCCGTCTGGTCTCGCTCCCCCGGATCAGCGGTGAAGCTCTTGTGCGGATGCCGGGCATGGGGGTGAGAGGCCGGGATGGCTGCCAGGAGGGCGCGGCTATACGGGTGGATGGGGTTCGCGAACAGGCTGTCCGCCTCGCCGGTCTCCACGATGCGGCCGAGATACATGACCGCGATCCGTTCCGAGATATGCCGGACCACGGCCAGATTATGCGAGATGAACAGATAGGTGAGGTCGAGCTCCCGCTGCAGGTCCTGCAGAAGATTGATGATCTGCGCCTGCACGGAAACGTCGAGCGCCGAAACAGCTTCGTCGCAGACGATGAAGGATGGCCGCAGGGCGAGTGCCGGGGCGATGCCGATGCGCTGTCGCTGGCCGCCCGAGAACTCGTGGGGATAGCGGCGCATGGCCGAACGGGGCAGGTGCACGAGGTCCAAGGTCTCGGCGGCGCGCGTCCAGCGCTCGGCACGCGAGCCGACATGATGGATGGCAAAGGCCTCCATGATGGTTTCAGCGACCGTCAGGCGAGGGTTCAACGCGCCGAAAGGATCCTGGAAGACGATCTGCATGCGCCGCCGCATGCCGCGCATCTCGGCCGGACGCAGGGTCGCGATATCGATGCCCTCGAAACGGATCTCGCCGCCGGTCGGCTCGATCAGCCGGAGCAGCAGGCGCCCGGTGGTCGACTTGCCGCAGCCGGATTCCCCGACGAGCCCGAGCGTCTCCCCGCGCGCGATGGTGAGGTCGACGCCGTCGACGGCGCGCGTCGCCTGAGCTCTTGCGGCAAGCAGCCCGCCACGAGCGGAGAAAACCTTGGTGAGGCCGCGCGCCTCGACGAGAGCGCTCATGCGTCGCGCTCCGGAATGACGTAACCGAAGGGTTCGATGCAGGCCGTGCCGTGGTGTGGCCCGATGGCCATCACCGGCGGCGGCGCAAAATTGCAGGCGGGCAGGCTCAGCGAGCAGCGCGGAGAGAAGCGGCAGCCGGGCGGCATGGCGCCGACGCCGGGCACGGCGCCATCGATGGATACGAGCCGCCCGCGTGGCCCTTGCGTCTTGGGGATCGCCGACAGCAGCGCCCTTGTATAGGGGTGCCGAGGCGTGTCGAAGACGGCCTCGACCGGCGCGATCTCGGCCACGCGGCCGGCATAGAGCACGACCACGCGGTCGGCGATCTCCGCGATCACGCCGAGGTCGTGGGTGATGAACAGCACGCCCATGTTGTAGGCCTGCCGCAGGTCCCGCAGGAGATCGAGGATCTGTGCCTGGATCGTGACGTCGAGGGCGGTGGTGGGCTCGTCGGCGATCAGGATGCGGGCGCGCGCCGCAAGCGCCATGGCGATCATGACCCTTTGCCGCATGCCGCCCGACATCTCATGGGGGAAGGCGCCGAGCATCGAGCGGGCGCGCGGAATCTCGACCCGCTGGAACAAATCCAGCGTCTCGCGTCGTGCCGCATCGTGGGCGAGGCCGCGCCGTTTGCTGAGCACTTCCTCCACCTGCCGGCCGACACGCATGATCGGATTGAGCGCCGTCATCGGCTCCTGGAAGATCATGGCGAGATCGCGCCCACGACGCTTGCGCCAGGCGCTCCGCCCCTCGGCCGCCAGATCCTCGCCGTCGATGCGCACGGCGCCGCCGTCCTGGCGCAAGGCAGGCGGCAGCAAGCCCATGATGCTCATGGCGAGCATGCTCTTGCCGGAACCGGATTCGCCGACGATCCCGAGCACCTCGCCGGCTTCCAGCGTCAGCGAGATGTCGTTGAGGATGGGCAGGCGGCCCTTGACCAGGGACACCGTCAGATTTTCCACAGCGAGCAACGCCACGGCTCACACCCTCATGCGGGGATCGAGGACGTCGCGCAGGCCGTCGCCGAGAAGGTTGAGGCCGAGCACGCTGATGATGATCGCGAGGCCCGGAAAGACGGTGATCCAGGGCGCCTCACGCATGAAATCGCGGCCGTTGGCGATGATCGAGCCGAATGAAGGAGCCGGCGGCGGAGGCCCGGCGCCGACGAAGGACAAGGCCGCTTCCGCCAGGATGGCGATGGCGAACACATAGGTGAGGCGCACGATGAGCGGGCCGAGCGCATTCGCCAGCACGTGGCGGAACAGGATGCGCGCATCGGTCGCCCCGAGGGCTCGCGCGGCCTCCACATAATCGAGCTCGCGGCCGACCAGGACGGAGGCGCGCACGATGCGCGCCGTATGGGGGGTGGTCGCGATGGCGAGCGCGATCACCACATTCGTGACGGAGGCGCCGAGCACGGCGCTGACCACCATGGCGAGCACGATGGACGGAAAAGCCATGAGGGCATCCATCACCCGCATGACCGGCTGGTCGAGCCGCGCGAAGAAGCCGGAGACGGCGCCGATCAGGGTGCCGGCGATGCCCGTCGCCACCACGACCATGAAGCCGATGGCGAGCGAGATGCGCGCGCCGAACATGACGCGGGCCATGAGGTCGCGACCGAAATGATCGGTGCCGAACCAATGGAGAGCATCCGGCGGCCGCAACCGCGTGCGCACATTGCTGCGCAGCGGATCGTAGGGGGAGAGCCAGTCCGCACCGAGCGCGATGAGCCCCATTAGCAGCACCAGGACCGCGCCGATGACGAAGGCGCGGTTGTGCAGGAGCCGCCCGATCGCCTCGCGCGCCGGGCTGACGCCGCGCACTTCCTCGCCGAGGGCCGAAGCGGCCGCCATCACCTCAACCTCACGCGCGGGTCCACGACCGCGTAGAGGATGTCCACGATGAGATTGACCGTGAGATAGACCAGCGCGAGGAACAGGAGCCCGCCTTGCATGACGGGGAAATCCCGCGCCGCGATGGCGCCGACGATCAGGCGCCCGATCCCCGGCAGGGAGAACACCTGCTCGATGATGACGGCGCCGCCGAGCATCGCGCCGGCGACGATGCCGATCACCGTCAGGATCGGGATCAGCGCGTTCGGCAGCCCATGGCGGAGGACGATGTCGAAAGGCGACAGCCCCTTGGCATCGGCGGTGCGGACAAAATCCTGGCCCAGAGTTTCCAGCATGGAGGCGCGTGCCATGCGCGCGATGAAGCCCACTTGAACGAGCCCGAGCGTCAGCGTCGGCAGAATGATCGTCCTGAGCCAGCCGGCGGGATCATCCCCGAAGGCGACGAAGCCGCCGGTCGGCAGCCAGCCGAGGGAAACCGCGAAGACGAGGACGAGGACGAGGCCGAGCCAGAAATCGGGCACTGAGAGGCCGAAAAGAGCGGCGGTCATCACCACCTGATCGGGCCAGCGGTTCTGATGCATCGCCGCGATAGTGCCGCTCGCGACCCCCATGACGACGGCGAAAGCCAGCGACAGCGCGGCGAGAGAAAGGGTCACGGGCAGCCGCTCGATCAGCGCGGCGGCGACCGAGCGGTTGAGGAGGACGGACTGGCCGAGATCGCCGTGGAGCACGCGGCCGTACCATTCGAGCATCTGAAGCGGCAGGGACTTGTCGAGGCCGAGGGCGGCGCGCAGGCGGGCCACCTGTTCGGGGGTGGCGGAGGCATCGAGAAAGGCCGATGCCGGATCGCCGGGAACGAGCCATATCAGCGCGAAAGTCATCAGCGATACGAGCAGCAGCACGACGACTGCGCCCAAGGACCGCCTGATCAGGAAACGTAGCATGCCTCGTCCTGGCTCAAGGTTCCAGCCAGACGCCCCACATGCGGGGGATGCGATAGGGCGTAAAGTTCTTCAACTTGGCGCTGGCGGCTTGGAACACTCCAAAATTGCCGGCCTTCATCGCCACCGCATTGTCGTACATGTGCTTTTGGAACTGCGCGAAGATTGCTTTGCGCTTGGCTTCGTCCATCTCACTGGCGAAGGCGGTTGCGAGTTCGTCGATCCTGGCGTCCTTGGCCTGCTGCGAAAGCCCGTTCACCCAGGGCGCCATCACCGATGCCGGTCCCTCATAGGGTTCGATGCCGAAGCCATGCGCCCAGAACGTCCAGCCCTGCGGCGTGAAGCCGATCTTGGACACGGTCGGCCAGTCGGCGACCGAGACCTCGACATTGACGCCGATCTCCTTGAGGCGCTGCTGCACCACAGTGGCCGTATCGACATTGGGCCGAATATTGTCGACGATGAAGACGAGCTTCTCGCCTTTGTAGGATGATTTCGCCAGCAGGGCCTTCGCTGCCGCGAGATCGGCCTTGTTGAACTTGTCGCTGCCGGCCGTGGTGTAGAACGCAGCCCCCGGATAGAGCCAGCTCGGATCGAGCTGGTAGATGTCCGGAAAGGCGATCGCCATGATTTCTTCCATGTCGAGCGCGGACTGCACGGCGAGACGGAAGTTGAGGTCGTTGCCCGGCGCTTGCCCGTGGTTGAACTTGATGACCTGGAGAGCGAAGGGCAGCGCCTTGTAGATCACGAAGCGCTTGTCGTCGGCCAGGCGCTTGGCGGTCGGCCCGTCCAGCGTTTCGTTATACTGGATTTCGCCCGCCTCCAGGGCGGCCGTGCGAGCGCCGGCTTCCGGCATGAGGCGGAACGTCACCGTGTCGATGAAAGCCTCTTTCCTTCCGGCGAAACCGTCGCGGCCGGTTGCGTTGGGATTGAACGAATAGCCGTCGTAGCGGGCGAGCTTCACATGGCTGTCCGGCTTGTACTCGACGAGCTTGTAGGGGCCCGTGCCGATCACTTCGATCTTGCCGGCATCCTTGACCGCTTCGCTCGCCGGATAGATGGCGATTGGCGCGCGCGGCGAGGACAAGTTTTCGAGGAAGGTCGCCTGAACCTGCTTCAGCTTGACCGTCACCTCGTGCGGACCGGTCGCCTGGACCGTATCGATCGCGGAGACGAGAGCGGGAGACGCGCCGATCTTGCGGTAGCGCTCGAGCGAGGCGACCACGTCGGCACTGTCGAGGTCCTTGCCGTTGTGGAACTTCACGCCCTTGCGGATCGGGAAGACATAGGTCAGCCCGTCGGACGAGATGGTGACGCCTTCGGCCAGCTCCGGGACCGGCCTTGCGTTCTCGTCGCGGGCATAGAGCGTCTCGAAGATATGCAGCGTCACGTTGCGCGCCGCCTGGGCCGAGGTGATCTGCGCGTCGAGCGTCGGCGGGGCCTGGGCAAGGGCCAGTACGACGTCGCCCCCCTTGTGCTGCGCCGAGGCGCCGACCTGCGCCATCGCCAGCATGGCAACCGCAATCACCGAGTGTCGTAGAATGCCCCGTTTCATCACGATGCCCTCTCCTCTGGACGACCCATCGAATGACGCCATCAGCGCCTGACGTGGTTAGCTCACGGCCCGCGCTTCGTCGTAGTCCTGCATGAGCACGGCGACGGCGTCGCCACGCTGGACCCGGCCCGGCCCGGCCGACATCCACAGGATGCCGTCGCGGGCGTAGCGCAGCTCGAGTGGGGCGCGGTCGACGTCCTCGACGAAATGGAGGAGGCCGGCCAGGTCATCTGCCCGGCAGGTTTCGCCGACCACCTGGCGCGGCTCGAACAGGCCACCGGCCGGCGCGAAGCTGTAGCTTGCGGGATCGCGCACCATCATGTGGCGCGTGCCGGGCGAGCCGTCGCGCTGGCGCGTATCCGGCTTCCCCTCGATGACGCCGAAATGCTTCAGGATATTCTGCAGCGCGCGATCGGCGATGCGCACGCCCTCGACATTGACCCGGCCCCATCCGCCGAGCTCCGTGCCGAGGGACAGGATGCCGCGCCGCTCGACCGACGATGTCAGCGTCGCGCCTTCGTCGACCCCCCAGAACACGACATTGAATGGCGCCCCGAAGGCGGCAGCGGCGGCCATCGTCCGTGCGCGCAGGCCGGCATCCGTCACGTAATGCATGTTGGTCGACAGCGCGGAATCGCCCGAATGACCGCAGGTGTGCAGATCGACGGACACATCGACCTCCGGCAGCAGCATCGCATCGACGAAATGCGCCAGCATTTCGGAGAAGGTGCCGCGCGGGTTGCCCGGGAAGCAACGGTTCATGTCGCGGTTGTCGACCGGCGACAGGCGCGTGTCGCTCATGACGGCTGGAATATTCAGGGCCTGGATCATGATGACCCGCCCCGCGATCTTCGCCGCATCGAGCGTGCGGGCGAGGCGCGAGACGGCGATCTGTCCTTCGTACTCGTCACCATGGACACCGCCGGTGAACAGGATCGTCGGTCCCGAGCCGTTCTTCACGCAGACGATCGGAATCTCGATCGTGCCCCACCCGGACGTGTTGCGGGACAAAGGCGCGCGCAGATAGCCGGCCTGACGTCCCGACGCCGCAAGATCGATATCGCAGCGGATGCGGCTCTTGATTTCAGGCTCCACACGGTCCTCCCTTGCCCTAGCAATCGTAGCATTGTATACGATTATACGAATGTCAAGACAGGTCGGGAATCACCGACTGAGCCGCTGAAGGACACGAATGCCCGCACGCCCGAAATCACCTGCCCCGCTCCTCGAAGCGGAAAAGGCGCCAGCCGATTGGCAGCCCCTTCAGCCCAAAACCCTGGTCGATCTCGCGATCGAGGCGATCATCGCCGGCGCGGCCGCCGGCCTCGTCCTACCTGGCGACCGGATCGTGGAGGCGGATCTGGCGCGCAAGCTCGGCGTCAGCCGCGTGCCCGTCCGCGAGGCGCTGCGGCTTCTGGAAAGTCAGGGCATCGTCGTCAACGAGCCTTACAAGGGCATTCGCCTGCGCCCGGTCACCAACCAGCGGGTGGATGACCTGATAGATGCCCGGGTGGCGCTGGAGGCCAGCGCCATGGCCCGCGCGGTCAGCGCTGGACGCAACACCGGCAGCCATCTGGCGCCGCTACGCGCCACCGTCCGACAGATGGAGGCGATGGCTGCGCGTGGCGACCCCTACGGCGTGGCGACAGCGGACACGGAATTCCACCGCACCTTGTGCCGGTTGGGCGGCAACAGCGTCACGCTCGATCTGTGGGAGACGCTGGCACGCCAGTTCACCATCATCTTCGGCCTCGCCACCTTCGGCAAACCCATGCTCGACGTCGTCCAGGAGCACCGCGATCTGCTCGCGGTCTTCGAGGGCGGCGACGTCGCGCTGATCGGGCGCACGCTCGACGAGCACATCACGGTGATGAACCAAGCCGTGGACTACGAAGCCATCGTGGCCGCCCGCCGGGCCGCCCGCGACAAGCAATGACGCACAGGGAGAAGGGAATGCCCTCCAGAGCCGGTCGCGCTGGGTTGCCGCCGTTCCGCATCACGCGCGTAGAGGCGGCGCCCCTTTTCGGCGAAAGTCCCAAGGGGGGCTGGTCCGCCGAGATCCGGCCGGAGGACTCCATTCACGCGCTGGTGGCCGTGCATACGGACCAGGGACTCACCGGCTATGGCAGCGTCTTCACGGATGGTCGCCTCGTCCAGGCCGGCCTCAAGGTGATCGAGCCGCTCGTCATCGGCGAGGATGCGCTCGCCCCCGAGTTTGTCAGCGAGAAACTGCACCAGAACACCTTCTGGATGGGTCGCGGCGGCACGCTCACCCATACGATCAGCGGCATCGACATCGCGCTCTGGGACATTCTGGGTCAGGCCACGGGTTTGAGCGTCGGACGCCTCCTGGGGGGCAGTTATCGCCGCAAGGTGCAACCCTATTGCTCGCTGCTGATGGAAGAGCCGCAGCCCATGCACGACCTCGTGGCCGAATATCGCGCCAAGGGCTTCACCGCATTCAAGATCGGCTGGGGCCCGTTCGGCCGCAGGCAGGACGTGAAGCTCGACGAAGCGATCGTCCGCGCTGCGCGCGAGGCGGCGGGCGAGACGTCCAAGCTCTTCGTCGACGCCGGCGCCAGCGACGCGCTATGGCCGCACGGCTTCAAATGGGCCAAGCGCACCGCCGAGATGTTGAAGGATTTCGATGTCGGCTGGTTCGAGGAGCCGTTGCGCCCCGACGCCATCGAAGATTATTGCGAGCTCAGGCGCGCCTCTCCGGTGCCGATCGCCGGTTGTGAGGTGCTGACGCGGCGGCAGGCCTTCCTTCCTTGGCTGACCCGCCGGGCGGTGGACATCGTGCAGCCCGATGTGACCAAGGTCGGCGGCATCTCCGAGCAAAGGCGCATCGCCTGGATGGCCTACGATTTCGGCGTCAAATATATCGGCCATGGCTGGAACACGGCCCTCGGCGTCGCGGCCGACCTGCAGATGGCGGCTGCCTTCCCGGACGCCGATCTCGTCGAGTTCATCGGCGGCAGCCCCTATGTGGACGGCATTCTGGCGGAACCCTTCGCTCTCGACGCCGAGGGCTGGCTCGCTATTCCCGATCGCCCGGGCCTCGGCGTCATGCTCGATCGCGATGCGCTCACGCGCTATACGCCGGACGTCACGCCCCTCTTCGCCTGAACCCACACATCTCCACGTTCGACGGCGCGCGACGCGAGCGGCGACTTCTCGCCATAGGTCCCAGGCACGTCCGCCGCTGCTCCATGCGCTCTCGCACGGTCAGGAGACTACAAGCCGCCGATCCGGCGTGAGCGTGACTCCCGTCCCGAACCTTCGGCTTTCTCGGTCCAGTGTCTGTCGCATCCAATCGATGTCTTGACTCGACGGGCGAGCGAGCCTGAACCGTCGAATTTGGAGGGGGACGATTTCGAGCGCGGCAAGATCCGCGCTCACAAGATCGATATCCACGAAATACATCAAGGCGAGTTCGCCACCAAATTCCTCATAGCCTTTGATGCCCTCGTAGTCGTTCAGGAAATCGCCGCAGCCATAGAGAACGAGCCGATTTCGGTAGACCTCGACCGCTTTCGCGTGATGCGAAGAGTGGCCGTGAACGATGGACACATTCACCCTATCGATCAGCGCATGAGCGAAGTGCCTTTGCTCGTCGGGAGTTTCATATCCCCAGTTGGGGCCCCAATGAACGGAGACAATGATCACGTCGCGCGGGCGGCTGAGATGTGCGACCTGATCGCAAACCCGTGCGAGCGTCGGATCGGCGAGGTCTGTCAGGAGATTCACGCCCGCGTCTTCTTGGGTTGCGGCCCAACTCCGGGGAGTGCCGCTCGTCACCGCCGCGAACGAAAAGACAAGCACGCGACCTTTGCCGGCGATATCCAAGACCGCCGGCGCGCCGGCCTCGTCGAGATTTCGGCCGGCGCCTGCAGTCTTGACCCGCAGACCCTCGAGTGTCGCCAAGGTCTCCAAGAGCCCGGCGCGCCCCCAATCGAGAACGTGATTGTTTGCGAGCACACAGCAGTCGATCGACGCTGCCGTGAGACACTCCGCGTTCTTGGGGTTCATTCGGTAGTTGATGTCTTTCGGGGCATGATCGTCGCTACAGGTTACGCTCGTTTCGAGATTGACGATGCGAGCGTCTGGCTGTGCACGATCCAGTTCGCCGAGAGCCGCGCCCCAGATATATGAAGGGCATACCTGCCGTGGAATAGGTCCGTTTGCTTGCTCGGCGAGACGCACATAAGCCGATGCCGACTTTACGTATGCCTCATGGAGAAGCGGGTCGCCGGGATGGGGCATCACTTGATCGATGCCCCTTCCAATCATGACGTCGCCGCACAGGAAAATGCGTGCGGTCATCTTTCATAGACGCCGACGAGGATCGCGACAAAGCTGCGCGTCTCCGGCGGCGATTCACTCCAATCGAGGGGCGGGGACAGGTCTTCGCCGTCGCAGGTGAAGCGGCGGGGAATCGCTGACCCATCGGGAAAAGCACTCGAACTCAGCCGCATCGGTTGTCTCCATAGTGCGTGCCGCAAGAGAATGCGTCTCTGCCGGCCGATTGGATTGATGTGGGTCAAACGCCGATAGAGGCAGGCGAGTTGCAGAGAACGAAGATGTTGCGCCCTGGTCCGGTTCTATCTGAGGCGAAAAGGCTCTAGAGGTCACCCATGCGACCGGTCCTGAAGCCTTCTCTGGTCAACGGGCGATCCGGCGATCCGGCACTCTACGTCGAATCGATGTTCGAGAGGCGCGCGATCCTGCTCGACCTCGGCGACATCACGGCTCTGTGGCCCCGCAAGCTCCAACGCCTCGAACATATCTGCGTCTCGCACGCCCATATCGATCACTTCGTTGGATTTGATCGGCTGTTGCGGGTCTTGGTGGGGCGCGACGCGAAGCTCAACCTCTACGGTCCGCAAGGGTTCATCGACCAGGTGGGCCACAAGCTTCATGCCTATTGCTGGAACCTTGCCGGTCGTTACCTCAGCGACCTCGTCTTCATAGTGACCGAAATCGATTCCTCGTTTCAGACAAAGACCGCGCGCTTTCGCCTGAAGAGCGGATTCGACCGAGAGGAAGGCGCTGCCGGGCGCGCAGCCGAGGGCATCCTCCATAGCGAACCGGCATTCCGGATCAGGACGGCGATACTCGAGCATTTCACTCCTTCCCTTGGATTCGCGATCGAGGAGGCCGCCCATGTCAACGTCTGGAAGAACCGGCTCGCGGAATCGGGGCTCCCCGTCGGGCCGTGGCTGCGCGAGCTCAAGCGGGCGGTGATCGAGAACAGGCCGGACGACCATCCGATCACGATCGGCTCACCGCAAGGGACATCAGATCGGCGTGTGCTGCCACTGGCGGCCCTGCGTCCAGCGCTCACGGTTACGCCTGGCCAGAAGGTCGCCTATGTGACCGATGTTGCTGACACGAAGGCCAATCGTGAGGCCATCGTCAGGCTCGCCCGGAATGCCGACCTCCTCTACATCGAGGCTGCCTTTGCGCATGCCGACGCCGCATTGGCGGCTGAGCGCGCGCATTTGACGACCGTCGCCGCCGGGCAGATCGCCCGCGAAGCCGAGGCGCGCAGGGTCGAGCCGTTTCATTTTTCTCCCCGCTATGTGGGGCAAGAAGGGCGCATGCTGAACGAGGTCATGGCCGCATTTCTCGCCGCACAGGTGCCGCACGAGTGAAGGGGGCAGGCCAATGGGTGGCCGTAGACCAAACTCATTTCCAATGCGGTGGCCAAGTCTTCCGAATGCGGCGCTTCCAGGCGCTCATCTCAGGGCCCGAAAACTTCCGCTGCCGCGCCTAGCGATGCGCAAAGCAGATTGCTTCACCAGCATGCCCCGATTCGCGCAATCCATCCACCGCCACGGCGCTCACCGGCGAAATCACGCCTGAGCGCGCCAGACCAATCCGAGAGCGATCCAGGCATCCAAGGCATCGACGACGTCCCAATGTTCCACCAGGAGGTGGTCGCTGACGCGATAGAGATCCGAGGTCGCGAAATGCAAGCTCTTGCCGGTCGCCGGCACGCCGCGGAAGGGGCCGGCATGCGTTCCCTCCCATTGCGTCATGGCAATCAAGCGATCGCCTTCGACGAGGATCTTCTGGTTGACCGGCTTCAGGTCGGGGAAGCCGGCATGGAAGGCCTGCACGAACGCCTTGTAGGCCGGCCTCACATCGACCGGTCCCGGCGGGCCGTAGGTTCGGACGAACTCGCGATGCGCGTCGATGCCGGGCTTGATGTTGGGACTGTGGCTTATGAATTCGGGATGCAGGTATTCGTCGACCGCCGTCAGATCATGGTCGTCATACAACCTCCGCCGGAAGTCCAGAAAGCGTTGATGCATGGTGTCGCGGGTGGCCATTTTGGGGCTCCGTTGCTGCGGCTGGAAACTATTCGGCGGGGATTTGCACGGCGAGCGTCCGGCGAAACAAGCAGGCAAAGCGCCAGCACTGCGGCGCCGATCTCGTAGGTCAGGGCGAGCCCGAAGGCATCGCCGGCGTCCCGGAGATGTGTCGAGGCAGCGGGAGCCGCGACCGAGACGTAGAGCATGCTGGTGATCGCGACGCCGAATGCACCACCCACCTGCTGGGCCGTCGCGACCAGGCCCGCGGCCTGTCCGGCATATTCTTTCGACGTGCTCGCCAGCACCGCGTTCAGCAGCGGCGGGAGGAACAGGCCTTGGCCAATTCCCGTTGCGACCAGCGCCGGGACGAGCCCCCGGCCGCCAGCCACATCTTGATTGACGGCGATCCAGGCGCAGCCGCCATAGCCGAGCGCCACCACGGCACCGCCGAGACACATCATGGGGAAGGATCCGTAGCTCGGCAGAAGCCGGCCTGCGATCAGCGAGGTGAGCAGGAAGGCAGCCGGAATCGGGGCTGTGATCAGCGCGGCATGCCAGGGCGAGTAGTCGAGGCCGGTCTGGAGAAAGAGCGCCAGGGCATAAAGGAAGGCGACGACGGTCGAATGGAACAGGAAGGCGATGGCGACGCCGCTCGAGAAGGAGGGGATCTTGAACAGGCGAGGCTCGATCACCGGGCTTTTGCCGGTGCCGGATTTTCGGCGCTGATCGAGAAGGAACAGAACGAGCGTCAGGGCCGCGGCCGCCATTGAGATGAGGGCCCAGCTCGGCCATCCGGCGCCCTGGCCCACGATCAGAGGGTAGAGGAGCAAGCCGAGGCCGACGGCGCATAGGAGCGCGCCCCCGGCATCCAGGCGCGTTGTGCCCCCGGCGCGGGTTTCGGGGATCAGCCGCATCGCGCCGAAGCAGGCGATGAGGCCGATCGGAACATTGAACAGGAAGACCGCGCGCCAGCCCGTGCCCCAGAGGTCGGCGGCGATCAACGCGCCGCCGATGAGCGGGCCGGCGATCCCGGAAAGGCCGAGAGCCACACCGAACGCCGCGAAGGCGCGGGCCCGGGCATGCTCGTCGGCAGAAGTCACCCGGATGACGGAGAGGATCTGCGGAAACATGGCCGCGGCAGCGATGCCTTCCGCGATACGGGCGCCGATCAGTATCGACACCGAACCGGCGAGGCCGCAGATGAGCGCCGAAACGGTGAAGCCTGCGAGCCCCAGCACGAACAGGCGGCGGCGCCCATAGATGTCGCCCAGCCGGCCGCCCGTGATGAGCATGGCTCCGTAGGCGAGGCCGTAATAGGCCACGACCGCGGACATTTCGGAGGGCGACGCGGACAGATCCCGCTGGATGCTGGGAATGGCCAGGTTGACGATGAAGGTGCTCATCACCGCCAGGAAGACGCCGCTCAACAGGACGACGAGCCCCGCTGGGCCGAGCTTCGGCTCCTCGCCTGCGAGCACCCCATTGCTCCTCGCCATGTTGCTGCGCCCCTGATCCGTTGAAGATGGCGATCCGAATTCGACCGCATGCGCAATCTGGGGATGGTGTTATAATCGGACCAGAAGAGAAGTTATCCAGGTATAAGGAGCATCAGGCTAATCATGAGCCTGCGTCCGCGCACGCCCGAGCGCCAAGAGCTCGCAGCCTTTCTGAGGACCCGGCGGGAGCGCCTGTCGCCGGCGCAAGTCGGCCTGCCGACGACGATGCGGCGCCGCACGCCGGGACTGAGGCGAGAGGAAGTCGCCCATATCGCAGGCGTCGGGGTGACCTGGTACACATGGCTGGAACAGGGCAGACCGATCGATGTCTCCGCCCATTTCCTGGAACAGGTCGCCCGTGCACTTCGGCTCGACGCCACCGAACGCGCCCATCTCTTCACATTGGCGCATTACCGCCCGCCGCCGATCGTGCCGGGTGGCTCGCCCTGGGCGACGCCCGAATTGCGCCGGATGCTGGAGGTGGTTGCGGGACCGGCCTATCTCGCCACGGCTTCAATGGATGTCATCGCCTGGAACACGGCGCTCTCAGCTGTCTTCGGGGATCTGGGTGCGGTTGCGCAGGATGATCGCAACATGCTGTGGCTGGTCTTCGCGAGCGCGCCGCACCGCGCTGCCATTCCGAATTGGGAAATCGACGCTCGGGCCATGCTGGCGCGCTTTCGCGTCGAGTTCGGGCGCCATCGGGACGATCCTGCCTTTTTGAAGCTGATCAACCGCCTGCAACTTGCCAGCCACGAATTCCATCGCTGGTGGGCCGAGCAGGATGTGAGCTTGCGCGCCAACAAGATGAAGGGATTCGAGGTCTCGCCCGTGGGCCGGATGGAGCTCGAACAGACGGTCTTCCTCGTCGAGGAGGCGCCGGATCTTCGCCTCGTCGTCTACACCCCTGTCGATGAGGAGAGCGCTGCCAAAATCGAGCTCCTCCGTCGCGAATGGCGCGCCAGATAGTGCACTTGATTGCCTGATGGTCCGGCTCGTGAACCGCGATCGCAATTGAATCCGCTTGGCCCGTAGGTCCGAGAGTGCTCCCCGGCCGGGCTTCTGCCTGCGTTTCATCACAGTTTCACGCGGTGCGTTGGACGCCGGCATGAGCTCTTCCACGCGCGAGCTCCACGAAGCGGTGTTTGACCTGGGCGAACAACGCCGGCGGGATCGGCCCGTAATAGCCAGTGTCGGTGTCGCAGGGGCGAAGGTCGGGACCTGGCCAGACGAAACGATTGCTTTCGGTTAGGACGATCCAGGAGCGATCGTCATCGAGCCGAAGGCGCTGCTTGACTGGTGCTGGGATTTCGATGGCGTGCTGCGGATCGGTCGGCGAGGTATGCGTGATAGGCAGGACACGCACCACCGGCGACCCATCTTCCTCCCGCGAGATGATCGCGAGCACGAGACAGGGCCGATCCTTGTCACCGTCCTCGCGGCCTTCGAGATGCTGCCGATGCCAGAGATAGGAATAGATGCCAGAGATAGGCATAACGGAAGATGAAACCGAGCTTGACCTCAGTCGGCAGCACGCGACCGGAGTTCGGCATTGAGATGCGTGTGGCCAGGTTCCATCTCGGCGTTCTCGACTGCGGCGATCTCCGCCTCGCTCAGCTCGGCGGTGAGCTCGACCCTGCGGTCGCGCTTGGACAAGCGCAGGAAATCCTCATAGGCCAGCAACACGGTGCGCGGTCGGCCGTTCTTGGTGAT
Source organism: Rhizobiales bacterium GAS188 (assembly GCA_900104855.1). Classification (NCBI taxonomy): domain Bacteria; kingdom Pseudomonadati; phylum Pseudomonadota; class Alphaproteobacteria; order Hyphomicrobiales; species Rhizobiales bacterium GAS188. The sequence goes on from FNSS01000001.1 coordinate 4,869,053, forward strand.
GATGACCGGTTCGCGAATGGCGGCGTCCTGGTAGGCTCCGAAATTCTTCGAGACTTCGGCAGCGGGAACGGTAGACATTGGCTGTCTCCTTCGGTCGGGATATTACGGAATTCCCGGAAGGGGGCTGCCGATAGATGGCCATTCCTCCGTCCCGGTTCGCCTGCCCTCACTTCTTCAGGCGATAGCCCGTCTTGAAGATCCAGACGATGGCGACGAGGCACAGCACCAGGAATGCCAGCGTCATGCCGAGGCTGATGCTGATATCCACGTCCGCCTTGCCGAAGAAGCTCCAGCGGAAGCCGCTGATCAGGTAGACGACCGGGTTGAGCAGCGCGACGCGTTGCCAAAGCGGCGGCAGCATGTCGATGGAGTAGAAGCTGCCGCCGAGGAAGGTCAGCGGCGTGATGATGAGCAGCGGGATCAATTGCAGCTTCTCGAAGCCCTCGGCCCAGATGCCGATGACGAATCCGAACAGGCTGAAGGTCGCCGCCGTCAGCATCAAGAACAGCAGCATCCACAGCGGGTGCTCGACGCGCAGCGGCACGAACAGGGCGGCAGTCGCGAGGATGATCAGGCCGAGGATGATCGATTTCGTCGCCGCGGCGCCGACATACCCGAGCACGATCTCTGTGGCCGAGATCGGGGCGGACAGGATCTCGTAGATCGTCCCGACGAAGCGAGGAAAATAGATGCCGAAGGAGGCGTTGGCGATGCTCTGCGTCAGCAGCGAGAGCATGACGAGGCCCGGCACGATGAAGGCGCCGTAGCTGACATCGCCGACATCGGTCATCCGCGATCCGATCGCGGCGCCGAACACGACGAAATAGAGCGAGGTCGAGATCACCGGCGAGACGATGCTCTGCAGGAGCGTGCGCCTGGTCCGCGCCATCTCGAAGCGATAGATCGCGAGCACGGCCTGAACGTTCATGCCTGCCCCCGCACGATGTCGACAAAGATCTCTTCGAGCGAGCTCTGCTTCGTCTGCAGGTCGGTGAAGGCGAGACCGGCAGCGTCGAGCGCCTGGAACAGGGGGCGCATGCCGGTCTCTTCGCCCGTCCCCTCATAGGTATAGGTCACCTCGCGGCCATCCTGCGCGAGCTCGAGCGCAAACCCGCCAAGGCCGTCCGGGATACGCTCGACAGGGGTGTGCAGCCTCAAGATGAGCTGCTTCTTGCCGAGCTGATGCATCAGCGAGGCCTTCTCCTCGACCAGGATCAGCTCCCCTTTGTTCATCACGCCGATGCGGTCCGCCAGCTCCTCGGCTTCGTCGATGTAATGCGTCGTCAGGATGATGGTCACGCCGCTGTCGCGCAGCTCCCGCACCACCCGCCACATGTCGCGTCGCAGCTCCACGTCGACGCCGGCGGTGGGCTCGTCGAGGAACAGGATGTTCGGCTCATGGGAGAGCGCCTTGGCGATCAACACGCGGCGCTTCATGCCGCCGCTCAGCGTCAAGATCTTGCTGTCCCGCTTGTCCCAGAGAGACATGTCGCGCAGCACCTTCTCGATATGCCCCGGATCGGCTCTGCGTCCAAACAAGCCGCGGCTGAAGCTGACCGTGGCCCATACCGTCTCGAAGGCATCGGTGGTCAGCTCTTGCGGCACGAGCCCGATCATGGCGCGAGCCGCGCGGTAATCGCGCACGATATCGTGGCCGTCGACCAGCACGGCGCCCTCGCTGGCGTTGACGATGCCGCAGATGATGCTGATCAGCGTCGTCTTGCCGGCGCCGTTCGGGCCAAGGAGGGCGAAGATCTCGCCGCGGCGGATCTCCAGATTGATGGCGTTGAGAGCACAGAAGCCGGACGCATAGGTCTTGCTCAGATTGGAAACGGAGACGATCGGTGGCATCGAAGCAATGAGGTCTCGAGGAGAGCTTGCGTGGGACAAAAGCTTGCGTGGGACGGGTGGGCAAAACACTTGAGTGGATAGATGGGCTGATCGAGGCGCAACTCGCGGCAGCGGTCTCGAAGCGGCGCGCACCATAGCCTGTCACACGCGGATGTGCGACCCTCGATTCCCAAATCGCGGAAACTCGATGCCGGAACCGGATCGACACGCCGCGGCCCGGCCACGGCCTCGCAACGGCCTCAAACTGGCCGAACGGGTCAAGGGATTTTGGGCTGAACGCTATGGTCGCCGTTCAATCCTGTGTGTCGGTTCGCTTACATGCGCCCGAACCAGGCTCTATTCGAAAGACAGGAGCGCGAACGCAAGTTAACGGCTGTTCACAACTCATGGACATCTGGTTCTGCCGAGAGAGTTGCTTCGGAATTGAGGCAGCGACCCGGTTTTCCTCGGCGGGAGTCTCGGCCACTTCATGCGTTGACGTGGATCCGCCGCCCTGATTTCGGTGGAATACGCTTGACGGCGCCAACTGCCGTAACCCACAGTGGAATGGGGGGAATCGCTCGGCAAGACCGTTACTCTTGCTCACATCCAGCCGCCTGCGCCGAGGAACAACGGTAAATGCCACAAGCCATCCTCGCCCCGATCAGGTATGCGCGTTACGCGCTGGGCTTCGATGCCAGGATCCTCGCACGCGACTATTGGATGATCCTGCAGGGCAAGCACCGGCGCGCGATCCGCGAACGCAAGGGAACCTGCACGCTGCCGATCAGGCTGACGAGGGCGGTGATCGTCGCGACCTATCCGCAAGGCAGCGAGATATTTTCGACCGTCAACTTGCTGGACGCCCTCGTGGCGAACGGCTTCTATGTGATCGTCGTATCGAGCCGCGAGCTCGACGAGCACCTATCGGCCGAGCTTCTGCCGCATTGTCACTGCCTCCTCGAGCGCCACAATATCGGTCATGACTTCGGCGCCTATAAATTCGGCCTGGAATGGTTTCAACGCCAGGATTTCCTCGGCAGGGTCGAGGTGCTGGGCCTAGCCAATGACAGCATGTTCTATCCCAAGCGGTTCGCCGAGGAGCTCGGGACGCTTCTCTCCTGTGAGCATCCCTGGATGGGGCTGTATGAGAGCTTCGTTTGGCATCACCATGTGCAAAGCTTCCTGCAGCTCTTCCGGCGCGAGGTGTTCGACGCGCCATGCTTCAAATCCTTCTGGTCACAATACCGGCCTCTCTCGCTTCGCCGCCACGCGATCCACAAGGGCGAGATCGGCCTCAGTGGCTGCCTGCAGGCGGCCGGCTACGCGTCGTCCGTGCTCTACACCACCTCGCGCCTGCGCGGCGATCTCATGCGGAGGCTTGGTCAGGGGAAGAATGAGGACCTTCCCTTGCACCGAATCCTGCGGCTGAGCCTGAACGACGATTATTTCGCGGCGCTGGCGACGGCCGCGCAGTCCAATCTCACGCCGGGCTTCGTCGTGGAGGAATTGGTCAGCCGGGTGGTACGGCAGGGGGAATTGCACAATCCGACGCATGGCGTGGGGCTTCTGTGCAATTATCTCTACGGCGCTCCGCTGAAGCGAGATCTCTGTTATCGGGGAACGCACACGATTGCCGATCTCGTCGCCCTGAGCCATGAGTTCGACGAGGCCGAGAAGGCGAAGATTCTGTCCGACCTGCGCCGAAAGGGGCTCTACGTGTCCTTGATGACGAAGCGTCAGCGCCATTTGTTCGACACGAGCCGCATCTGAGCGTTGCCCTTGCCGGGATCCCGGCCGTTGGGCAAGGTCGGGCGGCGATTCCCCTCGCTAGTGCGGATAGGCCGGAGCACATATGCGTATCGATAAGGCGTGGCCGAGGCTGCGACATCTCTTCACGGGCGGCCCGCATCGCGGCTCGCAGCCGAGGCGCATTGTCTATACGTGCCTGTTCGGCCATTCGGAGCCTTTCAAGGACTTCGAATATGATCGGGAGGGGATTTCCGACTTCATCTGCTTCACCGATGATCCGGACCTCCGCTCCACTTTCTGGAAAGTCGTCTTCCTCCCGGCGCCGCTCCTCGATTCCGCCAGGGCCTCCAAGAGGATCAAGCATCAGCCGCACCGTTTCCTGCCGGACGCCGAGCAGAGCCTCTATCTCGACAACACGATCCGCCTGCGCGGCCGGCCAAGGGACATGTTCGATCTGCTCGAGGCGGCCGGCTCGCCGCTGGTCTGCATTCGACACCCGGACCGGAACTGCGTCTATGACGAGGCCCGTGAGGTCGTCGCGCTCGGTTATGATGGGCCAGGCAGGGTCGAACGCCAGATGCGCCATTATCGGCGGGTAGGCTATCCGGCCGCGAACGGGCTCGCGATGGTCGGCATGCTGCTGCGGCGTCATGGGGATGCGCGCGTGATGCGGCTCGGCGAGGAATGGTTCGAGCAACTCCTGCTCTATTCTCACCGCGATCAACTGTCATTCAACGTGGTCGCCTGGCAGCACGCCTTCGAGCCCACCTATCTCGATCCCAAGGCGGCTTTGGAAGAGGTGATCGAATGGCCGGTGGCCAAGAGCGGCCGGCGTGTGCCGCGCGACTTCGACGATGACAGATATTTTCGACTCAATCCCGACATTCCGGCGACGGATGCGAGGCGTCACTATTTCCAGCAGGGCGAAGCCGAAGGTCGCCGCTACAAGTGATCGAGCGAGCCTTCGCTGTTTCCGGCAAGTGACGGGCTTCGACGCCGGCTGAGGGCACGATATTCGCGTCCGACCGCGCCATGACTGTCACCTGCTTGCAACACCTGCGCGGCGAGATGCCCCGCATGCAAAATTCCTGCAGCTTTGCTCGCCGAACTCGTTTATGAGGGCATAAATCTGCGGATGGACGATTCCCGCGGATTGGTTTGGGCACAGGCAGCGCAAGGAGGGGTGGATGGATCGATTTCAGCAGCACATCCGGTCCAACTCGCTCGTCGTCCTGCAGCTCAGTCTTTTGGGATGGGCACCCAGGACGACCCCGTTTTCGGGTTGAGCGTTACCTGACCGGACCAGGCCAGGGCTGAACTCAACAAGTCTGAACTCAACAAGCCTGAACTCAACCAGTTCCGCACTGGACCAGCTCTGAACGGCGCCTCACGGGCGCTTCCCCGTTTCTTCATCGCGTTTCGGCTTCTCACAGCATGCCCCGCTCCTCGCGGGACTGTCTTTGCAGCCACTTCGGCAACCACTTTGACAGTGCGTGCTGGCCGCGATCTCGACTGGACACTTAATCATGTTCCGCTTCTTCGAAACCCGTATCGATCCTTTCCGCAACCATGACGAGACCATGCCGCCGGCCAGTCTCCTTGGTTTCTACTGGCGCTTCTGTCGGCAGGTCTGGCCCTTCCTTGCCTGCCTGATGGCGGTCGGCCTGATCGTCTCGCTGATCGAGGTGTCGATCCTGCGCTTCATCGGTTCGCTCGTCGATATGCTGCGCTCGACGAGCCCGGAACATGTGCTGCAGGATTACGGCACGACCTTCCTCGTCATGGGACTGGTGATCCTGGTGGCGCGGCCGCTGGCGAGCTGGACGCATGATCTCTTGACGCAGCAGGCGATCGCGCCCGGCATGACGAATCTCGTCCGCTGGCAGACGCATCATTTCGTCTTGCGCCAGTCGATCAGCTTCTTCGCCAATGATTTCGCGGGGCGCATCGCCTCGAAGATCATCCAGACCGGCCCGTCCTTGCGCGAATCCGTCGTGCAGATCATCGACGCGCTCTGGTTCGTCGCGATCTTCTCGGTGAGCGCGCTCGTCATCTTCGCACAGGCCGATTGGCGCCTCGCCTGTCCGCTGGCGCTGTGGATCATCGCCTATGTCCTGGCCCTGCGTCATTTCGTGCCGCAGATCCGCGACAAAGCCGCGCTGATGTCCGAGATGCGCTCGATCGTCACCGGCCGCATCGTGGACAGCTACACCAATGTCCAGACGGTGAAGCTGTTCGCGCATCCCGAGCGCGAGGATGCCTACGCCCGCGAGGCGCTCGTCGATCACACGGCGACTTTCCAGAGCGAGACGCGGCTGATCACCTTGATGAACGGCACGGTATCCGTCCTGAACAGCGTCCTCATCATGGGCACGGGCAGCCTCGCCATATGGCTCTGGCTGAGGAGCGCGGTGACGCTCGGCGATATCGCTCTCGCCTCAGGCCTCGCCATCCGCATTTCCAACATGTCGGGCTGGATCATGTGGGTGTCGATCGGCATCTTCGAGAATATGGGCACCGTGCAGGAAGGCATGGGCACGATCGCGCGGCCGCATTCTCTGGTCGATCGACCTGCCGCGCCTGCGCTCGTCGCTTCGCGCGGCGCCATCCGCTTCGACAATGTCCGCTTCCATTACGGCAAGGCGGCCGGCGTCATCGACAATTTGTCCTTCGCGATCGCGCCCGGCGAGAAGGTCGGGCTCGTCGGACGCTCGGGCGCCGGCAAGTCGACGCTCGTGCATCTGCTGCTGCGTTTCTACGATGTCGAGAGCGGCCGCATCCTGATCGACGGCCGGGACATCGCGGCGGTCACGCAGAACAGCTTGCGCCAGCAGATTGGCATGGTGACGCAGGACACGTCGCTGCTGCATCGCTCGGTGGCCGATAATATTCTCTACGGTCAGCCGGATGCGCCGATGCAGGCGGTGATCGCGGCGGCACGCCAGGCGCATGCGCATGATTTCGTGCTGGGTCTTTCGGATCCGCATGGGCGCACCGGCTATGACGCCCATGTCGGGGAGCGAGGCGTGAAGCTGTCGGGCGGGCAGCGCCAACGCATCGCCATCGCGCGCGTGCTGTTGAAGAACGCGCCGATCCTCGTTCTCGACGAGGCGACCTCGGCGCTCGATTCGGAGGTCGAGGCCGCGATCCAGGAGAGCCTCTACTCGCTGATGCAAGGCAAGACGGTGATCGCCATCGCTCACCGGCTTTCGACCATCGCGGCGATGGATCGGTTGATCGTGCTCGATAAGGGCCGCATCGCCGAGACGGGCACGCATGGCGAGCTCTTGGCGCGCGACGGCATCTACGCCTCCCTGTGGCGGCGCCAATCGGGCGGCTTCCTCAAATTGGATGCGGCTTAGGTTTGCAAAAAGCGGTCGGCCAACCCTCCCCTTGTGGGAGAGGTCGATCCGAGCCGCCAGGCGAGGATCGGGTGAGGGGGGCAGCGCCGGCTCTGGGAGGCCCTTCAAATTGGGCTGGAATAAGCTGTCTCGACCTCGATTCCGAAGGCAGGAGCTGCCCCCCTCACCCGGCTTCTCATCGCTGCGCTCTTCGAAGCCGACCTCTCCCACAAGGGGACAGGTGAAAGGCGCCGCCGCTCTTACCGCACCGTCAGGTAGCCTCCCGGGACGCCCTTGGGCGAGAGGACGAGCTGCCCGACGCTGATCTCGCGCGAGCGGAAGCCGCCGGCGCAGCCCAGCAGGTAATATTCCCACATGCGGCAGAAGCGCTCGCCGTCGACGCCCCTCTGGTTCATCAAAGCCGCGACGGCTGCGCGGTTCGATTGGAACTTGGCGTTCCAGGCCATCAGCGTCTTGTCGTAATCGGGGCCGAAATTATGCAGGTCCTCGACGACGAAGAGTCCGTGCACCGCAGTGCCGATCTGGCCGATCGTCGGCAGGACGCCATTGGGGAAGATGTATTTGTCGATCCACGGATCGAGCGCGGCCGGCTCGTTCCCCCAGATGGTGTGCAGCAGGAACAACCCGTCCTCCTTGAGGAGGCGCCGCACGCTTTCGAAATAGACCCGATAATTCTTCAGGCCGACATGCTCGAACATGCCCATCGAGACCGCATGGTCGAAGGGCTCGTGCTCGAGGTCGCGATAATCCTCGAGCCGCGGCTCCACCTTGCGTCCGGCATAGCGCTTGCGGCCATATTCGACCTGCTCCTTGGAGATCGTGACGCCGGTGCACTGCGCATCATAGCGCTCCGCCGCGAAGCCCATGAAGGCGCCCCAGCCGCAGCCGACATCGAGCACGCTCTGGCCGGCCCGCAACCCGACCTTGCGGCAGATGAGATCGAGCTTTGCGTCCTGCGCCTCGTTGAGCGTCCGCGCCTTCGGCCAATAGCCGCAACTGCCGGTGAGGCGATCGTCGAAGGTCGCTTCGAACACCTCGACCGGAAGGTCGTAATGGACATCGGCGACCTGTTTGGCCCGCCGCCTCGTCTGCCGGTTCTGCAGCTTCGACTTGGCCACCAGCAAGGCGAGGTTCATCGACAGAGGCAGTTTTTCGGTCAGCCGCGCTCCCACCGCCCTTGCGAAGAATTCGTCCAGGCGTTCGCAGCTGAACCAGCCATCCATATAGGCTTCGCCGAGCGCCAGCGATCCATGCGCCAGCACCCGGCCATATAACGCCTCGTTATGGACCTTGATGTCCCATGGCTCGCGGCCATTGATCTCGATGCGGGCCCGTGAAAGCAAATCTCGTACGACTGTTTCGGTATCCATGGAAGAGCAGCTCAGTTTTCACAAAGGACGAGACGAGGCGGCACCAGGGAACCGCGTGCCGCGGCGGCGAGATTATCCTCGTCATCGAGATCGGCAATCGAAGCCGACAATTCAAGGGCACCTGGGACCGCTAGGCGTTCCGCCCGCTCTTACGAACGGCGAGGCCTTCACGCTGGGAAGAAGGGCGACCAGGACGGTCGCATTCCCAGGGGCTTGGCAGGCTCCGGCGATTGGCTGCATGGAGGGTGTTCGCAATCGCGAAGAGCACGGAGATCCATCGCCAGTGAAAATCCATGAGGTCAGGGTCTATCCCTCGAAGACAGTGTTGCCGCGCGAGGCGCAGCTCGCCTGGAAGATGGCCTCGGTCGCTGCCGATCCGGTGGAGGTCGAAGCCGATGTCGAGGCGATGATCGTGAACCGCTTGATCGACAATGCGGGCGTGGCGCTCGCGGCCGTCAACCGGCCTCCCGTCGTCTCCGCCCGCGCCATGGCCTTGGGCCATATGAGGCGCGATGGCGCCCTGCTCTTCGGCGTCGAGGGCGTCTCGCGTGTCAGCCCGGAATGGGCGGCCTTCGCCAATGGCACGGCGGTGCGCGAGCTCGACATGCACGACACTTTCCTGGCGGCGGATTATTCGCATCCGGGCGACAATATCCCGCCCATCCTCGCCGTGGCGCAGACGCTTCGCAAATCCGGCCGGGAGCTGATCCGCGGCATCGCGGCCGGTTACGAGATCCATATCGATCTTGTGCGCGCCATCTGCCTGCACCGGCACAAGATCGATCACATCGCCCATCTCTGCCCCGCCCAGGCGGCTGGGATTGGCGCGCTGCTTAGCCTCCCGGTCGAGACCATCTACCAGGCGGTGCAGCAGGCCGTGCATGTGAGCTTCACCACCCGCCAATCGCGCAAGGGCGAGATCAGCTCCTGGAAGGCCTATGCGCCGGCCCATGCCGGCAAGCTCGCCATCGAGGCGGTCGACCGGGCGATGCGCGGCGAGGGCGCGCCGAGCCCGATCTATGAAGGCGAGGACAGCGTCATCGCCTGGCTTCTCGATGGGCCGGACGCCGTCTATCACGTGCCCTTGCCCGAGCCGCGCGAGGCCAAGCGCGCCGTTCTCGCAAGCTATACCAAGGAGCACAGCGCCGAATATCAGAGCCAGGCGCTGATCGATCTCGCCTTCAGGATGCGCGAACATATCTCCGACCTCGATGCGATCGAGCGGGTGATCCTGCATACCAGCCATCACACCCATTACGTCATCGGCACCGGAGCGAATGATCCTCAGAAGCTCGATCCGCGGGCGAGCCGCGAGACGCTCGACCATTCGATCATGTACATCTTCGCCGTCGCGCTGCAGGACGGACGCTGGCATCACGTAGCGAGCTATGCGCCGGAACGTGCCGCAAGGCCGGACACGCTGGCGCTCTGGCACAAGATCGAGACGCGCGAGGACCCGGACTGGACCCGCCGCTATCACGCCGCCGATCCAGACGAGCTCGCTTTCGGCGGGCGGGCCGAGATCGTGATGAAGGATGGCAGCAGGATCGAGGACGAGCTCGCGCTTGCCAACGCCCATCCGCATGGCGCCAGGCCCTTAGGCCGCGAGGATTATATCCGCAAGTTCAAGGTGCTGACCGATGGAATCGTCGAGCCGGCTGAAGCCGAGCGCTTCCTGGAGGCGGCGCAGGACATGGCGCGCCTCCCACCGGGCGAGCTCGACCGCCTCAATGTCGCACTGGCGCGGGACGCTTTGGCGGTCGGGCGGCCGGGAATCTTCTGAGCGGGGCGCCCATCACGCTTGGTCGCGTCCCGCCGGACGGCCTATGATGAGCGCGCCAATACGCTAAGGATCCGTCATGTCTTATCTCGTCTCGGCGGAGCTGCCTCTGCTCCCGGCAGGCCGCCGCCTGCGCGCGCTCATCGAGCGGTCGGGCATCCTGCCGATGCCCGGCGCCCATAACGGCCTTGCGGCCCTGCAGGCGCGCCAGGCGGGCTTCGAGGCGCTCTATCTGTCGGGCGCGGCCATGACGGCCTCGATGGGCCTGCCCGATCTCGGCGTGATCACGGTCGACGAGGTCGCATTCTTCATCCGGCAAGTGGCGCGCGCCTCGGCCCTGCCGCTGCTGGTCGATGGCGATACCGGCTATGGCGAGGTCCTCAACGTCATGCATATGGTGCGCAGCTTCGAGGAAGCGGGCGCGGCCGCCGTCCATATCGAGGACCAGATCCTGCCCAAGAAATGCGGACATCTGAACGACAAGAAGCTCGCCGATCCTCACGACATGGCGGCGAAGGTCGCGGCCGCCGTGAAGGCGCGCCGCGATCTCCTCGTGATCGCTCGCACCGATGCGGCCGCAAGCGAAGGCATGGACGGTGCGGTGGCGCGCGCCAAGCTCTATCTCCAGGCTGGGGCCGATGCGATTTTTCCCGAAGCGCTCACGCAGGCCGAGATGTTCCGCGAATTTGCGCGGCGGGTCGATGCGCCGTTGCTCGCCAACATGACCGAGTTCGGCCGGACGCCCTTCTTCACCGCCGCCGAGTTCGAGGCGATGGGCTACAAGATGGGCATCTGGCCGGTCAGCGCGCTCAGGGTTGCGGCGAAGGCGCAAGGCGACCTCTACGTGGCGCTCCGACAGGATGGCGGCACGCACAACATGATCGAGCGCATGCAGACGCGCGCCGAGCTCTACGCCACGATCGGATATCACGATTACGAGGCGCTTGATTCATCGATCGTCGAGACCGTCATCCCCTCCGGCATGACGCAGCGTCGATAGCTCGCGTCTCAGGGGCGCCGTTTGCGCTTGCCGCGGGCGATTTCGGTAGCGAAGACAAGGCCGGGATGGGCCGAATAATCCGCCACCTCACGGAAGCGCAAGAGGTTCAGCATGACGACGCTGCCCGCAATGCCGCGGCCCCAGGTAGCGGGCTTGTTCAATGTCCATCGTCATGTGCTCTCGGCGCCGCCTGGCTCGTGCTCGGCGAAGGCGAGCCTGGCGACATAGGCCGCCACGTCCTCCGGCCAGATGGCGATGAGCCCTTCGAAACGCTGCCGGTCATTGGCGAACAGCGCCCGTGTCGCCTCCTCGAAGTTCGGCAGGTTGCCGGCGAGCGCCGACATGACGCGATAGGCCGTCTCCTGCATCTCGCGTCTGCGGTCGCGGCCGATATTGGCGCGGCGCGCCTCCTCGACCAGCTTGCGCAAGGCGACCGAGGCGCCGCCGGGTTGCCGGCCGAGCCAGTCCCAATGGCGTGGCAGAAGCGTCACCTCGCGGGCGACGACGCCAAGTTTCGGCCGACCCCGGCCGCGCGGCTCGCCGCTTGACTCCGTGCCGGCCGACTCTGCGCCGGCGAGGTCCGCGCCGGCGGGCGAAGGCGCAGCCTCTTCCGCGCTTGCGCCAAAAGCCTGCGACAGGCGGGCCAAGACATCTTCGTCGGTCCCGCGTGTGTCGATGTCGATCACGCGGCCGGTGGCGTCGTCATAGATCAGCACCGGTCCCGCGGCTCCGCCTTCGGTCGCCGTCTTGACCGCGAGCGCCACCGCCGGCAGTGGGCCGGATCGAAGGCGCCGATGGCCGTCAAAGGCCGTGCAGGACTTGCGAAAAGCGTCATTCATGGTGGTCGTCTCGGATGGGTTCAGGGGTGCCGCATATATATCCGGGTAAAATTCATTGTCAATATCGCCCGGGTATAATTACGCGTTCCGTGCCGCACCCGCGCCGCCGTCTCGGCCCCATTAAGGATTCATTAGCCATGAAAGCGTTTGGTGCGCCCCGCCGCCATGGCCGCTCTTATTTGAAAGGGACTGGACTGGCATAAGATATGCGCTTGCCGCTCAGCGACATGCCCTGTCCGCCAAGGCCGCGCGGGATTGGATGATCCGCCATGAGGCAACGAAGTTGGGGATTGACGGGGACGGTCGTGGCGCTTGCCGCGCTCTCCTCCATCCCGAACACGACGTTGAAGACGCTCCTGATCTGGGGGATCGTCGGCCTCGGCGTTCCGGTTGCGGGAGCGGGCTTCGTCGTCGCCGTCGTCAATGCCAGGGCGCACGCGATCACCGAATTCAACGCCCGCAAGGTGCAAGACGATTTTCAGCGCAACCGGGGAGTGGTCGGCGCATCGAGCGTCGAAATGCGGCTCGACGATTCCATCAAGGATCGCCAAGTGCTGGTGCAGCGTTTCCTGGACACGAGCGATCCGGCGGAGCGGACCAGGATCAGGGCTTCAGCGCTGCGTGTCGTCAGCGAGGACAACCAGGTCATCGCCTATGCCAAGCAGGCATCCTCCCCGAAAGGCACGGCGGGCTATGAGCGCACTCAGACCATGATCGGCGAGCTCAGCCGCATCGACGGCGTCATGCAGAGGATCGGCCTCGAATCCGATCCGGCCATCCAGGCGAGCGAGCTGCGGCAACGCTGACGAGACGGAGGCAGTTGCGCTGGGACCGCGGGCGTCCCGCCGGCCCTTGCGAACGGCGAGGCCGCCACCGCCGGGAAGAAGGGCGACCGAGACGGTCGCGGTCCCAATGCCCCTCTCCGCAGGCCCGAAGGTCTAGGCCGGCAGATTGGCCTTCGGTCGCAGCCGGATGCCGGGGCGCAGATTGGTGAAGGGCAGCACGGCGGGATCAGCCACCACGGGGCCAGGCGCCGCGACCACGATGACGCGCTCGGCGATCGGCTGGAAATGGGCGCGGAAATGCACGCTGCTCTTCAAGGCCAGGATCTTCTGCTCCTTCGGCTCGACGCCGATATGGGTGAAGAGAGCCTGATCGAGCGCCTGCATCTTGCGCGTCACCACGATCACCCGCACGCCCGGCGAGACGCGCAGCAGCGCGGTCGGCCCGAGATCGGCGGGATTGCCCTTGCCCATCGGGCCCGTGCAGGTGAAGCGGCCATCGCTCAGCCTCTCGATCGTGCCGGTCACGGAGAGGGGCGCGCCGTCGCTCTTGCCGCCGAGCCGCAAGCCGATGGTCGATCCTTCTCCGGCCGCGTGGCAGGCGGCTGCGCTCTCGGCATCATTGATCAGCCCGAGCACCGCGCCTTGGGCATCCTGGCGGATCAGCTCGGCGAGCAGCCCGGTGGTGTCGCCATGGCCGCCGCCGCCCGGATTGTCCTGCGTATCGGCAAGCACGATCGGCCTCACGGCCTTGGCGGCGAGGCCGATCGCCTGCGTCACCCCGGCGTCAGCCGCCAGCACCGCGCCCGCATAGTCGGCCTCATGCGCATGATGATAGGCGACGAGCGCCTCGGCCGCCGCCTCGGCCTCGGCCTGGTCCGCGCCGAAGGCCGCAATCGCGATGCCGCAGCCGGGGAAATCCGCATAGGGAAAGCCGAAGCAATAGGCGAGCTCGACGAGGCCATGCCGCGCTTCCAGCTTAGCGCGCTCCTCCATCGTGTCACGCATCGGCGAGACGAGGGTGCACTGGCTCGTGAGCGCCACCCAGAAATCGACCTGGCGATAGGCCTTGGCCCAGGGCTTGCCGCGGCGGATGCGCTCGGCAAGCAGACGGATTGCCCGGTTGCCCACATATCTCTGATCGATATGCGGATAGGTGCGATAGGGCACCAGGACATCCGCGAGCGCGACCATCTCGGCCGTCAGGTTGCAATGCGGGTCGAGGGTTGCGGCGATCGGAACCTGGCGCCCGACCACGGCGCGCACCCGGCGCAGCACCTCACCTTCCGCATCGGCGAAATCATCGCTCACCATGGCGCCGTGCAGCTCGAGGAAGACGCCGTCGAGCGGGCCGATTTCGAGTGCATCCGACAAGGACGCGATGAGATGCGCGCTGACGCGCTCGAAGGCCTCGCGCGTCACGGGTCCGGCTGGGTTCGCCATGCACCAGATGAGCGGCGCGATCGCGAAGCCGAGCTCGTCGGCCGCCGCGATGGCGCCGGCGCTCGGCAGGCTGGTCGGGCGGATGGCGTCGATGAGCGTCGCCGAGCGCTGCAGGCGCGGGAAGCCGCCGGGTTGGAGGAATTGCGCCCATCCGGTCGCGAGCGGGGCGAAGGAGTGGCTCTCATGCTGGAAGCCGCCGATGGCGATGCGCATTATCTATGCTCTTGAATTGAAATAAAGACGGTAGCCAAGCGCGAAGTCCTCGATCTCGCCGGCCATCCCATCGCCCAGCCCCTCAAACCGTTAGAGCAAATCCACCAGATTGGAATAGGATAGCCCCAAAAGCGCGACGATCAATAAGGGGCAGGTGCAAGGGGATGATGAGGGCTCCCGTCAAGATCAGGCTTGCGGCACTGGCGCTCCTTATCAGACTCGCCCCTCAGGCTGCTGCAGGGTGGCTCGAATCTGCAAGGTCTGCCTATGCCCGGAAGGACTATACGTACGCGCTCCGTCTCTTTCGCCTGCTGGCAGGTCGTGGTGACGCCTCCGCCCAATACAGCCTCGCGTTCATGTACCATTCCGGTCAGGGCGTGCCGCAAGACGTTGCCGAAGGGGTGAATTGGTATCGCAGGGCCGCCGACCAAGGCCACGCGCGAGCTCAAGTCAATCTCGGGTCCATATACGCGCATGGTCAAGGTGTGCCGCAGGATTTTGTCGAGGCCGCGAAATGGTTTCGGCTGGCCGCCGACCAGGGTTACGCCCGCGCTCAAACCTATCTCGGGTCGATGTACACACTCGGACAGGGCGTGCCGCAAGACTTCGCCGAAGCGCTGCAGATGTACCTCGAGGCTGCTCGACAGGGCGACGTTCCAAGCCTCTACAATCTCGGTGTCATGTTCGACAGGGGTCAGGGCGTGATGCAGGACTTTGTCGAAGCCGCAAAATGGCTTCGCTTGGCGGCTGACCGCGGCTATTCCCCCGCCCAGGCTAATCTCGGTTCCATGTACGCGCACGGCCAAGGGGTGCAGCAAGATTATCTCGAGGCGGCGAAATGGTTTCGGTTGGCTGCCGACCAGGGCTATGCGCGAGCCCAAACCAATCTCGGATCCCTGCATTCACTCGGCCACGGCGTGCCGCAGGATTTTGCCGAGGCAGCGAAATGGTTTCGACTGGCTGCGGACCAGGGCCACGCACGCGCCCAAGCCCATCTCGGCTCCCTCTACGCCCGCGGCCAGGGCTTGCCATGCAGCTATACCGACGCGGTGAATTGGTATCGCAAGGCTGCTGACGCGGGCGACGCGCTTGGCCAGTACTACCTCGGGGTCATGTATTATGAAGGCCTGGGGGTGCCGCAAGATTACTTGCTGGCGCATAAATGGATGAACCTTGCTGCCGCCTGCTTTGCTCCCGCGGAGAACGAGCAGCGCGTCAAAGCGATTGAGGAACGCGACCTGCTGGCCAGCAAGATGACCCCGGCACAGATTGCCGAGGCGCAGCAGCTTGCGCGCGAATGGGCGCCGAAATAGTGTCTGGACGCGGCAATTTGGCAAGAGATTGATCGGCGGCCGCTGACGTTCGCCCCATTCGCATATGCGCTCGATCTTGATCTGCCGAACGATCGATGCGACTTGAACAGCAACGTCTGGTCGCCCTTAAATGCGGTCGAGTATGGCCGGTTGAGGGTACGGAGTTGTCGTCGCATGGAGACTCTCGGCGCGGCCACCGAGGCCGAAATGGTTGCCGAATTCGTGCGAGCGGAGCGCGATTCCCCACGGCAGGGTGCGCGCCAGGCGGCGGCGGCGGAGCGCTTGCGAACCGACGATCCCGTGCAACTGCTCGCTGCCACGCGCGGATATCCTGACCAATATCTGTTTACCGGGTTCCCTCGCAACACGACATGGCGCCGCGTCCTCCTCCTGCGTGCGGAGGTGGCCGATATCCGCCTCTACCCCTTCGAGGAATGGAAAGATTATACACGCGGCACCCGGCGTGCCGATGAATTGGCGCGCGAATTGCGGGAAGGGACAATGGCCGATCAGGCACTTTGCGAGAGCACCGCCAGGATCGCCGAGCTTTATGAGAGAGGCGAGCCAATTCCGCCAATTATTGTGGCGACGGACGGGCGGAGCCTTGCCTGTATCGAAGGGAACACGAGGCTTACGTCCTATCTTCGTTCAAAGGCGGCGTATCCACTCCCCGCATTGTTGGGAGAAAGCCGGGAGATGGGACGCTGGAAGTTCTTCTGAGCGGAGGCAGCTTCCGCTCCGGACCGCTTCGGCTACGACTTATTGGTCAAGACATTCTTGGATAAGCTCGTTTACAATGGGAAGGGCTTTCGGGAGGAGTTGGGTCATCCGGTGGATAAGGTGCTGTCGACCTATGCCGGAGCGATGATTGTCCGCTTCGATCGCGTCGAGGCCATTTGGAGCGCGAGGTCGCGGATGCAAGGCTCAAGCGCGTTGGCCGTGGAGCCCCCTCCATGAAAACCATCGGCTTGTGCATGATCGTGAAGAACGAGGCCGGCATCATCCGGAAATGCCTTGCCGCTGCGCTCCCGCTCGTCGATTACGTTCTGGTCGTTGACACCGGCTCGGAGGACGGCACGCAGACAATCGTCCGCGACTTTCTGGCGGAGCATGAGATGAGAGGCGCCGTCATCGACGAGCCCTGGCGGGACTTTGCCTATAATCGTACATTTGCATTGGAGCGACTACGGGATGTCGACGATATCGACTATGCCCTGATCGTCGACGCGGACGATCAAATCGTCTTGGACGCCGGCTTCGATCCAAAAGACTTCAAGTCGCAACTGCAGCACGATCTCTATGACGTGCAGATTTCCTACGGATCCGTGTCCTACCTCCGAGCGCATATCTGCAACAGCAAGCTTCCGTTCTCGTTCAAGGGAGCGCTCCACGAATACCTCGAGGCGCCGCCGGGCGAACTCTCGCGCGCGCCCGCAAAGGGATTTCACATCCAGATCGGCGGCGGCGGCGCGCGCAGCCGAAATCCGAGAAAATATCAGGACGATGCGGCCTTGCTCGAGCGCGTCTTGTCGAGCGAGACCGATCCGTTCCTGATCTCGCGCTACACATTCTATCTGGCCCAGAGCTATAAGGACTGTGGAGAGCGCGAAAAGGCGCTGGTCAACTATCTGAAGCGCGCCGAGCTCGGCTACTGGACCGAGGAAATCTATGTCAGTCTCCTAGAGGCGGGGAACCTCATGGCGGCGCTCGAGCGACCGTTCGACGAGGTGATCGCCACCTATCTGCGCGCTTCCGACCTGGTGCCCACGCGCGCCGAGGCGCTGCACGCGGCGAGCCTTTGCTGCCGCAACCACGGCAGGAATGCCGATGGCCAGGAATATGCGCGCCGTGGCATCGAGCTCAAGCCACCCGGTGACGGGCTTTTCGTGCAAGACTGGGTCTACGACTACGGCATTCTCGACGAATTCGCGATCAACGCCTTTTGGGCGGGTGCCTATCGCGAGTCGCTCGATGCCTCATTGAAGTTGCTCGCCAGCGATAAATTGCCGTCATCGATGGTGAAGCGCATAGCCGCCAACGCACGCTTCTCCGCGGAGAAGCTGCCGACAGTCAAACCGCCGGATCTCGGGAGGCTGGGTGCCGAGAGCCTGATCGACCAGCACAAGCTCGTGCCGCAGCGGTCGCTTCGCTCCCGCCTGAAGGGGACGCCGAAGGTGCTGGTGGCCATCCTGGCGAAGCAGAAGGAGCCGGCGCTGCCGCTCTATCTTGAGTGCATCGAGGCGCTCGACTATCCGAAATCATCGATCGTGCTCCATATCCGCACCAACAACAACACCGACCGGACGGTGCAGATTCTCCGCGACTGGGTGGCGCGGGTGGGTCACCTCTATGCCGATGTCGAGTTCGATGCGAGTGACGTTGACGACCGGATCGAGGCGTTCGGCGAGCATGAATGGAACGCGACGCGATTCAGGGTTCTCGGACGCATTCGCGAGCTGAGCCTGCGCCGGGCGCTCGAGCTCGGCTGCGAATTCTATTTCGTGGCCGATGTCGATAACTTCATACGCCGCGCCACGCTGCGCGAGCTGGTGGCGCTCGATCTGCCGATCGTCGCACCGCTGCTGCGCTCGATCACTCCCGGAAGATTCTATTCGAACTATCATGCCGAAATCGATGCGGCCGGATATTACAAGAGCTGCGATCAATATCTCTGGGTCCTCGCGAGGCAGGTACTCGGAGTCGTGGAAGTGCCTGTGGTTCACTGCACCTATCTCGTCCGCGCTGATGTGATCTCGGGGCTCACCTATGAGGAGAAGAGCGATCGGCACGAATACGTCGTGTTCTCCGACAGCGCCCGCAAGGCGGGCATCCCGCAATATCTCGATAATCGCCAGGTCTATGGCTACATCACCTTCGGCGAGGGTAGCAGCGACCACGTCGCGGACGGTATTGAGCAAGCGCGCGCGCTGCTGCGCGAAGCGGGGGATCCGGACGTCCTGGCCGCCGAACGGCCGGCAGCACCCGGCGCGGCAACGGGCATGCCGATCCATGTGATCAATCTCGATCGCAGCACCGACCGCCTGGCGGAATTTCAAAAGCGCAATGCGTATTTGCGCAATGTCGTGCGGTTCCCCGGCGTTGATGGGAGGATGCTTGATAAGGAAAAGCTGATCGAAGAGAAAGTCATCGCGCGCGATCTTTGCTACTCCGCCGGCACCCTGGGTTGCGCAATGTCCCATCTCGCGCTGTGGAAGATGGCGGTCGACGAGAACCGAGCGATCACCGTCGCCGAGGACGACGGCATATTTTGCCGCCGCTTCGATCAGCGAGCGAAGGCGCTAATAGCCGGCCTTCGTGCGGACTGGGATTTCGTGATGTGGAGCACCAACTACGATTTGTTTACGTGGGTCGATGTGCTGCCGCAAGGTACCGGCGCCAAAATCCAATTCTATCAAGGTCGACTGCTTGAGAATCTCGACAAGTTTCAGGGCAACGAGATGGAACCCGTTTTGCTAAAGCTCCTTCATGCGTTTGGCGCTATCTGCTATTCTGTGTCACCCAAGGGTGCGCACGCATTGCTTGACTTTTGTTTGCCGCTGGGCCCGGCGCCTGTTGATTTTCCGGGCTTTGGCGTGAGAAACCTGAACGAAGGGATAGATAGCGTCATGTGTGGGGCCTACCCGTCCCTCCAAGCCTTTGTGTGTATACCGCCCTTAGTTATTACTGCAAATCGCCCTGAGGACTCGGTGAGGAGAAATCCGTGAGC
Source organism: Rhizobiales bacterium GAS188 (assembly GCA_900104855.1). NCBI lineage: Bacteria > Pseudomonadati > Pseudomonadota > Alphaproteobacteria > Hyphomicrobiales > Rhizobiales bacterium GAS188. Next base: position 4,888,464 of record FNSS01000001.1, read on the forward strand.
CTGCCGTCCGATGCCAGAGGGGTAGGCGGCATGAGCGGATGGGCAGCTGCGCCATGCCGATACACAGACTGGTTGTAGGCGTCCACGTAGCGGGGAGCACATGAGGCCGTGAGCAACACCTTCTCGGAAATCTACAAAAAAAACGAATGGGGCTACGGTTCAGGCGTTGGCTCGCTGCCGCTGAATAACGTCGACTATATCAAGTTCATCAAGGTATTCATCGAGCGAAACAGGATGAGCTCCATTGTCGATTTTGGCTGCGGCGACTGGCAATTTTCCCGCTTCATCGATTGGGCCGGCATCACTTACACGGGGTTTGATATCGTCGAAGACGTCATCGCGCGCAATCAGACCTTATTCGGCCGTGACACAATCTCGTTTCGCGTTTTCAAGCCGGCGACCGAGCTTCCTCGTGCCGATCTCTACATCTGCAAGGACGTGTTTCAGCATCTCCCGAACGGCCTGATTAGGCAATATCTGCGCTTGTTCAAGGCGCGGGCTCGCTTCCTGCTGATCACCAACGACGATTGGCCCGCCGAGGAGCTGCTCAACGCAGAGATTGACGAAGGTGGCTGGCGGCCGCTGCGACTCGACCGGGAGCCGTTTTCCGAGGTCGCGCCGGTCGTCCTCTCCTGGATGATTGAATGGGGAGGCTGGAAACCGACGCGGAAGGCGACGTGCCTTATAGCGGGGAACTCGGCGACCATAAATCGTTGAGAATTCGACCCCGGAACCAGGGCGGCCGGCAGCATAAGCGTTTAGAGGAAGGCTCATGCCTAGGACAATTCGTCTTAAGGAGTTTCCCAAATCGACCGAGATTTCCAACGTGCCGCCAGACTGGTACGTCAATGCGGGCGATTCATCACTTACGAAACAAGAGTATAAAGCGACCACGGATGAGAATGGCTTCGTGCTTCCGGAACCCGTCAACAGCAAGGACTGTCCGAGGATCATATTCCTCGGAGATAGCGTCATCGAAGGCATGTACGCCCGCCCCGAGAACCGCGTCTGCTCGCAAATCCAGAATATTCTCAAGAGAGAATCGGGGGTGGAGGTCTCCGTTCTGAACGCTGGTTATAGCGGTGCGACAGTATTGCATTCGTTCAATACGTTTATGAACAAAATCATCCCGCTTCGCCCCGCCGCCGTGATCTTGATGACAGGAATGGTCGATTACGACGTTGCCCTGGTGAAGGCCAGCTTCTGGAGTCGCGATTGCTGGATCGAGCCGATCGTCGATTTGGACCAGCGCAATCAGTGGCGAGATCCTGACAAAAGAAGCGAACCGTCATTCGATGACCAGTCGAGGATGCTCGCGATGTTCTCAGCAGCGAGCCGGATTTTCGATCTGCCTTTATGGTACGCGACGATACCACACAGACAAGTCTATCATGGCGAGTACGTCGCGAAGACGTTCAAGGACCGTGTCGGTTTTGATCGCGAGGTCAGCCTGCGCCGGGGAGTGAATCACGCCACAAGACAAACGGCGATCCGAGAGGACATGCCGCTTTTCGATCTCGAATCGAACTTGAGCGACAGAGCGGACATATTCTATGACATGTTCCATCTCAACGCGGTCGGAGGCGAGGCGGTCGCGCGGAGCTTGATCGGATGCGGCTTCGCAGAGCGGCTACAGGCCGCTATTCGGGAGGTCCAAAGGCATGACAAGGTCACGTGATCGACCTGCGGGGGTAGCCTCGTTCTTGATGATCATGTTTAGGCAGATTCTCTGGCCTTCGCTGTTCATCTCCCCTCCACCGCTCGCTCGCTTCGCGCGACCTTTCGGTTGTCGCGATTCGCCGACAAGCCCCACATCTCGAGGCGTGCAGCCGCTCACCTGACGTCAAACAAGCTTCGGACCCGGCCAGGCAGTAGTCCTGGAGCTCCGAGCTCGCTGCAACTATTCTCCCATAGATGCAGATAATCCTTCAGCGGTGCGGCGCTCCTCGTTGGCCAGCGGTTCAGCGCACCCAAATCAACGATAGATGCGCTATTCGTCTCGAATTCCGACACCATCGCGGGAACTGCAGCGACGGTAGGGCCGCTCATGCCCGTCTGCGTCTCGAGCTCGCTTCTGTTGGCCCAGAACCATGAAGCCATGTCGGGGTGCTCCCCGAGGAGATCTTTGTATTTCTTGAGCGTGTCGTTCCGGTATTTATCAATGTAGCGACTGAACGGCTCGTCGCCGGTGAACGGCGCCTTTTTCGCCCATCCTCGAGCCATGATGGCAAGGCCGCGAATTGAAAACGATTCGACGAACACTTCCTCGAGCCATTGGCAAGGCACCTGGGATTTGGCGTCCGGTCCCCAGCTGTTGCAGAACACATGGCCAAGTTCGTGCCCGAACTGATAGGCAAGCCGCGACCAATCGCGCTCGCTAATGTCGACAATAATCCAGGCCGTATCGGGCTGATCATTGGGGTGCAGCCATATGGAGGGCGGCGTGGCGCCCCCATCATTGTGGGCATCAACAAGAATCTTGGCGGGCTGGCGATCCGAGACGAGCTTCAGTCCAGTCAGACAGGCATCACGCATTCTGGTAATGACCTGAGCCGCCGCACCCGGCAGCGACGGTGCCCAATTGCCTCTCACCGATACGGGGGCGGACAGCAACGTCGGCTTCGTGGGGGCCGGCTGAGCCACGCTATCGATCGTCAGGCAAGCCGATGAAAATCCGCCGGCGAGCAGACGCAAGCCCTGGCGCCGTGTCACGTCCCGGCATCCGGGCAGAGCAGTTGGGGCTGCTTGTCGCATCTGCAACCGACATATCGAATTTGAAGCAAGTTGCATATTCCCGAAAAGGCTCGGAGCGCGAGGCCATCCGGCATCGCGCTCCGAAGGATTCTTGACGGGCAATTAGTGATGCGGCTTGAACGTGCCCGCCACAGTGTTCTTTCCGTCGTCCAGCGTTGGAGCCGGCCCGCCCTGACCCTTCTGCGGGTCTGGCGTGGGCGCGCCTGTTCCGCCTGCCTGGTTAGGCGAGTTGGCCTGACCACCGATTAGCTTGAAGTCGGTCAGCAGGTCCGGCTTGGTCCCGGCCAGCGAGCCGAGAATACCAGAGCCGCCATCGTACTGCCCATGCCCGCCGACTCCGCCGGACTCCGACTGCCCGCCGGCACTTAGGAAGGTCATCCCTCCGGCGCCCAGCTTGCTCGGGTCGATGTCCACCTTGCCAGACTTGTGATCTGGCGGAGCGTCTCCGGTGTGACCCCAGCCTCCGGGATCACCGGTCGCACCGCCGGCACCTGTGGGTCCGCTCGCTCCCGTGGGTCCGGGCGCTCCGGTGGGTCCGCTCGGCCCTGAGGCTCCGCCGGCACCCGTTGCCCCGGTGGCTCCGGTCGAGCCTGTGGCACCCGTGGCGCCTGTGGCACCCGTGGAACCGGTGGCACCCGTGGAGCCCGTCGCGCCTGTGGCACCGGTATGGCCGGTCGCACCCGTGGCTCCGGTATGCCCGGTCGCACCCGTGGCGCCGGTATGCCCGGTCGCACCCGTGGCGCCGGTATGTCCGGTCGCACCCGTGGCTCCGGTATGCCCGGTCGCACCCGTGGCGCCGGTATGTCCGGTCGCACCCGTGGCGCCGGTATGTCCGGTCGCACCCGTGGCGCCGGTGTGCCCGGTCGCACCCGTGGCTCCGGTATGTCCGGTCGCACCCGTGGCTCCGGTATGCCCGGTCGCACCCGTGGCTCCGGTATGCCCGGTCGCACCCGTGGCTCCGGTATGTCCGGTCGCACCCGTGGCTCCGGTATGTCCGGTCGCACCCGTGGCTCCGGTATGCCCGGTCGCACCCGTGGCTCCGGTATGCCCGGTCGCACCCGTGGCTCCGGTATGTCCGGTCGCACCCGTGGCGCCGGTATGCCCGGTCGCACCCGTGGCTCCGGTATGCCCGGTCGCGCCCGTGGCTCCGGTATGCCCGGTCGCACCCGTGGCTCCGGTATGCCCGGTCGCACCCGTGGCGCCGGTATGTCCGGTCGCACCCGTGGCTCCGGTATGTCCGGTCGCACCCGTGGCGCCGGTATGCCCGGTCGCACCCGTGGCTCCGGTATGCCCGGTCGCACCCGTGGCGCCGGTATGTCCGGTCGCACCCGTGGCTCCGGTATGCCCGGTCGCACCCGTGGCGCCGGTATGCCCGGTCGCACCCGTGGCTCCGGTATGTCCGGTCGCGCCCGTGGCGCCGGTGTGTCCGGTCGCACCCGTGGCTCCGGTATGTCCGGTCGCACCCGTGGCGCCGGTATGTCCGGTCGCACCCGTGGCGCCGGTATGGCCGGTCGCGCCCGTGGCTCCGGTATGTCCGGTCGCACCCGTGGCGCCGGTATGGCCGGTCGCACCCGTGGCGCCGGTATGCCCGGTCGCACCCGTGGCGCCGGTATGTCCGGTCGCACCCGTGGCTCCGGTATGTCCGGTCGCACCCGTGGCGCCGGTATGCCCGGTCGCACCCGTGGCTCCGGTATGCCCGGTCGCACCCGTGGCGCCGGTATGTCCGGTCGCACCCGTGGCTCCGGTATGCCCGGTCGCACCCGTGGCTCCGGTATGCCCGGTCGCGCCCGTGGCGCCGGTATGCCCGGTCGCACCCGTGGCGCCGGTATGCCCGGTCGCACCCGTGGCTCCGGTATGCCCGGTCGCACCCGTGGCTCCGGTATGCCCGGTCGCACCCGTGGCTCCGGTATGCCCGGTCGCACCCGTGGCTCCGGTATGCCCGGTCGCACCCGTGGCTCCGGTATGTCCGGTCGCACCCGTGGCTCCGGTATGTCCGGTCGCACCCGTGGCTCCGGTATGCCCGGTCGCACCCGTGGCTCCGGTATGCCCGGTCGCACCCGTGGCGCCGGTATGTCCGGTCGCACCCGTGGCTCCGGTATGTCCGGTCGCACCCGTGGCTCCGGTATGCCCGGTCGCACCCGTGGCTCCGGTATGTCCGGTCGCACCCGTGGCTCCGGTATGTCCGGTCGCACCCGTGGCTCCGGTATGCCCGGTCGCACCCGTGGCTCCGGTATGCCCGGTCGCACCCGTGGCGCCGGTGTGCCCGGTGGCTCCGGTCGAGCCTGTGGCGCCGGTATTACCCGTGGCTCCGGTCGCACCTGTGGCTCCGGTATGGCCGGTGGCACCCGTGGAGCCGGTGGCACCCGTGGAGCCGGTATGGCCTGTGGCTCCGGTCGAGCCAGTGGCTCCGGTCGAGCCTGTGGCACCCGTGGAGCCCGTGGCACCCGTGGAGCCTGTGGCACCCGTGGAGCCTGTGGCACCGGTGGAGCCGGTATGGCCTGTGGCGCCGGTCGAGCCTGTGGCTCCGGTCGAACCGGTGGCACCCGTGGAGCCTGTGGCACCCGTGGAGCCGGTATGGCCTGTGGCGCCGGTCGAGCCCGTGGCTCCGGTCGAACCGGTGGCACCCGTGGAGCCTGTGGCACCCGTGGAGCCCGTGGCACCCGTGGCGCCGGTATGGCCTGTGGCGCCGGTCGAGCCCGTGGCTCCGGTCGAGCCTGTGGCACCCGTGGAGCCTGTGGCACCCGTGGAGCCTGTGGCTCCGGTCGAGCCTGTGGCTCCGGTCGAGCCTGTGGCTCCGGTCGAACCAGTGGCTCCGGTCGAGCCTGTGGCACCGGTCGAGCCTGTGGCTCCGGTCGAGCCGGTGGCACCCGTGGAGCCGGTGGCTCCGGTCGAGCCGGTGGCACCCGTGGAGCCGGTAGATCCGGTCGAGCCTGTGGCGCCGGTCGAACCTGTGGCACCCGTGGAGCCCGTGGCACCCGTGGAGCCTGTGGCTCCGGTCGAGCCTGTGGCACCCGTGGAGCCGGTGGCTCCGGTCGAGCCTGTGGCACCCGTGGAGCCCGTGGCACCCGTGGAGCCGGTGGCTCCGGTCGAGCCGGTGGCACCCGTGGAGCCCGTGGCACCCGTGGAGCCGGTAGATCCGGTCGAGCCCGTGGCACCGGTCGAGCCGGTGGCACCCGTGGAGCCGGTGGCTCCGGTCGAGCCGGTGGCACCCGTGGAGCCGGTAGATCCGGTCGAGCCTGTGGCGCCGGTCGAACCTGTGGCACCCGTGGAGCCCGTGGCACCCGTGGAGCCTGTGGCTCCGGTCGAGCCTGTGGCTCCGGTCGAGCCTGTGGCACCCGTGGAGCCTGTGGCTCCGGTCGAGCCTGTGGCACCCGTGGAGCCGGTAGATCCGGTCGAGCCGGTGGCACCCGTGGAGCCGGTGGCTCCGGTCGAGCCGGTGGCACCCGTGGAGCCGGTGGCTCCGGTCGAGCCTGTGGCACCCGTGGAGCCGGTAGATCCGGTCGAGCCCGTGGCACCCGTGGAGCCGGTAGATCCGGTCGAGCCTGTGGCTCCGGTCGAGCCTGTGGCTCCGGTCGAGCCTGTGGCTCCGGTCGAGCCTGTGGCTCCGGTCGAGCCTGTGGCACCCGTGGAGCCGGTGGCTCCGGTCGAGCCTGTGGCACCCGTGGAGCCGGTAGATCCGGTCGAGCCTGTGGCACCGGTCGAGCCTGTGGCTCCGGTCGAGCCTGTGGCACCCGTGGAGCCGGTGGCTCCGGTCGAGCCTGTGGCACCCGTGGAGCCGGTAGATCCGGTCGAGCCTGTGGCTCCGGTCGAGCCTGTGGCTCCGGTCGAGCCTGTGGCTCCGGTCGAGCCTGTGGCTCCGGTCGAGCCTGTGGCACCCGTGGAGCCGGTGGCTCCGGTCGAGCCTGTGGCACCCGTGGAGCCGGTAGATCCGGTCGAGCCTGTGGCACCGGTCGAGCCTGTGGCTCCGGTCGAGCCTGTGGCACCCGTGGAGCCTGTGGCACCCGTGGAGCCGGTGGCACCCGTGGAACCGGTGGCACCCGTTGAACCGGTCGAACCGGTGGCTCCGGTCGAGCCGGTGGCACCCGTGGAGCCGGTGGCTCCGGTCGAGCCGGTGGCACCCGTGGAGCCGGTAGATCCGGTCGAGCCCGTGGCGCCGGTCGAACCTGTGGCACCCGTGGAGCCCGTGGCACCCGTGGAGCCTGTGGCTCCGGTCGAACCGGTGGCTCCGGTCGAACCGGTGGAGCCGGTCGAGCCTGTGGCTCCGGTCGAGCCGGTGGCACCCGTGGAGCCGGTAGATCCGGTCGAGCCGGTGGCACCCGTGGAACCGGTGGCACCCGTGGAACCGGTGGCACCCGTGGAGCCGGTCGAGCCGGTGGCACCCGTGGAGCCTGTGGCTCCGGTCGAGCCTGTGGCACCCGTGGAGCCGGTGGCACCCGTGGAGCCGGTAGATCCGGTCGAGCCTGTGGCTCCGGTCGAGCCGGTGGCACCCGTGGAGCCTGTGGCACCCGTGGAGCCTGTGGCTCCGGTCGAGCCCGTGGCTCCGGTCGAGCCCGTGGCTCCGGTCGAGCCCGTGGCACCCGTGGAGCCGGTCGAACCGGTGGCTCCGGTCGAACCGGTGGCACCCGTGGAGCCGGTAGATCCGGTCGAGCCTGTGGCACCGGTCGAGCCTGTGGCTCCGGTCGAGCCTGTGGCACCCGTGGAGCCGGTGGCTCCGGTCGAGCCTGTGGCACCCGTGGAGCCTGTGGCTCCGGTCGAGCCTGTGGCACCCGTGGAGCCGGTGGCGCCCGTGGAGCCTGTGGCACCGGTCGAGCCTGTGGCTCCGGTCGAACCGGTGGAGCCGGTCGAACCCGTGGAGCCCGTGGAGCCGGTGGCACCCGTGGATCCGGTCGAGCCTGTGGCACCCGTGGAGCCGGTGGCGCCCGTGGAGCCGGTGGCACCCGTGGAACCGGTGGCACCCGTGGAGCCGGTAGATCCGGTCGAGCCTGTGGCTCCGGTCGAGCCGGTGGCACCCGTGGAGCCGGTGGCACCTGTGGAGCCGGTCGAGCCCGTGGAGCCGGTCGAGCCTGTGGATCCGGTCGAGCCTGTGGCACCCGTGGAGCCCGTGGCTCCGGTCGAGCCGGTGGCTCCGGTCGAACCGGTGGCACCCGTGGAGCCGGTAGATCCGGTCGAGCCTGTGGCTCCGGTCGAGCCTGTGGCACCCGTGGAGCCGGTAGATCCGGTCGAGCCTGTGGCACCCGTGGAGCCTGTGGCTCCGGTCGAGCCTGTGGCACCCGTGGAGCCGGTAGATCCGGTCGAGCCTGTGGCTCCGGTATGGCCTGTGGCACCCGTGGAGCCGGTGGCACCTGTGGAGCCGGTCGAGCCCGTGGAGCCGGTCGAGCCTGTGGATCCGGTCGAGCCTGTGGCTCCGGTCGCGCCCGTGGCTCCGGTCGCACCTGTGCCTCCGGTCGCGCCCGGGTTGCCGGTGGAGACTACAGCGCTAAGAGTATCGACATCGTGGTTGCCGGATCCGATTGGGATTACGTTTCCGTTACCGTTTACAAAGAATATGTCGCCGTTTACGGGCGTACCCCCGGGACCCGAGGGACCAAGGTTGTAGCTTGTAAATCCACTCACGATCACGGTATCGGTAAAATTGTGATTGTTCTCGTCAAGAATATTTAATGGGGTAACCTCCCCAATAATCTCGAAGCCGCCGGCGATTTCTTCAACAATATATATAGGACTATTGTTACTGTGATAATCGCCCGAGATCGCGACAGTCGTGGGGCCGGTCGTTGGAGTGGTGAAGGTGGTCATCTACGCTACCCCTTGAACCTTGGTGTATCGAGCCTGGACTGCCTCGTCTCAAGTCACCGTGCGCACTCGGAAGCAGACATGTGACCTGCGACCACCGCCGCCTCGTCGCGCTGCCGTGGCCCGACAGCTCGCACAATTGCGGCGCCAAAAGTTAGCCTGTGATCGCGGTGACGGGCTATATTCCCGAGGTTATAGATTTAACCGACTTCGAGGGCGTGCCACTGCCTGCGAGCTAAAGTCTTGAACTTGCAGCAATCATTGAAAATGCGACGAGTCATTGCCGCGGCTCACGCCCCAAGGAGAGGTCGGCGGGATGTGGCAAATTCGGCTTACCCGCATGAGCAGAAAACAAGCGCGCGCAGGTAAAAACGTGCAAGATCAGCGGATAAGCGGTCTATAACCTGGGATATATAGCCGATCGTTCGTATCCGGGTCATATTTCTCGCCGGATCTTGGGGCCTCGAACCGGCCCGGCTCGCTTTTGCGTGGAGCTAGGGTGCAAGGACGCCGCGAGTTACGGCGGATGGCTTGGTCGCTCGCGAATGGCCCCTGAAGCGGAGCTGACGTGTGAGCGCTGAGCCCATCACTCGCCTGCCAGAGATACGCGCCGGCACCTTCGCTTCGGCATTGCCCGATGCTGCCAGTCCCGGCGCCACCGCGACCGAGCGCGGCGTTGCCATGCGGCGCCGGCTCGACGCCGTGGTTGCGGTCGCGCATTTCCATGGCACGGAGCTCGACCGTCGCGATTTTCGTCCCTCGCCCGGCGCGGAGGTGCCGAGTGCCGCCTCCCTCGTCACCTGGCTGCGTGAGAGCGGGCTCTGGGCCAAGAGCGTGCGGCTGCGCTGGCGCCAGCTCTTCCGCCTGGGATCGGACGCTCCGGTCGTTCTCCTCTTGAGCGATGGCGGCGCCTGCCTGCTCGTCGCGCGCGATGCGGATCGTGACGTCGTCCTCGTCAGGGACCCGCATGGATCGCCGGGGGACCCGCCCGTTGCCATCGACGAGTTGCGCCTCGCTCAGGCGTGGAAGGGAGAAGCGTTGCTGGTGCGCCGCGAGCGCGGGGCGGCGATCGACGAGCAGCCGTTCTCGCTGGGTTGGCTCGCGCATCTTGTCCTGCGCGAGCGCAGGAACCTTCGCGAGGTCGTCATTGCGTCGCTGACGCTGAGTGTGCTGCAGATCCTCCCGCCGTTTCTGGTGATGATCGCCATCGACAAGGTGCTCACGCACCAGAGCATGTCGACGCTCGGGATGATTGGGCTGATCCTGGCGCTTGCGACCGCATATGAGACCCTTCTGGGCTATGCCCGCCGCGAGATCGTCGAGGTGATGTCGACGCGGCTCGACGCGCGCCTCAACCTGCATGTCTTCCGCCGGCTATTGGCGCTGCCGATCGACTTCTTCGAGCGCACGCCGACCGGCGAGTCGACCCATAAGGTGTCGCAGATCTTCAAGATCCGCGATTTCCTCACGGGCAAATTGGTCAGCACCTTCCTCGACGTGTTCACGCTCGTGATCCTGCTGCCCTTCCTCTTCTGGATGAGCGCCACGCTCGCCTGGATGGTGCTGGCGGCCTCGGTCGCGGTCGCCTTGATGGTCTTTGCCTTCCTGCCGGCAATCGCACGGGTCTGGGCGAGGCTCATCGTGGCCGAGAACAAGAAAGGCGCAGTGCTGGTCGAGAGCGTGCATGGCATGCGGACCATCAAGTCGCTGGCGATCGAGAATGCCCGCAAGCAGGAATGGGACGAGCGCGTTGCCGAGGCCGGGCAGGCGCGCCTCGATGCCGGCCGGATTTCCAATTGGGCGCAGACGCTGGTGACGCCGATCGAGCGCTTCATCGATCGCGGCGTGCTCTTGATCGGCGCCTACGTGATCCTGACGATGCCGAGCGGGACGACGGGCATCACGGCCGGAAGCCTCATCGCCTTCATGCTGCTCGGCACGCGTGTCGCGAGCCCGCTCATCGGCATGGCCAAGCTGATGCAGGACATCCAGGAAGTGCGCACCTCGGTATCGCAAGTGGCCGACGTGCTCAATCATCCGACCGAGACTGCCGCGGCCCGCGGCGGCCTGCGTCCCAGGTTCGCCGGCGCCATCACCTTCGACGAGGTGACCTTCAGCTATCCGGGCACCAAGGCCACGGTATTGGAGCGGGTCAGCTTCGAGGTGCCGGCCGGCACCATGCTTGGCCTCGTCGGTCGCAGCGGCTCCGGCAAATCGACCATCACGCGGCTGCTGCAAGGCATCAATCGCGACTACAGCGGCTATTTGAAGATCGACGGCTCGGATCTGCGCGAGATCAACCTCACGCATCTGCGGCGCAGCTTCGGCGTCGTGCTGCAGGACAACTTCCTGTTCCGCGGCAGCGTGCGCGACAACATCGTCGCCGGCCGGCCGGGCCTGACCCTGGAGGACACCGTGCGCGCTGCCCGGCTGGCCGGCGCGGAGGAGTTCATCGAACGTCTGCCCCGCGGCTACGAGACCTGGATCGAGGAGGGATCGGCCAATCTCTCCGGCGGGCAGCGGCAGCGCCTGGCGATCGCCAGGGCGCTGGTCGCCGATCCGCGCATCCTGATCCTGGACGAGGCGACGAGCGCGCTCGACCCGGAGAGCGAGGCGCTCGTGAACGCAAATCTCATCCGCATCGGCAAGGGACGAACCATGGTCATCGTCTCCCATCGTCTGTCCTCGCTCGTCGATTGCGACCAGATTCTGGTCATGGAGAAAGGGGCAGCGGTGGATATCGGCCCGCACAGCGAGCTGCTCGAACGCTGCGCGATCTACCGCCAGCTCTGGGCGCAGCAGCACCGGCACCTCGAAGGCGGAGCGCGGCCCGCGACGCTGAAATCCGTTCCTCAGACGAGTTGACCGCCATGGCCAGCAGCACCGCCCTCATTCCGCTGAGCCCGAGGCAGCAGCGCGCAACGCAGGAGCTGACGTCAGCGGCGCTCCTCGAATACCAATCCCCCACTGCCGCCTTGCTGGCCATGCCGATTCGACCCGCGGCACGCAGCATCCTTTGGATCGTGGTCTCGATGGTGGTCGCCGGCGTCGCTGCCTCCGCCCTGATGCCCGTGGACATGAACGTTGCGACGCCCGGAAGGGTTGTTTCGCTGCAGCCGACCGTCGTGGTCCAGCCTCTGGAGACCGCGATCGTCCGGGCGATCAACGTCCGTGAGGGACAGGTGGTGCATGCAGGCGAGGTATTGGCACGTCTCGATGCAACTTTTTCCGCGGCCGATGCCGGCGCATTGGAGGCGCGGATGCGTAGCTACCAGGCGGAGGTCGACCGGCTCACTGCGGAATACTCGAATAGCCCCTACCTCCCTTCGACGGCGGATGCGCCGGCTGCTGTGCAGGCAGCGATCTATGGCCAGCGGCAGGCCCAGTACCGATTCCAGATGGAGAGCTTCGCGCAGAAGATCAGCGGGCTGCAGGCGCAGCTGACGCGGGCCCAGAGCGACGTGAAGGCGTTCGGGGAACGGTTGCAGATCGCGATCGAGCTCGAATCGAAGCGCAGGGAGCTCGAGCGCCTGCAGGTCGGAAGCCAGATGAACCGCCTGAGCGCTCAGGACCAGCGTATCGAGATGCAGCGCAACTTCTCGGACGCTACCGGTAGCGCGGAGCGGGCGGATCGCGACCTGCGCCAGATGATGGCGGATCGCGACAGCTTCCAGCAGCAGTGGAAGACGCAGATCAGCCAGGAGCTGAACGAGCGAAGCCGGAGCCTCAACGACATCACGGAGAGCTTGCGCAAGGCCACGCTGCGCCATCAGCTCGTCGACTTGCGTGCCGAAGAGGATGGGGTGGTGCTCACGGTTGCGAAGGTCTCGGTCGGCTCGGTCATGCAGTCGGGCGATCAATTCATCACGCTGGTGCCGGTCAACGCCGCGATGGAGGTCGAAGCGCGCATCGCCGGCGCCGATGCCGGTTACGTGCATAATGGGGAAGCCGTCACCATCAAGTTCGACACATTTCCGTTTGTGCAATACGGCGTAGCGGAAGGCTCGGTGCGAACGGTCAGCGCCGACAGCTTCATCGGCGGGGAAGAGACGCAGCGCGGCAGCGTCGTGAACCAGGGGCCGCAATCTGGCACCTATTTCAAGGCGCGCATAGCGATAGACGCGATCAAGATGCACGACGTGCCGGGCGGCTTCCAGCTCAAGCCGGGCATGCCGGTGAGTGCCGACATCCGAGTGGGGCAACACACGATCCTCAGCTACATTTTTGCCCGCGTGCTGCCGATCGGCCTCGAGGGCATGCGGGAACCTTGAGGGGATAAACAGCAAGACAGGAGGGCAGGGCCGCGCATGAGCGTCTTCGATCACCTGGTGGCGCCGGTCTCCTTGTCCGCACGGGTTCGGATCGGGCTCGACTTGATCGAACGTGGCGAGATCGTCAGGGGCTTCCGCCAGCTGGCGCGCTCGGCGCGTGGCGGGCTCGCCGAGGCGCAATACTGGGTCGGTCGCTGCTATCGGGACGCGGTCGGGGTGCCGGAGAGCCGCGCCGAAGCCGCGCGCTGGCTGGAGAGAGCCGCTTGCCGCGGCCATGCCGAGGCTCAGCACCTGCTGGCAGGCCTGCACCTGCAGGGCGTGGCTCGCCCGGAGCCTGCGCGTGAGCCGGTCGCCGGCCTCTTCTCGGAGGCGCAATCTGCCGGGCCGGACTATGAGACCGCGCTGCAATGGGCCCGCCGTGCCGCGCAGAGCGGAATAGCCGAGGCGCAGGCCTTGGTCGGATATATCCTCACTTCAGGCCCCGAGACGCTGCGCAATCCGGTCGAAGCGCAGGATTGGTATCGGCGCGCCGCGGCTGCGGGTTGCCCGCAAGGTTCTCTTGGTCTCGGCCTGGCGACGCTTTGGGTCGCTCGGGACGTGACCGGTCAACGGAAAGCGGCAGTTGAGATCCTTAAGGCCGCCTCCGCCGGTTTGCCGACGGCTGTCTACCTGCTGGGAGTCTTGACCGAGTTCGGGATCGGCGTCGCGCAAAACTTCGAGGCCGCCGCGCAGCTCTACAGCCAGACAGCGGAGAAGGGCGTGCCGGCAGGACAAATGCGCTGGGGTCTCGCCTTGCTCGAGGGGCGTGGCGTCGAGCGCAACCTCGTCCTCGGCGAGTCCTGGCTGCGACGGGCGGCGCTCGCCGGCGAGGCCCAGGCCGCGGCTTGGGTCGGCTATCTCTATGCGAGGGGTGGTGAGCTGCCACCCAACTATTCCGAGGCGGCGATCTGGTTCCAACGCGCCGCCGAGCAAGGGCATTTGCCAGCCGCCCGCACGCTTGCGCAGCTTTATTTCGTTGGCGCTGGTGTGGAGCGCGACCCCGAGCTCGCGAAACACTGGCTTCGCGTGGCGGCGGAGCAGGGCCACAAGGCTTCGCAGGCGGATCTCGCCAACCTCGTGCTCGCCGGAGGGGCAGGCTCGCAGGATGCGGTCCGCACTCGCCATTGGTTCGAGCGGGCCGCAGATGCGGGCGACCTGGTCGCTGCGTTCAATGTGGGCGTTTGCCTGGCTGAGGGCGTGGGCGTCGAGCGAGATGATCGAAAGGCGGCGAGGTGGCTCCGGCGGGCGGCGGACGGTGTCCCGAACGCGCAGTACTGGTACGGTCGCATGCTGGTCGAAGGGCGGGGCCTGGACGCCGATCCGAAGGAAGGCCGCACCTGGCTCGCGCGCGCAGCCGAGGCTGGTATCGTCGATGCTCGAGTGGCGCTCGCGGAAATGATGGTGAACGGCCGGGGTGGGACGCGCGACCACAAGGCGGCGCTCGCTCTGTTCGAGGCGGCGGCGTTGCAGGGCCATGTCGGCGCCATGTTCGCTCTCGGAGCGTTGAATGACGGCGGCCACGACGTTCCGCAGAACCGCGCGGTTGCCCGGCGCTGGTTCCGCGAAGCGGCCGAGCGAGGACACCCGCATGCGCAACTGATGCTCGGACGCTATCTCGTTCGCGGTTTGGCTAACATCACCGATCTCGAAGAGGGCCGGCGCTGGTTGGAAGCTGCACAAGGCGCCGGCGTCGCCGAGGCGGCGCCGGAGCTGGCCAGGCTGCCGCCTGACGGGGCGAGGCTCGCAGCGACAGCAGTAGATACGAGTGCATCCGCGGCTTGATGGCGCCGCGATTGCACCCCTCCCCCATACATTGGGCTCGTACGGCGACTTGATAGAGGTTCTTCAGCACAGGAGTCACAGATGAGCGGATGGATGGTCAAGGTCAGCGACCGCGCAGAACCAACCTCGGTTCGTTTCTTCGCCGCTGCCGAGAGCAGCCCCACGGCCGCCCTTGTTGCGGTTCTAAGGATGGCAAAATTGAAACCGTCAAAGGATCGGATCCAGACGTCGGGCCAACTTTCTGATCAAACCCTTGCGCGCCTGAAGATCAAACCGGGACAGGTTCGCGACGTCCTCTGACCCGCCGCCAGAGTTTGCGGCTCGATTTCGAGAGCTGGAGCACATTCCGGCGAAGTAGCCTCCGGATTGCCGCAGCAGATGCGGCAAAACAAAGAACCAGGACCCCCGGTCCGATTCACTCGGACCGAGGAAAACCGTCGCTGTGCCACGCGCGGTCCCTCCGCATTGCCTGCTCGACGGCCGTGCAGCTGCCATAGTCGTTTCGCGAGCGTACGAGGTACCTCCTCTTAGAGGCTGACTGAAAAAAGAAAGTTGGGTGATTTCAATCTGTTGTGATTCCGTTGGGTTGCGAAGCTCAAAGGAGATCACGATGGCTTGGACTGAAACCACCCGCGCGCACTATCGGCGCGATGCGTTGCGCTACGCAAGCGATCTTACCGACGCGGAATGGACGTTGATCGAGCCGTTTCTGCCGACGGCTTCGAAGGTTGGGCGGCCGAGAAAGACGGACT
This sequence comes from Rhizobiales bacterium GAS188, assembly GCA_900104855.1. Classification (NCBI taxonomy): domain Bacteria; kingdom Pseudomonadati; phylum Pseudomonadota; class Alphaproteobacteria; order Hyphomicrobiales; species Rhizobiales bacterium GAS188. The sequence continues at coordinate 4,903,855 of FNSS01000001.1, forward strand.
TGCGCTCGGTGGTGGAGGCGATCCTTTATATGGCGTCGACCGGCTGCCAATGGCGCGCGATCCCCAAGGATTTTCCGCCCTACTCGACAGTGCAAGGCTACTTCTACGCTTGGTCGCACAAGGGTTTGTTGGCGCACATCAACCACATGCTGGTCATGGCCCTGCGCGAGATGGTCGGGCGAGAGGCCAGCCCCACGGCGGGCGTCATCGATAGCCAGTCGGTGAAGACCGCCGAATGCGGCGGCCCCAGAGGCTTCGATGCGGGCAAGAAGCTCAAAGGCCGCAAACGCCATATCGTCACCGACACCGAGGGCCATCTGGTCGGCGTGCAGGTTCACCCCGCCGATATCCAAGACCGCGACGGCACACCGGACCTGCTGGCGTCGATCCGCTCGCTCTATCCGTGGCTGCGCCATGTCTTCGCCGACGGCGGCTATGCCGGAGACAAGCTGCGCGACGCCATGACCACGCTCGGCCAATGGACTTTCGAGATCATCAAACGCTCCGACACCGCCAAGGGGTTCGAACTCCTGCCGCGTCGATGGGTAGTCGAACGAACCTTCGCTTGGCTCGGCCGATGCCGGCGGCTCGCGAAGGACTTCGAAGCCAGCATCGAGAGCGCCGTCGCTTGGATCCTCATCGCCCACATCCGCCGCCTTACAAGAAGGCTGGGGAGAGCGTGAAATGCTGCCAGCCTTTATGAGTCAGACTCTTATCCTAGAACCGGGGCGTGTTGGACCTTGAGCTGTTCCTCCATCGAATCGTAGATGACTCGCCGGCGCTGGGGCGGGCGCAGAGAGGGGGGCGACTGCATGTTCACTCACTAAGCTCCTCCGGGGGTTGTCCAGAATGGGATCGACTGAGACGACGCATGAGCTTCCCTGTGCTCTGACCGAAGACTTTGCCAGGCGGATAGCAGGTCGATCTTCCCGAAAGAAATCGGGTGATGGAGAGGTGCGCGTCGTACTCGCCGACAATCATCCCGTCTTTCTGCACGGGCTCTCCGCATTGCTTGGGCAGATGCCGAGCTTCAAGATCCTTGAAACCAAGCTCGATGGCGTTTCCGCGCTTCAAAGCATACGCAAATTCGAGCCCGCGATCGCAATTCTCGGTATCTCCATGCCAGGGCTTGCGGGGATCGAGGTGTTGAAGCAGGTCGGAAAGGAAGGGCTTTCGACCCGGATCGTGCTTCTGATGGCGTTCGCGAGCGACGATGAACTCGTGGCGGCGATCACGAACGGCGCATGGGGCATCTTGCCGAAAGAGTTCGGAGCCGATGCCGTTACGGATTGCGTGACAAAAGTTGCCGCCGGAGAGCGCTGGCTGCTGCCTGAGTTGGTTGACCCGGCCATGAGCCGCGAGGCGCAGCGGCGAATGGAGAATGAAAAGATGGAAGGTCTTCTGACGAACAGAGAATTCGAAATTTCAGTTCTCGTCGCAGAAGGGCTTTCCAACAAGCATATCGCGCAGCGCGTCGGAATCTCCGAAGGGACCGTCAAGATCCACCTCTGCAACGCCTATAGGAAGCTCGGTGGGATGAACCGGGCGTCCCTTACGTCCCTTGTCTATCGCTATCACGGTGGGCAACCCCCTGTGCTGAGACAATAGATCCCGTCCGCGCCCCCACGATTGGATCGGTGAGCGAAGCGTGTGGGCCGAAATCGCCGGACGGCGGCCGGTCCCGCCATGCGCGCGCGAGCGGCGTCAATCGCCGCCTGGCGTCCGGTTGGCGATGCTCGATCTCGCCCCGATCGGAAAATTGGTGAACTCGGTCAGGGCGTGGTCCTTGTAGCCGAAGATCTTGCCGGTGGTCTTCAGCTTGTCGAGATCGAGCAGCACCACACCCAAGGTCGGGATGATCTTCTCGCGCCAGATGAAGAGATAGAGATTATCGTCGATCGCATAATAATGGCAGCGATCGACATCCGCGAGGCCCCGCTCGGCGCCGGCGATGCAGTGCCAGGCATAGCGCTCCTCATTCAGGTAGACATGCTCGTAGAGCTCGCGCGGATTGTAGCGATGCCGGATGCGCAGGCCGACGAGATCGCGTGTGGGCGCGTGGTGCGGCGCCTGAGGCTTGAAGCTGCCACCGAGGCTCGCCGGACAGATATCGACGGCGACGCCGGTCAGTTCCTGCTGCTTCTGGGCGCGCCCCAGCAGGCCTTGATGGGATCGCGCCGCGTCCGGCAAGCGTCCGATGACTGCGGTCGCGGCCGATTTCTTGAAGTCGAGCACGAGGCTCACCGAGGTCGTGGTCGTCTCGCCGGTCTCGACGAAGTCGACGAGAAAGATGCCCGGCCGCGGCTGCGTCGCAAGATAGGCGTGCTCCGTGCCGCTTTCCGCTGCTGGAGACCGCGCCGACGAGCGACGCAGCAAGCGGTCGCCGACAAAGGAAAGCCGCACGATCTCGCCATCCGCGAAGGCAAGCTCGATGCGGCGCCCCGCAAGATCGGGCGACGCTTCCAGGATATTGCTGTCCGGCGCGAAGCTTTCGGCAAGCTCGCCGACCGGGATCCAGGCCGCGCTCTCGGCATCCATGCAGCAACTCCTTTCGGGCGAGTGCGGCTGCGCGGGCCTCGCCGGGAGACCGGATCATCGGCCGATCGCCATGCCGGCGAAATCGACCCAATGGTGGATGGGGCAGGGCGCTGCCCTGGGACCGCGGGCGTCCCGCCCGCTCTTGAGACCGCAAAGCCGGCGCCCCGCTGGGACGAAGGGCGACCGAGACGGTCGCGGTCCCACCGCTGGCTCGCACTCTCCAGGGGCCAACCGGGGGACTTGCACACGGCAAGCTGCTGACGGATGATCGCGGAGCCGCGAGACCGGGCGGGACGGGAACCGCGGCGCATGGGTGAGAATGCGGGAAGTGGAGGCGATCTCATGTTGCTGATCGCTGATCATATCGAGCCGGCCGTCGAACAGGCGATGAACTTCGTCTGCGGCATGATGAACGGATCGACCTCGGCCTTTTATCTCGTCTCTCCCGATAGCGAGCCTTATGATTTCGTGCTGCGCAATGTGCAGATGGAGTTCCATCGCCATTATGTCGAGTCGAGCGCATGAACGCTTACGACCCGCACAGCACGCGGCGCCTCGTCGGCCAGCACAAGCTTGTGGCGCGGCTCGATGAGGACTGCGAGCTTGCCTGTCGCGCCGATTACCGCGAATACCGGGCCTTCCTCGATGAGTTCGGCCTGGCGGATTCGCTCGAGTTCATGTTCCGCAGCCAGGGGAGCCTGGTCGCCGGCCTCAACATCGCCTGGGCCAAGGGCGCCCGCATTCCCGATGCCGCCGCGAGCCTCGCCGATCGCCTGCACGCCTATGTGGAGTTCAATCTCGAGCAGAGCCGGGTCCTGTCGGCGCCGCAGCGCCTGCGCGCCGCGGCCGATCGCTACGGGCTGACGGGGCGCGAGCGCGAAGTCGCGGAGCTCCTATGCTGCGGGCGGACGAACCGGGAGATCAGCGCCTGCCTCGGCATCGGCCTTGCGACCGTCAAGACGCATCTCATCCATATCTTCGAGAAGCTCGGCGCCGAGAACCGCGCCGCCACCGTCGCGCTGTTGTCGCGCTGAGCGGCCGCGCTCCTCTTCCCTCTCCCGCGCTCTTCGCGCGGGAGAGGGTGCCGAGACGAAGTCGAGGCGGGTGAGGGTGGTTCAGGGGAGCGACAACCCGGCCGGAGATATGGGGAAGTCGATCGAGCTCAATCGCCCCTCATCCGCCCTCACTTCGTTCGGGCACCTTCTCCCGCGAAAAGGGCGGGAGAAGGTTGGCGCTGGCGCCCCTCAACCCGCCTTGTTGCCAGGCTCCGGCCTTACTGCGCGCGCATCGACGCTGTTGCCGCCCGGCCCAGCCGGCAGGTCCATGGCGGCATTCGCCGAGAAGAAGCCGTTCGGCTTCAAGGTGAAGCCCGCATATTCGACCGGCATCACCGGGAAATCCTCGGGCTTGCAGACATGGGTGTGGCCGAAGCTGTGCCACAGCACGATGTCCCGGTTCTCGATCTCGCGGTTCTGCTGCACATAGCGCGGCAGCCCGTCGCCGCCCGCATGCACATTCGGATAGTCGCCGCTCGCATATTTCTCTGAAGGCGCGAAGGGCGTGACCCAGACATGCTTGGCGGCAAAGCCGCCACGCCGATGCGCGAAGCTGCCTTCCTGGGCGAGCATCACCGGGCTCGGCTGCACCATGAGCTTGTAGCCGGTCGGCTTGCCGACGCTGTTTGCGACATTGGGGTTGACGATCTTCCAATAGCGCCCGGTCGCGCCATTCGCCTCGCGTACCGCATCGAGCTCGCGGCTCAGCACCCGGCTCGTCGTGTCGAAGACATTGCCATGGGGGTTGTCGGCGCCCCAGGGTCTCGGCACGAATTCGTGCTCGGTCACGCTATTGCGGTCGCCATCGACCATCATATGCATGCGCACATTGAAGAAATGCTGATGGGTCGGCCCGCCCAGCCCCTCATCCACCATGCCGCCCCAGGGATAGGCGGCGCCCGGCGCCACCGCTGCCGTCTGGATGATGCCGGTGAGCTTGGCCTCGAGCTGGATGGTGCCGTCGTGGTAGAGATACCAGTAGAAGCCGTAATCGTAATTGCCGACGGTCGCGAAGAAGCTGATCACCAGCCGGCGCGAGCGGCGCACCTCATAGACGTCGCTGCGGAAGTCGTAATGCTTCCACAGGATGCCGCTATCCTCCTCATGCATGCAGACGGCGTTCTTCATGACCGTGGGATGGCCGTGATCATCGGCCGCCGGCACGTCGAAATAATGGATATGGCCGAGGCAGTCGCAGCCGAGCTCGAGCGCGTTCGCGAGCCGCCCGAGACCGTATTCGCCGGCGTCGAAGGCGCTCTTCCAATAATGGTTGGCGCTCGGATCGGCGTAGGGAACCACCATCTCGGTCACGCTCGCCCTGTAGATGATGGGCCGCTCCCGGCCGCCATCGCGATAGGCGAGCTGATGCAGCACGAGACCTTCACGCGGCGTGAAGCCGATGCGGAAGCTCCAATTCTGCCATTCCACCTTCCAGCCCTCGACCGTGAAGCTCGGCCCCTCGGGCTGGATGATGTGCAGCGGCTTCAGATCCGTGCGCGTCTCGGGCCAGGCGCCGCGATCGTAATTGCGCGCCTTCATGGGGATGGGCGCTGCCTCCTCGTCCACGAGATCGATGATCTCACCGGCTACCAGATCGACGACCGCGACCAGACCCTCGATCGGATGCGCATAGGCATTGTCCTTGGTGTGGGAGCGATAATAGCTCACGGCGCGAACGATGCGGCGCCCGCGCTCGAACTCGCGGTCGAAGAAGCCTGAGGAGAAGGGGTCGACCTGGACGAGACCGATATCGGCTTCGCTCAAGCCGCGCCGCCGCACCGCCGCCAGCCAGCGCGGATCGGCTTTCACCGTCTCCTCACAGCGAACGAACTCCTCGATCATGATCGGCGGCTGACCGTAAGGAGGATGCTGCGATGGGATGGCGGTAGACGACGTCACTTTGCGCTCGGCCAAGTCGATGACCGCTTCGAAGGCCTCGCCGCTGCGGCGATCGAGCACGATGACGAAGGCCTGTCGCCTTATGGCCCCTCCGTCGCGATGCGAAAGGACAGCGTCCTTCGCGGGCTCCTCGAGGCGCATCATGACGAAGCGATGCGCGTCGCCGAGCTTGAAATGCGAAATGGCGAGGCGCCGTGTCGCCTCGATCTCGGCTGCGCTCAACGGGTCGAGCGGATGGAGCGCGGGCGCAGCGCCGGCCGTGGCTTGAGCCGGGGAAACAGGGCGGGGCTCTTCGCCTTCGGGGCAATGATCACAGGGCTTGTCCATCGCAGCATCATCTCCAAGATGGCCGGCCTTCGCAATCCACCCTTCGGAGGATGGGGGCGGGGTGCGTGAATGTCTTGAGAGCGCTGGGCGCGATCACCTCTCCCCTTGCGGGAGAGGTCGGATCACGACCGCAAGGGAGTGATCCGGGTGAGGGGGGCAGGTCCTGCTTCGGAGGTGGGGTCAGGGCAGCCATTCCGAACCAAGGTGAGGCGGTCGTCGGAGAGCCGGCGCTGCCCCCCCTCACCCGATCCTCGCCTGGGGGCTCGGATCGACCTCTCCCACAAGGGGAGAGGTGGGCGCCGGCGCCTCAACCGTTCGGTGGATTGCGATTTTCCATGCCTGATGAAGACTCAAGATGGCGCGTGCCACGCCGTTTCGCCTGGCATCCGCGCGGCGGCAGAACAAGCATAGGGGAAGAGGGATGCGCAAAGGGTCGATGCTGCTGGCCGCGCCGCTGGCGCTGGTTTTCGGCGCTCTCGCTTCGGGCGAAGCCTTGGTGCAGAGCGAAACCTTGGCACAGTCGGGGCCGAGCTGCGCTGGCGGCTCCATCAAGCTCGGCGCCATCTCGACCGTGACCGGCGCCGCCGATTTCAGCGAGGTGCCGAAGGCCGCCAAGGCCATGTTCGACAAGCTCAACGCCTCGGGCGGGATCGCAGGCTGCAAGATCGATTACCACATCGAGGACGACAAGGGCGATCCGCAGATTTCCGCCCAGGCGGCGCGCGGCCTCATCGACAATGACGGGGTCGTGGCCATGGTGGGCGGGGCGAGCTTCGTCGATTGCCAGGTCAATGCCGGCACCTATCAGCGCAAGGGGGTGCGCGCCGTGCAGGGCCTCGGCATCGATGCGGCCTGCTTCAACACGCCAAGCGTGGCCCCGGTCAATGTCGGTCCCTTCACGCTCTCGACCGCCATGGGCTACTACGCCACGCAGGCGCTGAAGGTGAAGAAGCTTTGCGCCTTCTTCATCATCATCGGGGGCACCCAGGAGGCTTATGGCAAGGGACTCGCTGCCTGGGAGAAGCTGTCTGGCCAGAAGATCCATCTCGTCGATCTGACCTTGCCGACCCAGGGTGATCTGACGCCCTATGTCATCAAGGCGCGCGATGCCGGCTGCGAGGCGGTGATCAACAATTCCGTCGAGCCGGGCGTGGTGCAATGGGTCAAGACGGCCGATGCCCAGAAGATCACCGGCATCGACTGGCTGTTCCTGGCGCCCGGCTACACCGACCAGGTAGCGAAGGCGCTCGCAGGCTCCCATCAGCCCGTCTATGTCGGCACCGAATGGGAACCCTATGCCGAGAAGGGTTCGGCCGCCAATAAGGAGTGGGTCGAGACCATGAACGCCGCGGGACGCCCGCTGACGGCCTTCTCGCAGGGCGGCTATCTCTCTGCGGCAATGCTCATCGACGTCCTCAAATCGATGCATGGCGAGATCACCCGCGCGAGCGTCACGCAGGCCCTGACCGACATGCAGCCGATCACCAACCCGCTTGCCGGGTCGGCCTATGTCTTCGGCGCGGCCAAGACCCATTCGCCGATGCAGGCGACCAAGGTGATGAAGCTCGATCCGGCCGGCAGCTGGACGGTGATGACGCCCGACTGGGTCGTCCTGCCGAAGACCGAATGAGGCTGCGCCGAGCCAGGGTGGCGCCCGCCATCCTTCGACGCTGCTCATGAATGCGATGCTCACCTCGGCGGTCGCCGGCCTCGCTGCCGGCGGCGCCTATGCGCTGCTCGGCGTCTGCACGATCTTCACCTATCGGCTGGTCGCCGTCGTCAATTTCACGGGCGCCGCCAGCGGGGCGGTCGGCACCTTTGCGTCGATCGCCCTGATCGAGGCCGGTTTTCCGGTCGCGATCGCGGTCGGTGCCGGCATCCTCACCGGCGCTCTTGTCGGGCTCGCCATCGGCATGGTGATGACCAGCTGGTTCTTCGAGGCGCGGGCGCAGACCAAGGCCGCCGTCACCGTGGCGCTGCTCGTCGGAATGGTGGCGCTCGGCCTGCGTCTCACCGGGGGACAGCATCCGCATCAGTTCCGCGAGCTCGTCCCGGGCTCGGCGCTCCGCCTGGCCGGGGTCGAGATCACGGCGGCCGCGGCCCTCACCATCGCGCTCGCGGCCTGCTTCACCGCGGCGGCGGAGCTGCTGCTGCGGCAGACGCGTTTCGGGCTGCGCCTGCGGGCGCTGTCGGAGCGCCCCATGGCGGCCGAGCTGATCGGCATCCCGGTCCGCTTCTTGTCGCTCACCGTCTGGACAGTCAATGGCGCCATCACCTCCTTCGCCCTGATGATCATCGCGCCGCAGCGCTCGCCGGATTTCATGTCGCTCAGCTTGCTGGTGGTGCCGGCGCTCGCGGCCGCGCTCGTCGGTTCCTTCGAGAGCTTCTGGATGGCGGCGCTTGGCGGCCTCGCCATCGGCGTGATCGAAGGCGCGGCGAGCGATCTGACGAGCCTCAGCCAGTATCGCGGCGCCGTGCCGTTCCTGGTGATCTTGTCGGTGCTGATGTGGTCGCAACGGGGAGCCCGCTGGGATGAGGCGAGATAGCCTGCGCGCCTCGGCGATCATCGTGGGTCTTTGCGCGCTCGCCGGCCTCGCCGGGGCGGGCTTGCTCTCCGATTATTGGATCTTCCTGGCGACCTCGGTGCTGATCACGGCGGTTGCCCTGCAGAGCCTTGGCCTGGTGATCGGCCGCACCGGCATGATCTCGCTCTGCCAGATGTCTTTCGCAGGAGTAGGCGCCTGGACGGTCGCCGCGCTCAATCGCGCCGGCTTCCCGGGCGGCCTTGCTCTGTGGATCCTCATCGGCGGGCTCGCCGCCGCACCCTTCGGCATTGCCATCGGCCTGCCGGCCTTACGCCTGCGGGGGATCAACCTCGCCATCGTGACGCTCGGCTTCGCGACGGCCTTCGATGCTGTGCTCGCCACCATCACCTTTCCCGGCCAGACCGAATTCGTGGCGGTCGAGCGCCCCGAACTCTTCGTGAGCGATACCGGCTATTTCCTGTTCACGCTGATCGCCTATGCGCTCATCGCCATCAGCCTCGAATTCCTGGCGCGCAGCCGCCTCGGCGCCGCGTTCCTCTCCATCCGCCATTCCGAGCGTGCCGCCGCCGCCCATGGCGTCGACATCGTCGCGGCGAAGCTGATCGCCTTCGCGGTCAGCGCCTTTTTGGCCGGCATCAGCGGTGGGCTGCTCGCCGGCTATCTCGGCACGCTGGTCTCCGACAATTTCAACATGATGCAGTCGCTGGTGCTGTTCGTGACAGCCACCATGGTCGGCGCGCAATTCGCCGAAGGCGCCGTCATCGGCGGGCTGCTGGTCACACTGGTGCCCGAATTGTTGCGCCGGCTCGGCCTGGCGCAGGATATCGGCGCCGTCCTGTTCGCCTTCGGCGCCACGCATGCGCTGAGCGCCGGCGAAAGCATGAGCGAGGCATTGCGCCGCCTGCTGCGCCGGCTGTTTCCTGCGTCCGAGGAAACCGCGCGCTCCGTGGGCAAGGCGCTCCCGATCGCCGCTCGGCTACGCCGGCAGCCTGCCGCGGAACCGCTCGCCATCGAGGCCCTGACGGTTCGCTACGGCAATGTGGTGGCGCTCGATCGTGTCGACCTTGTCGTGCCGCGCGCCGGTGTCATCGGCCTCATCGGGCCGAACGGGGCGGGCAAATCGACGCTCGTCGACGCGGTCACGGGCTTCCTGCCTCATTACCAGGGCAGCGTGCGGGCCGATGGCGTGAGGCTCGACGGCATGGCGGCGCATCTGCGGGCCCGCACCGGCATCCGCCGCACCTGGCAGACGACGCGCATCGCGCCCGATCTCTCGGTTGGCGAATATGTGCGGCTCGCCGCTCGCGACCTCGCCACTGCCGATGTCGCCGCCATCCTCGATTGGCTCGGCTACCCGCGCGGCGACCAGCTGGTCGCGAGCGTCGATGCCGGCACGCGCAGGCTGCTCGATCTTGCGGGCGTCGTGGCGGCGCGCCCGCTTGTCGTCCTGCTCGACGAGCCGGCGGCCGGCCAGTCCTATGACGAGGCCTTGCGGCTCGGCCAGCGCATCGCCGAGATCCCGGAGCGCTTCGGCTCCTCGGTGCTGCTCGTCGAGCACGATATGGATCTCGTCCGGGCGGCTTGCTCGGCCGTCACCGTGCTCGATTTCGGCTCCGTCATCGCTTCCGGCCCGACGCGCGAAGTCCTCGACCTGCCGATCGTGCGCAAGGCCTATCTCGGCGCCGAGCTGGCGATGGAGGAGGCAATGGACGGGATATGAGCGCGCTCGTCGTCGAGAGCCTGAATGTCGAGCGTGCCGCACTGCCGGTGCTGCGCGATGCCGGCCTCAGCGTCGAGGCCGGCTCGATCAGCGTGCTGCTCGGTGCCAACGGCGCCGGCAAGACGACGCTGCTCGAGGCCGTGTCCGGAATCATCCCCATCAAGGCCGGCAGCGTCGCTATCTGCGGGCGGCGGGTCGAGCGCCTCTCGGCCGGGTTGAGGGTGCGGGCAGGCCTCGGCCATGTCGAGCAGGGCCGCACCGCCTTCCGGCAGCTGACGACCGAGGAGAACCTGCTGGCTGGGCTGCATCGCGACGCCTCGCTGGCGCAGGCCTATGATCTATTCCCGGAGCTCCTGCAGCGGCGCAATGTGCGGGGCGGGCTGTTGTCGGGCGGCGAGCAGCAGATGCTGGTGATCGCGCGAGCCTTGCTCGTCCGGCCGAAAGTGATCCTGATCGACGAGATGTCCGCGGGCCTTGCTCCAGTTGTGGTCAAGCGGCTGATGAGCGCCGTGCGCAAGCTCGCCGAAGAAGGTCTCGCGGTCCTGCTGGTCGAGCAATTCGCGGCGCTCGTTCTCGCCATCGGCCGGCGCGCCTATGTGCTGCGCCGCGGCCGCATCGTCTTTGACGGCAGCTGTGCCGAGCTCTCGGCCGATCCCGCACGGCTGCACGATCTGTACCTCGGCGCCTCGGCGCATAGCTGAGGGTCGCCTCTCTACGTGAACCCGATCGGAGACACGCTCATGCCCCGCACCGCCTTCTTCCACGACGAGAAATGCCTCTGGCATGTCGGGCAAATGCATGCCGGCTCCTTGCCGGTCGGCGGCTGGGTGCAGCCGCCGTCGAGCGGCGGCCTCGCCGAATCTCCCGACAGCAAGCGGCGTCTCAAATCGCTGATGGATGTCTCAGGGCTAAGCGCGCGCCTCGATCTGCGCTCGGCGCGGCCGCTCAGCGAGGAAGACCTGCTGCGCGTTCACAGCAAGCCGTATCTCGCCGAGTTCGCGCGGCTTAGCGCCGGCACAGGCGGCTTCGTCGGCGACAATGCGAGCTTCGGCAAGGGCAGCTACGAATATGCCAGGATCTCGGCGGGTCTCGTGAGCGCCGCCGTCGAGGCGGTGCTCGCCGGTGAGGTGGCGAACGCCTATGCGCTGTCGCGCCCGCCCGGGCATCACTGCCTGCCCGACCAGGCAATGGGCTTCTGCTTCCTCGCCAATATCGCGCTCGCGGTCGAGCTCGCCATCGCGCGCCACCGGCTCGCCAAGGTCGCCGTTCTCGATTGGGACGTGCATCACGGTAACGGCACCGAGGCGATCTTCTATGAGCGCGGCGACGTCATGACCATCTCGCTGCACCAGGAACGCTGCTTCCCGCCGACGAGTGGCTCGGCCGCCGATCGGGGGCGTGGCAAGGGCGAGGGCCATAACCTCAACATCCCGCTGCTGCCCGGCGGCGGCCATGCGGCCTATGTCGACGCCTTCGAGCGCCTCGTCCTGCCGACGCTCGAGCGTTACCGGCCCGACCTCATCGTCATCGCCAGCGGCTATGACGCGAGCGGCCTCGATCCGCTGGCGCGCATGCAGCTCCACAGCGAAAGCTATCGCTGGATGATGCAGCAGATGCTGAGGCTCGCGGGAGATCTCTGTGGCGGACGCCTCGTCGTCGCGCATGAGGGCGGCTATTCGGAAAGCTATGTACCGTTTTGCGGGCACGCGCTGATCGAGGCCCTGAGCGGCGAGCGCACGGAGGTCGTCGACCCGGTGCTCGATTTCATCAGGCTGCAGCAACCGAGCGAGCGCTTCGTCGCCTTCCAGCGCACGCTTCTCGACGAACAGGCGAGGGCGCTGGGGCTGGCGTGAGGGTGAGGGCGCAACACTCGTGCGCGTCCCTTCTCCCGCTTGCGGGAGAAGGTGCCCGACCCCCGGACGCTTGTTCCGGGGGGAGGGCGGATGAGGGACGCTGCTCAAGCCCATCACCGATAGTTCTCAACCGTCCGAGCTGCCTTCACGGCCCCAAGATCACTCCCGATCGCCGCCGCCGCGATCCACCCTCACCCGGCTCGACTGCGTCTCGCCACCCTCTCCCGCGCGAAGGGCGCGGGAGAGGGAAGAGAGCGCTACGCCGCCGTGACGTGATAATCCGGTGCAGACGCGAGATAGCGCCCGAAAGCATCTGCGTCAGGCGGCGAGAACTTCTCGACGATCGGATTCCGGCGGTGTTCGGTCGCGCCCATATCGGCGATGAGCTCGTCGAGATGCTTGAAGTGATAGGGCGCGACGCAGAGCCCGCCATAGACGCTGGCGGCCGGCCGTTCATGGCGTCGCCAATGCAGCATCATGTCGATATTGGCGCGCATCTCGACTGGCGTCGGCTGGCGGGCAAGCTGACCGTCCGCATAACGGACCAGCCAGTTCGCCCCGATCTCGGCGCAGAGCACCGTGCAGAATGACGAGTTGAAGCCGACGAAACCCAGGTCGGGAAGATCCGGATTGGCGATCAGTCGATAGAGGCGATACTGGCCGTCCGGCTCGACGAGTTTCTCCTGATACTCGCGCGGCAGGAACGGCACGCCGAGCTTCCAGCCGGTCGCCAGGATGACGATATCGGCTGTGATGCGTTCGCCGCCGGTCAAAACAACGCTCGATCCCTCATAGCGATCGATCGTGCCCTTTATGCCCTTGATCCGTCCATCGGCGACCATGGGATAATAGCCGGGCGTGGCGATGGGAATCGAGCAGTTCACCGCCTCTTCGATCGGCTTGGACGGAACCATGCGGCATTTGCCGAGCTTGTACTGGATCTTGAGAAGCCCCTCCAGCGCTCGCCAATTCGCCCAGACGAAGGGTCTCGCGATGGTATGATTGAAGCGCGAGCGGCGGCTCTGGTCCCAGCCGGCAAACATCTCTTCTTGCGCCCGCACATAGAGGATGTGCTTGAAGTTGATCAGGCCGCCGATGAAATAGGGAATTCGCCATAGCGGCTCACGAAGCACATTGACCACGGTGGCGGCGCCCGCATCCACGGCGTTCACCGCAATATCGGTCGCCGATTTCGAACCGCCGAGCACCATGACCCTCTTGCCCTTGAGGATCGCCGGATCCGTATATTCGGAGGAATGCAGGATCGTGCCGCCGCTGGCCTTGAACTCCGCGCTTCCCGGGTGATCGACCATATTCTTGTCGCTGAATTGGCCGGTGCATATCGCGACGAAGTCAAAAGCTTCCTTCGCCGTTCCCTCAGCGGATTCGAGCGTCAGTCCCCAACCGGATCGGCCGACCGGAAACCGGTCCATGGCCATGACCTTGGTATTGAGCCGCAGATGCGCCTCGAGACCGTGATCGCGAGCGAAGCCCGCAAGATACGCATGGACCTGCGGCCCCTTGGGCCATTCCGGATAAGCATCCGGCATGGCCTTCCCCGTATAGCGATAGAGCTCCTTGGGGCTCTGGGTCTGGACATCCGGATAGGAGCGCGATGGTTCCCATACGCCGCCGATGCCGGCGCTGCGTTCCAGGATCGTGACCTTGTGGCCGCGCTCCTTGAAGGTCTTTGCGGCGATCAGCCCGCTGACGCCGGCGCCGATGATGCCGATAGTCTTCTGCACGACCATGGCCGCAACCTCGCTCGTTCGAGATCAAGTCGAATAGGCCTCTCCGTCGCCTCGGGACGGCGCAGCGACGGGCCGCCCGCCCCAACGGCCTGGCCTGCTGTCCGGTCAGTCGTTGGCCTCGGGGGCTAAGAAATTCACCTCGTGCCGTGCCGAGATCTTCGCCACCTCTTCGGGATCGGCGACATTGTGGAGGTTGTTGAACAGCTCTTCGAGCATGCGCGCCGGTGATACCCAGAACAGTGCGCGGGCGTCCTTGTCCGATTTGTTGAAATAGCCATGCGGGATGCCGCGCGGCAGGCGCACCAGGTCGCCGGCCTTGGCCTTCACCCATTGCCCGTCGAGCTTGAGGTCGAGCACGCCCTCCTGGACGAGGATGAATTCCTCCTGGGTCGGGTGAATATGGACGGGGACAAATTGCCCGGGCTTGCTGTTCGTCTCGAAGGCGAAAGTCGAATCGCAGACCGCCTTGGGGAAATAGACCTGGCCCAATATGTTCCAGGTCTTGCCGTCATAGCCGGCACCGCTCTCAGTGATGCCCTTCTGCAGATCAGCCATCGGATCCTCCCTTGCCAACCGTCTCGTTACCGAGCTCGAGCCTGGGTCGAGAGGAGAGCAGGTCCAACGCCGATCCGCAATCTGGATCTATCCGGAATGCTAAGCGCAGACGCCTACCTCTCCCCTTGCGGGAGAGGTCGATCCGAGCCGCCAGGCGAGGATCGGGTGAGGGGGGCTGGCGCCGACCCCGGGCGGACCGACCAATAGGCAATCGCAGCAAGCTTGGCATTGGAATGGATGCCGTGACCTGATTCCCGAGGGCGGCAGCTGCCCCCCTCACCCGGATCACTCCCTGCGGTCGCGATCCGACCTCTCCCACAAGGGGAGAGGTGAGGCCGGCGCCTTCACCAATCTCAGGCGATGGCGGCGAGCACGCGCCGCAAGGTGTCGAAGATCTGGGCGATCTGCGCCTCCGACACGATCAGCGGCGGGGAGAGCGCGATGATGTCGCCCGTCACCCTGATCAGAAGCCCTGCCTCGAAAGCCGCGACCAGCGCCTCATAGGCACGGGCTCCAGGCGCCCCTGCGCGCGGCTCGAGCTCGATGCCGGCGATGAGGCCGAGATTGCGGATGTCGATCACATGCGCGGCATCACGCAGCGCATGCGCGGCGCTCTCCCAAGTGCCGGCAAGCTCGGCGGCGCGGGTGAGCAGGCCTTCCTTCTCGTAGATGTCGAGCGTCGCGAGGCCCGCCGCGCAGGCCGCCGGATGGCCCGAATAAGTGTAGCCGTGGAAGAGCTCGATGAACTGCTCGGGTCCCTTCATGAAGGCGTCGTGCACGGCGCGGCTGGCGAAGACGGCGCCCATTGGGATGACGCCGTTGGTGAGGCCTTTCGCGGTCGTCATCAGATCGGGGGTGACGCCGAAATACTGGGCAGCGAACGGCGCGCCGAGCCGTCCGAAGCCGGTGATCACCTCATCGAAGATCAGCAGGATGCCGTATTTGTCGCAGATCGCGCGGAGCCTCGCGAGATATCCTTGCGGCGGAACGAGGACGCCGGTCGAGCCTGCGACCGGCTCGACGATGACGGCCGCCACGGTCTCGGGGCCATGCAGCGAAAGGATGCGCTCGAGCTCGTCGGCGAGCTCGGCCCCATGCTGCGGCACGCCGCGCGAGAAGGCGTTCCTCTTGAGGTCATGCGTGTGCGGCAGATGATCGACGGCGGGAAGCTGCGGGAAGACGCGCCGGTTGTTGACGATGCCGCCGACCGAGATGCCGCCGAAGCCGACGCCGTGATAGCCGCGCTCGCGGCCGATCAGGCGGGTGCGCTGCCCCTCGCCGCGGGTCCGGTGATAGGCGAACGCGATCTTCAGCGCGGTGTCGACCGACTCGGAGCCGGAGCCGGTGAAGAAGATGCGGTCGAGGCCCTGCGGCGCGATGGCTGCCAGTCTCGTGGCGAATTCGAAGGCGAGCGGGTGGCCCATCTGGAAGGTCGGCGCGAAATCGAGCGTCATCAACTGGTGCTCGACCGCGGCGGCGATTTCCGCACGCGCATGTCCGGCACTCACGCACCAGAGGCCCGCAGTGCCGTCCAGCACTTCGCGGCCATCGGCGGTGCGATAGGACATGCCGCTCGCCGAAGCGAGGAGGCGCGGCGCTGCTTTGAACTGGCGATTTGCCGTGAACGGCATCCAGAAGGCTGAAAGATCGAGCGTGTTGCGGGCGATCTTGGTGCTCACATTCATGGCGGCCTCCCTTTGCTGCTGATTTGTGCCATGCAGCCTGAAACCGAAACAAGTCTATTTCTTCATGCGTATAACCTATTGAAAACACTTGATATCGATTGCAATGTGTTCAATATACTGAACATCCGAAACGGAGGCTGGCCATGGAGCTCGATGTCGGGGCGCGCCTGAGGATGGTTCGGACGCGCCATGGGCTGTCGCAGCGCGAGCTCGCGCGGCGCGCCGGGGTGACGAATGCGACGGTGTCGCTGATCGAATCGAACAAGGTGAACCCCTCGGTCGGGGCGCTGAAGCGTCTGCTCGACGGCGTGCCGATGGGCCTTGCCGAATTCTTCTCGCTCGAGCCGATCCAATCGGCCCGGCATTTCTACGACGCCGCGGATCTCGTCGAGATCGGCAAGGGCCCGATCTCCTATCGGCAGGTGGGAGAGCAGCTCGCCGAACGCAGCCTGCAGATCCTCAAGGAGCGCTATGAGCCGGGGGCGGATACCGGGCGCGTGCCGCTGGTCCATCAGGGCGAGGAGGGCGGCATCGTCATTTCGGGCCGCCTCGAGGTGACGGTCGGCGAGGAGCGGCGCGTGCTCGGCCCCGGCCAGGCCTATCTGTTCGACAGCCGTCTCCCGCACCGCTTTCGCAATCTCGGCAAGGAGGCTTGCGAGCTGATCAGCGCCTGCACGCCTCCGACCTTCTGAGGGCCTGTTTGAAAGCGTGGTTGTCAGCGGAGGTTCGCGCTATGGTGCAAAGACGCGGTCGGAGAGCTAGGACCTAGACCCCCGCCGCCGAGGGAGGGAATCCGACAGGGCCACTGCTTCATTGTCAAAGGAGAACTGCCATGTCCGAGTACATGCTTCTCTGCAACTTTACCGACCAAGGCGTTCGGACCGTCAAGGACGTGCCGAAACGTAGAGCGGCCGCCAGGGAGCTGGGCAAAAAGCTCGGCGTTGAAATCAAGGTCGGCTACCTCGCCATAGGAACCTATGACGTCATCATCCACGCCGAGGCCACCGACGATGAGGCCATGGCCAAGTTTCTCTTGTCGCTGGCAGCTAAGGGAAACTTGCGGACGACCACGGTCAAGGTGTTCCCTGAAGCGAATTTCGACAAGATCGTCGCGGCGGTCGTGTAAGCTGGAGGGCTGCCGAGGAGAAGGATTCGCAGCACTTCGACAGAGATCATCGCGCTGCGGCGGCAGAGCTGCTCGGCGCGATAGCCTCCTTGGATCGCGCCTGCGTCAGTCGCCGGCCAGCGCGATGCAGGCGAACGCGACCTTCGCTTCGGTCGGGACACCGAAGCGGGCCGTGTGACGCGCCGGCAGGCCGGCCGGAAAATGCTTCACATACTCCTCATTGCAGGCCGCATAATCGGCGGGATCCGTGATCAGCATCGTGACTTGCACGACGCGGTCGAGACTGCTGCCGGCCTCGCGGAGGATGCCGCTGACCACGGCGAGCGCGTTGCGAACCTGCTCGGCGGGCGTCCTGCCGCGATCGATGCCGCGCGCCGGATCGTGCGGGGCCGACTGGCCGGAGACGAAGACGAGGCCGGCGGCGCGCGTCGCGAGGCTGAACGGCCGCGACGAGCCGAATTCAGGCGGTCCGATGAAGTCGGTCATGAGCTGCTTCCCTCGCCATTCACCTGTTTTTGACCTGTATTATCAGGTGAAGCGAGCGCGTTGCGCGGCATGATGCTCCCGCCCTCCTCATTTCCAAAACCCCCTCATTTGCCGAGCGCCGGGATGATCGAGGTGTCGATGATCTTCTCGGCATCGACACCGGCATCGACCATGCCCTGGCTCTTGAACCAGGTCACCTGGTTGCGCACATCGTCGGTGTCGAGCTTGGCGTCCTGATCGAAATAGAGCGTGCCTGCGAGGATCTTCGCCTTGGCGTCGGGATCTCCCGGGAAGACATATTTGTTGATCATGGCGATGGAGGCGTCGGTCGCGGCGGTGTAGACGAGCTTGCCATCCGCACCCTTGGTCAGGAACTGCTCGCGATAATCATTCACCCCGTGCTGATAGGCGCGCGCGAAACGCGCCACGGCCTCGCGATGCGCGGCGAGCGTCTTCTGGGAGATGAAGATCGCGGTGAGCTGATAGGGCACGTAATCGCTGACCCAGCCGATGATCTTGATCTTGCCGGCCATTGCCAGCGGATTGGCGTTGTCGCGCGTCGTGATCATGGCATCGACCTGGTCGGTCTGCACGGCAGCGAGCATGTTCGGCACGGTCTGCAGCACGCGCAACTGCACCTTGCTCAGATCGAAGCCGAGCTTCTCGGCGATGCGGCCGATCATGTAGTGGAAGGACGAGCCCGTCTGGGTGATGGCGAGGCTATGGCCCGGCATTTTCGATACATCCGTCAGTCCAGCCGCGAAAGCCTTGTTGGAGACGAGGATCGCCGAGCCCTCATAGCCCTTGGCCTCGCGCAGCATGCCGCCGATGACATGCAGGTCGGCCTTGGCGGCGAGATTGTAGAAGCCTGCGGTCAGCGCGGTCGCGCCGATGTCGATATCGCCGCTGGCGACGGCGGCAGCGATAGGCTGGGCCGCCTGGAAGGGCTTGACCTCGATCTCGACGCCTTCCTTGGCGAAATAGCCGTTCTCCTGCGCGATATAGAGGGGAGACGCCGCGGTCGATGTCAGGGTGCCGACCGTCAGCTTCTCGGCCTTGGCGGGCATCGCGGCCAGCAGGCCGATCGCGGCGAAGACAATGGCCGCCAGCGGCGCCGCGCCTCGGTGAAGCCTCATCTCGTTTCCTTCCCTGTCAGCCTTGGATATCGCTCGGGTCCATATAGCAGGCCCGACGCCATAACATGTGCTATGGCCGGCGAGAACGAGGGCACAGTCGGAGTGACGGAAATGGGAAACGTGCCTCAGGCGGGCCGGCGACGGCAAAACCTGCCATGACGCTGACGGATGCCACGGTTCCGGCAGGCCAGGCCGCTGGGGGCGCCATGACCGGAACGCACAGCGCCAACCTTCGCCTGACGATCGACAAGGTCAGCCACAGCTATGGCGAGACCTTCGCGCTCGACACGATCGATCTCGCTTTCGAGCCGGGCGAGGTGGTGGCGCTGGTCGGCCCCTCGGGTTGCGGCAAGTCGACGCTCCTCAACATCCTCGGCGGCCTGCTGCAGCCGACGCGCGGGCGCGTGCTGATCGAGGGCAAGGTGCCGGAGGGTTGCCTCAACCCGCTCACCTATGTGTTCCAGGATTTCGCGCTGTTGCCCTGGCGCAGCGTCGCCGGCAACATCTCGCTCGTGCTCGAGGATGCGATGCGCGAAGCGAGCGCCCGCGAGACCCGTGTCGCCGAGGTGCTGCGCCTCACTGGGCTCGCCGATTTCGCCGGCGCCTATCCGAAGCAGCTTTCGGGCGGCATGCGCCAACGGGTCGGCATCGCGCGGGCTCTCGCGGTGCGACCGGCCTGCCTGTTCATGGACGAGCCGCTCTCGGCGCTCGATGCGCAGACCCGGACCTTGCTGCTCGACGAGTTCGCCTCGCTGATCGCACGCGCCGGCACCACGACCGTCTATGTGACGCACAACCTGAACGAGGCGGTGCGCCTGGCGCATCGCGTGGTGGTGCTGTCGCGCCGTCCGGGGCGGGTCAAGGAGGTGGTCGCGATCGAGCGCCCCATCGAGACCAGGCGCGAGGGCGATGCCGACCTCATCGAGGTCGAGAAGCGCCTGTGGACCATGATCCGCGACGAAGCGAGCGCTGCCGACAAGGAGCTCGACAATGCATCTTGATGCGGGTGTCGTTCCCTTCCGTGCCGTCGGCTTCGCGCCGCGAAACCGGCCGCTCGCCGGCGTTGCGACCTTGCTCGGCCTGATCGCCCTCTGGCAGATCGGCTCTTCGACCGGCTTCATCCCGGAGCTCTTCCTGCCTTCGCCCGCGGCCGTTTCGCGCTCGCTCTGGCGGCTCGCCGTGTCGGGGGAATTGTGGAAGCATCTCTCAGCCTCGCTGGCACGGCTCGCCATCGGCTGGACGCTCGGCACCGTGATCGGCGTCTCGGCCGGCTTCGCGGTCGGCATCTTCACGATGGCGCGCTCGCCGGTGCTCGCCCTCGTCTCGGCCCTGTTCCCGATCCCGAAGATCGCGCTCGTGCCGCTGTTCATCATCTGGTTCGGCATCGGGGAAGGCTCGAAGATCGCGACGCTCGCGATCGGGGTCTTCTTCCCGACCGTGATCAACACCTATTCGGGCGTCGACAATGTGCAGCGCAACCTGATCCTGATGGGCCAGAGCTTCAACCTGTCCTCATGGTCCATCATCCGCAAGATCGTGCTGCCGGGCGCGCTCCCTTCGGTGCTGGCGGGCTTCCGCATCACCATCTCGGTCGCCATCATCCTCCTGATCGCGGCCGAGATGATCGGCGCCGACCGCGGCATCGGCGCCTTCATCCTCTCGGCGGGCAATCTCTACCAGACCGATGATCTGATCGCAGGCGTCGTCGTGCTTTCCGTCATCGGCCTGTGCCTGTCCACCATCCTGTCGCGCATCGAGCGTGCGGCGCTGGCTTGGCGCTGACCTTGGCGCTGAGGCGATATCAACCGCCGATACAAATGGGTGCGAATATGCCGTCCTCCCGCGAGCGCTACGACGTTGCCGTCATCGGCGGGGGCGCGGCGGGCGTGGCGGCCGCTTCCGGCGCCGGACGTGCGGGCGCGCGTGTCCTGCTGGTCGAGCGCTACGGCTTCCTCGGAGGGGCGGCGACCAACGCCAATGTGCTCGCCTATTGCGGCTTCTTCATCCAGGGCGAGGCCGCCACGCCTGCTGTCGGCGGCGTCGGGGCGCAGGTGCTGGAGCGCTTGCGCGAGCTCGGGGTCGATCCGTCGCCGGTGCGGGCGCCGAGCGGCAACTGGATCGTCATGCTGCAGCCCGAGGCCGTGAAGACCGTACTCGACCGGCTCGTCCTCGAAGCCGGTGCGGAATTGCGGCTGCATGCCCTGCTCACCGGCGTCGAGCGCCAAGGCGACCGGATCGAAGCGATCAGGATCGCCGACCATAGCGGCACGACCGAGATCGAGGCCAGGACCTTCGTCGATGCGAGCGGGGAGGCCGATCTCTCCCATCTCGCCGGCGCCACGCTCATGTCGGACGGCCCGGGCCACAAGCTGCAGGCCGCCTCCTTTCCGATCCGCATCGGCGGGGTCGCCTCGGATATCGGCCTTGGCCGCGAGGAGCTCGCGGAGCTGGCGCAACAGATCAATCTCGGCCTCGACGCCGAGCGCATCCGCGAGGATGGCGGCATTTTCCTGCGCATGCCGGGCACGCATGAATTCTGGTGGATGACGATCGACCTCGAAACCGACGGCGTCTCCTCGGCGAGCCTGTCCGAGGCCGAGACGCGCGCCCGCGCCATCGCCTGGGCCTGCCTCGAAGGGCTGCGTCGCCGGCCCGGCTTCGAGGCCGCCCATATGGTCTCGACCGGGCCGCAGCTCGGCATCCGCGAAAGTCGTCGGCCGCGCGCCCGTCTCACGCTGTCGCGCCAGGATGCACAAGCCGGCCGCAGGCTTGCCGGCAGCGTGGCGCGCGCCGCCTGGCCGATGGAGATCCATGAGCGGCCGGGCCGGCCGACCTTCATCCCGATCGGCGGGGAGGGGTTCTTCGACGTGCCGCAAGAGGCGCTGTCGGCAGACGGCCTCGACAATCTCTGGCTCGGCGGCCGCGTCATCGGCAGCGATGCGGCGGCCTATGGCTCGGTGCGGGTAATGGGAACTGCCTTCGCGACCGGGCATGCGGCCGGGCTTGCGGCCGCGATCCAGGCTGAAGACGGTGAGGTCGAGACCGCGCGGTTGCGCCGGGCGCTCCTGGCGCAGCATGCGATCGTTTAGGGTGAGCTGCGGCGCTTACACCTCCCCCCGAAAGGGACCCCTTGTGGGAGAGGTCGGCTTTGAAGAGCGAAGCGATGAGAAGCCGGGTGAGCAACTGTGATTTTGGGCTCCCGATTATGTCATTGGGCCAGCGGTCTCGGGACCGTCAATGACGCTTCGCGCCGCCTGCGGCGGTGGCCTTCGGCCATCATTGACCGTCCCTGCGAGCGCTGGCCTTCGGAGGCGCAGGTCGGGACGAAGGGATGGTCGCTCGCCGGTCGAACCAAGGGATGGTCGGGGGTCATGCGGTTTTGACCTGCCAATCCATTCCATCGCGCACCATGGCGTTGAGGATGACCAGGAGCTTGCGCATGCAGGCGACGAGCATGACCTTGGGTTCCTTGCCGGCAAGCCGCTTGGCGAATTCGGCAATGATCGGATTGTGGGTCCTGGCCGAGAGGGCGGCCATATAGAGCACCTCCCGCACCGCCCCCCGTCCACCCTTGATGTGGCGCTTGCCGCTGCGCTGGCCGCTGTCATTGTCGAAAGGAGCGACACCGACCAAGCTGGCAATGGCGCGCCGCGACAAGTGGCCGAGCTCGGGCAGGAGCGCGATCAGCGTCTGCGACAGCACCGGGCCGACGCCGGGCACGGTGCGCAGCCGCCTGGCGAGCCCGTTCCAGTCGGCATGCTCGGCAGTGAGCTTGGCCAAGGCCTTGTCATGGGCTGCGAGCGCGCGTTGGAACTTGACCCGCAACGCCTCGGCCGTGCGGCGCAGCGCCTTATCGCGCAGGTGCTCGAGCTGGTTGGTGCAGTCGTCGATCCAAGCGCGCAGCTGACGACGGAACGTCAGGTGCTCGCTCAACGAGTCCAGTTCGCGCCGGCGGCCGGGTTGGGGAGCCTCGATCATCACCGCGGTGAACTGCGCAATCGTGCGGGCGTCCACACGATCGTTCTTCGCAAGCCTGCCCTTGGCCTGGGCGAAGCGACGCACCTGCAGCGGGTTGAGGAGCGCGACCTCCAAGCCCTGCGCCTCCAGCGCGTCGATGACCTCGCGCTCATACCCGCCCGAGGCCTCCAGGCCAACTCGCACCACCTGGCGCTCCCTGAGCCAGAAGGCGAGCTCTTCCAAACCGGCAGCATCACGCTTGAACCGCGAGACCTCGTCACGCTTCGGCCAAAGCGCGACGTCGAGCCATTGCTTGCTGACATCGATGCCGGCATTCGTTACCATCTGTGCCATCTTCCGATCCCTTCCTTGCGGTTCGGCCTTCGTGACCGTGCAACTGTTCGGGCTTGTGAAGATGGAGAGAAGGCACCTTGCTCACCCACGGTCTTAAGCCAAGGGGGTAACGGGCTCTCCTCTCCAGGGCCGGCGCGGCGGCCTACCGCGCCGGCCCAGTCCTTTTTGGCACATTTTCAAGACACAAGGGGGCAGCGCAGGCTTCGGGGAACCCTGCCAATACACAATCGCGGCAAGCTTGGAGCCGGCGTGGCTGCCCTGAGCTGGCTTCCCAAGGCAGGAGCTGCCCCCCTCACCCGGAGCACTCGCTGCGCTCCTGCTCCGACCTCTCCCGCAAGGGGAGAGGTGGACGCTGGCGCGCGCCCGATCAGGCCCGCAAACGACGTGGGCCCTCTACTGCCTCAGCGTCTCGGCTCCGCTCGCCGGCATTCACCGCGAAAGGAAGCCTGTTCGCCGGCGGACAGAGCGGGCAGATCCAGGCCGCGTTGAGCGCGCATGACGGCGGGTAGAGGAAATTGAGGTCGAGCAGGATGCGCTTGCCGTCCGCGTGCAAGCCGAGATTGGCGCCCTTCGTCGTATCGAAGAGATAACGGCCTCCGCCATAGCTCGTCGTCCCGTTGGTCTCGTCACCGACCGGCAGCCACAAACCCCCGCCATAGATGTCGAGCCAGTAGAGGTCGAGCGAATGGGGCGCTCCACGATGCAGAAACCTGGCCACGCCGATCCTTCGATAAGGTAGCGCTCCCTCGGATATCTCGGTTTCGAGGGAGATCTCCTCGACCGCGTAGTCGACCTCGCCGACGAAGCACAATTGCGGATCATAGGCATGATAGTCGAAGCCGTCGAAGCGTTGCTTCTCGAGATCCGTCAGGGCCGAGCAGGCATGGTGCTTGTAGAGATGGTCGCGCCGCTCGCGGAAATGCATCCACGCCGCTCGCGGGTCGGCGCCATGGGCGGCTCGCACCTCGTGATAAATCGCCGCGACCGCCTCCCGCCACCCGATAAGGGCGGCCGCATAGGGACCTGAAACCACCGATATTCTCCCGCCGCCATCGCGCTTCCTGCGGGACTTGGGGCGCACCCCCTCGCGAGGGAAGCGTCCGCGACCTCACGATCCGGTGATCACGACTCGACGAAGATTGAGTGGATCAACACGCGCATCCTTGTTCGGTGTTGATATCGCCTGGTTTTTCGCTGACGATTATCGCGGCGATGCGTCGGGACGCGCGCCGGCCTGGATGCGCAGCCTTCGTCCCAATGCCGAGGCAGTCTTCTCGCGGCCTGCGCCATCGCCGCAAATTGCAGCAGGATGGTATCGTAAGCAGCAAGTTGCATCGATCGCGAAGGCTCCATTGGGGGCGCTCTATCCGGGCATGGTCGAGCGCATCGCCCCGTTCTGCGGCTCGGCCAAGTGCTCGCGCCATAATTTCGTGTTCCTGGAAGGCGTCAAGGCGGCGCTGACGGCGGATGCCGCCTTCAAGGATGGCTGGTACGGGGCGACGAAGCCGGCGCGCGGCCTGCGGGCCATGGCGCGCGTCTATGCCGGCTGGGGCTTCTCGCAAGCCTTCTACAGGCAGAAGCTCGATATCGAGGCGCTCGGCTATTCCTCGCTCGAGGACTTTCTCGTGGCCTTCTGGGAAGGCATCTTCCTGCCGCGCGACGCCAATAACCTCCTCACCATGCTCTGGACCTGGCAGAACGGCGACATCAGCGACAACGAGCTCTATCGCGGCGACTACGCCAAGGCGCTCGGCGCCATCAAGGCCAAGGCCTATGTCATGCCGGGGACGACGGATCTCTACTTCCCGCCGGAGGACAGCCAGAACGAGGTGGCGCATATGCCGAACGCTACCTTTGTGCCGATCACCTCGGTCTGGGGGCATTTCGCCGGCGGTCCGGGCACCAGCCCTGCCGACGTCGCCTTCCTCGACGGCAAGCTCAAGGAGCTGCTCGCGAGCTGAGACCACGTCGCGCGCCTCAGACGCAGCTTCCACGCAGCCGCCTCGCATCTCTGGCCAGGCCGACGAAGTCGTGCTATTTCTATTTGTATAGACAAAACCAGATATCGAGAGGGGAAGCCTGCATGTCGGTCTACATCGTGTCGCGCGTCGACATCTCGGATATGGAGACGATGAGCGGATATATGGCGGCGGCGCCGGAGACGGTCGCGGCGCATGGCGGACGCTACATCGTGCGCACCGCCAACATCGAAAAGCTCGAAGGCGAGACGAGCTGCGACCGCGTGGTCGTCCTCGAATTCCCGACGCGCGAGCAGGCGCTGGACTGGTACAATTCGCAAGACTACCGGCCGTTGCGCGACATACGCTGGCAGGCCGCCAAGGCGAGCATCCTGCTGGTGGAATAACCGCCCATCTGGGGAATCCCGGCAGACGAGCGTATAGAGGTCACGAGCGCTCAGCGCCCGAGATGGGCGCCGTGGGCGGATTTGGCTCGAGCCTCATTGGAGGGATCAGATGAGCGATGCAACGCGTCTCGATCCGGATCTCGTCCGCGACTTCGTCGGCAAGGCCCATAGCGATCTCGGATATGTCCGCGACCTGCTGCGGCAGCGGCCGGCTCTGGCCAATGCCGCCTGGGATTGGGGCGGTGGCGACTGGGAAACCGGATTGGGAGCGGCGGCGCATGTGGGGCGCAGGGACATCGCACTCTATCTCCTCGACAACGGGGCGCGCCTCGACATCTTCGCCGCGGCGATGCTCGGTCACCTGGAGATCGTGCGCGCCATGCTGGACGCCTTTCCGGAGGCGCGGAAATGGCGGGGGCCTCATGGGATACCTCTGTTGAAGCATGCCGAGGCAGGAGGTGAAGGCGCCGCACCCGTTGCCGATTTCCTGCGCGGGCTCGGTGAAGATTCGGCCTGAGCCGCTGGTCGCGGGAGGAGGGAGATGATCAGCGCTGATCGCCTCCCTCCCCCACGAAGCCGGCTGGAAGCCGGCGGTCCAAGGGAAGATTGGACCGCCGGCTTCCAGCCGGCTTCGTGGGGGTTGGGGTAGCGGGACCTAACTTGTCTTTCAGCCCTCGGAACCGCGCAGGATCTTGCCCGGGTTCAGGATCCCGTCGGGATCGAAGGCTGTCTTCACGGCGCGCATGAGCGCAAGCTCGGTCGGCGTCCGCATGCGCTCGAGGGCATCGCGCTTGACGAGGCCGATGCCGTGCTCGGCGCTGACCGTGCCGCCTAGCGAGAGGGCTGCGTCCTCGATCGCCCGGGCGAGGCTTGGCCAATGGGCGATGAAGGCCTGAGCTTGCATGCCGGGAGGCGCGAGCACGTTGAAATGGATATTGCCGTCCCCGACATGGCCGAAGGGGACAGGCAGGCAGCCGGGCACGATCGCCGCCACGGCGCTAGCGGCGCGCTCCACGAAATCCGGGATGGCGCCGATCGGAACTGCGGTGTCGCTCTTGAGGCAGCCCGGACGTTCGATCATCGCCTCCGCGATGCCTTCGCGCAGCCGCCACAGGGCCTGGCGCTGGGCTTCGCTCGCAGCGATCGTGCCGGCCAGCACCAGCCCATCCTCCAGGCTCGCTGCCAGGAGATCGTCGAGCGCCCGCTCGATGTCGAAATAGGAGCTGGCGCTGTCGGCCTCGATCAGCACGAGCCAGGGAGTGACCGGCTCGAAGGGCTCGCGCGTCGCACCGACATGGGCGAAGTGAAAGACGAGACCCTGGCGCGGCATGACCTCGAAGGCGCTGATCGCTTCCCCGAGCGCGGTCTGGGCGCGGGTGAAGAAGGCGAGCACCGGCGGCAGCGATGCGAGGCCGATACAGGCCGTGCCGCGCACCTTCGCGGCCGGGCGCAGGCGCAGGGCCGCTGCCGTGATCAGGCCGAGCGTGCCTTCGCTGCCGATCAGCATCTGCTTCAGGTCGTAGCCGGCATTGTTCTTGGGCAAGGGCGAAAGCTGCGACAGGATGCTCCCATCGCTCATCACGGCTTCGAGCCCCAGCACCTGCTCGCGGGCCATGCCGTAGCGCAGCACCGTGTTGCCGCCCGCATTGGTCGAGAGATTGCCGCCGATCTGGCTCGAGCCCGCCCCGCCATGATCGAGGCCGAGCAGGCGCCCGACCCTGGCCGCAGCCTGCTGCACCTCATGCAACGGACATCCCGCCTCGACCGTGATGCTGTTGCCCGTGGTGTCGAGCGCACGGATCTTGCGCATGCGCTCGAAGGAGACGACGACGCTTCCGTGCTCGGCCGAAGGGCAGGCGCCGCCCGCAAGGCCGGTGCCGCCGCCGCGCGGCGTGAGCGGGATGCCGGCCGCCGCGCAGATCTTGACGATCTCGGACAGCTCAGCCGTGCTGCGCGGCCTGACGACGCAAAGAATGCCGCCATCGGCCTGGCGGGCGAGGTCGCCCCGATAGCCGGCGAGGTCGGCTGGCGCGTCGAGCACGGCGTCTTCTCCCGCCGCGCGACGCAGGGCGGCGACCAGAGAGGTCATTGTGCGGCGAGCACCTCCGTCAAGGCGCCGATGACAGCGTCAGTGTCCTCCTGCGTGCCGATGCTGATGCGCAGCGCCCCTGGCGTGTCCCGCCAGGCGAAAGGCAGGACGAAGATGTTGCGCGCCTTGAGTGCGGCGGCGAGCTCGGTCGCCGGGCGAGGAGCGACGAGCGCGAGGAAGTTGGCGGCGCTCGGCAAGGGCTCGAAGCCGAGCTTCCTCAGGCCTTCGGCGAGGCGAAGGCGCTGGGTCGCAGTATGATCCAGCAGATCGGCGAGATGCTGCTCCTCGTCGAGGGCGGCGCGCGCGCCCGCAAGCGCCACGGCGTTGACGCTGAAATTCACGCGGATCTTGCGATAGGCGTCGGCGATGGCGGCCGAGCTCGCGATGCCGTAGCCGACACGGACGCCCGCGAGGCCGAAGGCCTTGGAGAAGCTGCGCGTCACGATCCAGGGCGCCTTGCGCCGCTCGAGCACAGGAAGCGCCGGCGGCGCACCCGCATGCTGCCCGAATTCGTAATAGGCTTCGTCGAAATGCAACAGCAGGTCCTCGGGCAGGGCCTCGACCAGCCGCTCGATGCCGGCGGGTTCGAGCAGCCCTCCGGTCGGATTTTGCGGCGTCGCGACATAGACGAGCCGCGTGCGCGGGGTGAGGGCCGCGAGCATCGCCTCGACATCGGCGATCCCGTCCGGCCGCACCGGCACGCCCACATAGGTCGCACCGCGCAACGCAATGGTCTTGGCATAGGTCGGGAAGCCCGGAACCGGTGCGATTGCTTCGTCGCCGGCATCGAGCGCGATATCGGCGCTGGCATAGAGGAGCTCGTTCGAGCCGGCCCCGATGATGATGCGATCTTGCGCAACGTCGTTGCGCGCCGCGAGCGCGGCGATCAGCTCCTGCCCGTCATGATCCGGATAGCGGTTGAGCGCGCCCGCGGCCGCCTGCATGGCGGCCACCACGCGCGGGGCCGGTGGGAAGGGCGATTCGTTCAGATGCAGGCTGCGCAGCGGCGAGGATCTATCGGGCTCGACCGACCGGCTCTGCGGCGGCGCCGATCTCAGCCGCTGGATGCGGGGAACAGGAACGAGCTCGGTCGGGTGCTGTGTCATGGCAGTTTCCGTTGGGAGTTCCGCTTGGATTGCAGCGCGAAGCCGCGCGTCAGGTGAGGTGCCGCCCTCGTATCAGTGGGCCATGCTCTCGACCAGCGGTTCCTTCACCAGGTCGTCGAGCCCGCCCTCGAGCAGCAGGCGCTTGGCTGCCGCGATGTCGGGCGCGAAGAACCGGTCATGCGCGTAATGCGCCACCTCGGCGCGCAGGCGCCGCACCGCTTCGGCGAGCGGTGCGGCTGGCTGGAGCGGCTGGTGGAAATCGACGCCTTGGGCGGCGCTGAGCCATTCGAGCGCGGTGATGGTCGCTGCATTCTCCGCCATCTGGGCCAGGCGATAGGCGCCATGGCAGGCCATCGACACATGGTCCTCCTGATTGGCGGAGGTCGGGATGGAATCGACGGACGCCGGATGGGCCAGCATCTTGTTCTCGCTGGTCAGGGCGGCGGCGGTCACCTGGGCGATCATGAAGCCCGAATGCAGCCCCGAATTCTCGATCAGGAAGGGCGGCAGGCCAGACAGGGTGGCATCGACGAGAAGGGCCTGGCGACGCTCCGACATCGAGCCGATCTCGCAGATGACGAGCGCGATGATGTCGGCCGCGAAGGCGATGGGCTCGGCATGGAAATTCCCGCCCGAGAGCACCTCGCCGTCTTCCGGGAAGACCAGTGGGTTGTCCGAGACGCCATTGGCTTCGTCGCCGAGGATGCCGGCGCAATGGCGCAGATTGTCGAGGCAGGCGCCCATCACTTGCGGCTGGCAGCGCATGCAGTAGGGGTCCTGCACTTTCAGCGTCGCGCGATGCGCTTTGCGGATCGGGCTGTCGGCGAGCAAGGCGCGATAGACGGCCGCGACATCCTTCTGGCCGCGATGGCGTCGCAGCGCCTGGATGCGGGCATCGAAGGGCGTGTCATTGCCCTTGCAGGCCTCGACCGAAATCGCGCCCGTGACCAGCGTCGCGCGCAGCAGATCCTCGGTGAGGAACAGGCCGTGCAGCGCCAGCGCCGTCGAGACCTGCGTGCCGTTGATGAGGGCGACGCCTTCCTTCGGTCCGAGGCTCATAGGCTCCAGACCGGCAAGCGCAAGGCCTTCGGTCGCCGGCAGCATGCGCCCCTCATGGCGTATCTCGCCAAGCCCCAGCAGGGCAGCCGATATATGCGACAGGGGAGCAAGGTCGCCCGAGGCGCCGACCGATCCTTTGGCGGGCGTGCAGGGATAGACACCGGCATTGACCAGAGCGAGGAGGGCTTGGATCAGCTCCCAGCGCACGCCCGAATGGCCTTGGGCCAGCGCCGTCGCCTTCATGACCATGATCAGCCGCACCAGATCGTCGCTCAAGAGCTCGCCCGTGCCGGCGCTGTGCGACAAGATCAGGTTGCGCTGCAGCTCGGTGAGCTTGTCATCGTCGATGCGCACGCTCGCAAGCTTCCCGAAGCCGGTATTGACCGCATAGATCGGCCGACCCGTCGAGATCAGGTCGAGGATGGCGCGGTGGCAGGCCCCGACCTTGGCGCGCGCGCCTTCAGCCAGCGTGACCTTCGGCCCCTCGCGCAGGATCTGCCGCCAGGTGGAGAGCGGCACATTGCCGGGCTCGACGACGATATCGGGGCGCGCGGATGTCGCCTGCTGGTTACGCATATTCTATCTCTTCCTTCAGCTGAGCAGCAGCGCGTCGTCCGACAGCTCTTCGCCCTGATCGCGCCGGAACAGGTCGAGGAGATCCTTGACGTCCATGGCGGCGCGTTGTGCTCCGCAGACATCGAAGACGATCTTGCCGCGATGGAACATGACGGTGCGGTCGCCATATTGCAGCGCCTGCGCCATGGAGTGCGTCACCATCACGGCGGTGAGCTCGAGCTCGGCGACAATGTCGCGCGTGAGGTTCATGACGAATTCGGCGGTCTTGGGATCGAGAGCCGCAGTATGCTCGTCGAGCAGCAGGACACGCGTCGATCCGGTGGTCGCCATGACCAGGCTCACGGCCTGGCGCTGGCCGCCCGACAACAGCCCGACCTTGTCGTCGAGGCGGTTCTCGAGCCCGAGATCGAGCAGCTTGAGGCGCTCCACGGCCTGTTGGCGCAAGCTGCGATCGATCGCGAAGCGGAAGCCGCGCGGCTCGGTGCGGCCGCGCGCCAGCGCGAAGTTCTGCAGGATGGTCAGGTCTTCGCAGGTCCCCATCTTCGGGTCCTGGAAGACGCGCGAGATCAGCCTGGCGCGCCGATGCGGCGGCCAGCTCGTGATCTCGACATCATCGGCCACGACGCGCCCAGCATCGGGCCTGATCACGCCGGCGATCACATTGAGCGCCGTCGATTTGCCGGCGCCGTTCGAGCCGATCACGGTCAGGAACTGCCCCGTCGGCACCGACAGGTCGACGCCGCGCAAGGCCGGCGATTCGAGCGGCGTGCCGGCGTTGAAGGTCACGCGGATATCGGAGAGCGCGATCATTTCACGGCTCCGCGCTTGAGCAGCCGGCCCATTCCGGAGCGCGACGACTGGCCGATCAAGGCCAGGGCCACGAGCAGCGCCGTGACGAGCTGCACATCGGAGGATCTGAGGTCGAGAAAATCCGCATCGAGCGCCAGGGCGACCGCGAAGCGATAGAGGAGGGCGCCGGCGAGGCAGGCGAAGGTCGCTTGCGCGATGGTGCGGGTCGGCAGGATCGAGGTGCCGACGATCACCGATGCCAGCCCGACGATCACGACGCCAATCCCCATATGGGCGTCGGCGGAGCCGAAGGTCTGGGCGAATAGGGCGCCCGAGAGCGCCACGAGCGCATTGGCCATGCCGAGGCCGAGAAGCTTCATGCGCCCGACATTGATGCCGTTGGCCGCGGCCATGTTGGGATTAGCGCCGGCGGCACGCATGCTCATGCCGATTCCCGTCGCCAGGAACAGGTCGAGCGCGAATTTGGCGGCAACCACGATGATCGCAACCAGGATCGGGTTCAGCTCATAGCTCGGCGCTCCCCAGCCCTCGAGGGGCGCGAAGATGGTCTTGACGCCGAGCAGCGGCTTGTTCGGCCCGTTCATGATGCGCAGATTGATCGAGTAGAGCGAGATCGCGACCAGGATCCCGGCGAGGATGTGCAGGATGTTGAAGCGCACATTGAGATAGCCGGTGACATATCCGGCAGCGAAGCCCGCAACGGCCGCCGCTACCGTGGCCGGCCACGGATTCCAGCCGGCCGAGACGATCAGCACGGCCGAGACCGCGGCGCCGAGCGGGAAGGAGCCTTCGACGGTCAGGTCGGGAAAATCGAGGATGCGGAAACTGAGGAAGGCGCCGAGCGCGACCAGGCCGAAGATCAGGCCGACCTCGATCGTGCCGAGAAACTCATAAAGCGACATGCTGCCCGATCATCAAAGCTGTTGAAAGGTGCCTTCCGCAACGACCGCGAACGGCGATCATCTGCGCAAGATATGCGCTCAGTTCACCACCTTGGTGGCGTGGGCGAGGACGGCTTCCGGCAGGCTCACGCCCATGGCGGCCGCCGAGCCCTTGTTGATCACGACGTTGAAGACCGGGAGCTTGGTGTAGGCGATCACCGCGTCGATCTCGCCGGGCTTCTTGCCCTTGAGCACCTCGGCGACCATGTGGCCGGCGAGACGCCCGACCTCGATATAGTCGAGCCCGAGCGAGGCCAGCGCGCCGCGATCGACGCCGCGGGTCTCGCCGGTGAAGATCGGCGTCTTGGTATCCTGGCCGATCTTGACGATCGTCTCGAGCGCCGCCACCACCGTCGTGTCGTTCGGGATATAGATTGCATCGACCCTGCCGACGAGCTTGTTTGCCGCCGCGATCACCTCATTGCTGGTCGGCGCCGTCGATTCGACGACCTCGATGCCGAGCGGCGCTGCCGCCTCGCGCAGCCAGCCGAGATTGGCGAGCGATGAGTCGAGGCCCGGATTGTAGACGAAGCCGAGCTTCTTGAGCTTCGGCAGGATCTCGCGGAACAGCTTGAGCTGCTCGACGATAGGCGCGGCATCCGA
This sequence comes from Rhizobiales bacterium GAS188, assembly GCA_900104855.1. Lineage (NCBI taxonomy): Bacteria > Pseudomonadati > Pseudomonadota > Alphaproteobacteria > Hyphomicrobiales > Rhizobiales bacterium GAS188. Next base: position 4,936,392 of record FNSS01000001.1, read on the forward strand.
GACGCCGGTCACGTTGCCGCCGGGCGCCTGGTATTGCGCGATCAGCTTGGCCTTCACCGGGTCGGTGACGGTTGCGAAGACGATCGGGATGTCCTTGGTGGCGGCCGCCATGGCCTGCGCCGTCGGGGTGGTGATGGCGACGATCACGTCGGGCGCGTCGCCGACGAATTTCCGGGCGATCTGCTGCTGCGTCGCGGTGTTGCCGTTGGCGCTCTGATACTCGACCGTGATGTCCTTGCCCTCGACGAAGCCTTTCTCGGCGAGGCCCTTGAGAACCCCCTCCTTGGTCTCGAGCAATTGCGGCACCTCGACCACGCTCGATATGGCGATCTTCTTCATGCCGGCGGCTTGCCCGGCCGTGGCCGCGGCGAGCGCGCCTAGCCCGGCGAGCCATAGGGTCAGTCTGCGGGACCGGTTCATCTGCTGCTCCTTGCGGCAATCCATGTCGACCCGGGCGGCGGGACTGCCCCGGCTCACCCTCCCGAGGGTGATTATTTATCGATTCCGTTGCTCGTCTCTTGCCATATCGTGAGCAAGTGTTCCACAATAGGAGCAATGAACACGCAAGCTGTCAACTCCACCTTGTCGGAAACTGCCGCGCCATTGCCTAATCCCCAAGGGGTCGGGCTGCTGGTGAAGGCCTTTCAGATCCTCGATCTCTTCACCGATCAGAGATCCGCCTGGACGCAGGCCGATCTTGCCCGCGAGACGGGTCTTGCCCGCTCGACAATGAGCCGGCTGGTGCGCTTCCTCGCGGCGCGCGGCTATCTGCTGGAGCGCCATGGCCGCTACACGCTCGGCTTCACGGCGGTCGATCTCGGCAGGCGGGCGCAATCCCAGTTCAACCTGGTCGACCTTGCCTATGACCTGATCGCCGAGCTCGCCCAGACGACGGCGGAGACCGTGATCCTCACGGGCTATGACGAGGCGCGCGCCCATGTCGTCTGCCTCGCCCAGATCGCCAGCCGCTATGGTGGGCTGCGCGTCTTCGAGAGCGTCGGCACGGCCTATCCGCTGCATTCAGGCGCCACCGCCAAGGCGGTGCTGGCTTTCCTGCCGGAGCGGCAGATCGAGAACGTGCTCGGCGGCGATCTCGCACCCGTCAACCCGGCGATCGAGACCAACGTCGCCAAGCTGCGCGAGGACATCGCGCGCATCCGCGAGCGGCATTTCGCCGTCACCTTCGAGGAGACCTATCCGGGCGTGACCGGCGTCGGTGTGCCGGTGCTCACGCCGCGCGGCCAGCCGCTCGGCTCGATCGCCGTCGCCGGGCCGGCCAATCGCATGGACGAAGAGGCGATCGCACGCTGTGCCAAGGCGCTGCTCGAGGTCGGCCGCAAGGTCACAGCGCGCATCGCCGGCACGGCTGCCGGAGAGCCGGCGTGATGGGCGCCTTACCGCAGACTATGCGCGCCTGGCGCTCCCTGTCGCGCGGCACTGCCGGTCTCGCTTGGGCCGAGGCTCCCTGCCCGAGCCCGGCGGCTAACGAGGCGCTCTTGCGCGTCGAAGCGGCCGCCTTGAATTTCTCCGACCTGTTGATGATCGATGACGCCTACCAGGTGCGCCCGCCGCGGCCTTTCGTGCCGGGCCAGGAGATCGCCGGCCGCGTGGTCGCCGCGGGTCCACAATCCGGCCTCGAGGTCGGCGCGCGGGTCGCGAGCAAGGTGCTCTGGGGCGGCTTCGCCGAATATGCGCTGGTGCGCGGCGACATGGCGTTGTCTGTTCCCGACACGATGCCGCTCGAGCGGGCGGCGGCCTTGCCGGTCGTCTACATGACGGCGCTCGTCGCCCTCACCGAGAGCACCAAGGTCAAGGCCGGCGACACGGTGCTGGTGCTCGCGGCCGCCGGCGGGGTCGGCCTCGCCAGTGTCGAGATCGCCAAGCATCTCGGGGCTCGCGTCATCGCGGCGGCGGGCGGCGAGGACAAGCTCGCCTTGGCGCGCCGCCATGGCGCCGATGCGACGGTCGATTATCGCGAGGCGGGCTGGTCGGCGACGATCAAGGAGCTGACCTCGGGGCGCGGCGTCGACGTCATCGTCGATCCGGTCGGCGGCCCTGCGACCCAGGAGGCGCTGCGGGCGCTGGCCTGGGAGGGACGCCTGCTGGTCATCGGCTTCTCCTCGGGCGTGATCGCCCAGATCCCCGCCAACCGTTTGCTGCTCAAGCGGGCCTCCGCGATCGGCGTCTATTGGGACCATGACCGCGACGCCGCCATGCTGGCGCGCCTTTCGGCTGAGCTCGCGCGGCTCGCCGGCAATGGCGCCCTCGATCCGCATATCGGGGCGCGCTTCCCGATGGCCGAGCTGCCGCAGGCGCTCGCCAGCCTCGCGGCGCGCCAGATCACGGGCAAGGCGGTGCTGACGCTCGCCGACGAGGATCGACACGCATGAACGGATTGCCTCGCCATCTCTTCGAAGGGCTGCGCGTGCTCGACCTGACGCGGGTGATGTCGGGTCCCTTCTGCACCTCCATGCTCGCCGATCTCGGCGCCGAGGTGATCAAGATCGAGATGCCGGACTTCGGCGATGAAGGCCGCCATTTCGCGCCGCATGTGGAGGGCGAGAGCACCTATTTCGCGCTCCTCAATCGCGGCAAGCGCAGCGTCACCGTCAATATGCGCAAGCCCGAAGGCGTCGGCCTGGTCCGCGACCTCGCCCGCAAGGCCGACATCCTGGTCGAGAATTTCCGCCCCGGCGTGATGGAGCGTCTCGGCCTCGGCCATGCGGCGTTGCAGGAGCTCAATCCCCGCCTGATCTATGCCTCCATCTCCGGCTTCGGTGAGGACAGCCCTTATGCCGACTGGCCGGCCTTCGATCTCGTCATCCAGGCCATGAGCGGCCTGATGAGCGTGACCGGCGAGGCCGGCGGCCGCGCCACCGCGGTCGGGGAGAGCATCGCCGATGTCGCGACCGGCATGTTCGCGGCCTGGGGAATCGCCGCCGCGCTCTACGACCGCGAGCGCACCGGCAGCGGCCGCCGCGTCGAGGTAGCGATGCTCGATTCGGTCCTGTCGATGCTGCTCACCGGCCTCGCCCGCCGCCTGTTCACCGATCAGCCGACGCGCCGGGTCGGCAACCGGCATCCGGAGACCTATCCGGTCGACAGCTTCGCGACCCGCGATGGCGATCTGGTCCTGGTCGGCTTTTCGGACCAGATCTTCAGGCGCATCTGCGAGGCCATCGGCCGCCCCGAGCTCGCCGACGATCCGAAATTCCGCAGCAATCGCGACCGCAATGCCAATGAGGCCGAGCTGCGCGCCGTCATCGCGGATTGGGCTGCGGGGCTGACGCGCGAGGACGCATTGGCTCGGCTGCGCGCTGCAGATGTGCCGGCGGCGCCCGTGTGGACACTCGATGACGTGCTCGCCAGCGGCCATGTGGCGGCGAGAGGCATGCTGCAGCCGGGCAGCAACGGCAAGCTCGGCGAGATCCGCCTCGTGCCGCAGCCCGTCCAGTTCGCCAAGTCCGAGCGCGTCGCCCCGATGCGCGTGCCCCTGCTCGGCGAGGATACCGACGAGGTGCTGCGCCAGGAGCTCGGCCTCGACGATGCGGCCATCGCCGCCCTGCGTGCCGCCCAGGCTATTTGATCGAAGCCGATCTGAGCGACAGCGATTTGACTGAAGGAAAGACGATGCTCCGCAAGAATGATCGGATCGTGCGCGCGGCGCGCGGCAATGAGCTCACCGCCAAAAGCTGGCAGACCGAGGCGCCGTTGCGCCTGCTCATGAACAATCTCGATCCCGACGTGGCCGAGCGTCCCGAGGAGCTCGTGGTCTATGGCGGCATCGGGCGCGCGGCCCGCAATTGGGACGCCTTCGATCGCATCGTCGCCACCCTCAAGAAGCTCGAGCAGGACCAGACCCTGCTGGTACAGTCGGGAAAGCCGGTCGGGGTCTTCCCGACCCATCCCGGCGCGCCGCGCGTGATCATCGCCAATGCCAACCTCGTGCCCAAATGGGCCACATGGGAGGTGTTCAACGCCCTCGATCGCAAAGGCCTGATGATGTACGGCCAGATGACGGCCGGCTCCTGGATCTATATCGGCTCGCAGGGCATCGTCCAGGGCACTTATGAGACCTTCTCGGAGATCGGCCGGCGCCATTTCGGCGGCAGCCTCGCCGGGCGCTGGTTCCTGACCGGCGGGCTCGGCGGCATGGGTGGCGCCCAGCCGCTCGCCGCCACCATGGCCGGCGCCTCGATCCTGGTCGTCGAGTGCCAGCAGAGCCGCATCGAGTTCCGCCAGCGCACCGGCTATCTCGACCGCTCGAGCCAGGATCTCGACGAGGCGCTGGCCATGATCGAGGAGGCGCGCAGGACGCATAAGCCGGTATCGATCGGCCTCCTGGGCAATGCCGCCGAGGTCTATCAGGAGATCCTGCGCCGCGGTGTCGTGCCGGATGTGGTCACCGACCAGACCTCGGCCCATGATCCGGTGCATGGCTATCTGCCGGCCGGCTGGAGCGTCGCCGAATGGCTCGACCGGCAGGCCAGCGACCCGGCCGGCACCGCTACGGCCGCCAAGACCACCATGGCGGCGCAAGTGCGGGCCATCCTCGCCTTCCAGGAGAAGGGGGCGATCGCGCTCGATTACGGCAACAATATCCGCGCCATGGCGCAGGAGATGGGCGTCGAGGCCGCCTTCTCCTATCCCGGCTTCGTCGAAGCCTATGTGCGGCCGCTATTTTGTCTCGGCAAAGGGCCGTTCCGCTGGGTGGCGCTGTCGGGAGATCCCGAGGACATCTACCGCACCGACGCCAAGGTGCGCGAGCTCATCCCCGACGATCCCTATCTCGACAACTGGCTGGACAAGGCGCGCGCCCATATCCGCTTCCAGGGGCTGCCGTCGCGCATCTGCTGGCTCGGCCTTGGCCAGCGCCACCGGGTCGGCCTCGCCTTCAACGAGATGGTCGCCAGGGGCGAGCTCAAGGCGCCGGTGGTGATCGGGCGCGACCATATGGATTCGGGCTCGGTCGCCTCGCCGATGCGCGAGACCGAGGGCATGCTCGACGGCTCGGATGCCGTGTCCGATTGGCCGATCCTGAACGCCTTGCTCAACTCGGCCTGCGGCGCCACCTGGGTCTCGTTCCATCATGGCGGAGGCGTCGGCATCGGCTATTCGCAGCATAGCGGCATCGCGCTCATCGCCGACGGCACGCAAGAAGCTGCCGAGAAGATCGGCCGCGTGCTGTGGAACGATCCCGCGACCGGCGTCATGCGCCATGCCGATGCGGGCTATGAGACGGCGATCGCCTGCGCTCGCGCCAATGGGCTCGAGTTGCCGAGCCTCGACGGTCTCTGAGCGGGCGGCCGGGAGAACGGTCGCCGCGAGTACAGCTTGCTTCAGCGCTGCGGCTCGAGCCTCTGTGTCGCGCCCACCGCCGGCAGTGCCAAGGGGGTGATCCGTTCCGGCAACAGGCCGCCGGGGCGCCAGCGCAGGATGACGATCAGCGAGACGCTGATGAGGAATTCGCGCAACGCCGCGCCCTGCACGGGGCTCAGGCCCGGAATCAGCGGCACGACGAAACGCGACGATTCCAGGAAGAAGACGACGACCACGGCGCCGAGGATGGCGCCGCGATTATTGCCGAGCCCGCCCGCCAAGAGCGACAGCTTGATGTAGAGCGTCAGCAGCGGCACGAAGATGTCGGGCGCGATGAAGGAAGTGTAGTGGCCGTAGAGCGCGCCGGCGAGGCCGAGCGCCGCCGAGCCCGCGGCGAAAGCCTTGATCTTGAACGCCATCACCGGTTTGCCGGCGACCGCAGCCACCTGCTCGTCATCGCGGATGGCCCTGAGCACGCGCCCGAAGGGCGAGTGGCAAAGCCGCTCGGCGAGCACGAAGGCGATGATCACGATGGCCGAGACGAGGCACAGATAGACGAGGTTGAATTCGTCAGGCGACAGTGTCGAGCGGAAAGGGCCCGCTATGCCGGACAGGCCGTCTGTGCCGTTGGTGAGCCAGATCTCGTTATTGGCGATGACGCGGATCGTCTCGGCGAAGCCGAGCGTCACGATCGCCATATAGTCGCCGCGCAGCCTCGCGGTCACGAGCGTCACCAGCACGCCGGTGAGCGCCGCCGCGATGGTGCCGGCCAGCATGCCGACGACGATCGGCAGGCCGAGCTTCAAGGTCAGCAGCGCCGACACATAGGCGCCGACCGCGAAGAAGCCGACAAGGCCGAGATTGACCATGCCCGCCATGCCCCAGATGACGTTGAGGCCGAGCGCCATGAGCGCATAGATGCCCGCCGAGACCGCCATCGAGATGAGGTAGTTCTGCATGTTGCGCCTGACCTCAATAGGCCCGTTGGCCGAGAATGCCCCTCGGCCGCAGGGTCAGGACCAGGAGGATCGCCAGGAAGCCGACGGCGCTGCGATAATTCGGCGACAGCACGACGAGGCAGAGCTCCTCGCCGATGCCGATCGTCAAGGCTCCGACGACCGCGCCCGGAATGCTGCCGAGGCCGCCGACCACCGCCGCCGCGAAGATCGACAGGATGGTGCGAAAGCCGATCAGGGGATCGATCGTGGTGTCGAGGCCGATCAGCATGCCGCCGAGCCCCGCAAGCCCCATGCCGACGAAATTGACGAGCCTCGCGACCGTGTTGGCGTTGATGCCCTTGATGTCGGCGAGCGTCGGGTTGTCGGCGACGGCCCGCATCGCCTTGCCGGCGCGGGTGAAGGAGAGGAACAGGAACAGCGCTGCCATCACGATGACGGCGACCGCGAGGTTCTCGAGCTGCTGGGGTCCGACCCTGATGCCCTCGAAGCGCCAATCGCGTTGGATCGGCAGGTCGTAGCCGCGTAGCTCATTGCCGAAGACGAAGCGGACCGCGCTTTCGAGCATGATGGTGAGGGCAATCGAGCCGATCGCCGTGGTGATGAAGCCCGCGGCCCGCAGCGGCTTCAGCACCGCCTCGTCGCTGAGGACGCCGACTGCGCCGGCCGCGAGGAACGCAACGCCGAGGCAGGGCAGGAGCGGCAGGCCGAGCACCACATTGGCGAGATAGCCCGCGAAGGCGCCGATCGTCGCGTGCGAGGCGAGCGCGAAATTCGGGAAGCGCAGCACCGCATAGATCGCGGTGAGCCCGATCGCCGGAACCGCGAGGATCGTCCCGGTCATGACGCCATTGACGACGAGCTGTGCCAGCTGCGGTAGCGAAACCGGCATCAGGCGATCTTGAGCAGCTTGAACTTGCCGCCTTCGACGAGCTGGTAGCGGAACTTGCAGTCCGTCACATCGCCGATCTCGTTGAATTCGCAGGGCCCGCTCGCTCCTACGTATTTGATCTCCTTGCCGTCGGCGAGGAGCTTGAGCCCATCGATGGCGCTGTAGACCTTGACGCCCGCGGCCTGCGAGATCTTGCGCACATTGTCGCGCAGCGCCGTCCCGGTCGCCTCCTTGGCCTTGGCGATGGTCAGGACGACGAGGCTGATCCAGTCGGTCGCCTGGGTCACATAGGCATCCGGATCCTTGATGCCGAGCCGCTTCTCGACGAGGCCGAAGGCCGGCGAATCGATGTCGGAGGAGGGTTGCACCGTGTAGGTGCCTTGCGTCACCTCGGGCGGCAGCGAATCGACCACCTTCTGCGTCACCGCATAGGATTGCGCGAAGCGCGGCCCGTTGAACCCCGCGCGATAGAGGTCGCGCAGCATGATGGTGACGTCCGGCGCATAGCCATTGATGTAGATGAGGTCGGGATTGGCCCGCAGCGCCTGGTCGATCTCCGAGCGATAAGTGGTCTTGTCCTTCTCGTAGATGAGGCTGCCGGCGAGCTTCGATTGGTTCCTCGAGAGGACCTCGTCCATGCGGGTCTGCATCGGCAAGGCGAAGGGCGCCTGGATCGACATCAGATAGACCTGCTTTATGCCGAGGCCGGCGATGAACTCGGCATGCTTCAACGCCTGCAGCTGCGTGTTCGGCTGGGTGCGGATCAGATAGCCCTGATGCGGCAGGAGCGTTATCGAATCGGCCCCGGAGACGGTGGTGAGGAAGGTCTTGCTCTCCCAGCAGACGGGAGCGACCGCCGTGGTGACGGCCGAGGCCCAAGTGCCCATGATCACCGGCACCTTGTCGACATCGATCAGCTTATGGGCGGCGCGCACCGCGGCCTCGGGATTGGTCTCGTCATCCTCGACCACGAGCTCGATCTTGCGGCCGAGGACGCCGCCCGCCGCATTCACCTCATCGGCGACCGCCTGCATGGCCTTGAGCATGCGCGGCCCGTCGAAGCTGCCGGCTCCAGTCAGGGGCGTGAGCACGCCGAGCCGCACGGGGGCACCACCCTGAGCGCTGGCGCCGAAGGGCGAGGTGCCGGAAAGCGCGAGGCCGCCGGCCCCGATCAGGAAGGCGCGGCGCGATGAGTGCGTCATTTGGACCACCTCGTTTCTTCTGTGAGGGCAAGTAGCGGAATATAGCAATCGCGGACGGCATCGAGGCTGAGGACATCCAGTCTCCGATTGCCACTTTCCGCTACTCGCTTTTTCGCTATCCACCGAGAAATATGCGTCGAATTTCCGGATCGGCGGCCAGCTCCGCCGCCTCCCCGGTGCGGCTGTTGCGGCCATCGACCAGAATGTAGGCGCGCTGCGCGATGGTCAATGCTTCCGAGGCATTCTGCTCGACCATGGCGATCGCCACCCCTTCCCGGTTGATGGCGAGGATGGTCTCGAACAGCGTCTCGGCGGCGACCGGCGACAGCCCGGCCGAAGGCTCGTCGAGCAGCAGCAGGATCGGCTCGACCATCAGGGCCATGGCCATCGCCAGGATCTGACGCTCGCCGCCCGACAGGCCGCGCGCCGCCAGCCGCCGCTTCGTAGCGAGGACCGGGAATTTCTGGAAGACGGCGTCGATGCGCGAGGCGGCGCCGGCATCCACATAGCCGCCCATTTCGAGATTCTCGCGCACCGACATCGAGGGGAAGATGTTGTGCTCTTGGGGCACATAGGCGAGGCCGAGCCTGGCGATCTCGCGCGCCGGACGTCCGCCGATCGCCTCATCGCGCAGCGTGATGCTGCCGCGGCTCGGCTTGACGATGCCGGCGAGCGTCTTGAGCAGCGTCGATTTGCCGGCCCCGTTCGGGCCGATGATGGCGACGATCTCCTTCGGCTCGACATGGAGGTCGACGCCCTTGAGGATCTCGTCGGCCGCCGTGTAGCCCGCCACGATATCGGTCGCCGTCAGGAGGCCCATTTGCGGCGCCCCATATAGGCTTCCTGCACCGCCTCGTTGCGGGCGAGCTCGGCGAATGTGCCTTCGACCAGGCGTCGCCCTTCAGCCATCACGATCACATGGTCGCAGAGCTTTGAGATCATGTCCATGTGATGCTCGATGAGCAGGATGGTGATGCCGTCAGCCGTGAGGCCGCGCAGATGCGCGCCGATTTCGCGCGTCAAGGTCGGGTTGACGCCAGCGACCGGCTCGTCGAGCAAGATCAGCTTGGGCGAGGCCATCAGGGCGCGGCCGATCTCGAGCAGCTTCTTCTGGCCGCCCGAGAGATTGGCGGCGCGCTCCCCGAGCACCCGCGTCAGGTTGAGGCGCTCGGCGATCACGGCGGCGCGCGAGGCGAGCTCCTCCTCGCGCCGCCTCACCTGCGGCGGTCGCAGGAGCGCCGCCGTCAGGCCCTCGCCCGGCTGGCCCTGGCCGTAGAGCAGCAGGTTGTCGAACACCGACAGGCGCGGGAAGCCGCGCGCGATCTGGAAGGTGCGCACCAGGCCAAGCCGCGTGATCTGGTCGGAGCGGCGGCGGGTGATGTCCTGCCCCTCGAACAAGATCCGCCCGGAATCGGGAGGGATCAATCCGGAGATGCAGTTGAAGAGCGTGGTCTTGCCGGCGCCGTTCGGTCCGATCAGCCCGGTGATCCGGCCCGGCTCGACCGTGAAGCTCGCGCCGCGCAGGGCGTGGACACCGTAGAAGCTGCGGGTGACGTCTTGGATTTCGAGGATCGGCATTCGCAGGACAATCCGGGCATCCCCCATGATGCAGGCGGCAAGGCGGGAGCCGGAGCAGGCTCTCGTCAATGCAGCACGATAGGTGAGGCCGCGAGCCTGTCAATCGCGACCGCGCGAGCCGATCGGTCTCAGGCCTTGTCGAAGAGGCCGAGCAGGCGCGCCGCATTGACGTCGCGGATCCGGCGCGCTGCCTCGGGGTCGAGGCCGGCATCGGCGATATAATCGATAGCGCCCTGGAAGACCTCGCCGCGCAGGAAGGGAAAATCGGTGCCGAGCACCAGGCGATCGGCGCCGAAGCTCTCGACGGCGGCTCGTAGGGCCGGGCGATGGTTATGGCCGACCGTGTCATACCACATGCGCTTCGCAGCATCGCTCGGCTTTTCCGGCGCGTCGGGGGCCTCGAACCGATATTGATGGTCGAGGCGCTGCAGCAGCATCGGGATGGCGCCGCCGAGATGCGAATTGATGATCTTGAGGTTGGGATAACGGCTCAGGATCCCATAGGCGATGAGATGCATCACCGCGACCGTGTCCTCGATCGGCGCGCCGACCATCCAGGTCATGTTGTGTTTCTGGATGAGGGGCGAGTGGCAGCCGCAGCCTTCGGGATGGATGAAGAGCACGCTGCCGCGCCGATCGAGCTCTTGATAGATCGGCGCGAAGGCCGGATCGGCGATGGAGCGGCCGAGGATGGCGGTGGTGATCGCCACACCCACCATGCCGAGCTCGTCGAGGGCGCGCCGCAGCTCGGCGAGCGACGGCTCGACATGCGGCAGGGGGAGCGAGGCGAAGGCCTTGAAGCGCCGTGGCCAGCGGTCCACGGTCTCGGCATATTGGTCATTGATCCGGCGCGCGGCTTCAAGTGCGCGGGCAGCGTCCTCGAAATGGGGCGCCTGCGGCGGGCTCGACAGGATCTGCATCTCGACGCCTGCCCGATCCATGAGCGCGAGGCGCGCCTGCATCTCGGCATCGCCCGGCCCCGCGCCGCTCCGGCGCTGCGCCCCCGTCGAGGTCCTGCCGAAGCGCTCGAGCAGGTCGAGATAGGCCTCGCTCCACAGATGCGCATGCACGTCGATTCTCATGAAACTTCCTTTCCCGACATGGCTGCGGACTCCCCCGACGGCGCCAAGTGGACCGCAGCTCGACCTTGGCCGCATATTGCCGCGTCCACACCGGGAACGCAATCGATTGCACGTGCCCTCCACAAGTCCTGCGCCAGGCCGCTTGCTGCGCGGACGGACTTCGCCAGTGAGCGATCAGACGATGGGACTCTTCCGCGCCGCCGACGCGCCAATCGGCTTCTCGTTACTCGAAATTAACTGAAATTGTGGATGGATCGGCAGCCATCCCTGTACCGACTCGAGCGCAGCATGCGCTTCGCCTGGGCAGATTGCGTGAGATCAACGTGAGTTCGGTCCCTCTCATCCGCGTGCTTCAGCTCATGCGCGTCTCGGCGGCGCCGTTCGTCCCTGCACAACGAGCGAGGTCGGCGCGAACACCTTCGCCCTCGAAGGCCCGGTCGTGAGCAGCGTCGCAGGCAGCCTCGACGCTCCGGCGCCGCCGCGTCGTTTCGTCGTCTCGAAACGCGGCGTCGAGCGCGGCTTTCTGTTCCTCCTGACGACCTCGGCCTTTCTCGCCCTCGTCGAACCCTCACCTTACGAATTCGTCTTCTCGATCGTCGTCATCGTCTTCGTGGTCAGCGGCGGCTTGCGCCTACCGGTTTCGATCCTGCCATTGGTCTTCTGCATGATCGGCTTCGGGGTCGGGGGCTTCATCAGCCTTGCGCCCTATCTCAACGAATCCGATTCGGTGATGTTCACGCTGATCTCGGCCTATATGTGCGTGACCACCGTCTTCTACGCCATGCTGCTGCGCGTCGACGCTTTCGGTCGCCTCGAGGCACTGCGAAAGGGCTATGTGCTCGCCGCCATCCTGGCCTCGTTGGCGGGCATCATCGGCTATTTCGATGTCGGCGGCCTCGGCGAGATATTCACGCGTTACGACCGCGCCGCCGGCACCTTCAAGGATCCGAACGTTCTCGGTACCTTCGTGATCCTGCCGCTTGTCTACCTCGTGCGCTCGCTCTTCGTGGAGAGAGTGAGGCTGCTGACGCTTGTCGTCATCGGCATTATCCTGTTCGGCGGCGTCTTCCTTTCCTTCTCCCGCGGCGCTTGGGTCCATGCAGTGGCATCACTGGCGCTGATGACGATCCTCACCTATCGGGTCAGCGTCGATGGAACGGTGCGCCGGCGCATCTTCGCGATTTCGGTCGCCGGAGTGGTCGCCATCGCGGCTGCGCTGCCGGTTGCGCTCAGCTTCAGCTCGATAAGCACGCTATTCGAGACCCGCGCCAGCCTAGAACAAAGCTACGACCTCGGCGAACAGGGGCGCTTTGGCAATCAGTTGGCCTCGATACCGCTGCTGATGGAGCGGCCGAACGGCTTCGGACCGCATCGCTTTGTCCAATACTTCCCCGAGGACCCTCACGACGTCTTCGTCAACGCCTTCGCCTCCTATGGCTGGCTCGGCGGCTTCAGCTATCTCGTCTTGATCATCATGACGATTGCGATCGGGTGGCGCGTCGTGCGCGCCGACTTCCCGCTGCGCAGCCACGCTATCGTGATCTGGTCGACGCTGTTCGTGCAGATCCTCCAGGGCTTCCAGATCGACACCGATCACTGGCGGCATTTCTGGCTGATGCTCGGCCTCGTCTGGGGGATGTTTCCGGCGGTCCGGTCGCTGAGATCGAATCAATCTGCGAAGCGCTCGCTTCCGCCTGCCTGACTTGCCCCGCCATTCATCCGGACGTTCGGCGGGCTCTTCGGCTGATCGATCCCGCTTCCGCGACCGCGACGAAGGCCGCGCCGCCGCCGAGCTTCTTCGTTCGGCTTTTCCGGAAATGAGTTCCCCGTACTGCAGCCTAATCCGAACGTTCGGCGCATGCTATGTGGTGCTCATTCAACCAGGACGAAGCGCCGCGAAGACGCCGCCCTCCGCCCCAAATCGAGGATAAGAGAGATGCTTCGCTTTGCGTTGGGCGTTCTTGGCGCCCTTGCGGTTTCGCTGCCGGCGGCGGCGCAGGTCCAACCTTTCCCGTCGAGCTTTCGGACGCAGGAGATCGCGACCAACGGCGTCACCCTCCATGTGCGGATCGGCGGCCAGGGGTCGGCGGTGGTGCTGCTGCATGGATACGGCGAAACGGGCGATATGTGGGCCCCGCTCGCGGCCGAGCTCGCACGCGATCACACGGTAATCGTGCCCGACCTGCGCGGCATGGGGCTCTCGTCACGTCCCGAGAGCGGCTACGACAAGAAAACGCAAGGCCGGGATATCGACGGACTGCTGGATGCCTTGAAGATCGACAAGGCCGATCTCGTCACGCACGACATCGGCAACATGGTCGGCTACGCCTTTGCGGCCCAATATCCCGATCGCGTCACCAAATTCGTCCTCATGGATGCACCGCTGCCCGGAATCGGCCCCTGGGATCAGATCGTGCAGAGCCACGCCCTCTGGCATTTTTCCTTCTGGGGTCCCGACGCCGAACGTCTGGTCGCCGGCCGCGAGCGCATCTATCTCGATCGCTTCTGGAACGAGTTCTCGGCCGATCCGAAGAATTTCGGTGAAGCGTCGCGGAAGCACTATGCGAAGCTCTACGCCAGGCCCGGCGCCATGCATGCCGGCTTCGCACAGTTCAAAGCCTTCGATCAGGATGCGCAGGACAACAGGGCCCTTGCCGCCAAAGGCAAGTTGACGATGCCGGTGCTCGCGATCGGCGGCGAGAAATCCTTCGGCCCAACGATGGCTGTCGTCATGCGTGCCGCAGCGACCGACGTCACCGAGGCCGTGATCCCGAAATCGGGCCACTGGCTGATGGAAGAGCAGCCCACCGCCACCATTGCCTCCGTGCGCGCTTTCCTCGATCGCAAGGGTTGAGCCCTCAGCCGACGGCGCCGTCCTTCATGTAGTCGAACAGCACGCGCCCGAACGGCAAGGTGAGGTCGGCGATGAAGTGATGCGCGGCGACGACGCGGCGCACCGGCAGATCGGCGACTGGTGCATTGACATGCGCCATGAGATGCAGCCGCCCAGGTCCCATCCAGGAGCCCTTGACGGTGATCTCGGTGAGGTTGAGGGCCACGAGCTGGCAGATCTCGGGCTTACCCGTGATGCTGGGGATGAGCTTGAGATTGACTTGCGTCTTGCTCAGCGTCGCGGTGGTCGCGGCGCCATTGCCCGCCATGCTCTCATGCTTGTAGCCCATGGTGCCGACGGCGACCATCTGGCCCGCATATTGGAGCGTGCCGGTGAGCGTGTCCTTGACGATCTCGAGCTTGGGATGGGCGTATTTCTTGGGGAAGCCCCAGATCTCGCGGCCGGCAGCGATCGGCGGATCGTCGTCGAGGTACATCTGCGAGACGAAACTCATCTCCTCGCCGGCGAAGCGGCAAGGGATGACGAGGCCGGATTCGGTATAGCTGCCGAAGCCCGAGGAGTCGGGCATCTTGATCCACTCATAGTTGACGAAAGGCTGGTCGGCAGGCTCCAGCGGCTCTGGAAGCTGGGCCCGGATGAGGGCTGGGTCGGTCTCATAGGTGATGACGAGATATTCGCGATTGACGAAGCGATAGGGGCCGGCCGGATAGCTCGGCCCGGCGGCCGGCATCGAGGGGAGCTTGAGCACATCCGCCTTGAGCATTCTGGCCTCCTTCATGGATCGGCTCGCCGACGGGCGGCAAGAGATCTCGATCGCGACGCAATATTCGGCATCCGCGGTGACGCGGGATGGGCGCTTGCGCCACAAGCACATTCCTTGCCAGCGGCGATAGCGACGCCTCGCTCGATTGCCGGGTGAGCTATGGCGAGCCTCGCTGACAAGCGTGTGACGCGCCGTATTGGCGGCGCGTCATGAGCGCGTCACCGCTGCTTCGCCATTCTGGTTCCGGTGAAGCGACCTGCTGGTCGCCCGGAGGATGGCGCGACACCGAAGAGCCGCGGAAAGCTCCCTCAGAGCATATTGGAACGACGATCATGAACGGTGAAGCGCCGACAGCGGCTGAGCCGCAGCCCGACGGGATCTGGCGCCCCGAGCGCTGCGAGAGGGTGGCGCTCGTCCTGCAGGGTGGCGGGGCGCTCGGCGCCTATCAGGCCGGTGTCTACCAGGCGCTCCATGAAGCGCGCATCGAGCCGGACTGGGTCTCGGGCGTCTCGATCGGCGCCATCAACTCGGCGATCATCGCCGGCAATCCGCCCGAGCGGCGCCTCGAGCGCCTGCGCAGCTTCTGGGAACGCATCACCGACCCCAAGATCTGGGCCTTCACTCCCGATGGAGACGTGTTTCGCAGGGCGCGCAACGCCGCAAGCTCGCTGTTCACCGCGTCCCTTGGCCAGCCGGGATTCTTCACGCCGCGCTTCCCGGGGCCCTGGTTGAGCGCGGTGGGCGCCCGCGACGCGACGAGCTATTACGACACCTCTCCCCTGCGCGAGACCTTGTGCGAGCTCGTCGATTTCGAGCTCTTGAATGCGCGGGCGGTTCGCTTCTCGGTCGGGGCCGTCAATGTGCTGACCGGCAACTTCGTCTATTTCGACAATGCCGACGGCAGGATCGAGCCCGAGCATGTGATGGCGAGCGGCGCCCTGCCTCCGGCGCTGCCCATGGTCAAGATCGGCACCGATCATTTCTGGGATGGAGGCATCGTCTCGAACACCCCGCTGCAGCATCTGCTCGAGCAGGAGGACAATCTCAACGCGCTCGTCTTCCAGCTCGATCTGTTCAGCGCCCGAGGGGCCTTGCCGCGCGACATCCAGGACGTGATGGCCCGTCACAAGGACATCATGTATTCCTCGCGCACCCGTTACAACACCGACGTCTTCAGGCGCCTGCACAACTGGAAAGCGCAGCTTTATCAGGCGCTCGCCAAGGTGCCGCCGGATCAGCTCACTGCGGACGAGAGACGGCTGCGCGACGAGCTCGCCCATCAGCCCGAGATCACCATCCTGCACCTCATCTACCAGCAGAAGGCTTATGAGGGGCACGCCAAGGACCATGAATTCTCGGGCACCTCGATGCGCGAGCATTGGCAGAGCGGCTATGAGGACACGAAGCGCAGCCTGAAGCGGCGTGACTGGCTGGCCCTGCCGCCGCCGGGCTCGGGCGTCGTCGTGCATGACGTGCATCGCGAAGACGCAGGCTGAGCGCGCCCGTCCGAGGGCATTTCCTGTCGGCGCTGATTTGGGCTTGTCCGACGGGCCGGGCTGAAGCAGGATGGGGCCGAAGCCGATAGCGATCTCGGGGGTCATTGGGGGCATCCTGCCCTGCCTTTGTGATCGGGCTTCGCAATAACGGGCACTGAAGGGGGCCGATGGTCAGGAGCATCTCCTGGCTCGGCCTCGCCGGGAGAGCTGCGCTCCGCTGCTGCTACAGGCCGGCGAGAGGGGCCTGTCCGCGGCGATCATCGTCATATTCCGGCTCGGTTCCTCGTTCCCGCGCAGGGTTCATTATTTCCCGCAAACTTGAGTTTACCATTTTAAATTTGCTGTGCTATCGTTTTACCATCTCATTGAGGCAAGAGGCCGCGCCGTCGCGAAGAAACAATAATCAAATATTTCCGTGAAGCATGGAGAACGTCATGCAAGAGCAGGAGCTGCGTCGTCTGATCTCGCGGGTGAAGGGCGGCACGCTATCGCGCCGCGCCTTCGTGCAGAAAATGCTTGCCGTGGGTCTGACCGCGCCCATGGCCGGGCAGATGCTGAGCCATTCCGGCGTCGCCATGGCGCAGACGGCTTCGGGCTACAAGCCGACCAAGGCCGGGGGTGGCGGACCCGTCAAATTGCTGTTCTGGCAGGCGCCGACACTGCTCAACCCGCATTTCGCGGTCGGCACCAAGGATCAGGAAGCCTCCCGCATCTTCTATGAGCCGCTGGCCGGCTGGGACGGAGAGGGCAATCTCAAGGCGATCCTCGCCGCGGAAATTCCAAGCCTCGAAAATGACGGCCTCGCGAGTGACGGCATGTCGGTCACTTGGGTCTTGAAGAAAGACGTGAAATGGCATGACGGCACGCCGTTCACTGCCGATGATTGCGTGTTCAATTGGAAATACGCCTCAGATCCGGAGACGGCCGCAACCACCGTCGGTACCTATAAGGACGTCACGGTCGAGAAGATCGACACCTATACCGTGAAGGTGCGGTTCAAGAAGCCGACGCCGTATTGGGCCGATGCCTTCGTCGGGACGCGCGGCATGCTCATCCCCAAACACCTTTTTGAGGCCTATAGCGGCGCCAAATCGCGCGACGCGCCGACCAATCTGAAGCCTGTCGGCACGGGGCCGTATAAATTCGTCGATTTCAGGCCGGGCGACCTGGTCAGCGGCGCGATCAACACCAACTATCATGTGCCGAATCGACCGTATTTCGACACGGTCGAGATGAAGGGCGGCGGCGACGCCATATCGGCGGCCAGAGCCGTGCTGCAGACCGGTGAATATGACTTTGCCTGGAACCTGCAGGTCGAGGACGAGATCCTCAAGAAGCTCGAGGATGGCGGCCAGGGCCATGTGGCGATCGTCGATGGCGGCGATATCGAGCATATCCAGCTCAACACCACCGATCCCTGGACCGAGGTCGACGGCGAGAGGTCGAGCCCGAAGACCAAGCATCCGAGCTTGAGTGACAAGGCGGTGCGCGATGCCTTGAATCTGCTGGTCGATCGCGGCTCGGTGCAGAAATTCATCTATGGGCGCACGGGTGTGGCGACCGCCAACTACCTCAACAATCCCGAGCGCTATCGCTCCAAGGCGACGAAGTGGGAGCTGAACATCGACAAAGCCAACCAGATGCTCGACGCCGCCGGCTGGAAGCGCGGTGCGGACGGCGTACGCGAGAAGGACGGCAAGAAGTTGAAATATGTCTACCAGACCTCGATCAATACGCCACGTCAGAAAACTCAGGCGATCGTCAAGCAATCCTGCCAGAAGGCCGGCATCGAAATCGAGCTGAAATCAGTCACAGCCTCGGTGTTCTTCTCGTCAGATGTCGCCAACCCGGATACCTATCCGCATTTCTACTGCGACCTCCAAATGTATACGACAACCATGACCGAACCTGACCCTGGGGAGTTCATGAAGGTGTTCATCGCGAATGAGGCCGCCAGCAAGGAGAACAAATGGCAGGGGCGCAATATCCTGCGGTGGCGCAACGAGGACTACGACAAGGCCTATCACGCGGCCGAGGGCGAGCTCGATCCGGTGAAGCGCGCTGCGCTCTTCATCAAGATGAACGAATTGGTCATCGCCGACACCGCCGTCATTCCGGTCGTCTATCGGCCGAGGGTGGCGGGCCTTAAGAACAAGGTCGTGGCGCCGCTCAGCGGCTGGGACAATAATCTGTGGCTGATCTCGGACTGGTATCGCGAAACATGAGGTCGAGCCTCGTACGAAACGCCTCGGGGGCGCGGATGCGCTAATGGGACGCTATCTGACCCGACGCCTGCTCATCGCCGTCCCGAGCCTGATCGGCATCAGCATCGTGCTCTACACGGTGCTGGCGCTCGCGCCCGGCGATCCCTTCGGCGAGCTGACCACCAATCCGAACGTGCCGCCCGAGGTAGCCGTGGCGCTGCGGGCGAAGTTCGGCCTCGATGATCCGGTCATGCTGCGCTATGTGCGCTGGCTGCTCGCGATGCTGCATGGAGATTGGGGCTTCTCCTTCGTCAGCCGCGTGAATGTCGACACGCTCATCCTGCAGCGTTTGCCCGCCACCTTGATCGTGATCGGCTTGTCGCAGGTGCTCGCGCTCCTGATCGCGCTGCCGGTCGGTGTCTTTGCGGCGACCCGCCCCTATTCACTGTTCGACCAGATCGCCAATACGCTGGCTTTCATCGGCTTCTCGTTGCCGACCTTCTTCACCGGGCTGCTGTTCATCCTGGTGTTCTCCATTCATCTCGATTGGCTGCCCTTCGTCTACCGCTCCGATCTCAGCTCCACGGGATGGCGTTGGCTCTGGGAGGAGTTCCGCCAATCGATCATGCCGATCGCGGTGCTCGGCTTGTTCCAGGCCGCGTCCTGGACGCGCTATGTCCGCTCGGCCATGCTCGACGTCATCCGCCTCGATTATGTGACGACGGCGCGCGCCAAGGGCTTGCGAGAACACAAGGTCGTCATGAAGCATGTGGTGCGCAACGCCCTCATCCCGGTGGTGACGCTCGTCGCGCTGCAGATGCCGGCGATCTTTGGCGGCGCCATCGTCACCGAGCAGATCTTCCGCGTGCCCGGCATCGGTTCGCTGCTCATCTCTTCGATCCTCGCCAATGACACGCCCGTCATCATGGCGGTGACCTTCGTCTTCGCCTGCCTCGTCATCCTGTTCAACCTGGTCGCGGACATCCTGTATGGCTGGCTCGATCCCCGCATCGCTTACCGCTGACGCGGCTGCCGACGCGATCGCGTCGGGGCATGGCCTGTCGCCGCATGTGTCGCCGGCGCGCGAGGCCTGGCGGCGCTTGCGCCGCCATCGCCTCGCTGTGGTCAGCGCCATCATCCTGCTGCTGCTGATGCTCGCCGTCGTCCTCGGTCCTGTCATCTGGGCCTTGCCGATCAACGATGTCGACTTCACGGCGCGTCTCGAGGTGCCCTCATTGGCGCATCCCTTGGGCACGGATGATCTCGGGCAGGATATTCTGGCGCGCATGCTCTATGGCGGGCGCATCTCGCTCGCCGTCGGACTTGCGGCGATGCTGGTCTCGATCGTGGTCGGCACCCTGGTCGGGGCGGTCGCGGGCATTTCGCGCGGCAGCGTCGACGCGGGCCTGATGTGGCTCACGGATCTCTTCCTGTCGCTGCCGCAATTGCCGCTCCTGCTCCTCCTCATCTATCTGTTTCGGGATGCGCTCAAGGGCGTATTTGGCCCTGAGGGCGGGGTGTTCGTGCTGATGGTCACCGTCATCGGCGGCTTTCGCTGGATGCCCGTCGCGCGGCTGGTGAGGGCTCAGTTCCTGTCGCTGCGCGAAAAGGAGTTCGTCGAGGCGGCACGGGCGCTCGGCGCCTCGACCTTCCGGCAGGTCACGCGCCACATCCTGCCGAATGCGCTCGGGCCGGTGATCGTGGCCGGCACGATCAATGTGGCCGACGCGATCATCGCCGAAGCGACGCTTTCCTTCCTCGGCCTCGGCTTCCCGCCCGATATTCCGACCTGGGGCCGGATCCTGTTCGACGCCAAGGACTATCTCGACGTCGCGCCCCATTGGGCGCTGTTTCCGGGGGCGGCCATCTTCCTCGCCGTGCTCACCATCAACTTCATCGGTGATGGCCTGCGCGACGTGCTCGACCCACGCAAGATCTTGTAGGCAGCCGCTTGGAAGCAACACCCCGTATGAGCGATGTCCTGCTCGATATCCGCGGCCTGAAGACGCATTTCACGACGGATGACGGCGTGGTGCAGGCGGTCGACGGGGTCGACATCAGCGTCCGCCGCGGCGAGACCGTCTGCGTCGTCGGCGAGTCCGGCTGCGGCAAGACCGTGACGGCACATTCGGTGCTCAAGCTGATCCCCATGCCGCCGGGCCGGATCGTCGAGGGGCAGATCCTCTGGCAGGGCCGCGATCTCGTGCCGCTCGCCCCCCTGGAGATGTGCAAGATCCGCAGCAAGGAGATCGCCATCGTCTTCCAGGAGCCGATGACCTCGCTCAATCCCGTCTACACCGTGGGTGAGCAGATCGCCGAGGTGATCCGGCTGCATGAGGGGCTGAACCGGCGCGATGCGCTGGAAAGAACCGTCGATATGCTCAAGCTCGTGCATATCCCCAATCCGGGCAAGCGCGTGGATGACTATCCGCACCAGTTCTCCGGCGGCATGCGCCAGCGCGTGATGATCGCCATGGCGCTGTCCTGCAAGCCCATGCTGCTGATCGCGGACGAGCCGACCACGGCGCTCGACGTGACCATTCAGGCGCAGATCCTGGATCTGCTTCTCGAGATGAAGACGCGGCTCGGGATGGCGATCATGCTGATCACCCATGCCATGGGCGTGGTGGCCGAGACGGCGCAGCGCGTCGTCGTCATGTATGCCGGCAAGGTGGTGGAGGAAGCGAGCGTCGAGCAACTCTTCGCCGAACCGCGCCATCCCTATACGCAGGGGCTGATCCGCTCCATCCCGCGCATCGACAGGGCCGCCACGCATAGGACGAGGCTCGAGACGATCGCCGGCGTGGTGCCGAGCCTGCTGCGGCCGGCACCTGGCTGCCGCTTCGCGCCGCGCTGTCGCTTCGCCAGCGCCATCTGCCGGCAGGAGATGCCGCCTTTGCGCGAGGTCTCCCCCGGCCACAAGGTCGCCTGCGTGCTGTATTCATAGGAACTCGGGCCCCGTGAGCGAACCCCTCCTGCGCGTCAAGGACCTCGTCAAGAACTTCCTGGTGAAGGGTGGGCTGCTCGGGCGCGAGGTCGGCAAGGTCCATGCCGTCGACCATGTCAGCTTCGACGTTGATGCCGGCAAGACCTTGGGCGTGGTCGGCGAGTCGGGTTGCGGCAAATCGACGACGGGGCGGTGCATTCTGCGGTTGATCGAGCCGACCTCGGGCGAGATCTGGTTCGAGGGCAGGGATGTCACGGCCCTCGACCGCAAGGCGCTGCGGGCGCTCGCCCGCGACATGCAGATCATCTTCCAGGACCCCTATGCGTCGCTCAATCCGCGCATGACGGTCGGCGCGATCATCGGCGAGGCGCTGACCATTCACGGGCTCGCCAAATCAACGCGCGAGCACAATGAGAGGGTGGCCCAGCTTCTCGAGACCGTCGGGCTGAAATCCGATCATATGCGCCGCTATCCGCATGAATTCTCGGGCGGTCAGCGGCAGCGCATCGGTATCGCGCGGGCGCTTGCGGTCGAGCCCAAGCTGATCATCTGCGACGAGCCGGTATCGGCGCTCGATGTCTCGATCCAGGCCCAGGTGATCAACCTCCTGGAGGATCTGCAGAAGCAGTTCAACCTGACCTACATTTTCATCGCCCATGATCTCTCGGTGGTCGAGCATATCAGCGACCGCGTCGCCGTGATGTATCTGGGGCGCGTCGTCGAGATCGCCTCGGCGCGCGATCTCTATGCCGACCCGCTGCATCCTTATACGGAAGCGCTGCTCTCGGCCGTGCCGATCCCGGATCCCAAGGTGAAGCGCCAGCGGATCATGCTGCAAGGCGATGTGCCGAACCCGATCCAGCCGCCTCCGGGTTGCCACTTCCACACGCGCTGCCCGATCCGGCAATTGCCGCTCTGCTCCACGGAAAGGCCAGAATTGAAGCGCCGCGCCGACGGGCATCAGGTCGCCTGCCATTTGCGGGGGTAGAGGTAGTCGACGAGGCCGTCCGGGCCAGTTCGTCATGGCCGGGCTTGTCCCGGCCATCCACGGCTTTCTATCCTTGGCAATGGGCGACTCGATCCACAAGTTAAGACCTGAGCGATCGCGAGTTGGCGCCCCTACAGGACACGGATTTTAAGAAAGGCGTGGATGGCCGGGACAAGCCCGGCCATGACGAATATCAGATATTTCAATATGTTGGCATCTTTATGAATTGCCGCGCAAGAGCCGGAGTGTGGCGCTGAGAGGCTGCGCCTAGATCAGGGTCGACGACAATGCCTACAGAGACAGGAACAAGGAGGCATCCGATGCACGCCCTGCCGTCCAGCCCATCCGCCGCTTTGCCGCCGCGCGACACGCGTTTCGCCGATGACGACGCTCGTTGGGCGGCCGTGCGCCGCCGCGACCCGGAGGCCGACGGTGCCTTCGTGTTCGCCGTCGCCACCACCGGCGTCTATTGCCGCTCGACCTGCGCCTCGCGTCCGGCGCGGCGCGAGAATGTCACTTTCCATGCGACGCCGGTCGAGGCGGAGGCCGCGGGCTTTCGTCCGTGCAAGCGCTGCCGGCCCGATCTGCCGCCGCGTTCCGAGCGCGAGGCGGCGCTGATCGCCGAGGCCTGCCGCTCGATCGAGGCGGCCGAGGAGGAGCTGTCGCTCGCCGAGCTCGCCGCCAAGGCCGGGCTCAGCCCGCATCATTTCCACCGCATCTTCAAGCGCATCACCGGCGTGACGCCCAAAGCCTATGCGGCCGCGCATCGCCAGGGCCTGGTGCAGGAGAACCTCGCGGCGGGATCGGGCGTGACCGAGACCATCTACGCCTCGGGCTTCAATTCCTCCGGACGCTTCTACGAGGCGGTCTCGGGCATGCTCGGCATGACGCCCTCCGCCTATCGCAAGGGCGGGGAGGGGGAGGAGGTCTGCCATGCCATCGGGCGCTCTTCGCTCGGTTGCGTGCTGGTCGCCGCCACGCGGCGTGGAGTCTGCGCTATCCTGATCGGCGATGATCCGGCGGCGCTGCGCGCCGACCTCAGATCGCGCTTCCCAAAGGCTGCGCTGATCGAACCCTCTCCGGGCTTCGCCGAGCTGGTCGCGGAGGTGGTGCGCTTCGTCGATGATGCGAGCCATGCCAAGGGCCTCGGCCTGCCGCTCGATATTCGTGGCACGACTTTCCAGCGTCGCGTCTGGGAAGCATTGCGCGCCATCCCGTCGGGCGAGACGGCGAGCTATGCCGAGATCGCCGAGCGCGTCGGCAGCCCGCATGCGGTGCGCGCCGTGGCGAGCGCCTGCGGGGCGAACAAGCTCGCGGTCGCCATACCGTGCCATCGCGTGATCGCGGCCGATGGCGGGCTCGCCGGCTATCGCTGGGGCGTCGAGCGCAAACGGCGCCTGCTCGAGCGGGAGCGCGGCTGATGCGCCCCGCAACCGCCGAAACCCGCCTCGACGATGCCGTGCTGTCGTCCGTCGCGGCGCGCGTCGCGGCGCTCGACTGGCCGCGCATCGCGGCCGAGCTCGACGCCGGCGGCGCGGCGACGACCGGCATTGTGCTCACGCCTGAGGAATGCGCCGGGCTCGCACGCGGCTATGGCGACGATGACGCCTTCCGCAGCCGCGTCGTGATGGCCCGCCATGGCTTCGGGCGCGGCGAGTACAAATATTACGCCTATGCGTTGCCGGAGCCGATCGGGGCCTTGCGCGGCGCGTTCTATCCGCGCCTCGCGGCCATCGCCAATCGCTGGGAGGAGGCGCTCGGCCGCCCGAGTGATTACCCGGCGGAGCACCAAGCCTATTTGGCGCGCTGCCACGAGGCGGGCCAGAAACGACCGACCCCGCTGCTGTTGCGCTACGGGGTGGGCGATTACAACTGCCTGCATCAGGATCTCTATGGCGCCTTGTCCTTCCCGCTGCAGGTCGCCTTCCTGTTGAGCTCACCGGGCAAGGATTTCACCGGCGGCGAGTTCGTGCTCACAGAGCAGCGCCCGCGCATGCAATCGCGTGCCGAGGTGGTGTCGCTGCGCCAGGGCGAAGGCGTGATCTTCGCGGTCAATCAGCGGCCGGTGCAAGGGGGGCGCGGTGTCTATCGCGTCGCCATGCGCCACGGCGTCAGCCGCCTGCGTTCGGGCGAGCGCTATACGCTCGGCGTCATCTTCCACGACGCCGCCTGAGGATCAGATCTTCAGTGCGCGCGGCCGCGATTGCGCGTGGCCTCGATCGCCAGGCTGTAGCGCGACAGCCCGAAGCAGATGCACCAGAACACCGCCGCCGCCACCACATAGGCGGTGGCGCGCACCTGCTGCGCCCGCAGCCATTCGGGATCGGCGAGGCCGGCCTGCAGCACGCCGAGAAAATCGAACAGCCCGACGATCAGGACGATCGTCGTCTCCTTGATGATAGTGATGCAGACATTGACGATGCCGGGCAGCGCGATGGTGATGGCCTGCGGCACGACGATGAGCCAGGTGCTCTGGGTTCGCGACAGGCCAAGGCTGGCGCCAGCTTCATGTTGTTCCTTGGGCACGCCCTGGAGGCCGCCGCGGAACACTTCGGCAAGCGTGGCGGCTTCGAACAGCGTGAAGGCGATGAGGGCGCGAATCAGCTTGTCCGTCTCGATGCCGGGCGGCACGAAGAGCGGGAACATCACGATCGCCAGGAACAACACGCCGACGAGGGGCAGGCCGCGCACCATGTCGATGAGGCCGCCCGCCATCGCGGCGATCACCGTCATGTCGGAGCGGCGCGCCAGCGCCAGGAGAAGGCCGATGGGCAAGGCGGTGGCGATCGACCAGGCGGCGACGATCACGGTCAACATCAAGCCGCCCCAGGCGCTGCTCGGCACATAGGTCAGGCCCACGACGCCGCCGGTGAGAAGTATGCCGGCGCTGACCGCATAGACCGGCAGGAAGATGGCGATGAGGTGCTGGCGATGCTGGGCGCCGCGCATGAGGATTGCGGCGAATCCGGCAAGGCCTGCGAGCCCGGCGAGATGCACGCGCCAGCGCTCCGCTGCCGGATAGGAGCCATAGAGGATCTGGTCGGCACGCAGCTTGATGAAGATCCAGCAGGCGCCGTCGCGATCGACGCAGTCGCGCCCGGAGCTTCCCGACCAGACGGCGTCGATGACCAGCCAGCGGAAGAGCTGCGGCAGCGCGTAGGCCGCGGCGCCGATCAGCAGCAGGGTCAGGGCGGCGTTGAGCGGCGAGGAGACGCAGCTCCTGAGGAACCGGCCAAGCCCGCGCAGCGACATAACAAGCGCGCGTAGCGACAGAAATGGCCCGCGCAGCGAGAGGAAAGGGCTTGCGGCGCGCATCAGCGTGTGACCAGCAGCAGGCGCCGATTGACGAGGCCCGTGGCGCAGGAGAGTGCGAAGCCCAGGGCGAGATAGGTGGTGAGCGTGATCGCCATCACCTCGAGCGGCTGCCCGGTTTGATTGAGCGTCGTGCCGGCGAAGACCAGCATCAGGTCCGGATAGGCGATGGCCGCGGCGAGCGAGGTGCTCTTGAGGATCTGCACATATTGGGCACCGAGCGGCGGCACGATGACGCGCAGCGCCAGCGGCACGACGATCTCGACCGTGATGCGCAAGCGCGACAAGCCGAGCGCCTGCCCGGCCTCGACCTGGCCGCGCGGTATGGCGTTGATGCCGCCGCGCACGATCTCGGCGATGAAAGCCGCTTCGAACAGCGAGAGCGCGCCGGAGAGTGCGACGAATTCGGGAATGATCGCGAGGCCGCCGCGGAAATTGAAGCCTTGCAGATGCGGAACGCTGACGCCGATCTGCGTCCCACAGGCGAGCAAGGCGGCCGCCGGCAGCAGGAGCAACGGCAAGGGCGCGAGCCAGGAGTAGATCGGACGCCTTCCGGTCATGACGCGCCGCCGCTTCGTCAGGCGCGCGATGGCGAAGCTCACGGCGGCGCCGAGTGCGAGGGTGGCGAGCGGCAGGCCTGTCGGGCCCTCGAATGTGAGAGCGGGCAGGAACAGGCCGCGGCTGTTGAGGAAGACAAGCCCGAACAGGTCGAGGCTGTTCTTCGGTCCGGGCAGAGGCTGGAGTAGAGCGAAATACCAAAACAGCAGATGCAGCAGCAACGGGATGTTGCGAAACAGCTCGACATAGGCCGATGCGGCGGCGGCCATCAGCCGGTTGCTGGAGAGGCGGGCGAGCCCGACGACGAAGCCGAGCGCCGTGGCCAGGACGATGCAGACCAGGGTGACGGCGATGGTGTTCGTCAGCGCCACCAGGAAAGCGGCGAAATAAGTCGATTGCTCGTCATAGGGCAGGAGGGATTGGGCGATCTCGAAGCCGGCCGGCCGCTCGAGGAAGCCGAATCCGGTGCGCACGCCGAGACGCTGCAGGTTGAGTGCGACATTCGAGCCGATATAGAGAATGAAGGCGAGGCCGAGCGCCACCGCCACCGCCTGGATGACGATGCGGCGGATGCCCTGCCCACCGAGGCGCTGCAGCAGGCCAGGCGAGGGCGCAACGAGCGTCTCGTCTGTGACCGTCGCCCTCGCCATCGCCTTCGGCCGCCTGCGCTCAGCGGAAAGGTGGCGCGATCATCAGCCCGCCATCGCGCCACAGGGCATTGAGCCCGCGCGGGATGGCGAGAGGGGTCTTCTCGCCGACATTGCGGTCATAGATCTCGCCGTAATTGCCGACCTGCTTGATCACCCGATAGGACCAGTCGGCGGAGAGACCGAGCTTCTGGCCGAGATCGTCGCCGACACCGAGCAGGCGTTTGACTTCCGGATTGGTCGAGGAGGTGCGCATCTCGTCGACATTCGCCGAGGTGACGCCCAGTTCCTCGCCGCCGATGACGGCCGCCATGGTCCAGCGCACCACATGCATCCAGGCGCTATCGCCCATGCGCACCAGCGGCCCGATCGGCTCCTTCGAGATGGTCTCGGGCAACAGCATATGGGCGCTGGGGTCTTTGAGGCCGAGACCGCGCGCCGCAAGGCCGCCCTTGTCGTTCGACCAGGCATCGCAACGCCCGGCATCATAAGCGTTCCTGGCTTCGTCGAGATCGGCGAAGGTCGCGATCTTGTATTGCAGCTTATGGGTGCGGAAATAGTCGGCGATGTTGAGCTCGGTGGTCGAGCCTTGCGCCACGCAGATGGTGGCCCCGTCGAGGTCCTTGACGCTCTTCACGCCCGAGGCCTTGCGCACGTAGAAGCCCTGGCCGTCATAGAACATGGCCTGGACGAATTCGAGCCCGGTGCCGTTGTCGCGGTTGAAGGTCCAGGTGAGCCGATGCGTCAGCACGTCGACGCCGCCGGTCGCCAGCGTGGTGAAGGCGTCGCGCAGCCCGAGCGGCGTGACCTCGTATTTCGAGGGATCGCCCAAGACCGCCGTCGCGATGGCGCGACACGTATCGACATCGAAGCCACGCAGCACGCCTTGCGCATCCTTGGCGGCAAAGCCCGCCGAGGCCGGCGCCACGCCGCAACGCAGGACGCCGCGCGCCTTGACGTCCTCGAGCGTGCCGGCAAGCGCGGTGCTTGCCGCGAGCAGCAGGCCGGCCCCCGCGATGATCAGCCTCGATAGAGCCTTCATGATGTCCTCCCGAAATGCCGAGCCGTCTTGACGACCCCGGCGCTTGTTGATCGTCATCTATCGACGCGACCCGCCATCACGTCGAGCATCGGCACCCGGAGCATCGGCACCTGGAGCATCGGCAACTGGAGCATCGGCCGGGAATGGGGCCTGAGGCAAGCCGGATCGCCGGCGGCGGCAACACGAATCCGAGCCTGGCTGCGCCTGGATGCTCCGCCGGAGCGCAGCAAGTGCGAGTTCATGGGCGCGAGCGGATATCGACGAGACGCTTTGCGATGCGCAGCGCCGTTTCGTTCAATCTGGCGGCGCAGCGCAAGCGTTGCGCGTCGTCGAGCCAGTCGGTCACGAAGGCTGTGCTGATCGCCGCCACCGGATAGAAGGAGCGGTCGCGCACCGGCACCCCGATACCGCTGATGCCGCGCGTAAACAGCCCGTCATGAGAGGCAAAGCCGCGCCCTCGTGCGTCCTCGACGGCCTTGGCGAAGGCCGCCGGATCGAAGGAGGGGATCTCGACATAGCGCTTGCGGTTGCGTTCGATCACCTCATCGGCTTCCGCGCGCGGAAGCGCGGCAAGCAGCGCCATGCTGCCCGCGCCCCAGCCGAGCGGCACGTGGCTGCCGACCTTGAGGACCAGCGTCTGGATGCGCGATGCGCTCTCCTGGCGCGCCGCGCAGACGCCGTCGAGACCGGCCTTGACGATCAGGTAGATGGTCTGCCCGATCTCCTGCGCCAGCACGGCGATCTCGGTCGCCGCCGCCCTCTCGATCGGATGACGCGCCGAAGCGACGATGCCGAGCGTCAGGAACTCGGCGCCGAGATGGAAGCGTCGCGTTTGAGCGTCGCGTTCCACCCAGCCCGACTCGATGAGCATGTCGAGCACGCGATGGATGGTCGAACGCGGCAGCCCGGTCCAGGCGACGACTTCGGTCAAGGCCGCCCCTGTCTCACTGCCGCGCGCGATAGCCCGCACGATCAGGATGGCGCGGTGCAGGCTGCCGGTCGGTTCGGACAGCGAGCCAATACCAGGATCGCCTCCGTTCGGCTGCAGGATCACGGTGTCGACCATCACAGCTCGATTCGTATTCGCCCGCTCGGATCCGCATGTCCGTTATACAGACACGGGCGTGGCCCCGACGGAACTCCATCCCTGAGTTTTAACGTTTCCAGCCAATTCGGCCAGGTATTTGACATTTGTGGCGATTGAATCTTAACATGTTAATCGTGTCAATCGTCCGTTAGTTGGACATGGCGATATTTTTCTGCGAGCGCAGCGCCGCGCTGGCGCGATGACATCCGAAGAGCACATGGGTGAAATGAGAGAGCTCGGGCGAAATGGGAGAGCTCGCGTGATCGGGGAGAAAGCGGCGGTTGAGGCCGGCAGGGCGACCTACGCCAAGGTCTTCACCTATGTGATTTCCTTCCTCTTCGTCCTTTATTTCTTCTCCTTCCTCGACCGCACCAATATCGGCTTTGCGGCCTTGTCCATGAACAAGGAACTCGGCCTGACGTCGACGAGCTTCGGCGTCGCCAACACCATCTTCTATTTCGGCTACATGGCCTTCGAGATCCCGAGCAACCTCGCCCTGGATCGGGTCGGGGCGCGGCGATGGATCGCCCGCATCATGGTGACCTGGGGTATCGCCTCGACCGCGACGATGTTCGCGCAAGGCGAAACGAGTCTCTATTTGCTTCGCCTCCTGGTCGGAATCGCCGAGGCGGGCTTCGTGCCGGGAGTGCTCCTCTACCTCACCTTCTGGTTCCCGCAATCCTACCGGGCTCGCGCCAACGGGATCTTCATGATCGCCCAGCCGCTCGCCATCGCCTGCGGCGCGATCCTGTCGGGCTACCTCCTCAAGATGGACGGGCTGTTCGGGCTGTCCGGCTGGCGCTGGTTGTTCCTCATCGAAGGCCTGCCCTCGATTGCGCTCGGCGTCGTGACCTTCTTCTATCTCAGCGATCGGCCGCGCGACGCCACCTGGCTCGATGCCGGAGAGAAAGCCGCGATCGAAAAGGATATCGCGCGCGAGACATCGGGCGCGCGCGACGCTGCCGCCAAGGCCGGGCCCTGGCGCGAGCTCGCCAGCGCGCCTGTGGTGTTGCTGTGCATCGCTTATTTCTGCCTCGTCAGCACCCTCAACACCAATGCGGTCTGGGTGCCGCAGATCGTCCGCGAGATCATGAAGGGCGGCGACTTCGTCACCATCGGCCTCGTTGCTGCGATCCCGGCGCTCCTCACCGTTATCGCCATGCCGTTGTGGAGCGCACGCTCAGATCGGCGCCAGGAACGTCTCCGGCATCTGACGCTCCCGATCCTCACGGCGGCGCTCGGCTGGCTGCTCGTCGTCTTCGCGAGCCAGGCGGAAATTCGCTTCCTCGGCCTGATCTTCGTCTCGGTCGGCGCCTTCTGCGCCATGAGCATCTTCTGGACCTTGCCTGCCGCCATCCTGTCGCTGGCGGCGCGGCCGGCGGGCATCGCCCTGATCTCCACGGCCGGCATCTTCGGCTCGGCAATCAGCCCCTCGATCATCGGCGTGCTGCGCGATGCGACCGGCAGCTTCGCCTCGGGCCTCATCTATATGGTGGCGCTGCTCGTCGTCTCGATCGCCTGCGTCCTCGCGATTCTGGCATGGCCTCCTCATGAGGTCGAGATAGCGGCGGGCATGCAGACGAGCCGCAAGGTTGCCGAGTCTTGATTCATAGCTCTCGCGCACTCGGACACACCTTTCCCATGAGATCTAGAGGCCTGGACAGATGACGCGAACCATCGAGACCGATGTCCTGATCGTCGGCGGAGGGCCGGTCGGGCTCACTCTGGCGATGGACCTCGCGCAGCGTGGCGTCGAGGTGGCGCTGCTCGAGCTGCGCCGGCAAGGCGAGCCGCCGAGCGTCAAGTGCAACCATGTGGCGGCCCGCTCGATGGAACTGTTCCGCCGGCTCGGCGTGGCGCGCAAGCTGCGCGATGCCGGGCTGCCGGCCGATTACCCGAACGACGTCGCTTACAAGACGACGATGCTCGCCACCGAGCTCACCCGCATCGAGATCCCCTGCCGGCGCGACCGCTACACCGCCAAGGGCGGCCCCGATGCCTGGTGGCCGACGCCGGAGCCGCCGCACCGGATCAACCAGATCTTCCTCGAGCCGGTGCTGTTCGAGCATGCCTCGGCCACGCCGCGCCTCACCATCCATAATCGCGTCGAGTTCGAGGATTTCAGCCAGGACGAGGCGGGCGTCACCGCCACGGCGCGCGCCCTCGACGGCGGCGACACATTCAGCATCAAGGCCCGTTACCTGATCGGCTGCGATGGCGGCAAGTCCGAGGTGCGGCGCAAGATCGGGGCGCGGCTCGTCGGCGATCCGATCGTGCAGCGCGTGCAGTCGAGCTATATCCGGGCGCCGACGCTGCTCTCCCTGCAGAGAGGGCCGCGCGCCTGGGTGAATTTCTCGCTCAACCCGCGCCGCAGCGGCAGCGTCTATGCCATCGACGGGCGCGAGACCTTTCTGATCCACAATTACCTGCGCGAGGACGAGGCCGATTTCGACAGCGTCGACCGCGATTGGGCGATCCGCACCATCCTCGGCGTCGGCGAGGATTTCCGCTACGAGATCATCACCAAGGAGGATTGGTTCGGGCGCCGGCTGGTCGCCGACAGTTTTCGCGACGGGCGCGTCTTCCTCTGCGGCGACTCCGCGCATCTCTGGGTGCCTTATGCCGGCTACGGCATGAATGCGGGCCTGGCGGACGCCGCCAATCTCGCCTGGCTCCTCGCGGCCCATCTCAAAGGCTGGGGCACGGCGGCGATCCTCGACGCCTATGTGAGCGAGCGCCAGCCGATCACCGAGCAGGTCTCGCATTTCGCCATGAACCACGCCCATGCGATGGCGAAGCAACGCGGCGCTGTTCCGGCCGAAATCGAGGACGACACGCCGGCGGGAGAAGCCGCGAGGGCAAGGCTCGGGCGGATGGCCTATGAGCTCAACGTGCAGCAATATTGCTGCGGCGGGCTCAATTTCGGCTATTACTACGATAAATCGCCGATCATCGCCTATGACGGCGAAACGCCGCCCGCCTATTCGATGGCGGAGTTCACGCCCTCGACGGTGCCCGGCTGCCGCACCCCGCATATCTGGCTGAAGGACGGCAGCTCCCTCTATGATGCGATGGGGCCGGACTTTACGCTGCTGCGCTTCGACCCGGCGGTCACGGTCGATGCCGTGATGCAGGCCGCTGCCGCGCGCCGCCTGCCCCTGCGGCTTCTCGACGTGGTCTCGGACGAAGCGGCGCCGCTGTACAAGGAGAAGCTCGTCCTGTCGCGGCCCGACCAGCATGTGGCGTGGCGAGGCGATGCCGCGCCCGCCGATCCGCTGGCGCTCATCGATCGCGTGCGGGGCGCGATGGCGTCTTGAGCCGCCGTAGGCTCGAGCCTGCTTGAAGTGTGAAACTTAACACGTTAAGCATCACCTGGGCCGAGGCTTCAGAATCCGGCGCCCGACGCGCAAACAGGGTGGTCACGCCATGCTGACTGAGACGCAGATCCGCGCCGCCGCGACGCGGCTCGATCAGGCCGAAAAGACGCGCACGCAGATCGGCCAGCTATCGATCGAGCATCCGGGCATGACGATCGCGGAGGCCTATGCGATCCAGAGTGCCTGGGTCGAGCACAAGGTCTCGCAGGGGCGGGTTGTGCGTGGCCATAAGATCGGCCTGACGTCGAAGGCCATGCAATCGGCGCTCGGCATCGACGAGCCGGATTCCGGCATTCTCTTCGACGACATGTTCTTCAGCGATGGCGGCAATGTGCCGACCGAGCGCTTCATCGCCACGCGGGTCGAGGCGGAGCTCGCCTTCGTCATGAAGTCGCGCCTCGCCGGACCTGCCTGCACGATCTTCGACGTCCTCAACGCCACCGACTTCGTGGTGCCGGCGCTCGAGATCCTCGATACCCGCATCGAGCGCATCGATGCCAAGACCAAGGCGACGCGCAAGATCGTCGACACCATCGCCGATAACGCCGCCAATGCCGGCATCGTGGTCGGCGGCCGGCCCTTCCGGCCGCTCGACGCCGATCTGCGCTGGATCGGCGCCTTGTGCTATCGCAACGGTGTCCTCGAGGAGACCGGGATCGCGGCCGGCGTCCTCAATCACCCGGCGAACGGCATCGCCTGGCTCGCCAACAAGCTCAGCCCGCTCGGCCTTGCCCTCGAGCCCGGCCAGATCGTGCTGTCCGGTTCCTTCATCCGGCCGATCGAGACACGGCGCGGCGACACCATCCAGGCGGATTACGGGCCGTACGGAATGGTGAGTTGTTACTTTGCGTGAGGAGTGAATAGTGAAAAGTGAATTTGGCGAATAGCGAATGGCGAGTAGCGAGTAGCTATGCGTTCACTGCTCACTACTCACTACTCACTACTCACTATTCACTACGCGCTATTCGCCACTCGCTACTCGCCACTCGCCACAACATCGGACCCACCTCATGAACACTCACGGTCGTCTGGCCACTTTCAGCGTCGCCGGCGAAACTCGCTACGGCCTCGTCAGCGAGACGGGCGTCGTCGACCTGACGGGGCGCTTTGCCGACCGCTACCCGACCTTGCGCCAGGCGATCGCGGATGGCGCCCTGCCGCGCCTTGTCGAGGAGGGCGCACGCCATGCGCCGGATTTCGGGCTCGATGCCGTCGGCTGGCGGCCGCCGGTTCCGGGTCCTGAGAAGATCATATGCATCGGGGTCAATTATCCCAACCGCAACGCGGAGTACAAGGACGGCCAGGCGGCGCCGCAATATCCCAGCATGTTCTTGCGCACCGAACGCTCCTTCGTTGGCCATGAGGTGCCGCTGGTGCGCCCGCGCGCTTCAGCCCAGCTCGATTATGAGGGCGAGCTCGTGCTCGTCATCGGCAAGGCTGGTCGCCATATCGCCGAGACCGACGCGCTCTCCCATGTGGCGGCGCTCACCTTGTGCAATGAGGGTACGCTGCGCGACTGGGTGCGGCATGCCAAATTCAACGTCACGCAGGGCAAGAATTTCGAGGCGAGCGGCAGTCTCGGCCCCTGGCTCGTGCCTTATGCGGATGAGGCGCAGATCGCCGATATCCGGCTGTCCACCAAGGTGAACGGCGAGCAGCGCCAGGATGACCGCACCAGCCGCCTGATCTTCGGCTTCCGCTATCTGATCGCCTATATCTCGACCTTCACCACCCTCGTACCGGGCGACGTCATCGTCACCGGCACGCCGACAGGAGCAGGGGCGAGGTTCGATCCGCCGCGTTACCTGAAGCCCGGCGACGTGATCGAGGTCGAGGCCGCGGGCGTCGGGCGGTTGCGCAACGGCGTCGTCGACGAGGCGCCGGCCGCTTGATCTCGGCCAATGCCGGCTCGCCGCGTGGACCAATGTCTTGAACCTGGCGGCTTCGACGCGATATGAGGCTTAGAGGCAGTATGAGCCGCCGCCGGGCTGCCGCGATCCGTCAACCCGAGCATCATCATGACCTCAACCATCGACCTTCTCTCCGTGCGCCGCTCCGTCGGCCCGAATTTCCTCGGTGAGCCCGGCCCCTCGTCGGCGCAGCTCGACACGCTCCTGAAGATCGGCTCGCGCGTGCCCGATCACGGCAAGCTTGCGCCGTGGCGTTTCATCGTCTTCGAGGGAGCGGCCCGCGACAAGGCCGGCGAGCTGATCGCCCGTCATTTCGCCGAAGCCAATCCGGGCAGCGATGCGAGCCGGATCGCTGCCGAGCGCAGCCGTCTGTCGCGTGCCCCGCTCGTCATCGGCGTCGTCAGCCGTGCGGCCCCCCATCCCAAGATCCCCGATTGGGAGCAGGTGCTCTCGGCGGGAGCGGTGTGCATGAACCTGGTGACGGCCGCCCATGCGCTGGGCTTCTCAGCGTCATGGATCACGGAATGGTACGCCTATGACAGGCGCGTGCTCGCGGCTCTCGGCCTTTCGCCGCAGGAGCGCATGGCAGGCTTCGTGCATATCGGCACCGCCACCTCCCCGTCACCCGATCGGCCGCGCCCGGCGCTGGAGCAGATCGTGACGCGCTTCAGCTGAGGCGCGCCGCGGCAGAGGCTGGAGGCTTTCCCTATCCTGTCGTTCCGGCATAAGCAGATCCACCTGCAACCGAAGGGCAACGCCTTGTTCTACCGCACCGACACCAATGATCACGGCCTTCCCCATAATCCCTTCAAGGCGATCGTGGCCCCTCGGCCGATCGGCTGGATCAGCGCCATGAGCCGCAAGGGCGAGATCAATCTCTCGCCCTATTCCTATTTCAACGCCATCGGCGACCGGCCGCCGATGGTGGTGTTCTCCTCCGAGGGCATGAAGGACGCCGCAAGCTTCGCCGAGGAGACCGGCGAGTTCGTCTGCAATTTCGTCACTTACGAGTTGCGCGAGAAGATGAACCTGACTTCGGCGCCCCTGCCGCGCGGCGAGAACGAGATGGCCTTTGCGGGGCTGACGCCGGCCCCTTCGATGCTGGTCAAGCCGCCGCGCGTCGCCGAGGCACCTGCGGCGCTCGAATGCAAGCTATTGCAGATCGTGCGGCCGCAACCGCTGAATGGCGGGCCGGCCAGCAACCACGTCGTCATCGGCCAAGTGGTCGGCGTGCATATCGACGAGAAGTTCCTGAAGAACGGGCGCTTCGACACGCTCGCCGCCCATCCGATCATGCGCATGGGCTATCACGACTACGCGGTCGGCACCGAAGGCTTCACGATGGTGCGCCCGGGCGGTTAGACGATCCTCGCCGCCTTGGCGGCCGCAAGCAACCTCTCGGCGCGCTTGATATGCGGGCGGTCGATCATCTCGCCGTCGACGCCGATGACGCCGAGATCGGGATTGGCCGCGAAGGCGTCGACGATGGCCCGAGCCCGCGCGATCGCGTCCTTCGAGGGGGTGAAGGCCGTATTGATCGCGCCGACCTGGTCGGGGTGGATGGCAAGCTTGCCGGTGAAGCCGTCGCGCCGCGCCGCCTGGCACTCGGCTTCGAGGGCTGCCTTGTCGCGGAAATTGGTGAAGACCGTGTCGATCGGCGCGATCTCGGCGGCGGACGCGGCGAACAAGGCGAGCGCCCGGGCCAGTCGGTAAGGATCCGTATAGGTCCCGTCGGTCAGGCGGTTGGTCAAGGCGCCGACATCGGCGGACAGATCCTCCGCGCCCCAGCTCAAGCCCGACAGGCGCCCGCTCGATCCGGCATAGCTCCCCATGGTGAACAGGGCCGCGGCGCTCTCGGTGGCGATCGGCAGGATGAGGATCGCGCCGTCGGGCAGATCGTTCTCGGCCTCGCGCACGGCGAGCTTCGTCGAAAGATGCATGATGTCCTGGCCGCCGCGCGCCTTCGGCAGCATGACGCCGTCCGGCTGGGCCGGAATCACCGTATCGAGATCGGCATCGATCAGGCCGGAATCGAGCGGATTGACCCGCACATAGATGAGGGGGCGGCGCTTCTCCTTGCGAGCCGCTTCGATCGCTCGGCGCACCGTCTGGCGCGCCTTCTCCTTGCCTGAGGGTGCGACCGAATCTTCGAGGTCGAGGATCAGCGCATCGGCGCCGGAGGCCATCGCCTTGGTGAATTTCCGTTCGCTGTCGCCGGGGACGAAGAGCAGGGAACGCATGGAATTAGGATCCTCATGGCTGCCACGCGGACCGGCCTTCGCCAGGTCACGCCCATCGTGGATGGGTCAGGCGGCCGAAATTTGCAAGGACCCAAGATCATTTGGGCGCAGGCGCTCACCTCTCCCCTTGTGGGAGAGGTCGGGTTCGAAGAGCGAAGCGATGAGAAGCCGGGTGAGGGGGGCAGCGCCGGCTGCGGGAGTCCTCACCTCGCTCTGGAATGCTTGCCCTGACAAGGCTTACCAACCAAGGCAGGAGCTGCCCCCCCTCACCCGATCCTCGCCTGGCGGCTCGGATCGACCTCTCCCGCAAGGGGAGAGGTGAGGACGCGCGCGAATTCACCGCGGGATCAGTTCAACCCTGCGGTTCTTGGCGCGGCCGTCCTCGCTGGCATTCGAGGCGACCGGGGCTTGCAGGCCGACCCCGCTCGCGGCCATCCGGCCCCCCTGGATTCCGTAGGTATGGGCGAGATCGGCAACGACGGCAGCGGCCCGCGCCTTCGATAGCTGCATGTTGAAGTCGAAGCCTCCGACATTGTCGGTGTGGCCGATCACGTAAACACTCTCTGTCGGATTATCCTTCAAGAACTTGCCGATCTCGTCGAGGCTCGGGCGCGATTCGGGCTTGATGCTCGCCTTGTTGAAGTCGAACAGGATTCCGTAGAGCGCCACCTTGCCGTTGCTGTCGAGCTCCTTGCTGATCTCTGCGGCCGAGACGACCACCATGCGATCCTTGAGCTCGCCGACCTGGAGCGTGTCCAAACGGACCATGACCTGGCCCTTCTGGGGAGAGAATTTCGGCTCGTAGCCATCCTGATACTCGACGATGTAGAGCGCGATGTAGGTCTTCGCCGCGCCGTCCTCCTTGACGGCCGCCACGTAGCGCGCCTCGTCCTCGCTATAGCCCCAGATCTGGGTTCCCGGCCCCTTGCTCTCGAAGTAAGATCCGAGCCTGCCGGTGTCAGCCTGCTTCGCCTCGAACAGCAGCTTGTAGCCTTTCGCCGCGAGGTCGGCCTTGTAGTTGCGGAACACCTCGGCCGAGGAGGGGCCCTTCGGAACCGCATAGACGTTTTCGGCGAGACGTCCCTCGAGGTTCAGCGAAGCCTCGAACTTGTCCGTCATGGTCCCATTCTCGTCCCTGGCGGTCTTGCCCGTCGGCAGCGTGTACTCGGCGAAGTCGCGCTTCTCGCACATGACGATCGAGGAGTTTTCGAAGCGCTTCAGGCCGCCTGGATCCTGGCAGCCGGCAGCGTCTGCTGCGCGAGCAAGGGAAGCGAGCGGGGTGCAGGCGATCAGGGCGGCCAGCGCCATCATCGCGCGTCGAGCAAAGCCGGAAGCCAACATCGATATCTCCATATGCGGGGGAGAGAGGCGAGGCGGATCACACACCATGATGGCGGCAGCTTGTCATTCCGCCGGCGGCACAGCTGCCATGCGGCCCGCTTTCCGCCGAGCTGGGTTGCGGCGAGGCGCGCCGAGTTGCCTGTCGAGCTGCGTTGCGTGCCAAATCGGCACATCGTTAACGATTTAGCAACCATTAGTTGTCACGATTCGAAGACAGCAATGCTGAGTTGCCGGCCGAAAGGTGACAAGATGAGCTCAGATCACAAGGTGTCCCGGCTTCGACCGGACGGCGGTTATGGCGAGCGGTTCGCCCCAGGCGCTGAGCTTCCCGCGGAGGGGCTGGTCGAGGAACTGGACAACGTCATGCGTCTTCTGCAGCAGCCGGGCTTCCCGCCGCGCTGCGAAGAAAAGGATCGCAGCGCCTCCGAGCTCGATGCTGCACTCGAGATGGTCAAGCGGGCCGCCGAAGCCATGAGCCTGATGGAGGAGCGCTCGCGCCTGGTGCAGACCCGGGCCGAGGCGCTGGCCGAGCAGGCAAGGCACGACGCGGCACTCGCCAATGAGCGGGCCGCCTCCCTGCAGCGGCGCGTCGTCGTCAGCGAGGCGCGCGCCGAGGAGCTCGACACCAAGCTGCAGGAGGCCGAAGAGCGTGCCCGAGCCGCCAACGAATGGCTCATCCGCTTCTACGACACCATCATGGGGCATTTCTCGACGCGCCGGCCGGCGCCGGCGCCGGCGCTGCGCGCTGCCGCCTGACGGCGCCTGGGACCGCGGGCATCCTGCCCGCTCTTCGAACGGCAAGGTCTCCACGCCGGGAAGAGCGGGCAGGATGCCCGCGGTCCCAGGTGGTCGCCTTTCTGCCCGCGCGGCATGCCCGCCGCGCCGTTCGCAAGGGCGGGCAGGATGCCTGCGGTCCCAGATTAGCCCGAACCTTCGATCAGGGCCTTGATCAGCAAGATCTCCGTCGCATGCGTCGTGGTCAGATGCCGCCAGCGATGCTCCGTCATGTCGGGCGTGCGCTCGGCGATCAGCGACACCAGGCACTCGTCCTCGCCGCCAGGCAGGCGCGCCGCCGCCTCGACCTTGGCGACGATGCGCGGCGACAGCCGCTCCGGCGCCGAGCCGACATGATAGGTCACGCAGAGCTTCTCCGGATCGCCCTCGACGCGCACCAGAAGCTCTTTGCCGTCGAACAGCGAATGGCCGGCGAACAGCCCGTCGGGCCGCGCTGTCGTTTCAAAACAACCGAGCGCCCAGCGGCCGAGCGACCGCCCGTCCGCCAGGAAGGCAAAAGCGCTGGACGCAGGCGCCCGCACGCGCTCGCTCGCGACATGCAGGTTTGGCGAGGCATCCGCGCTCTTGCGCGCCGTGACCTCGATCTCGACGCGGGCACCCGGCACGGCGAGCGGACTGCAGACCGTGGTATTGGCGGCGCGAGATGGCCCGATGCGGCGGCGGATCACCGCGGAGACCTCCGCCACATCGGCGGCCTCGGGCACGAAGACGCGCACCCGCACGATGTCGACGATCGTCGCGCCGGCGTCGGCCATCGCCTTCTCGATCGTGTCGATCGCCTGTTCGGTCTGCGCCGCCGCGCCTTCCGGCATGAT
This sequence comes from Rhizobiales bacterium GAS188, assembly GCA_900104855.1. Taxonomy (NCBI): domain Bacteria; kingdom Pseudomonadati; phylum Pseudomonadota; class Alphaproteobacteria; order Hyphomicrobiales; species Rhizobiales bacterium GAS188. The sequence continues at coordinate 4,975,797 of FNSS01000001.1, forward strand.
GCCGGTAGCGAAGTCCGTGCCGACCGTTCCGGAGACGAACACGAAGGGCTCGTCCAGCACGGCGCGGCTATAGCCGGCGAGTTCCTCCCAGGGAGAGCCGCTCGAGATGAAGCGGCGCGTTGCGTGAGGCGTCATCTGGGCAGCAAGGTCCAGCCGCTCTTCCCGAGCTGCACCAGCACCCGGGCGCGATCGTCGACGCCATAGCGTTCGCCCGGCTTGAAGGAATAGACCGCATGCGTGCCGACGACGTCATGCGTGCTCGCCAGCGCATCGCGAAGGGCCGTGCGGAATTCGGGCGTGCCGGGCTTGGCGACGGCAAGCGCGCGCTTGGCCGCATCGAGGAAGACGAGCCAGCCATCATAGGCATAGGCGCTGAAGGGGTCGGGCGCGACGTCGCCATTGGCGCGTTGATAGGCCGCCTTGAAGGTCTCGCAGGCGCCGCGGATGGGATTGTCCTGCGGCAGCTGGTCGGCGACCGCGATCGGCCCGGCAGGCGCGATCACGCCTTGCACGGAGGCGCCGCCGACACGCACGAAATCGGCGTTGATGACCGCATGGGTCGAATAGGCGACACCCTTATAGCCGAGCTGAGCGAGAGCGAGATGGGGCGTCGCTCCCGGAGAGCCCGAGCCTCCGGTCAGGACGGCATCGGGCTTTGCCGCCAGCATGCGCAGCGCCTGCGCCGTCACGCTGGTGTCGGCGCGCGCATAGCTTTCTTTGGCGACGATCTCGATGCCGGCGGCGTCGGCCTGCGGCTTCAAGGCCGAGTAGACGGCATCGCCCCAGGCATCGCCGAAGCCGATATAGGCGAGGCGCTTCACGCCCTTCTTCTTCATGTCCTCCACATCGGCCGACAGCATCAGCGGCAGCGGCTGGGAAATGGTGATCATCCATTGGCCGTCCTCGCCCGGCACGGCGGCCGTCGACAACGATACCAGCGGTACTTTCGCGTCGCGCGAGACCGGCACGATCGCGAACACCGAAGGGGAATCGGGCGGGCTGAACAGGATGTCGATATTGCTGTCCTCGATCAGCTTGCGGGCATCCTTCACGGCGACCGTGGTGTCGGTCTGATCGTCGAGGGTGATCAGCTTGATCGTCTCTGAGCCGACCTGCATCGGCGCCGCAGCGAGCCCTCGCTTATATTGCAGGCCGAGCGAGGAGGCGGGACCCGTCACCGCATTGATGAAGCCGACCGTGATCTCGGCTCGTGCCGGCGCCAAAGTCACGCCCCACAACATTATGGCAAGGCCAATCCCGTGAAGGCGTCCTCGATGTGTCCGCATATCGGCTGTTCCTCGCTCGCTTTTTGGGATGGTCCTTGGATGGGTGAATGAAGAGGCGTGCGCGGCGAGCGTCAAGCTATCTCGGTGCGCATTCTGGGAAATGACCGAAGCCGCGCCGAATCAGTGGTTTACGCTCTCGCCTGTCTTGCGATAGCTTGAGCCGCAATCGGCGCGTCAGCGCAGCCGCAAACCATCACGAAGCGCCGCCATCTGGCGGGCACTCATCATCGGAGGTCGATCATGTCCGTCACCCGTCGCGGCCTTGCGGCCGGCGCGTTCGCCTGCCTGGGGCTCTCAGTCGCTGCTCCCGCCGTGATGGCGGAGCCGATCCATATCGGCATCGCGCAATGGGGACGTCACCCGCAGCTCGACGCGGTGAACACCAGCTTCCGGGCCGAGCTCGCCAAGCAAGGCCTCGTCGAGGGCAAGGACGTGGTCTTCGATTGGGAGGTCGCCAATTTCGATGCATCGATCCTGCCGCAGATCCTCAACAAGCTGAAATCTTCGAGCCCTAAGCTGATCATGACGATCTCGACGCCGGTCGCCCAATCGGCGAAGCAGAGCCTGAAGGGGGCGGGCATCCCCATCGTCTTCGCGGCCATCACCGATCCGATCAAGGCGAAGCTCGTGACCGATTGGGAGCATGGCGCCGATGACATGACCGGATCCTCGGATCAGCAGAATGCCGATTCGATCATCGATTTCACCCGCAAGCTCATCCCCGGGATCAAGAAGCTCGGCGTGCTCTACAATCCGGGCGAAGACAATAATCTCTCGGTCGTCGAACGGCTGAAGACCGCGGGAAAATCCGCAGGCGTCGAGATCGTCGAAGCCGGCTGCGACAACGCCGCCGATATCCCGATCCGGGTCGCCACGCTGAAGGGGCGCGCTGAAGCCGTGTTCGTGCCCTCGGGCGGCATGATGCAGCCGGCCATTCCGGCCATTTCCGCCTCGGCCGGGCAGATCTCACTGCCAATCATCAACTCTTCGGCGGTGGCGGCGCGCGACGGTCTGGTGCTCGCCGGCTATGAGGTGAATTACGAGGAGGTCGGCCGCGAAGCGGGTGCCATCGCCGCCAAGATTCTCAAAGGCGCGAAGACCGCCGACATTCCCCCGGTGCGCGTCGGCAAGGACGACTTCAAGGTGCTGGTCAGCGACAAGCAGCTCAAGAAGCTCAACCTGACTTTGCCGGCCGGGCTCGCCGACTGCAAATGCGTGGTGGAGTGAGGGGCTCAGTCTTCCTTCTCCCGCTCTTGGGCGGGAGAAGGTGCCCGAACGCAGTGAGGGCGGATGAGGGACGGTGGTGAAGCGCTCGACGGTCCCTCACCCGCCCCGACTGCGTCTCGGCACCCTCTCCCGCAAGCGGGAGAGGGTAAGGCGCGTAACGCACCCATGATCGCCTCTGAACCGATGCTCGCCGTCAAAGGCCTGCGCAAGATCTTCTTCCCCGGCACGCCGAATGCGCGACTGGCGCTCGATGGCGTCGAGCTCGCTTTGGCGCCCGGCACCTTCTGCGCCGTGATCGGCTCGAACGGGGCCGGCAAATCGACCTTGCTCAACGCCGTCGCCGGCCAGTTCCCGGTCGCTCCCGGGCAGATCCTGCTCGACGGCGAGGATCTCGGGCGCGAGCCGCTGCACAAGCGCGCAAAGCGCATCGCCCGCGTCTTCCAGGATCCGATGACCGGCACCGCGCCCGGCATGAGCGTCGAGGAAAACCTGCTGCTCGCCGAGCTGCGCTCAGGTAGAAGGCGGTTCCGCTTCGGCCTCACTGCGGCGCGCCGCGCCCGTTATCGCGACCGCCTCGCCATCCTCGGCCTCGGGCTCGAGAACCGCCTCTTCGATCGCATCGACACCTTGTCGGGCGGCCAGCGTCAGGCTGTGTCGCTGATCATGGCGGTGCTGACGACGCCGAAGCTGCTGCTGCTCGACGAGCATACGGCCGCGCTCGATCCGGTGACCGCCGATCTCGTGCTGAAGGCGACCATCCGGGTGGTCGAGGAAGCGCATCTCACGACCTTGATGGTGACGCACAATATGCGCCACGCCATCGATGTCGGCGACCGGCTGGTGATGATGGATCAGGGCCGCATCCGCCTCTCGCTCTCGGGCCGGGAGAAGGCCGGGCTGACGGTCGAGGAATTGGTGTCGCGCTTCCGCGACAAGGATGACCGCATCCTGCTCGCGAGTTGAATCATGGACATCATCCACAGCTTCATCGAGCTCATTCCGGTCACGCTGGCGCAAAGCCTGATCTATGCCTTCGTGGCGCTCGCCGTGATGATCCCGTTCCGCCTGCTCAACTTTCCGGACCTCTCTTGCGAAGGCACCTTCCCGCTCGGCGGCTGCATCTGCGGCACCTTGCTGGCGCTGGGCTATGGCCCGCTCGCCGCGATGGCGGCCGGCGCCGCGGGCGGCTTCCTGTCGGGCTGCGCGGTGGCCATGATCGCGCTCAGGTTCCGCATCTCGTCGTTGCTTGCGGGCATCATCGTCATCACCATGCTCTACAGCGTCAATCTGCGGGTGATGGGGCGCTCCAATATCGCGTTGTTCACCTACGAGACGATCTTCGATCTCATTCGTCCTGGCCTCAATGACAGCCTGCCCGGCAAGATCATGGTGCTGGGCGTCGCCGTCGCCATCGTGCTCGGCCTGCTCTTCGCCTTCATGAAGACCGAGAAGGGCATCGCGCTCAGGGCCGTCGGCGCCAATCTCGACATGGCGCAGGCGCAAGGCATCAGCGTCTGGTGGACGACGGTGCTCGGCGTCGGGCTGGCGGCGGCCTTCGCGTCCTTCGCCGGCACTGTGCTGGTGCAGTCGCAAGGCTTTTCCGACGTCAATATCGGCTTCGGCGTCGTCATCAACGGGCTCGCGGCGGTGATCATCGGTGAGCTCCTGCTCGGCCGGCAGAGCGTGGCGCGCCAGCTTCTCGCCCCGGTGGTCGGAGCCATCGCCTATTACCAGCTGATCTCGATGTGCCTGGCGCTCGGCCTTGCACCCTCGGACCTGAAATTCGCCTCGGGCCTGCTGGTGCTCGTCATGCTCGCCGCGCCGACCTTGCTCGGCCGCGAGCGCGGCATCGTGCGCGAGAAGGTGAGCTGAGCTTTCCGCCAGCCACGGAACGCATCTTGAACCCCTGAACCTGTCGCGCCCTCGCGCGGTCCTGCCCGTTCCACCGGGGAACGGTCGCGGCCCAGACGAGGACGAGCGCCGAGGATCAGGGTTAACAAATGGTTTCCTTATGGCACGCCTTCGATTTCACCGCTTCGCTTCAGGCCGCAGATCTTGGGGTCGCAGATCTTGGAGCAGCGGAAGTCGGCCAAGCCGCTGCATCGCCGCGCGTCGCGAGCCGCGCCCGGCAGGCACCGAGCTTTCTGCGCACCGAGCTCCTCAGCGCCGACGAGATGCGACGCCATGAGGCCGCCTGGCACGATCTCGCCGGGCGGGTGCTCGTCCCCAACCTGTTCTTCGAGCCGGAATTCGCGCTCGCGGCCGCGACCCATCTGGCGCCGGCGCAAGCCCCGCAATTCCTGCTGATCTTCGACGAGCGCGGCCATCCCGCGTCGCGCCTCATCCTGGTCGCGCCGCTCCTGGCGTCCGGCTTCGGCGTTGGGGAAGCGAAATTGTGGGTCCCCGAGCCCATGTTGTCGTCGACGCCGCTCATCGATCGCGACACGGCGGACATCGCCATCGACGCGATGTTCGAGGCGGTTCGCTCAGGGCCGGCGCGCGCCTCGGGATTGCTGCTGCCGCGGCTCGAGGAGGGGGGCATCTTTGCCGGACTGGTGCGGCAGTCGATCCTGCGCAGCGGCCGCAACATCCTGCGCTTCGCGCGCCCGCTCGATCAGGCCGGCCTGTCTGCGAGACAGGCGCCGCCGGCGCATGATCGCGTCGTTACGGCACGCGGTGCGCGCCAGGTGCGCGAGGCGGTCGAGCAGTTCCTGGCGATCGAGGCGCTGGGGCCGAGCGGCCGCAGTGGGGAGGCGCTGTTGCTGTCGCCATCGGCCAGCGCCTTCGTGCGCGTCGTCACGCGTTCGCTCGCCCGCAAGCGGCGCTGTCGCGTCGAGCTCTATCTGTCGAACGGCAAGCCGGTCGGCGGCGACATCACCCTGCGCTCGGGCGACACGGAGATGCTGTGGAAGACGGCGCGCTCCGAGGCTCCGCTTACGGACGGTGTCGCTGAACCGTCCGCCGCGGTCACCGTCGATTGGCTGGTGGCGGCGCGCCCCGGCAGGTCGCCGGCCATGCTGGCGCTCGCGGCGCGCGACCATTTCGGCCGCAGGCTGCGCGCGCTGGTGAAGCGGGTTGTGACGAAGGGCTGAGCGTCACGCCTCGGCGCGGAGCTGGCGCCGGATCACCTTGCCGGTGGTGGTGAGCGGCAGCGAATCCCGGAAGGCGACCTCGCGCGGATATTCATGCGCCGAGAGACGGGCGCGCACGAAGGCCTGAATATCGGCGGCCAGCGCCTCGGACGGCGCCTCGCCGGCTTTGAGCACCACGAAGGCCTTGACGATCTCGGTGCGCAAGGCATCGGGCTTGCCGACCACGGCGGCGAGCGCGACTGCCGGATGCTTGATCAGGCAATCCTCGATCTCGGTCGGGCCGATGCGATAGCCGGCCGAGGTGATCAGGTCGTCGGTGCGGCCCGAGAAGCGCACATAGCCCTCATCGTCCGTCACACCCATATCGCCGGTCGTCATCCAATCGCCGATGAACTTGTCGTGCGTCGCTTCGGGGCGGTTCCAATAGGTGAGGAACATCACAGGATCCGGGCGGCGGATGGCGATCTCGCCGGCCTCGCCCGGCTCGCAGGCGCTGCCATCGGCGCGGATCACCGCGACCTCATGCCCCGGAACCGGCTTGCCGATGCAGCCTGGCTTGACGATGCCGAGCGCGCCGCAGGAGGCGAGCACGAGGTTGCACTCCGTCTGGCCGTAGAACTCGTTGATGGTGAGGCCGAGCGCTTCGCGTCCCCAGGCCAGCGTCTCGGCGCCGAGCGCCTCGCCGCCCGAGCCGATGGTGCGCAGCTCGAGCGCGAAGCGGGCGCGGGGCTGGGAGACAGTGCGCAGCATGCGCAAGGCGGTCGGCGGGATGAAGGTGTTGCGCACCTTAAGATCGGCCATGAGGCGGAAGGCCTCCTCGGGATCGAAATGCGCGAATTTGCGCGCCACCACGGGCAGGCCATGATGCAGGGAAGGGAGCAGCACATTGAGGAGCCCGCCGGCCCAGGCCCAATCGGCCGGAGTCCAGAAGCGGTCGCCAGGCTGCGGCGTGAATTCATGCGTGATGCCGATGCAGGGCAGATGCCCCAGCAGCACGCGATGTCCGTGCAGCGCCCCCTTCGGCGGCCCGGTGGTGCCCGAGGTGTAGATCATCAGGGCCGGATCGTCGGCATGCGTGTCGAGAGGCTGGAACTCGCTCAGCTCCGCTTCGCAGAGCCGCGCCAGGCCAAGTGCCGCAAAACCTGGCGCCGCGCCGTCATCGCCGTCGACCGACAGCACGAGACGCAGCGGCAGCGTCTCGGTGATCGCCCTGAGCTTGGCGAAGCCGGCCGCGTCGGTGATCAGGGCCGTGGCTCCGGCATCGCCCAGCCGATAGGCGATGGCGTCGACGCCGAACAGCCCGGCGAGCGGCACCGCGACGGCGCCGAGCTTGTAGATGGCGATATGCGCGATCGCGACCTCGGTCGATTGCGGCAGCAGGATCGCCACCCGGTCGCCCTTGGCGACGCCCTGGCGGCGCAACGCCCGGGCGAGGCGGTTCGAGGCGACGAACAGATCGCCGAAGCTCACTTCCTTGGTCGAGCCGTCGGGATGGACCTCGATGATGGCGAGGCGGTTGGGCTCGCTCAGCGCCCAGCGGTCGCAGACATCGACGCCGATATTGTAGCGCTCGGGGATATGCCAGCGAAACGCCGCAACGATCTGATCGTAGCTCGGCGGATTGCTGGCGGTCATGCGCGAGTTCCGGGCCCTGTCCATGGCGAGCTTCGATAGCCGCAAACGGACCCGCTAGGCAAACACGGCCGGATTCAGCGTTTGTGAAGGCGGCCCCTGCTATACAGGGCCTCGTCATCAGCGAGGAAGGCATGTCGGAGAACGCCCCACCGGGCCTCACCTTGCCGCGCCGCATCCTGCGCGGCCTCGTCCTCGTGCTCATCGCAGCCGCGTTTTCGCTGCTTGCCGCCTTCGCCTGGCCACATCTCCTCGGTGCCTTGCGCTATGCGCCGAAGCTCGACCGGCTGTTCGTCGACCTGCACCAGGATCGCGTCCTCATCGACGGCTTGCGCGAGCAGAACGCAGCGCTCGCCGACAAGGACGAGGCCTGGGCGCTGGCGCAGGACCAGATCTGGAACACCGAGCGGATCACGGGGGAGGGGACGCTGCAGCGTGCCGCCATGGCGAGGCCCGCCTCGCAGCACCTGCGCGATGTCGTCCAGGCGAGCCGGGGGCTCGTCACGCATGCGTTCCTGATCGACGCCAAGGGAAGGATGGCGGCGGCGCCCTTCCCGTCCTTCAATTACTGGCAATTCGACAAGCCGAAATTCCACTACAGCTTTCCGTTGGGCGCGGGGGCGCGCGATGTGAGCTGGCTGCAGCTCTCCTGGGACGGCACTCATCCGGTCTGCTGGCGGGCCGAGACCATGGTCGATCCGCAGAGCGGCGCGCCCATCGGGGTGCTGGCGCTCGAGGTGAATTATCTCAAGGTCGGCTATTTCGGCTGCCGTGAAACCCCGATCCACACCGATCAGGAACGCGCCACCAATCACGTCAAATTGTGAGGGGGCCCCTTGGGACCGCCGGCGTCCCGCCGGCCCTTGAGACGGTGAAGCTGGCGCCCCGCCGGGAAGAAAGGGCGACCGAGACGGTCGCGGTCCCAGGCCTCACTCCATCAGCTGGTCGAGGCCGCGCCTGAGGCCGGTCTTGTCGCGCACCCGCCTGATGGCGAGCAGCGTGCCGGCCACATAGGGCTCGGCCGAGGAGCCCGCATCGTGGCGAATGACGAGGCGCTCATCGGGCGCGCCGAACACGGCCTCGCAGGACAGGACGAAGCCCGGCATCCGGACTGAATGCACCTGCACCTCGCCGATGCTGGCGCCGCGCGTCTCGCGCGCCCCGGTCAGCTCGCCGACCGGTTTCGCCGTCGATTTGCGCCGCACCGCCGACAGGCGCTCGGCGAGCTCGCGCCCGGTGCCCGAGGGCACGTCGGGCTTAGCTGCGCTCGCATAGTCGATGACCTCGACATCGGCGACATATTTCGCCGCCATCACGGCGAATTTGGCGAGCAAGGTCGCGGTGATCGAATAATTGCCGGCCGCGAAGACGCCGACGCTCTTGGCCCGTGCCGCCGAATCGATCTCGGCATAATCCTGCGCCGACAGGCCCGAAGTGCCGACCACGAAGGCGACGCCCCGGCCGATGCTGGCAAGCGCATGCTGCTTGACGACATTGGGCTTGGTGTAATCGACGACCACATCGCAGGGCTTGACCAGCGCATCCTCGAGCGAGGCCGAGATGGCAAGCCCGATCGGCTTGCCGCCGCTTGCAGTGCCTGCATCCTGGCCGGCCGATTTGCGCGCCACGGCGCCGACGAGCTCCATATCCTCGGCCGCGATGACCGCCCTGACGAGCGCGCTCCCGGTCCAGCCGGTCGCTCCGGCGACGATGACGCGAATGGCCATGTGGTAGCCTCTTTCGATAGTGGGCCGAGATGTCGGCTTGCGGGCATTGTGCCCCGTGGCTGGGCGTGTGTGCTTAGTTACAAGGAATCACGGAAACGTGCCACGCGGATTGCCTGCGCGCCTTCCCTCTCCCGCGACTTGAGGCGGGAGAAGGAAAACCTCACCCTCCGACATCGAAGGTGACGCCTTGGGCGAGCGGCAGGGCGGATGAGTAATTCACCGTGTTGGTGGCGCGCCGCATATAGGCCCTCCAGGCATCCGAGCCTGCTTCGCGTCCGCCACCGGTTTCCTTTTCGCCGCCGAAGGCTCCGCCGATCTCGGCGCCGGACGGGCCGATATTGACATTGGCGATGCCGCAATCCGAGCCCGCGCTCGAGACGAAGCGCTCCGCCTCGCGCAGATCGGTGGTGAAGATCGAGGAGGAGAGGCCGGCGCCCACATCATTGTGGATGGCGATCGCCTCGTCGAATTCGCGGTAGGGCACCACATAGAGGATGGGCGCGAAGGTCTCGCGCGGCATCGGCCCCGTCTGCGTCGCCATCTCGACGAGGGCCGGATGCACATAGGCGGCATCCGGGAAATGCTCGGAAAGCGCCCGGCCCCCGCCATGCACGCGTCCGCCGGCGGCGCGTGCCTCGGCCAGAGCGCGCTCCATGCCGTTCAAGGCGGGATCGTCGATGAGCGGCCCGACCAGCACGCCCGCTTCGCGCGGGTCGCCGATGCGGACGCTGGAATAGACTTTCTTCAGGCGCGCCACGAGCTTGTCATGCACGCTCTCATGCACGATCAGCCGCCGCAAGGTGGTGCAGCGCTGCCCGGCCGTGCCGATGGCCGCGAAGGCGATGCCGCGCAGCGCGAGATCCAGATCGGCCGAGGGCGTCACGATCGCGGCGTTGTTGCCGCCGAGCTCGAGGATGGCCCGGGCGAAGCGCCGTGCGAGGCGCGGCGCCACGGCGCGCCCCATCGCGGTCGAGCCGGTCGCGGAGACGAGCGCCACGCGCTCATCATCGACCAGCGCCTCGCCGACGCCGCGCGCCCCGATGATCACCTCGCTCAAGCCCGCCGGGATGTCGCCGAAGCGCCTCGCGGCGCGCTCGACCAGCGCCTGCACGGCGAGCGCCGTGAGCGGCGTCTTTTCGGAGGGCTTCCACACGACGGAGTTGCCGCAAACGAAGGCGAGCGCCGCGTTCCAGGACCAGACCGCGACCGGGAAATTGAAGGCCGAGATGACGCCGCAGACGCCGATCGGATGCCAGGTCTCCATCATGCGATGGCCGGGTCTTTCAGTGGCGATGGTGAGGCCATGCAATTGCCGCGACAGCCCGACGGCGAAATCGCAGATATCGATCATCTCCTGCACTTCGCCGAGACCTTCGGAGATGATCTTGCCGGCTTCGATCGTGACCAGCCGGCCGAGATCGGCCTTGGCGGCGCGCAGCTCCTCGGCCAAGAGGCGCACGAACTCGCCCCGGCGCGGCGCCGGCACGTTGCGCCATTCGAGGAAAGCCTCCGAGGCTCGCGAGATCGCCGCCTCCACATCGGCCTCGTTCGCCTCGGCGAGATGGGTGATCACCTCCCCGGTGATCGGCGAGCGGCAGGCAAGGCCCTGCTCGGCCAGCGCCGAGGCCGGCACGCCGAGCCGCGCCAGGATGGCACGCGCCTCCTCGGCGGGCGTGGCGAGAATGGCGTGAAGTTCGTTGACCAGCGGGTTCGACATGGCAGCCTCGATGCGAAGGAAGGTGACGAGCGGAGAGGCGATCGATCGCAAGAAAATCGATCGATCGCGCCTTTGCCGGTCGTGTTTGCCGACTCTAAAGGCAGAACGCATGCGGATTCAATACGGATAGCGCGGCGCGGCTCCTTCTCGGCGCAAGCGGGAGGTGGGCGCCAGCGGCGTTCAAAGGCGTTCCACCTGATAATACAGGCTGGAAACAGGTGGGCGGACAATCTCCACCCTCCGATCTCGGCGGCGCCACCAAGGGCCGATTGGAGAATAACCTCGATCAGTCGGTGTCTGTTGAACCGCCCCCCACTCGTACCCTCCCCACCACTCCGTTGCCACTTCGTGGGGGGAGGGAGGCGAGCAGCGCTGATCCCCCGTGAGCGAAGCGAACGGTGGGGAGGGTACGGGTGGGGGGCGGTTCGGCCAAATAGATTCGACTGATCTCGCGCGGCCCTGAGGCTTGCGTGCGATGTCGGCGGCACGCAGGATGGTGCGAGACTGCCGCTCAGCCCCAAGACCTGCTCAGCCCCAAGACCTGCTCAGCCCCAAGACCTGCTCAGCCCCAAGACCTGCTCAGCCCCAAGACCAGCCCCCCAGGAGAGACAGATGGCCTTTCTCGGATCCGCCACCCGCAATTACCGCTTCGGTCTCATGCGCGAGATGATGGATCGCGAGGGCTTCGACGCATTGGCCTTGACGCAAGGCGATTTCTTTCAGTTCGCCACCAATTTCCACACCGATGTCCAGACCTGGGAGCGGCCGATCCTGTGCGTGGTGCCGCGCAACGGCGAGCCTTTCGCCATCCTGAACGAGCTGTCGACCAATCATTGGCGCTTCAGCCTCGAGGCCCAGCATCTCTGGGTCACGGATGCGGAATTCTACGCCGAGCATCCGCGCCTGCACCGCCGCGTGCCGCTCGCCTCGCAATGGGCCGAGATGGCGGCCGACAGGCTGAAGCGGGCGGGCCTCAATCGCTCGCGCATCGGTGTCGATGCCGGCGGCGGCCCGCTCGCCCGTGTGCCCGGCCTCTTGCCGCAACTGCGCATCGAGACCGCGACCCAGGAATGCCGCAAGCTGCGCATGGTCAAGAATGAGGAGGAGATCGCCCTGATGCGCGAGATCGCCTCGCTCTCCGACTGGGTCCAGGAGCGCTATCGCGAGAATATCCGGCCGGGCCGCCTGGTGCAGGAGCTCGACATGGCGATGGCGGCCCTGATGGCGGAGGAATCGGCACGCCGCTTCCCGGGCGACAATCTCGAGATCCTGCGCTGCTGGACGTTGTCGGGTCCTGCGAGCTGCGCTCCGCATGGCGATGGGCGCTCCTCGGGCGCGCGCATCGAGAAGGGCCATGGCATGGTCAATATCGTCATCCCGCGCCTCAACGGGCTCGTGGTCGAGAATGAGCGCACCTGGTTCTGCGGCAAGCCTTCGCAGCGCCAGGCGGAGCTGTTCGAGGCGGCGCGTGCTGCGAACGAGGCGGCCTGCGAGGCGGCCGTCACCGGCGAGCCCGTCTGCGGCATCGATACCGCCGCCCAGCTCGTGCTCGAGCGGGCAGGGGTCGCCGAGCTGATCTTGCACCGCACCGGTCACGGCATGGGCCTGCTCGGCCATGAGTTTCCCGAGGATATGGCCTTCAACACCAGGCCCCTCATGGAGCGCGAAGTCTATTCGGCCGAGCCCGGCATCTATCAATGGGGGCTCGGCGGCTTCCGCCATGACGACACGGTCGTGGTGGGCGAAAAGCCGGAGATCCTCACCAAGGCGGCGAAGGATCTCGCGAGCCAGACGGTCGGGTAGCGGAGGCCGACCATCACTTGGCTCGTGGCGCGCGTCGGGGGCATAAGGCTACGGGTTAGCCGCAGGCGCCTGTCCAAGTGATTTTTCAAAGAATACACCAACTGGTGACGGCTTATACGAGCCAAATGGCCCGCGTTCCTTATAGCCGGCGCGACGATATGGTGCGTGACCGCAAGTATTCTTAATACCCACTTCCATCTGGATGAGATGAATTCCTGCTGCCATGGCAGTTGTCTCTACTGCTCGCAACAAGGCTGTTCCAACACCCTGCTGTCGAAACCTCTCGTCGACGATCATGCGCTTTAGCTCGGCTCTGCCGTCGCCCCTGTCAAAGAGGGCGCAGCATCCCGCCGCGACCAGATCAACGGTGCGAGCAATGAAGAGGCGGATGCCCGGCGCGGCCAGCGCTTCCGAATTCAAGGGTCGGCGGTGTTCGTTGGGATATAGCAATGCTGCATTGGCGTCGGATTGCCGGAGCAGCGAAGCAACCTCATCTTGCCGAGAACTCTCTTCTCTAACGGTCAGCACCACAACTCACCTTGCGTGAACCGAAATTGAAATTGGAGCATCGCCCCTTCGTCTGGAGCTTGACTATTCGACCATCGAGACCGGGACCGCTCCATGCCTCGCCACCTCCGCACTGGCGATCTCGGCGATCGCGAGGAGAGAGGCTTCGTCGGCGCCGTCCCGGGCCTGCAGGGACATGCCCTGAATGACGACTTGAAGGTAGCGTGCGAGCCCTGCGGCGTCGGTGCCGGGCTTGATATCGCCTTCCTCGATCCCGCGCCTGATCCGCGCCCTGAAAGCCGCCAGGACATCGGCCCTGAGACCGGCGACATGGGCTGCAATGAAATCATTCTCGACGGCGCAGGTCACAACGGCCGTTGAAAGCATGCACCCCCGCGGCTGGTCCGGACGGGTGTATTCATGGGCCGCTTCTCGCAGCACGCGATCAAAGGCAGACGCTGCGGTCGGCTCCTCCTCCAGGGCTCGGCCGGTGAACGCACCGGCCGTCGCTCGATATTGCGCGAGCGCCTCCCGGTAGAGGTCCGCCTTGGAGGTGAAGGCCGCATAAAGGCTTTGCGGCGTGATGCCCATCGCCGCGGTCAAGTCGACGATCGAAGCCCCTTCATAGCCCAGCCGCCAGAAGGTCTCGCCCGCCAGGGCCAACACCTTGTCGCGGTCGAAGGCGCGAGGGCGCCCACGAGTCCTCGGGAGTGAATTTGGCCTTGAGAGTGAATTGGCATTTATCACAGTGATCGCTCTTGAATTATCAGATAATCCGTTTTATTTAGGAGTGGTCGTTGTGATTATAAAGGCTGCTCTCCATGAGTCTCCCCCATTCCGACACGTGCGAGGGGCCGAACGCCGACATGCGGCGGCTTTGACGACACAGATCGTCTCGACCGATTCGCGCGATGGTCGGGCGTCCGAAACCTCAGCCAACAGATCTATCACCAGGAGCAAAATGATGAGCACCTTTACAGTCGGTCAGGAAAATTCGACTCCGATTGAACTCTATTACGAGGACCTCGGATCCGGCTCGCCGGTGGTGCTGATTGCCGGGTACCCATTCAGCGGCGCGTCATGGGAGAAGCAGATTGCGGCCCTCTTGGCCGCGGGCCATCGCGTGATCACCTATGATCGCCGCGGGTTTGGCCGCTCCAGCAGGCCGTCGGTCGGGTACGATTTCGATACTCTTGCGGCGGACCTCAATACTCTCCTGACGACGCTCGGTCTGACCGACGTTTCTCTGCTCGGCTTCTCCATGGGCACCGGCGAGATCACCCGCTACATCGCCAAATATGGCACGGGTCGCCTGCGCCGCGCCGTGCTGATTGGCACCATCGGACCCTTCCTGCTGAAGACCGACGACAATCCGGAAGGCGTCGATCCGAGCGTGTTCGAGGGTCTCAAGGCCGCGATCAGAAATGATCGGCCGGCCACCTTGTTGAGCATCATCCAGAACGCCAATAACTACGACGTGCTCGGCGGCACGCTGGTGAGCGAACGCGTGATCGAGGACAGCTGGAATATCGGCGTCAGCGCCTCCCCGATCGGCGCGGTGAAGTCCATCGATGCGTGGATCGAGGACTTCCGCGATGACCTTCCCCACAACGATGTTCCGACTCTGATCCTGCACGCCGGCGAAGCCGACCGGGTTCTGCCGCCCGGCGCCACGTCGCGCCGTCAGGCCAAGCTGCTGAAGAACTGCAAGTTCGTCGAGCTCGAGGACGCTCCCCACAACATCCTCTGGACGCATGCGGATCGGGTGAACGAGGAGCTCGTGAGCTTCCTCCGCTAGTCGATCTGCGGCGCCGCACGTCGAGCGGCGCCAGCAATCGATTGAATCACCGCTCGCGTTGAACAGTTCAACGCAAATATCCAGTCCAATGAGAGGTTAACATGAAGGTACTGATCGTTTTGACGTCGCACGACAAGCTAGGCGCTACGGGCGAAAAAACCGGGTTCTGGCTCGAGGAGTTCGCCGCGCCATACTATGTCTTCAAGGATGCGGGAGCGAAGATCACTCTTGCCTCGCCGCTCGGGGGCCAGCCGCCGCTCGATCCGAAGAGCGAGGCCCCGGACTTCCAGACCGACTCCACCCGCCGCTTCAACGCGGACCGTGAGGCAAAGGCTCACCTCGCCAGCACGATCAAGCTGTCGGACGTTTCGGCTTCCGACTACGACGCGCTGTTCTACCCCGGCGGCCACGGGCCCGTTTGGGATCTGGCCGAAGATCGCTCGTCGATCGCCCTGATCGAAGCGATGTTCGCGGCGAACAAGCCCGTGGGGACTGTTTGCCACGCGGCGGCCGCCTTGCGCCACACCAAGACTCCGGCCGGCACGTCGCTCGTTCGCGGCAAGAAGGTCACCGGCTTCACCAATACCGAGGAAGAGGCGATCGGCCTTACGAAGGTGGTGCCGTACCTGGTTGAAGACATGTTGAAGAGCAATGGCGGGATCTACTCCAGGGCCAATGATTGGCAGCCCTATGTCGCCGTGGACGGCAATCTGGTCACGGGCCAGAACCCGGCCTCTTCAACGGGTGCGGCCGGCGCGATGATCAAACTGATCGCGCAGCCTGCGAGGTGAATGAAAGTCGGCCGTGCGGACCAAGAGACCCATCCATCCACGCACGCCGCTGTCCAAGGGGCGGTGCAGGTGTTCTCACACTAATCGGTCCGGCCAACAGATCGAGGAAATCGAATAGGATTTTCGCGGGCCAGACGATTGTGTAGCGCCGACTCTCACTGCATCTCGTCGGCGTGGCGCCGGCGCGGCTCCTTCTCCCCGCCTGCTTGCGGGGAGAAGGCGGGGGGATGAGGGGCTGGGTGATGAGCACCAGCGCTGGTCTGCACTCACCCGCTCCCTCGCTGCGCTCGGGATCGACTTCTCCCCGCAAGCGGGGCGAGGTGAAGGGCGCCGCATCCCTCCTTCGCCCAAGGTGCGTCGGAGAGGCGGCGCGCCAGATGCTCGATGAGCCTGGTGACCCGGGCCGGCCGCAAGCCGCCTGGTGGGGTGACGATGTTGAGGGCGATCATGGGCGGGGCCCAATCGGTCATCACGGCCTCGAGCCTTCCTGCCGCGAGGTCGTCATAGACCAGGAATTCCGGCTGCACCGCGAGGCCGAGGCCTGCGAGCACGGTCGGCTGCAGCGCCTCGCCGTTATTGGCGCGCAGCGGGCCTGAGGTCGGCACAATCTCCTCGGCGCCCGAGCCATGGATGAAGCGCCAGCGATTGGGGGTCGGCAGATAGGCATAGCCGAGGCAGGCATGGCGAGCGAGCTCGTCGGGATGGGTCGGCCGCCCGTGCTTGTCCAGATAGCTCGGCGCTGCGACCAGAAGGCGGCGGATCTCGCAGATGCGGCGGGTCCGTAAGCTCGAATCGACGAGCGCCGCGATGCGCAGCGCCATGTCGAAGCCGCCGCCGACCAGATCGACCAGCTCGTCGCTCAGATGCAGGTCGATCGTGACCTCCGGATAGGAGCTGAGGAATTCGGGCAGGATCGGCGTCACATGGGCGAGCCCGAACGACATGGGCGCGGCGATCCGCACCGTGCCGCGCGGCGTCACCGATTGGGCGATGGCGTCGGCCTCGGCCGCTTCGCCTTCGGCGACGATGCGCGCGGCGCTCGCCGCCGCCGTCTGGCCGGCCTCGGTCAAGGAGAGGCGGCGCGAGGTGCGGTGGAAGAGGCTCGCCCCAATGCGCGCCTCGAGCCTGGCGACCGCCTTGGATACGGTCGGCTTCGACAGGCCGAGCTGGGCCGCGGCGCGGCCGAAGGAGCCGTTCTCGGCGACCTTGGCGAAGATGGCCCAGGCTTCGAAATCGGGCAGGCGCGGCACCGGTCTATCCTTAGGCAAATTCCTGAAACAATCTGTTTCGATTGTTTCTCTTTCTGATCGAATTGGCCAGCCCTATTTCTGGTCTCGCAAGCCAAGTCCACAAGCCAAGTCCGCAAGCACACTGCCCGGCAAGGGCAACAGAGGATATCGCGATGACCAAGGTGCTCGTTCTTTATTATTCCAGCTACGGCCATATGGAAAAGATGGCGGAAGCTGCGGCCGAAGGCGCCCGCGCGGCGGGTGCAAAGGCCGATATCAAGCGCGTTCCCGAGCTGCTCTCCGAGGAGGCGGCCCGCGCCGCCCATTACAAGCTCGACCAGGCGGCGCCGATCGCCAAGATCGACGACCTGCCCGAATATGACGGCATCATCGTCGCCACCGGCACCCGTTTTGGGCGCATCTCCTCGCAGATGGCGAGCTTCCTCGACCAGGCCGGCGGCCTGTGGATGCGCGGCGCGCTGCACGGCAAGGTCGGCGCCGCGATGTCCTCGACCGCGACGCAGCATGGCGGGCAGGAGACCACTCTCTTCTCGATCCTGACCAATTTGCTGCATTTCGGCATGGTGCTGGTCGGGCTGCCCTATTCGTTCCAGGCGCAGATGCGGCTCGACGAAATCACCGGCGGCGCGCCTTACGGGGCGACCACCATCACGGGCGGAGACGGCTCACGCCAGCCGAGCACGTCCGAGCTCGACGGGGCGCGCTTTCTCGGACGCCATGTGGCCGAGACGGCCGCCAAGCTGACAGCGAAGGTCCCGGAGCTCACGGCCTGAGGCAAGACCGGCCGCGCAGGTCGCGGCCGGGTCGCACCGGCTAGGCCCTTGGCGATCCACGCCGCTCGCCCTCTCGGGCGGGGTGATTTCGGCTGCCCGCTTTGCCGCTGAACCCAACCCCATGAAGAATAAGGAGTTGACCCATGACCACTGGCATCCATCATGTGACGGCGATTGCCGGGCCCGCACAGCGCAATCTCGACTTCTACACGCGCATCCTCGGCTTGCGCCTGGTGAAGAAGACGGTGAATTTCGACGATCCCGGCACCTATCATTTCTACTATGGCGACCGCGACGGGAAGCCTGGCACCATCTTGACCTTCTTCCCCTGGGAGGACGCGGCTCCCGGACGGGTGGGCCTCGGCCAAGCCGAGGAGACTTCCTTTCGCATCCCGGAAGCCTCGATCGGCTATTGGACGCATCGCCTCGTCGAGAAGGGCGTGACGCATGAGGCGCCGCGCAAGCGCTTCGGCGAGACGGTGCTCTCCTTCAAGGACCCGGACGGGATGCGCCTCGCGCTCGTCGCCGTCGCCGGTGCGCAGGACGAAGCCGGCTTTGCCGAAGGCGACGTTCCGGCCGAGCATGCCATACGCGGCTTCAGCGGCGTCACCTTGATGCTGAAGGATCCTGAGGCGACCGGCGCCATCTTGACCGATGTCTTCGGCTTCAAGGAGATCGGGCGCGAGGGCTCGGCCATCCGCTACCGGGCTTCCGGCACGAAACTCGGCGACGTCGTCGACCTGCACGGTGTGGGCGATTTCCTCGGTGGACGCATGGGGGCTGGCTCGGTGCATCACATCGCCTTCCGGGCGGCCGACGATGCGGCGCAGGCCGAGATGGCAAAGAAACTCGCCGAGCGGCACGGGCTGCACACCACGGAGCAGCGCGACCGCCAATATTTCCGCTCGGTCTATTTCCGCGAGCCGGGCGGCGTCCTGTTCGAGATCGCGACCGACGCGCCGGGCTTTGCGATCGACGAGCCGGTGAGCGAGCTCGGGCATAGCCTGAAGCTGCCGCGCTTCCTGGAGCCGCGCCGCCGCGAGATCGAGGCAGTGCTGCCGAAGGTGGCGTAGCCGGCTCGTTGGTTTGCGGAGCAGCGTTTGGCGTCACCTCTCCCCTTGTGGGAGAGGTCGATCCGAGCCGCCAGGCGAGGATCGGGTGAGCAACTGTGATTTTGGGCTCCCGATTATGTCATTGGGCCAGCGGTCTCGGGACCGTCAATGACGCTTCGCGCCGCCTGCGGCGGTGGCCTGCGGCCATCATTGACCGTCCCTGCGAGCGCTGGCCTTCGGAGGCGCAGGTCGGGACGAAGGGATGGTCGCTCGCCGGTCGAACCAAGGGATGGTCGGGGGTCATGCGGTTTTGACCTGCCAATCCATTCCATCGCGCACCATGGCGTTGAGGATGACCAGGAGCTTGCGCATGCAGGCGACGAGCATGACCTTGGGTTCCTTGCCGGCAAGCCGCTTGGCGAATTCGGCAATGATCGGATTGTGGGTCCTGGCCGAGAGGGCGGCCATATAGAGCACCTCCCGCACCGCCCCCCGTCCACCCTTGATGTGGCGCTTGCCGCTGCGCTGGCCGCTGTCATTGTCGAAAGGAGCGACACCGACCAGGCTGGCAATGGCGCGCCGCGACAAGTGGCCGAGCTCGGGCAGGAGCGCGATCAGCGTCTGCGACAGCACCGGGCCGACGCCGGGCACGGTGCGCAGCCGCCTGGCGAGCACGTTCCAGTCGGCATGCTCGGCAGTGAGCTTGGCCAAGGCCTTGTCATGGGCTGCGAGCGCGCGTTGGAACTTGACCCGCAACGCCTCGGCCGTGCGGCGCAGCGCCTTATCGCGCAGGTGCTCAAGCTGGTTGGTGCAGTCGTCGATCCAAGCGCGCAGCTGACGACGGAACGTCAGGTGCTCGCTCAACGAGTCCAGTTCGCGCCGGCGGCCGGGTTGGGGAGCCTCGATCATCACCGCGGTGAACTGCGCAATCGTGCGGGCGTCCACACGATCGTTCTTCGCAAGCCTGCCCTTGGCCTGGGCGAAGCGACGCACCTGCAGCGGGTTGAGGAGCGCGACCTCCAAGCCCTGCGCCTCCAGCGCGTCGATGACCTCGCGCTCATACCCGCCCGAGGCCTCCAGGCCAACCCGCACCACCTGGCGCTCCCTGAGCCAGAAGGCGAGCTCTTCCAAACCGGCAGCATCACGCTTGAACCGCGAGACCTCGTCACGCTTCGGCCAAAGCGCGACGTCGAGCCATTGCTTGCTGACATCGATGCCGGCATTCGTTACCATCTGTGCCATCTTCCGATCCCTTCCTTGCGGTTCGGCCTTCGTGACCGTGCAACTGTTCGGGCTTGTGAAGATGGAGAGAAGGCACCTTGCTCACCCACGGTCTTAAGCCAAGGGGGTAACGGGCTCTCCTCTCCAGGGCCGGCGCGGCGGCCTACCGCGCCGGCCCAGTCCTTTTTGGCACATTTTCAAGACACAAGGGGGGCAGCTCCTTCCTTCGCAAGCCGGGTCGTCGCGGCCATTCCACGCCGAGGTGAGGGGCTTCCGAGAGCCGGCGCTGCCCCCCTCACCCGATCCTCGCCCTGGGGGGCTCGGATCGACCTCTCCCACAAGGGGAGAGGTGAGCGCTGGCGCTCGAAAATGTCGAGGACCCCATGATCGAGACCAAGCTCACCTTCATCCATCGCTTCACCGAGGAAGCCGGCAAGGCGCCGCCGCTCCTGCTGCTGCATGGGACGGGCGGCGACGAGAACGATCTCCTGCCGCTCGGTCGCCTGGTGGCGCCAGGCCATGGGCTCTTGTCGCCGCGCGGCAAGGTGCTCGAGCACGGCATGCCGCGCTTCTTTCGGCGCCTCGCCGAAGGCGTGTTCGACGAGGAGGACGTAGTGGCCCGCGCGGCCGAGCTCGCCGATTTCGTCGAGGAGGCGCGCGCCGCCTACGGGCTCGCCGCACCCGTGGCGCTCGGCTTCTCCAACGGCGCGAATATCGCGGCCGCTATGCTGATGCTGCGCCCGGAGGTGCTGGCGGGCGCGGCGCTGCTGCGGCCGATGGTGCCGCTCGCCCGGCCGCCGCATCTGGAGCTCGAGGACAAGCCCATCCTCCTCCTCTCGGGCGCCGCCGACCCGATCGTCCCGGCCGCCAATGCGGAGCGGCTGGCGGGGCTGTTGCGGAAGGCGGGAGCCGAGGTGCAGGCCGAAACGCTGCCCGCCGGGCATGGCCTGTCGCAGGCCGATGTCCAGATCGCCTCGCGCTGGTTCGCCCAGGTTCTCGGGGAGGGGCGCTGAGCGGCCCGGCCGAGGGCAAGCCTGCCCCGCGAAGCATGCATTGCGCGAGTGCGCCTTATAGCGTAACGGCTCGCAATGGCAGACCAGAATCATTCCACGATCCTCATCGTCGATTTCGGCTCGCAATGGACGCAGCTCATCGCGCGGCGGGTGCGCGAAGCGAATGTGTTCTGCGAGATCGTCCCTTTCCAATCGGCCGAAGCCGGATTCAAGCGCCTCAAACCCAGAGGCGTCATCCTGTCGGGCGGCCCGGCCTCGGTCGCCGAGAGCGAGACGCCGCGCGCCGCCAACATCATCTTCTCGTCCGGCGTGCCGGTGCTCGGCATCTGCTATGGGCAGATGGCGATGGCGGCCCAGCTCGGCGGCGAGGTCGAGGCCGGCCATCACCGCGAATTCGGCCGCGCCGAGGTCGAGGTGATCGCGCGAAGTGCGCTATTCGATGGCGTCTGGCAGAATGGCGAGCGCCACACCGTGTGGATGAGCCATGGCGACCGGGTGACCGAGCTTCCGAAGGGTTTCTCAAAGGCAGCGATCTCGGAGAATTCGCCCTACGCCGTGCTCGCCGACGAGAAGCGCCGCTATTACGGGCTGATGTTCCATCCCGAGGTGGTGCATACGCCGGATGGCGCGAAGCTGCTTTCAAATTTCGTGCACAAAATCGCCGGCTGCCCAGGCGACTGGACCATGGCGACCTATCGCGAGGAGGCGATCGCCAAGATCCGCGCAAAGGTCGGCAAGGCGAAAGTGATCTGCGGCCTGTCGGGCGGTGTCGATTCGGCGGTGGCGGCGGTGCTGATCCATGAGGCGATCGGCGAGCAGCTCACTTGCGTCTTCGTCGATCACGGGCTGATGCGCCAGGGCGAGGCCGAGGAGGTGGTGGCGCTGTTTCGCGGCCATTACAACATCCCGCTCATCCATGTGGACGCGTCCGACATGTTCCTCGAGGCGCTGGACGGCGTCTCCGACCCCGAGGCCAAGCGCAAGACCATCGGGCGGCTGTTCGTCGAGGTGTTCGAGCGGGAAGCGAAGCGCATGGGTGGCGCCGAGTTCCTGGCGCAGGGCACGCTGTATCCCGACGTGATCGAGAGCGTCTCGGCGACCGGCGGGCCTTCGGTGACCATCAAGAGCCATCACAATGTCGGTGGCCTGCCCGAGCGCATGAATATGAAGCTGCTCGAGCCCTTGCGCGAGCTGTTCAAGGACGAGGTGCGGGCGCTCGGCCGCGAGCTCGGCTTGCCGCAGGCCTTCGTCGGCCGCCACCCCTTCCCGGGGCCCGGCCTCGCCATACGCTGTCCTGGCCCGGTGACGCGCGAGGCGCTCGACACCTTGCGCAAGGCCGATGCGGTCTATCTCGACGAGATCCGCCGCGCCGGGCTCTACGATGCCATCTGGCAGGCCTTCGCGGTGCTGCTGCCGGTGCGCAGCGTCGGCGTGATGGGTGACGGGCGCAGCTACGACCAGGTGCTGGCGCTGCGCGCCGTCACCTCGGTCGACGGCATGACGGCCGATTTCTATCCCTTCGACATGGGCTTCCTCGGCCGTGTCGCCACCCGCCTGATCAACGAGGTGAAAGGCATCAACCGCGTCACCTATGATGTGACGTCGAAACCGCCGGGGACGATCGAGTGGGAATGATTCAAGCCCATCCGAACGCCGCCGAAACTACGCTATGGTGCGACACAAGACATTGAAAACAAAAATAAATATGCTCTAGGACATTCAGCACCTATCGACACGTAGAGTTTAGCTCCGGCGGCCTGCCTGAACATCTCACGTTCCTGCAGATCGCGGGGATCGTATTAATCACCTCGGGCATTCTGGCGCTCGCGATCGGCAAAGCCGCTGATGGAAAGCCTGTGGGATATGCCCTAGCGACCGGCGTCTCCATCGCTGGTTACTCGCTTCTTGGTGGTTTGGGCGTTCGCTCCAGCGCCAATGTTTTCACCTTTCAGGCCTGGCTGGAAATCGTGACCGGCATCGGTTTCCTGGTGTTCGCGATCGCACGACGACGACGCGACATGCGGGCGTTCGCAAAAGCAAATGGTGCGATTGGCGCGGCGGCCGGCGTGCTGTCTGTGGGAGGATACTTGGCATTTTTGACGGCGGCGCAGACCTTGCCATTGGCGCCAGTCGCAGCCCTGCGCGAGACAAGTTTGATCTTCGGCGCGGTCATTGGCGCGGTCGTATTCAAAGAGCAATTCGGACTGCGCCGCATAGCGGCCGCGGGCTTGGTCGCGGCGGGTGTGATGGCTATCGCGGGGCGGGGCCCTCAGTAGGGTTGGTCAGTAAAAGTGCGAGCGGAGCAAGGCTTGGGCGTTTCCATACCCGCCAGATGATGTCGCCCGCCGCTTCCGGTCTCGCCATTTTGGCAGGTTGACCGGCCCAGCCCTGAATGGAAGCCACGTTGTTCTACCGTGTTGCGGCTCCCACATCGCCTGCGTAAGGCCGCGTTGCACCGGCTAAGCCGGCGGTTTCTATAGAATTGGAAGCAGGCAATACCAGCTACGGTCTTACGAGTCGAAGCGCTGCTCAACGTGAAAAGATTTTGCCGTAATCAGCCAGGTTTCGTCGATGCGATGATACGAAAGATAATCCAAGTACTGGATCGCACCGACCCGCACGCGCACTTTTGCGATTGCCTGGGTCGGCGACGCGAAATCGACCATAAGGATTTCCTGCTGCCTCGGCGCGTTGCTGGACTTTGGCGACGGGCTAGATTGCAGCAAGGCTTTGTATTCATTGGACGTCAGCAAGCGCACCTTGGCGTCGCGCAGGCCGTGCAGCTGGGCGCTCTTGGCGAATACGTGATCGAAGCGTGTCACATCGCTGTCGAACATCAGATCGAAGTAGCGCTCCACGGCATCAAGCAGCGAAGCGATCGTTTGGGCGTCCGGCATGATGGTTTTCTCTGGGTCATCGATAATTCTCTTCATCCAGGAGATCGCGAGCATGTCCTTGCGAAACGCGATGTGCATCGTATCGAGAAGACTCAGCGCGGCCACTTAGCTATGATCACGATCCGAGCTACTGCTCCAGCTCTTCCTGCTTGAGAGTGCGGATCACAGAAGGACGCGCACTCATTTGTCGGAGATGCTGTTCTATTCGTGGGAAGCTCGACACGCTCAGCCCGATCCGGCTAAGCCAGCGCGCCATGAGGTATAAATATGGATCGGCGGTTGTGAAATGATCGCCCATCACCCAGGGACCGACGAACCAATGCTCCTCAATCATGCGGAAGTTCTGCGCATAAGTGTTCACAGCTTTGAGGGAGATCGCCTTTCGGGCGCATTCATCATCCGCCCAACGCTCCGGCCGGAAGTAATGGGCGAAAGTTACGTGCACCGTCGACGAGAGAAATGCCTGGAACGATGCTAGTCGCGCAGCCATGTATGGGTCGAAAGTCCCGAGTTTGGCGTCCGGATAGTTTAGCGAAATATACGTCAGAATGGCCGGGACTTCGGTCAATAGGCCGTGCTCAGTTTCGAGAACAGGTACGCGGCCTAGCGGGTTCTTCGCCAGGAATTCGGGAGCGCGTTGTCCCTTGTTAGCGAAATCGACGCGGAAAAGTTCGTAGGTCGCGGCGGCTTCTTCTAGCGCGATGTGCACGACAAGAGAGCAGGCGTTAGGAGCATAGTAAAGGAACATAGGGCTACCTGACCATCGCCCTGGTATCGGCCCAAATGCGCTGGGCGAAATCCTGCGCTGGTTCGGGTTGAGCGAGCGACGCGGATTGACCCGCCCAAGCCTGCATCCGTTCGACGTCACCTTGTTTGACTGCCTCGGCGCGCATCAGGGCTGTCAGCCCTCGCTGGACTGGGTACGAGGCTGGCGTGGGGGCGTCGGGAGCAGTTGCCGCTTCTACATACGTAGTGGCGACGCTGCGGCCGGTACGGCCGCTGAAAACTCTGCTGAGCCGAGTACCCTCAGGCGGCGTGCGCCCGATCGCATCGGCCCACGCAGGATGAATTTGCGCTTCAGGACAACGCAGAAACCCTGTCCCGATCTGCGCGGCGCTCGCACCCAGTGCAAGTGCGGCCACGACGCCTCTTCCGTCGGCGATGCCACCGGTGGCTACTACTGGAACCGAGACGGCATCGACCACCGCGGGTAGCAATGAGAATAAGCCCACCTGGTCACGCTCAGCATGTTCCGCCTTGAAGGAAGCCCGGTGTCCACCTGCCTCCATGCCCTGCACGACTATGACATCGGCGCCAGCAGCTTCTGCTTCCTTGGCTTCGGCAAGAGTGGACGTAATCGCGAACCACGCGATCCCCTTCGATCTTGCGCGCTCCACATAGTCGGAGGGAAACAGGCCCATTACCGAAGAAATAGCGACAGGCGACGCCTCGATCAGCGCTTCGCATTGTGCTTCAAAAGATGGCGGTGTCTGATCTCCCGCGGATGCGGGGACTTCGGGCCCCCAGTTGGCGAGGAATTCGCGTAGGTTCTCTTCGCGATTTCTATCTCGCACGGGCACAGGATCCGGAATCCAGAGATTGAGCTGAAATGATCCCCTGCTGAGGGAACGAACCTTCTCAGCCCACTGGAGGATTTCCTTAGGCTGCATGAGGAGTGCGCCGCATGCGCCAAGCCCGCCACCGGCCATGACAGCGGCAGACAGGGTCGGCGCACTTGCACCCGCCATCGGCGCCAAGAGAATAGGCATCTTTAGCCTGAAGCGGGCGCAAAAGGATTCAGCTCGATTAAAAATTGGCATTGATCACCTCCATTCACGTTTTTGCTCAACTTAGGGGATCAGCACAAACGATATCTTTAGATTGGTGATATCTCTCGTAGAGATAACATGCTAGGGTGCCGTACATGGACTCGCGCGATCTCAGATATTTTGAAGCGGTCGCCCGCCTCGGCGGGATGAACAAGGCTGCCCTGGAACTTAACACCGTCCAGTCGAACGTGACCTCGCGGATACGCGAACTGGAACGGCAACTGGGAGCTAACCTATTCCGGCGTCACAGCCGCGGCGTTGCACTGACGAAGGCAGGTGCCCGGCTTCTCCCATACGCGGTCAAGATCGCCCAGGCCCTGGAGGAAGCAAGATGCGCGGTTGTGGATGACGGCACGCCGAGAGGAAGACTCCTTATCGGTTCATTGGAAACGACCGCTGCCCTGCGCCTCTCACCATTGATCGCCGCCTTTTCGCTCAAGTATCCGGAGGTCGACTTGAGCTTGAAAGTGGGGTCAAATGACCAGATTATCCCGCAAGTGCTTAGTATGAATTTCGACGCAGCCTTCGTGGCTGGGCCTGTTCAACATCCGAACCTCCTAGCAGAGCCCGTTTTCGAGGAAGAACTCGTCATTGCTCACGGCGTTGCGCGTGCTAGAGAGAGTTTATTCGTGAGCGGCTGCAAGATCTTGGTAAAGGCACCGGGCTGTGCGTATCGAGACAGGCTTGAACGTCTGATGACCGATCATGGAGTATGCGAATACACTTGCCTTGAGTTTGGTACCCTTGACGCTATCATCGGGTGCGTCGAAGCCGGGCTTGGTTTTACGCTTTTGCCCCGGAGCCTCCTTGCGGGCGCTGCTGAAGCCAGCCGGTTGAAACTATATGACTTGCCCCCAAAGATTTCGGTCGTTCAGACGCTACTCGTACGCCGTCGTGAGAGTCATGAATTTAGCGCTTTGCGAGCCTTTACAGAGTTCGTGCACGAAAGAGCCAACCTGGGGAAGCTTCGCGATGGACCTCATTTGGTCGCGACATAATTAGATTCCGAGTGTTGGCTTCTTCTGCTTCCTGATCTGAGCCTGAACTTCCTCATAATTGTACAGAGTCGGTCGATCAGGAGACGGGCGATGCGATCCTCATGCGGGGGTTCAAGCAGTGTACCGCTTGTCGGTCAGCCTACCGAATTTCCTCCTTGAGAAATATGAAAAGGCTGTTGCGGGAATCGGCGAAACTGAAGGTGAGCGCGCTCAGAAATACAGGATCGGGCAGAACATCTTTCGTGACGACCTGATGGAATACTGGAATGGGCGTTGCCCGTTGAGCGGCGAGTTGTTAATTGCTTATGCAAAGGGTGAAATATCCTACGCATTCCTGAAGCATCGATATCCATTTCTTGCAAATGAATTGGCGCGGCAAGGGCTGAAGAACGGTTTGGCGACGATATTTAAGGTGTAACGTCCAAGCTGGGCATCACCGGTGACAGCGCACCTATATTGTCCACCCTTCGCCACTTTGTTGGAGGGCCTGAAGCCGCCGCGGTCTCAGATCTTGCCACCGGTCGCAGTGGTGCGGCGAACGAGCGTGACCGTTGGCGACTTTTGCCGCCCCCGTGACCCGCGAAGCGCTCGACATCCTGCGCAAGGCCGACGCGATCTATCTCGACGAGATTCGCTCAGCCGGCCTGTACGATGCCATCTGGCAGGCCTTCGCGGTGCTGCTGCCGGTGCGCACGGTCGGCGTGATGGGCGATGGGTGCAGCTATGACCAGGTGCTGGCGCTGCGCGCCGTTACCTCGGTCGACGGTATGACGGCCGATTTCTACCCCTTCGACATGGGCGTCCTCGGCCGCGTCGCAACGCGCATCGGGCGTGCAACTCGGGTGTCCGGCTCGCGCCCATCCTGGTTGTGAACAGCTCGATCAACGCATCCCGAGCGTCGCCACTGACCGGGTCCGGCTATTCTCATCGCCTGCTCTTCAATAGTAGAATTGTGACTCGAAGAGCAGGCATCCCTGCGGCCCTGCCTTGAAAGGACCGTGCTTGGCATGGGGAGGCCTGCAGGCGAAGGCCGGGGCAACGAAGGCGTCAAAGCGAGCGGGCTCGTCCTGCGACGCTACAAGCAGCACGCCGTTCGCGACAAAGACTTCCTCGTAGAAGTCGTGTTCGCGTATTTCGGCGATCTCGGCGTGAGGCGCCCAGCGCACGATGCGATTGAGATGCCCCTTGCGGATTGTCTGGTCCATGGATCCAGCGAGGACCTTGGCTTCGATCCCCGGAGCGATGGTCTCCCAGCCGGAAGACATGTCGATGTTGAAGAACTCTTTGTGTTCCTTGCCCGTCTTTGCGTCGCGCTGGTGCATGTTCCAACTCTGGCTATGCCGTGTTGCAGTTTGCAGTTTCGGCAGGAAGAGCATTGTTTCGCCCGCGTCAACCTGACCGAGCTCCGAACGCTCGAGGCCGTTCTCCGGATCAGCCGCCTTCACGGCTTCGGCATGACGGCCGATTTCTGCCCCTTCGACATGGACTTCCTCGGTCGCGTCGCCACCCGCATCATCAACGCGAGATGAGGGGCATCAATAGGGTCGCCTGCGACGTGACCTCAAAGCCGCCCCGGCACGATCGAATGGGAGCGGGGAATATCTTGGAAGTCGATGAGACTAAGGAATTCGGTGCACCGTCACCGTATGCCTGGTTGAAACAGGCCTCGTTCCATTCGATCATGGATAGGCGGTCTGATCGAGAGTCGGCCACGAGGGCATGGCTCGCCGAGGCGCCCGGTCAATGACCGCTCTTGGCAGCGCAAACCGGCCATCGCGAACGGCAGCGTAGCGGGAACCGCGGAGGTCACCTTGCTGGGCGATGTCGCGAGGCAGCACTCAAGGTCGGAACCGGCGGGCGAAGTGAGCGACTAGGCCTTGTACTCCAGCGAGGGATACCAGTCCGCGCCGCGCCCTTCGGGCGTCATGTCGAGCACGGTCCACAATGGGGCCGGGTCGGGCGCGCCGCGCGGGTCCTGGCCAGGGTCGCTTGCGATCATCTCCTGCGACCAGAAGTGGCGGATCGTGCCGCCCCTGCGAGTGAAGACGGCGGGCCCTCCACTATCCAATCCGCCGTCCGGGCTCCCGGCATAGTCTCGCGTGAAGGCGTCGGTGAGAGCGCTCGCCAGCCTGAGGTTTTTCCAGCCCCGCTCGCGCTTCACCGCCGCGAGCCGCTCCAACGGCGAACGCGCGACGACCACGAGCGACACCCTCTGAGCGATGTCGTCGGCGTTGCCGTCCCAGGCGTCGAGCAGGTTCGTGCACATGGGGCATGGCCGCTTCCTCTCGGGACCAAACATGTAGTTGTAGACCACCAGCGTCTGCTTATCGCCGAACAGGCCGGCGAGGTCACTTGGGCCGTCTTCGGTCTCGAAGCGATAGTCACCGGTAACCGGACCTCCAGGTGGTAGCGCCCGGCGCATCGCCGCCACCCGCTCGATCTGGCGGCGGAGCTCGAACTCCTGGGCGAGCAGCGCTTGTCGTGCCGCCCGGTACTCGACGCTCTCGTTGGGGATGCGAATGGGATTTTCGCGGGCGAGCTGATCGGCGGGGGCCAGGGTCTCGGCTTTGGCGTTCATGGGTGGTCTCCTGAAGTGTCTGTCTCCAAGACGATTATAGAGCGCCCGAGCCGACACTTCCGTGGTGGTGAGCACGGCTATTTCGACTGCACCCCATAAGCGAGAAGAAATGCCTCAACCGAGGCATCGGCGTGCCGTTCGAGTTCGGCCTTCGAGCGCGGGCTGCTGTTTCCAGTGAACATCGCTTCGTTCATAGGGATCCAAAGAAGCATTCCAAAAAAGTGACTGGCTGCCAAATAGGAGTCGCTGGTTTGCATCAGGCCTCGAATTGTGAGCTTTTGAAAGCAGGACGCCATTGAGGCCAGCATGCGCCCGAAGCCTTTTTCGTACCAACTGCGGCCGAGCTGCGGCATTCGATCCGCATTGGCGATAATCAAGCGCCGCAACTTCAACAGCTCTTCATCCATCAGCATCGTCACCACATGTCGGGCGAGCTGTTGCAGACCACCCTCCATGAATTTCGTGTCGGAGAGCAGCGTTGTCACGGACTCGACGACATCGTTGGCGTGGTTGGCGGTCGACTGAACGACTGCCGTGAAAAGCGTCTCCTTATCCGTGAAATGCTTGTAGACGGTCTGTTTGGAAACCCCCGCCTTGGTGGCGATTTCCTCCATGCTGGTTCCATCATAACCCCTGCTGACGAACGCCGCCGTGGCGGCTTGGATGATTTCGCGATCCTTGCGTGCCGATCTGGTCTCGCCTTCGATTTTCATATCGCCTCTCAGGTCGGTACTAGACAGTTCCGTTCCCGCGTGATAGCCACAGAACGGTACTAGACCGACTAGTACCGGTCAACGAAGGCAAGGATTTAGACCGATGACCAAGATGATTTTCGTGAATCTGCCGGTTCGCGATCTGGCCAAATCAACGGCGTTTTATGAGGCGGTTGGAGGAACCAAGAACCCGCAATTCTCGGATGAGACGGCCTCGTGCATGGTGTTTTCCGAGACAATTCACGTGATGCTGTTGACACACGGCAAATACAAGATGTTCACCCAGCGGCCTATCGCCGATGCGCACAAGACCAGCGCCGCGCTGATTGCCCTGACTGTCGAAAACCGCACCGACGTCGACAGCATCATTGATCGCGCCGCTGCCACCGGAGGCGTCGCTGATCCCAATCCAAAGCAGGATCACGGCTTCATGTATTGCCGCAGCTATGAAGATCCGGACGGCCATGTCTGGGAACTGATCTGGATGGCACCGGTCCCGCGCACCTAGAGCCCTTCCCGATCTGATTGAATCAGATCGGGGTTCTGCGCCGAACCGCTGACCACTTCGGCGGAAAATGCTCTGGAGTGCGATGATTTTTCTTCGAGTCATCATCGCGCTCTAATTTGTTGTTTTTGCGCATGATCTTTTCCAAGAACCGGTATCCACTTCTTGGGATCATGCTCTAGGCGCCCAATCTCGGTCATCGCGCCACGCGATCCCTGACCTGGAAGCGGCCATTCGCGCCCTGCGCCTCAACCGTCGAAAAATTTGCGGGACGACGTCGGTTTTCGAAAACCCCGTTCGTCGTTCCGATGCCAGGCCGGTGAGGCCGGCACAAACAAGGAGACAGACGATGCGTGTGATGGTGTTGGTGAAAGCGACCGACGACAGCGAAAAGGGCTTTCTCCCCACGACAGAGGCCATGGCGGCGATGGAGGCAATGGGTAAATTCAATGATGAGCTGCGCAATGCCGGCATCATGCGCGCCGCAGACGGCCTCAAGCCCTCCTCGCAGGGCAAGCGTATTGCGTTCGATGGTCCTGGCCGTACGGTCATCGACGGGCCTTTCGCCGAGACCCGCGAGCTGCTCGCCGGCTTCTGGCTCTGGGAAGTCAAGGACATGGACGAGGCGGTCGCCTGGGTGAAGCGCTGCCCCAATCCCATGCCGGGACCGAGCGAGATCGAAATCCGGCCGCTGTACGAGATGGCTGATTTGCAACGATGATCTGACGCCCGAAGTCACGGAAATCCACGACCGGCCGCGCGAGAAGCTCAGCGGCAACTGAGACTGTCGGTATTTTTCGACCGATCGGCGTGCCGGATTGTTCTGAACGGTTCATCCCGAGCGAAGCGTTATCTTCGTGCAGGAGGGCAGTGGCGTAGCCCGGGGGTAGAAATCGGCGGACTCGTGCAACGTCGCCAGAAGCTCGTTTGCCTACATTCCGCTCTTCACTCCCCATCTGAAAGGGGAACAACGCCGTGTTCTGGATCGAAGAAGAGGACGCTTTCCCGCGCCCCCATAGTGGGACGTCGCGCCCCCGCCGCAGGCACCCGGTTGCGCTAGATCAATGCGATCCTGATTGGCTACGAATTCCTTCCGCCAGAGTATTGCGCTGACGGCGAAACGCTTCGGTGATAGCGGCCGACACGGCCCTGATTCGCGCCGAGCGACGCATATCTTCGTGCAGGATCAGCCACGCAGTGCGACGTGCGGGTGCCTCATGCGGCCAAACCCGGATGACATCGGGAAAGCAGTCGCCGAGGAAGCACGCGAGCTCTGCAATACCCACATGGTTGGCGGCAGCCGTCCGCTGGATAAGTGGATTGTCGCATCGCAGCGCTATGCGTGCACCGTCTAACGACTCTCCCAGAAAGAAGGGGCTGGTAGCCGCCGGCGCACCCGTAAATGTGATCAGGTCGTGGCCGGCCAAACCCTGGCCGCGCTTCGGAATGCCCGCGCCTGTCAGGTAACGTTTCGAAGCGTAGAGCGTAAAGCCCACCTCTCCGAGCTTGCGGCAGATGAGGTCAGGAGCCGCCGCGCGCGCGAATCTGACCGCGAGATCGGCTTCGCGCCGCGCAATGTCAAGCGAGCGGACACCGACAACCAGATCGACCTGCAGCCCGGGATGGGCCTGCCGCAGCGTTGCAATGGCAGGCGCGACCACTTGGTAGGCGAGCGCCTCGGTAGTGGTCACCCGAACGGAGCCCGCCACAAGTGAATCGCTCCCTGCGGCGATCCGTTCCAAGTCCAATGCGGCATTTTCCATCGCCATGCATTGGCGCAGGATGGCGTCTCCGGCCGAGGTGACAGTAAAGCCATCCGGGGTGCGGTTGAGCAACGTGACGCCCAGACGCTTCTCCAGGAGCGCAATGCGTCGCCCGACCGTAACGTGCCCGACACCCAGAACGCGGGCGGCTCCCGACAAGCTGCTCGCGCGCGCCACAGCGAGAAAGAAGCGCACATCATCCCATAGCCAGGTTCCGGCCGATCTGTTCATTAATGAACAGTCTATGTGAACGGACAGCCACTGCAAGTCGCTTTCGGGGCTCTTACATTTTGAGCGCTGGCGAGAAACCTCATGGAAGGCCGGCCCGGCATTCGGATCGTGGTGTTTGAGGCTGCGCCAATCAACACCTGATCCAAGGGCTCACCTGAAGAACCGCCTGGGGTCGCATCACTCGTCAGGAGTCACGGTGATGTCGAGGCTCCCGGACGCACGACAACTTGGAGAGCAAGGCAATGCGAAACAATACGTTTTCCCGACGCGACATGCTCCGGGCGGGCGGCGCGTTTACCATCGGCGCTGCTTTCCTGGCGCCGCGTATGGCTGCGGCTGCAGCGGCCAGCGGCGCCGACCCGGAGCCGACATCCTGGGTGGATTCGGCGATGCCAGAGGTGACGCATCGGATGATCGAGACGAACGGCATCCACTTGCACGTGGCCGAGCAGGGTGAAGGTCCGCTCATTATCCTCTGCCACGGCTTTCCCGAATGCTGGTATTCCTGGCGCCATCAACTCCCGGCGCTGGCGAAGGCGGGGTTCCGTGCCGTGGCCCCCGACTTGCGCGGCTATGGGCAAAGCGACCGTCCGGAGGACGTGGAGAAGTATACGATTCTCGATGACATCGGCGACATCGTGGGTCTCGTCGATGCTCTGGGTGCTAAGCAAGCGGTGATCGCCGGCCATGACATCGGCGCCGCGATAGCATGGCAAACGGCGCTTCTGCGCCCCGACATCTTCCGGGCCGTCATCGCTCTCAGCCCGCCGTTCCGCTCGCGGGGGTTTGGCGACTCGGGGCGACCGACGACGCTCATGCCGCGGACCGAGAATGCGGTGTTCTACCAGCTCTTCCTCCAGACTCCCGAGGCGGAGGCGGGGCTAGGGCGCGACCTGCGTCTCACCTTCCGTTACCAATTCCACACGTTTTCGGGCGACAGGCCGCCATCCGCGGGCGTTGGAGGGCTTCCGCCCGGGATGATGCCTCGGAAGGGCGGCTTCTTGACCGATCCGCCGTCCTTGCCGGCTTGGGTCACGGAGTCAGATATCGACGTTTACGTCAAGGAATACGCGCGGAGCGGATTCCATGGTCCCCTTGCCTGGTGGCGCAACATCGATCGCGGCTGGGAGTTGATGGCTCCCTTCGCCGGAGCGGCGGTGACCGTTCCCGCGCTGTACATGGCGGGCGAGCGCGATTTTGTCGCTGCCGTTTTCTCCCGGGACATCGCGAAGCAGTCGGCACTGGTCCCCAAGCTCCGGCCCCCGATAATGCTGCCGGGTTGTGGTCATTGGACCCAGCAGGAACGTGCGCCAGAGGTCAGCACCGCGATGATCGACTTCCTTCGGAGCTCGTAGGCGAGGGACGTGAACGCAGACATCGGGGAACGATTAGGGAATAGCGCCTTGAGCGCGCATCGCCTGGCTCATCGCGGACGGGTCCCTCTGAGCTTGGCGGTCGCCTTGCGAAACTACGGTGCTGGCAACGCTCAGGAACGCCTCCACACCGTCGAGCGCGCCCTGCCTGACTGTGAAGTTCTGCTTCATACCCTGCCAACATTATCGCTGATAGTCGCTCGCAGGACGCGCTCCTATGTCTTCGGCGGGGACCTGAAACCTTAGAGGAGTGCTGCAATGATCGATGTTCTTGATGGCGTGCGCGACCACTATCGCGCGACCGGCCTGACCGAGCGGCTGAAGACGGCGCTAGCTGCCCTTGGACCGGAGAACCAGCAACTCACGCCCCAGCAACTGGCCGCCCTCGACCAGTTTCACACCCGCGGGCTCGCTGCTACCGCCGAGCTTGGCAAGTTGGCCGGGGTCACCGCCGACATGTCGGTTCTGGACGTCGGCTCGGGCGTCGGCGGGCCGGCGCGCTTTCTGGCCGCGACCTGTGGCTGCCGAGTTACGGGCGTCGACCTCAGCGAGCCATTCGTCGATGCCGCGCGCTATCTGACCCAGCGTACGGGACAGAGCGGGCAGGTGTCGTTTGAGACCGCCAGCGCGCTCGAGCTTCCATTTGACGACGGCGGTTTCGACGTCGTGTTGCTGCAGCATGTGGCGATGAACATCTCCGACCGGGCGCGGCTTTATCGCGAGATCCACCGCGTGCTGAAGCCCGGCGGCAGGTTCGCGACCTTCGACGTCGTGTCTAACGGCGGCGAGCCGCACTATCCCGTGCCTTGGGCGCGAACGCCGGCGACGAGCTTTCTCATGACAGCCGCCGCGACGCGCGAGGCGATCGAACCGGCGGGCTTTCGCACGCTGACATGCCAAGACGACACCGAGGCCGCCAAGGCCTGGATCACGCAGCTGCGCGCGTCCTGGCCACCGCCTTCGCCAAATCTCGGCGTGGTGATGGGGCCGGACTTTGCGCAGCTTGCCGCCAACCTCGGACGAAATCTCCTGGAAGGCCGGCTCGGCATCCTGAGCGCAGTGTTCGAGGCCGCGTCAATTGACACCTGATAGGAATCCAAATGTCGACAGGTACCCGTCCACTTCGCACCGAGGGCGCCATGACTGTCGAGACGTCTCGATCACCGGGCGCCACAATTCGGGCAGCCGCCGCCACCGCGCACCTCGCCGCGCCGCCGCGCCAGGCCTGGCTGATCGTCGCCCTCTTGTTCCTGTTCATGGTGATCAACTTTGCCGACAAGGCGGTCATCGGCATCGCCGCGGTGCCGATCATGGACGAGCTGCTTCTCAGCCCGCGCGAGTTCGGCCTGCTCGGCTCGAGCTTTTTCCTGCTGTTTGCGGTCTCGGCGGTCGTCACCGGCTTTATCGTCAACCGGGTCGAGACGCGCTGGGCGCTGTTGGTCATGGGGCTCGTCTGGGCCTTGACCCAGTTTCCGATGCTCGGGAGCGTCGGCTTTGGGACGATCATCGCCGCACGCATCGCGCTCGGCGCCGGCGAGGGGCCGGCTTATCCCGTGGCATTGCACTCGGCCTACAAATGGTTTCCGAACGAGCTGCGTACCTTGCCCACCGCCATTGTCGCGCAAGGCGCCGGCATCGGCATCATGGTAGCGCTGCCGCTGCTCAACTGGGTCATCGTCCGTTATTCCTGGCATTGGGCATTCGGCGTGCTCGGCATCGCCGGCCTCGCCTGGACGGCGGCGTGGTTCGCGCTCGGCCGCGAGGGCCCACTTACAGCTTCCGGAGCGACGCATGCGATGCGAGTCCCCGAGAGGATTGCCTACCGGCAGCTATTGTTCAGCCCGACTGTCATTGCCAGTTGGTGCGCGAGTTTCGGCGCGCAGTGGGGGTTATCGCAAGCGCTGTCCTGGCAGGGTGCGTTTCTGATCAAGGGGCTCGGTTTCACGCAGGGCTCGATCGGCCTATTGGGTGCGCTTCCGGCGAGCGCCAGCGTGATCCTAGTCATCTCAGCCGGCTGGTTCTCGCAACGTCTGCTCGCCCGCGGGGTATCGAGCCGGATGGCGCGCGGGATCTTGGGCGGCGCCTGCGTCGCGCTCGGCGGTGCCGCGCTGACGATCATGCCCTATGCACCGGGCATTTCCGCGAAAATCGCCCTGACGACAATCGGGGTTGCGCTGCCTTCGGTCATCTCCGTGATCGCTAATGCGGTCGTTAGCGAAATGGTGCCGGTCGCTCAGCGCGGTGCTCTGCTCGCTATCGGCACTGCTGTTAGCGGCTCGGCAGGGCTTCTCGCCCCCTACGTCATGGGCAGCGTCGTCGAGGCGGCAACGACACCGCTCGACGGCTTCAACGCGGGCTTCATGATCTGCGGCGTCATCATGCTTGTGGGCGGCCTGATCGGCATGGCGCTGATCCGGCCCGAGCGCGACGCGCTGCGCTGGACGAACCCGATCGCGGTTGCGACGGTTGGCCCCGCGTGAGCAACCAAGGGCCAGCGGAGTGGCGCTGACGGTCTTTTTACGCCGCTGATAGTCGTCGAAGTCGAGCAAATTTCGAATCGCCGAAATTCGCCTTGTAAATCAAGAGCGGAAAATTCTGACGGATCGGGGAGTCGGTGCTTGACCCTGCGCGGAGCAAATTCGTGGCGCTAAGTCAATGCGTTACGATAACTCAAAACAATCGAGTGGGAGTGAGGGGTACAATAGAGGGGAGCGGCGTAGTTTAGCGTAGTTTAGCGCAGTTTTGGGGGCATCTTTCGCCGCCGCTACGATGAACTGTGGTATGTGTACAATGATTGTAACAATGCCAAGCTCAATGAAGAAAGAAAGCGTAATCCCAATGTGGATCCACACGATAATCTGGAATATCGTGACTTCGGACCTGAGCAGAGAGGATGCTTTGACGTCGATGCACAGGCAGAGTTGATGGCGGAAGCCATTCGTGCCTACTTGCAGAATCCAAATTACCTGAAAACGGTGGCACCAAACGTGGCCGCTCGAATCCGTGGCGCGGTGAATGCAAATCCTGACCTGAACCGGATCATTCAGTTTAACTAGGTGACGCGTG
Organism: Rhizobiales bacterium GAS188; assembly: GCA_900104855.1. Classification (NCBI taxonomy): domain Bacteria; kingdom Pseudomonadati; phylum Pseudomonadota; class Alphaproteobacteria; order Hyphomicrobiales; species Rhizobiales bacterium GAS188. The sequence goes on from FNSS01000001.1 coordinate 5,012,639, forward strand.
CTCTCGACCGGCTGCCGATGGCTTCGGGAGGAGGTTGTCGGTCCACAGCGGACGATAAAGGGAAGGAGGGTACCCACTCCTCTCCACTTCATACATATGGCGCACAAGGGGCTTGCTTCAAGACCCGGCTCCTCCCGTAGAACTGCCGGCGTAAGCCAAACCACGGAAATGGGAGTCCCGAAATGCGTGTGTTGTTGCCGATGCATGGGTCGTGCGGGGACGTCGAACCGCTGGTGGGACTCGCGGTGCGGTTGTGGGAACTCGGTACGGAGGTGCGGGTGTGCGCGCCGCCGGACTGTGCGGAGCTGCTCGCCCGCGTCGGCGTGCCGCTGGCGTCGATTGGAGCGTGCCGATGACCGAGCATGCGGTAGCGATCGCCGGAGGAGGCCCGACAGGGCTGATGTTGGCGGGCGAGTTGGCGTTGGCGGGCGTCGACGTTGCCATTGTCGAGCGGCGCGCCAGCCAGGACCTCGCCGGCTCGCGAGCGGGCGGTCTGCACTCACGCACCATCGAGGTTCTCGATCAGCGCGGCATCGCCGATCGGTTCCTCTCGAAGGGACAGGTGGCTCAGGTCGCGCGGTTCGCCGGGACCAGGTTGGACATCAGCGACTTTCCCACCCGGCACCCCTACGGGCTCGGGCTGTGGCAGAACCACATCGAGCGCATACTGGCCGGCTGGGTCGGCGAGCTGGCCGTGCCGATTTACGGCGGACGTGAGGTGGCGGGCTTCGCACAGGACGACACCGGCGTCGACGTCCAGCTGTCCGACGGCCAGTCGCTACGGGCGGAATATCTCGTCGGGTGCGACGGAGGACGCAGCCTGGTCCGTAAAGCAGCCGGCATCGAGTTCCCCGGGTGGGCCCCGACCATCAGCAGCCTGATCGCCGAGGTCGAGATGGCCGAGCAGCCGGAATTGGGCATCCGCCACGACGCCATCGGCGTCCATTCCTTCGGCCGGTTGGAATACGAGGTCCGCGACGGTGAGGTGGTCTACAAGGATGGGGGGCCTATACGGGTCATGGTGACCGAAGAGCACGTCGGACCCCCGAGCGAACCCACCCTGCGTGATCTCAGCGAGGCGCTCGTCGTCGTATGCGGGACCGATTACGGGGTCCACAGTCCGACCTGGATCTCCAGGTTCACCGATATGACCCGGCAGGCCGCGACCTACCGCGACAGACGGGTGCTGCTGGCCGGCGACGCCGCGCACGTGCATGCCCCGGACGGTGGACAGGGCCTCAACACCGGTGTGCAGGATGCGGTGAATCTGGGATGGAAGCTGGCCCAGGTGGTCAAGGGGACGTCGCCGGAAAGCCTCCTGGATACCTACCATGCCGAGCGCCACCCGGTCGCTGCCCGTGTGCTGCGCAACACGATGGCAGCGGTCGCGCTTCGCCGCCCGGACGAACGCACCAAGGCACTGCGCGACACCATGTCCGAGCTCCTCGGCATGGACGAGCCTCGCCGACGATTCGCCGCGATGTTGTCCGGTCTGGACATTCATTACGACTTGGGCGAGGGACACAAGCTGCTCGGACGCCGCATGCCGAATTTCGACCTGGCCACCGCCAACGGCCCGCTGCGGGTCTTCACCCTGCTGCACGATGCCCGGCCGGTGCTACTGAATCTCGGTGAGCCCGGCCGCCTCGACATCACGCCATGGGCAGATCGGGTTCAGGTGATCGACGCCAAATACGTTGGCACGTGGGAGCTTCCGGCAATCGGGACGGTTGCTGCTCCCACCGCCGTGTTGATTCGGCCCGACGGATATGTGGCCTGGGTGGGAGACCTAACCCAGCTGGGGCTCGCTGATGCGCTAACCACCTGGTTCGGACCACCCACCGTGGCGTAGCGCGCCGGCTCCACGGCCTGGGTCCATTATCTGTCGACCCTTGAAGGCGCCACCGCGAAGCCGTAATCCAGAAGGCCGAACACGGCATCGTGGTCGTAAGGCTGGATTCGCTGACAAGCGGGGCGTCATGGCCACTATCTGGGTGCCAGGCTTTGCTTCCGGACCTTGGGCTGAATAATCGTACGCGTGATCTGCTCGGCAAGCTCGGTCGCAGGGGGCCAATCCAGCGTCGGCTTGTTGATGCGCAGCGAGACTACGCCATGCAGGCCGGACCACAGCAGAAGAGACAGGCGTTCGGGATCGTCGGAGACGCGCTTTGGTTGAGACGGAATTTCACGGATAAGTTCGATGGAACGTACGAGTAGCGGACGGCCGAAGCTGGCGATGCGCGGATCGTTGAGCCGGGGTACGACACGGCCCTCAAACAGGACCTTGTAGTGGCCAGGATGTTCGAGGCCGAAGCGCACACTCGCCACGGACCTGGCTAACAAGCGCTCCCAGGCCCCGCCACCTGCTTTGGCCGCGTCCGTCTCGGCTGCCGCCCGGATCGCCACCTGTTCGGCGAACAATTTCTCCAGCACAGCCAAAAGCAACACGTTGCGGTCCGCGAAATGGATATAGACCGAGGGCGCCGCGATCTTCGCCATCTTCGCGACGGACCGCAGGGAGAATGGATCTTCCGGGCCCAGCGCCGACAAGACCTTGACCGCAGCATCGATGATCTCGCCGCGCAGCTTTTCGCCCTCGCCCCGGGCGTTGCGGAACCGCAGGGCCCCGGCCTGCCGGGTTTTTGCTGCCCCCATTTCCAATACACCTCGCGATTCGGGACTTTCCACAGCTTAGGCCAAGAGTTGACAGATGTAAGCTAACATGCGTTAACTTACGAGCGTAAGGTATTTTCTGGAGAGCCCATGTCCCCGTCCCCCGAACTTGGCGGCGCTTTCGCGCCGGCCGGCACCAGCTTCGCCCTCAACCGGATTGGATATGGCGCAATCAAACTCACAGGCCCAATGGTGTGGGGTCCGCCGAATGATCGCCGCGCGGCAGTGGCGGTGGTGCGCGAAGCCGTCCGGCTGGGGATCAACCATATCGATACCAGTGACTATTACGGCCCCTATATCGCCAACGAGATCATCCGGGAGGCTCTGCATCCCTATCCGGAAGGCCTGACGATCGTCACCAAGGTGGGCGCCCGGCGCGGTCCGGACAAATCCTGGCCAGCGGCGCTGTCCAAGCAGGAACTAATCGATGCCGTGCATGACAATCTGCGGCACCTGGGCCTCGATGCCCTGGACGTGGTCAATCTTCGCGTCGGGGGGCAATTCGGGCCGAACGACAATTCCATCGCCGAGCCGCTTTCGGTGCTCGCGGAGCTTCAGACACAGGGGCTGATCCGGCACATCGGCCTCAGCAACATCTCGGCCGGCCAGTTCGCAGAAGGCGAGAAGATCGCCAAAATCGTGTGCGTCCAGAACCATTACAATCTCGCGCACCGGCTGGATGACGTTCTGATCGACGATCTGGCGGGCATGGGCATCGCCTTCGTGCCGTTCTTTCCGCTGGGCGGATTCCGGCCGCTGCAGTCTCCCATCCTGCATGAGGCCGCGGCCGCGCTGGGCGCCACGACGCGGCAAGTCGCTCTGGCGTGGTTGCTCCACCGCGCGCCCAACATCTTGATCATCGCGGGCACGTCCTCGGCCGACCATCTGCGCGAAAACCTCAACGCCGCGACTTTGCGGCTTCCGCCCGAAACGGTGGACCGGCTGGACCAGATTGCCGCGACGGCGGCGCAGGAAAAACCGGGCCCGGGACGGTGAGCCCTCGATCGCTCGGTGACGCCGACCTGGAGACGACGGCGCGCCCCACATGGCCGGTTGCTCCTGTGACGAGGATCATTGTGCCGCTCCACATTCCTGCTTGACCCACACATATCTCGTCGGTTATACGTCAATCAATAGCCAGCGGGTTATCGATCTCGGATGCCGAACGCTCACGATGTGCTCTTCAGAACGCTCGCCGATCCGACTCGGCGGGCTCTCTTCGAACGACTGTGCCGCGAAGGAGAGCAGACGGTCGGGGCCCTGACGGCTCGGGCCGGGGTCTCGCAGCCGGCCGTCTCAAAGCATCTCGGGGTCCTGAGGCAGGCCGGGCTGGTGCGCGACCGCCACGAAGGTCGCCAGACGCACTATAGCGCGCAGCTCGGCGCCTTGGCCCCGCTGATCGACTGGACAAGCCAAATGGCCGGCTTCTGGCAAAGCCGGTTCGACGACCTCGAAGATCTGCTCAAAAGGATGGACCAATGAGCGCCGCGGCGAAGGGACTGCCAGCGCACTATGCAGTAACCATGACGAAAGCGACAACAGCCATGACGAAAGCGACAACAACCATGAAGAAGAGGGAGAGCGGCTCGGAGGAAGGAAAAGGAGGAGACTCTCCCTCTCAGCTGATAGATGCGAGAATCAAGGAGCTGAGTGATTGGCGGGGCGAGACGCTCGCTCGGGTCCGAATTCTCATCAAGCAGGCCGACCCCGAAGTGGTCGAGGAGTGGAAGTGGAGAGGGGTTCCGGTGTGGTCGCACGCCGGAATGATCTGCACCGGTGAGACGTACAAGAATGTCGTGAAGATGACTTTCGCCAAGGGCGCCTCGTTGGAGGACCCTTCAGGCCTTTTCAACTCCAGCCTCGAAGGCAACGCCAGGCGTGCCATCGATTTCCATGAGGGCGACAAGATTGATGAAAAGGCGTTGAAGGCGCTCATTCGCGCCGCCGTGGCACTGAACACGTCGGTGCGAGCTGCCGCTGGCCCCGTCCGCTCTCAGAAGAGGCCAAAGAGCACTTGAGGAGCGGGTCATTTAGCCGGTTTCACGAGCCGGTTCGACCACCTCGAAGATCCACTCAAAAGGATGGACCAATGAACGAAACGTCGACCGAAACGCGCTCCGTCGTTGTCGAACGTGAGATATCTTATCCGCCGGAAAAGATCTGGCGCGCGCTCACGCAACCACACCTGATCGAGGAGTGGCTCATGAAGAATGACTTCAAGCCTGTCGTGGACCACCGTTTCAATCTTCGCGCAGACTGGGGCGCTGTCGACTGTCAGGTCATGGCAGTCGAGCCGAACACAACGTTGTCTTACACGTGGGCAGCCTATGGTCTCGAGAGTGTCGTCACTTGGACTCTCACCCCTACGAGCACGGGGACGCATCTGCGCATGGAGCAGTCGGGCTTCCGGCCGGATCAGCAGCAGGCCTACCAGGGCGCCAAATACGGGTGGCAGCAGTTCTTTGCGACCCTGGAGCAGGTCTTGGCGCGGATAGACTGAAGCTCTTCGGAACACGTCAGAGCTGGCGGCCCGGCGTTGAAAGCCAGAATGGCCGACTGCCGCCAGCTCTGGAAGATGGGCTTGCCGTCCTCATGAGTGGGAATGGGGGGGATTCTCTGGAGGGAACGGGCGCATGAGCGAGTTGCGGAAGCAGGACCAGGCGGCCATCGAGGTCGTCGCCAGGCACTTCTCTGCGAAGTGGGAAAAGGGAGACGGAGATTCGCCCGACGCCTATGTGACGATCGCCGGAAAGCGAATTGCCGTCGAGGTCACTGCGATCAAGCAGAGGATCGCTGAACGGGGCAACCTCGCGAGGCCTCGCTTGCGGTTCGACAGGGTCGCGCTGGGGCTTGTTGGAGGTTTGCAAGCCGCTCTGCGCGAGTTCGTTCCGGACGGCGAGGCCGTGGTACTGACCATCACGGCCCCCATACGGCTACCATCGCGGACGGCTGCCGCGCTGGAAGACAAGATCCGGGTCTGTCTCGCGCGCCGGTCGGCGCAGCTGGAGGTCAAGGACACAATCCACGGAAATCAGATCCGGGTTCGCCTTGTGAAGGGCGTCTCAAGGCGAGTGTCGAAGGTGATCGGTTTCGTGCACAATCCCGATTCAGATCCGGATGTTCTCTTGCATGTGACGCAATCATTGCTTCAGAACATCGGCGCGGCAGCGGATAAGCGCCCGCCAGAGAAATTCACGGGCGATCGATGGCTTGTTGTCGCCAATAAAGATGGACTTTCGTATATCGAGACCTATCGGCACGTCTATTCCCAGCTCTCCATTTCGACCGACTTCAAAAAGATTCTGATGGTGCTTGCTGGCGGGCGGGTTGAAACCCTGACCGGGTGAAGCCTATTGCCGGTGCATATCCGCTCGCCAGGCCCGGCCGTACAATTGCAAGCCCCGAATATCGAATTCGGCATGTCTGTTGCCGGGATTCCAAATTTGGCCGTTCTCTATTCGGCGGGTGGGCGTCAAGCGTGTTCAAGTCGGGCGGTCGCCTGCGGTGAGGTCTTTGAAAAAGTGCGATTTCTGCATAGTCGCCCTCCGGCGCAATCGTTGACGCCGATCAATTAGTGTTGACTAATTATTTAGCCGCTGCTAATGAATTGCCATGACTGAAGCGGCCACCATCAACGCTGTCATGCGTACGCTTGCCGACCCCACACGGCGAGCCGTGTTCGAGCGGATCGTCAGGTCCGACGAGATGACCGTGGTCGAGTTGACGCGGGGGAGCGGCGTGACGCAGGGCGCCATCTCCCAACACCTCAAATCATTGAAGCAGGCCGGCTTGGTCGCCGAGCGCCCCGAGGGCCGGAACGTCTATTATCGCGCCGAGCCGAAGGGGCTCGCCCCGCTCGTCGATTGGATGAGCCATTACGGCGTCTTCTGGCGCGAGCGCTTCGCCAACCTCCGAACCCTCCTGAATGAGATCGATCCATGAACGACGCCGCGTTGGAGTCCGACACGCAAGACATCGGGCAAGACATCGTAGTCGACGAGGTCTTTCCACATGCGCCGGAGACGATCTGGAAAACGCTGACAACCGGCGAACTGATCGGCCGCTGGTTGTTGATGGCGCCGACAGGGTTCGAGCCCGTGAAGGGCAAGCATTTCACGTTCCAGACGACGCCGGCCGGCGCGTGGGACGGTATCATTCACTGCCAAGTGTTGGAGGTGATGCCGAACCAACGCCTCGCCTATGCCTGGAAAGGCGGACACGAGGGAAATGTCGGATACGGCTCACAGTTGGACACTGTCGTCACGTGGATACTTTCCAAGGTCAAAGACGGAACGCGCCTTCGCCTTGTCCATTCCGGCTTCGTGCTCCCGAAGAACGATTCTGCTTTCAAGAGCATGAGCGGAGCTTGGAAGAAGGTTGTCCAAACCGTCGGCGCCATCGCCGGCGAAGAGGACTGACGCGATGGAGAAGATCGCCGCCCGGGGCTTTCGTCGGGCGCTGCCTGTGCGCAGGGGCTGACAGGCGCGAGATGCTCGAGCGAGGCAAGGGACCCGCATGTTGAATATCCGGGCAGGAAATCCAGCCGCCCGAATAACTCATAGGAGCCAACATCATGTCGTTTTCATTGGATCGGTTCGTCGGGGAGATTCGGGGTTCAGTGCGGTCGGCTGCTCCGATCGAGCAAACGAAAGCGCTGCTCGAGGGTCTCATGGCGGATCCCGATGCGATCGAGGCTGGCCTGCCCACGATCAGCGAAGATGAGACGCTACTCCACGTCGAGAGCCGATTCACGATCTTTCACATACGCCTTCCGCCCGGAGTTCGGTATCCACCGCATGAGCACGGAATAGTCGCTCTTCTAGGCCTGTACCGCGGTCGGGAAACAAATCTCTTCTTTCGTCGAACGGGACGCGGGCTCGAGCAAATCGGCCAGAAGGAGTACGTGTCGCCTACGGTTGCGATGCTCCCCGCGGACGCCATCCATGCGGTCTGCAATCAGGGCGAAGCGGCCGGAGCCGCTCTTCACATCTATCTCGGCAACCTTCTCGAGCAGGAACGGAGCATGTGGCACCCCGACCTCGTCGGCGAGCGACGTTACGATCAAGAGACCTATGACGGCTGGGCGCAGAAGCTGCAGAGGCTCAGGTGAAGCTCGGCGTGGCCAGTCCGATCACTCCAGCCCTGCCGAAATTCGACAAGATGCCGCCGATGTGAAGTGCAGCTTGGCTTCGCATGAATCGATCCAAGCTACACTCCGAGACGGCGCTCGGGCCAGACATCAATCGTTTCCGCCGCATCGTCACCCGACACAATGCACAAGGCCGGTCCGGCATCCTCTCGGACGAGGCTTCGCCGCCATCGCCATCGTCCAGCCGCCGGGCATTGTCATCCCGCTCATCCGCCGACATGGACGAGCACCGGACAATCGTTGCCGCTGCGCCGGCGGCAAAGAGCACCGCCGAGACGCCGAAGAAGGCTCGCCGGGACGCTCGCTCGGAAGACATCGTCGTGAGATCTCCAGTCTCGCCGTTGCGCCACGACGGCCACGACTTCGTTCAGCCCTTGTCGTACTCGTCGTGGCGGCGCCACCAGATGCCCGTCTCGTTGCGCCCCTTGGGGGCGCGGTCGAGCCACTGGTACATGCCCCAGATGCCGTCCACTCCGCGCGAATAGGTGGAATAGGTGTGGTAGACGACGCCGTCCTCGAGCACGAACGCGCTCAGGCCCGGCCTATCGCGCGAGTAGGTGGGCGCGTCGGTTCCGCATGTGGCCGCGAACTGGGCGACGGGCTCCGGGGCTGGGGTCATATCCATCGCGTGGCCGCCGCGCTCGTAGTTGTATTCGACGAGGCCCTCGCGCTGCTGCTCCTCGGTGAACGAGACGTTGAAGTCGAAGTTGAAGTCGCCGCCGCGCGAGGACACCCAGGGAAACGTCCACCCCATCCGCCGCTTGTAGGCCTGGAGCTTCGCGAGCGGCGCCCGCGACACCGCCATGACGTCGTGGTTCGCCAGGTGGACGACGAAGCCGTCGAACCCGTCCGCGATGGCCGAGCAGGACGGACACCCTGCCGTGTAGTCGGGCCCGAACATGAAGTGGTAGACGAGGAGCTGCGAGCGCCCTCTGAAGAGGTCCGCCAGCGAGGCGCTCCCTGCATCGGTCTCGAATCGGTACTCCTTTTCGACCCGGATCCAGGGCAGCTCCTGACGTCGCCGCGCCAGCTCGTCGCTGCGCCTCGTGAGCTCCTTCTCCGCCTCGAGCAGCCCGAGCCGGGCTGCCAGCCACTCTTCACGTGTCCCGGTCATGTGCTTCGTCATCGCTCTTGTCTCCTATCTTCGGGTGTCCAATTGTTCTCGTTGCGACTGGTGGTCGTTGGTCACGAGATGGACTTAGCGCCGGAGATCGAAACGACGGGAGTTACAAGTGTGGCGGGATTCCGATGGACTCGCTGATCACTGCTGCGGCTGCCGCTCACGCATCCGGCAGGGTGAAGACCGTGCAGGGCGTCGCGATGCCGCGCAGCACGTGTTCGCCCAGCGGCACCAGCGGCGTGGTGGTCTCGGCGGCGACCGCGCCCGAGATCAACACCGACCGGGCGAGCGGCCGGCAAAGCCCCTCCAGCCGGCTGACCAGGTTGACCGCGGGGCCGATGGCGGTGAAATCCAACCGGTCGACCGCGCCGATATTGCCCCACAGCATCTCGCCGAGATGCAGCGCCGCGCCGAAGGGCAGCGGCGGCAGCCCCTGCGCCTGCCGCACCGCATCGAGATGGGCCATGCCGGCGCGGGCGGCGACGACAGCGCGCAGCGCCGCCTCGCAGGCCTCGGCCGGCGCGCCGGTGACCGGGAAAATCGCCAGCACGCCGTCGCCGATGAACTTCAGCACCTCGCCCCCGAAGGCGTGCACCGCCCCGGCGACGCGGTCGAACCAGGCGTCGAGGGCGGCAATCATCGTCGCGGGCTCCGTCGCCTCGGACAGGGCGGTGAAGTCGCGCAGATCGGCATAGAGCAGCGCAGCGCGGATGGTCTCTCCGGTGCCGCGGCGCAGCGCGCCGGCCTTCACCCGAGCGGCACTGCGCCGGCCGAGATAGGCCTCGAGCAGCGCTGCCAGCGCCGCCCGCGCGGCCAGAGCGGCTAGGGGCGCCGCGGCGAAGCGCACGGCCTGGCGCAGCCGGCCATGCTCGGCGGGGCCGAACGGCCGGGTCCCGGCCCAGCCCAGCACCGGACTATCCGGCGCCGAGCCAACCGTGTCCTCCTGCATCGGGCCAATCTCGGCCAGCCAGTCGCGCCCGGCTTGGCTGAGCGGACCGCCGGCGAAGCCCAGCGCCTCGATCACCGCCCCGGTCTCCGCTCGCCAAAGCCAGGTGCGGCGGGCGATGATCGGATGCGGCACCGCGAGCGTCAGGGCGCCGCCGGCCAGCGGCAGGCCGTCGGCCAGCAGCCGGCCGCCGAGCTCGGCCAGGAACCGGTCGGCGCCGGGCGAGGCGCCGGCCTCGTCCACCAGCCAGGCGAGAGGCGCGGGCAGATCCATGCCGCTATCATGCGGCCACGGCCCCTCACTTGTCATCCGCGGCGCGGCGATGCGCAGCCGGCCCCGCCGATCTATCCTGGCCCCGACGCCGGCGCTAGTACGGTTCAATCCTCGATGAGGCCGCGTTCGACACGCCTGCGAGCCGGCCTTCGCCATTGAACTTCAAATTCACCACACTAGCCGGTGCGGCCGCGAAAGGGGTCCGGGCCCGGGTTGCGCCCGGCTGCAACCTCGGCCAGCCGGCCGAGGTAATGCGCCCAGCCTTCCGCATGGCCGGCGCATTGATTGGCATTAGGCAAGCCGGTGTGGGTCAGGCGCAGCAGCGTTCCGTCCGGCTGCTCGAGCAGGTCGATCTCGATCAGGCTCGACCCCGGCGGCACCTCCTCGCTGCCGTCCCAGCCGAAGCTGTAGGCCAGGCGGTGCACCGGCACCACCTCGCGGAAGGAGCCGCGGGCGGCGCGAGCCCCGGTGACATTGACGAGATAGAGCCCGCCGGGCTGCGGCTCGACCTGCGCCTCCGTTCCCATCCAGCCCAGGATCTTCTCCGGATCGGTCAGGAGGGCGAACACCGCGGCGGGCGGCGCCGGGATGTGCGTCTCGCGGCGGACGACGAGGGCCTCTTGCATCGGTATCCTCCATGGTTGCGACAGTTGGAGCAATTGCGAACTAGGGCGGCTGCGCCGAAGGCGGTCGTATTGGAGGTCGAGGAACTGGTAGGCGCCATTGACCATGTCGATGCCGCGCCCGTGGCAGGAATGGGTGTGGAACACCTTGCCCCTCTCATCCGCGTAGAAAACGCTGATTCCCTGCTCGTCCGACGCGCCAATCGACCGAACTTCATAGTTGTAGCATGCCTTGCCCGCAGCTAACTCTTCGGGCGTAAAAGACACGTGGTAGTCGAAATTATAATCGCTCCCATGGGACGACACCCATGGAAAGCTCCACCCATGCGCTCCTTGTAGGCGCTAACGTTGGCGCGTGAATTCCTTCTCGGCAGCGAGCAGTTCAAGGCGCGCCTTCAGCCATTCCTCGGGCGAAACGACTTGATTCCGCATAGTTGAGCCCCTGTTTGTTGAGATGCTGGTTTGTTGGTCCTGAAATAGATTAGGACCGGATATCGAATGGTGAGAGTGACAAGTGTGACGGGATTCCGATGGACTCGCTGATCACGGCTGCGGCGCGCGCGCTCGCGGCAGGTGATCCCCTCGGCGCATTGAAGCGGGTCGCCCTGCGCGACGACGCGCCTGCGCTGGCGCTGCGAGGCATCGCGATGGCACAGCTCGGCGATCTCGTTCGAGCAAAGGCTCTCCTGCGAAGTGCTGCGCGCGCCTTCGGTCCGAAAGAGGCCGTGGCCCGTGCGAGGTGTGTCGTCGCCGAGGCCGAGATCGCACTCGTCTCGCGCGACCTGGGCTGGCCTGCGAAGGCGCTCGACGCTGCGCGGGCGACACTCGAAGCGCATGGCGACCGGGTGAATGCCGCGCATGCGCGGAATCTCGAGGTCCGGCGTCTCCTCCTGATCGGGCGCCTCGACGAGGCCGAGCGTGTGCTCGCCGAGCTCGACCCCGTGCCCTTCCCGCCCGCGTCGAGGGCCGCCCACGAGCTGGTGGTTGCGGGGATCGCCATGCGACGCCTCCGGACGAAGACGGCGCGCGCTGCGCTCGCTCGGGCGGAGCGCGCCGCGCGCGACGCAGATATCCCTGCGCTGACGATGGAGGTCGAAAGCGCATCCCTCGTCCTGAACACGCCCGCGGCGCGCCTGATTGCGCATGGCGAGGAGCGACTCCTCCTGCTCGAGGATGTGGAAGCGCTACTGGCGTCGAAGGCGCTCGTCGTGGACGCGTGCCGTTATGTCGTGCGTGACGCACGCACGGTGGTCTCCCTCGCGACGCGCCCGGTATTGTTCGCGCTTGCACGCGCGCTGGGTGAAGCCTGGCCCGGAGACATGCCGAGGAGCACGCTCGTCGCACGCGCCTTCCGGGCGAAGCACGCCGATGAATCGCATCGCGCACGGTTGCGGGTCGAAGTCGGACGGCTTCGCGCGGAGCTGCGGACGCTGGCAGATGTGAGCGCGACGAAGCGAGGCTTTGCGCTGGCGCCGCGCCGCGCAGGCGAGGTCGTCGTGCTGGCGCCGCCCGTCGAAGAGCAGCATGCGGCGGTGCTCGCCTTCCTCGCCGACGGGGAGTCGTGGTCGAGCTCGGCCTTGGCGATTGCGCTTGGATCCAGCCCGCGCACCGTGCAGCGGGCGCTCGATTCGCTTGCGGCGGCAGGCAAGGTGCAGTGGTTCGGTCGCGGGCGAGCGCGTCGTTGGTTGACCCCGCCCGTGCCGGGATTCCCGACAATCTTGTTACTCCCCGGTCCGCTACCGAGCGACTAGGATGGAAACATGAAACGATCAGCAGCCGAAATCCTCCGTGAATATGGACCCTTTCCGGGTGTCGACCAGGTGAATGGGGTTACCTTTGACGGTCAGCATGTCTGGTTTGCCGCCGGAGACACGCTGAACGCCTTCGATCCGGCGAGTGGGAAGGTGCTGCGCTCGATCGATGTCGCCGCGCATGCAGGAACGGCCTTCGACGGCCAGCACCTGTTTCAGATCGCCGAGGATCGCATCCAGAAGATCGATCCGAAGACCGGCCATGTGCTCGCGACGATCCCGGCGCCCGGCGGCGGCGGTGACTCGGGGCTCGCCTGGGCCGAAGGGACGCTCTGGGTGGGGCAGCATAGGGGCCGGAAGATCCATCAAGTCGATCCGCAAACGGGGGCTATTCTTCGCACCATCGAGTCCAACCGCGTCGTCACCGGGGTCACCTGGATCGACGGCGAGCTCTGGCACGGCACCTGGGAAGGTGACGACAGCGATGTGAGGCGAGTCGACCCTGAAACGGGAGAGGTCCTGGAGAGGCTTGAGATGCCGCCCGGAGTGGGCGTGTCGGGGCTGGAATCCGATGGCGGCGATCAATTCTTCTGCGGAGGAGGAAGCAGCGGAAAGGTGAGAGCCGTCCGCCGGCCTAGGCGAGTCTCCGCGGTGGGTAGCGGCCCCGAGACCCTCGTCGACTCCACGAGCAAATCGTCGAAGCGGCCCTCGCGGGCGGCAAGGCGCTGGGATTGACCATCGCCTGGATCAACGGGCGGCAGATCGCGCTCGATACGGCGTTCCCCGCGTAAGCGTCCGGCAGTGTGTCCGCCGGATGCTTACGTTGATCCTGCCCATCGCAACCGGTGATGAGGAAGCTCCAGCCCATCCGCCGCTTGTACGCCTGCAGTTTCGCGAGCGGAGCCCGCGACACCGCACAGAGCGTGCCGTCGTGATTCGCGAGGCGGACGACGAAGCCGTCCGCGATCGACGAGCAGCACGGACAGCCTGCGATGTACTTGGGCCCGAACATGAAGTGGTAGATGAGGCGCTGCGAGCGTCCTCTGAGAGATCGGTGAGGGACGCTGTGCCCTCGTCGGTCTCGAAGCGCTACTCCTTGTCGATTCGAACCCAGGCAGCTCCCGCTGCCGCGCCAGCTCATCGCTACACCGCGTCAGCTCCTGCTCGGCCTCGAGCAGCTCCAGCCGGGCCGCAAGCCGCTCTTCACGTGTTCCGGTCTTGTGGTCGGTCATCGTTTCTCTCCTTCTTGTCGCTACGCCAGCTTGGCGTCGCCGGCGCCACCGCGGGCGCTCGCGGCGGCGTTGATTAACTCCTTTTCCGAGCCTCGATCGTCTTAGCTACAGCTAGACACTGGAGCAGCACTGATGAGCCTCAAAGACAAGAATGTCGTTGTCACCGGCGGAAGCCGTGGCCTTGGGCTGGGACTGGTCGAGGCCCTGGTCGCGCACGGCGCCAGGGTGACGGTCGTCGCCCGCGACGCCGACGCGCTCGAATCCGTCCGCGCCCGGCTGGGTGTCGCCACGAGCTGCGCCGACGTGACGGATGAGACCGCCGCCCACCGCATCCTCGCCGAGATCCGCCCGGAAATCCTGGCGCTGAACGCCGGCACGAAGCCGCGGATGGGTCGGTTGGACCAGCTGAGCTGGGCGGACTTCACCGCGCCCTGGGAGACCGACGTGAAGGCCGGACTCTATTGGCTGCAGGCGGCGCTCAACCTGCCGCTCAAGCATGGAAGCCGCGTCCTGGTGGGATCGAGCGGCGCGGGCCAGACCGGATCGCCGCTCTCCGGCGGCTATGCCGGCGCCAAGCGCATGCTCTGGTTCATGGCCAGGTACGCCAACGCCGTCTCGGAGCAGAAGGGCCTCGGGATCCGCTTCCAGGCGATCCTGCCGCTGCAGATGGTCGGCGGCACCGGCGTCGGCGACGCGGGCGCCAACGCCTATGCGCGCGCCATGGGCATCGGGCCGAAGAATTCCTGGCCCGCTTCCCCGGGCCGATGCCGCCCCGGGAATTCGGCGAGAAGGTTGTTTCCGTGCTGGAGGACCCGAAATATGCCGAGGGCGTCGCCTTCGGGCTCAAGGGCGACACGGGAGTCACGATCCTCGAGGGAGCGGCGGCTTGAGCGCAGGACGGCCCCCGCCGAACGGCGACCGCCGGGCGCAGCTCCTCGCCCTGGCCGACGAGCTGCGGCCCGAGCTGCACCGCTATTGCGCGCGTCTCATGGGATCGGTCATCGACGGCGAGGACGTCGTGCAGGACACGTTCGCCCGGGCTTTCGTGGCGTTGCAGGATTTGGAGGAGATGCCGCCGCTTCGCCCCTGGCTGTTCCGGATCGCCCATAACCGCGCCCTCGACCTGCTGCGCAGCCGGGCGGTGCGCATGGCCGAGCCGATTGACGCCGCCTCGGACGTCGCCGACCAGGCAAGCCCCGACCCCGTGGAGATGCTGATGCGCCAGGAAGCGGTCAAGACCGCGGTGTCGCGCTTTGTGGAGCTCCCGACCCTCCAGCGGAGCGTCGTCATCCTGAAGGACGTGCTCGACGAGCAGCTGACAGAGATCGCCGCCCTCCTCGACCTCACGGTCGACGCCGTGAAGGGCCATCTGGCGCGGGGTCGCGCGCGTCTTCGGGAGATCAACGCGCAAGCCGGCCCGCTTCCGGACGCGCGGCCGGCGTCCGCCGCGGTGGCGCGCTATGTCGTGCTCTTCAACCAGCGGGACTGGGACGGCCTGCGGGCGCTCCTCTCCGACGACGTGAAACTCATTCAGTCCGCGCACCCGCTTCGCGTCGGCTCCGCGGATGTCGGTTCGTTCTTCACCATCTACGCCAAGATCGATGGCCTGTGGCTCGCCCCAGCCTGGCTCGAGGGCCGGGAGGTGATCGCGGTCTTCGAAGACCGCGCCGCTCCGAAGCCCAGCTACATGATGTGGCTCGAGTGGCGCGACGGCCGGATCAGCTTCATCCGCGACTACCGCTATGTCCGCTATGTGGCCGCCGACGCAGAGCTGGCGCTGGCGCCGGACGCCAAGCCCGCGGGCGACGGCGCCGCGCACTGACGGCGCCCGCCGCGCGGTTCTCTTAGTCGTCGCAGCGGTTTTGCTCCGGTGTGGTTTTGCTCATACAAGCCTCCTACGCGGTTGCGCCCGGTCTTGCCGCGACGGTGTCGTACCAGCGCCTGAGCGCACCGCTTTCCTCAGGGATGGGCATGTTGAGTGCGCGGGTCGCGAAATCGACCGTCACCAAGGTGGTGATGTCGGCCGCGGAAAAATTCTCGCCCGCGATGAAGGGAACTTCCGCCAGCCTCGCATCCATGTCGCTGTAGAAGTTTGCGACCCGGTGCTTGCTGCGCTCGACCAGTTCCGGAATCTGTGCGTAGTCGTGCGGCCCCGCGAGCGCGCGACCCGCCAACCTTGGCGCGGCGTTGCGCACGCCCTCCATCACGGAGGCGAAGCCTTCCAGCTCGGCGCGCCGCTCCCACATCGTCACCAGGGCTTTGTCTTTCGGTGTCGTGCCGAGCAGTGGCGTCGCGGGGTAAGCCTCCTCCAGATAGCGCCAGATGGCCAGGACCTCGCCGACCGCCGTGCCGTCTTCGAGCACGAGAGTCGGAACGACGCGGCGAGGATTAATCGCGCGATAGGCGTCGCCATGTTGCTCTCCCGCCGCGAGATCGATGGAGACGAGCGGCAGGGAGATGCCCTTCTCGGCGAGGAACATGCGCACGCGTCTCGAATTGGGGGATGCCGGCGAGTGATACAGCTTGAGTGCCTCGGGCATGATTGACCTCACGGGTTGGAACAGGCGCAGTCGGGCGCCAGGCGGAAGGGAGGGCAGGCAGACGCCCGCATCGCGCTCGCGAGCGCGAGTGTGGCGAGGCTGAGGAGGGCGATGACGCCCGCACCCAGATCGACGGCCAGGCGAAGCCCCCAACCGGTCGCCACGATGCCCAGGATGATGGCGACCATTCCCAGCGACAGATAGGCCAGCAGATAGAGGGCGGAGAGCACGGCGCCGCGCTGCTGCGCTGGCGCTGCTGCGTTGATCACCTGCAGCGCGCTGAGGAAAAGCAGGCTGTATCCCGCCCCAGCCATGGCGGTGGCCAGCAGGAAGGCGGGCAGGCCATGCAGTGCGACCGCCAGGGCGAGCAGCCCCATCCCCGTAGCGGAGGCGAAGGCGCCGAGCGTCATCGCTGTCCGGGCGGTGAGTGGTCGCGCGACAATGCTGACGGCGCCGGAGACGATCGCGAACAGCGACAGGACGGCGCCGTTGAGCAGGGCGTTCGGTGACCCGATGAGGTCGTGGGCGACCTGGCCGCCGAGCGAGAGGATCAGCACGCCGTGCGTGTAGGCCGTCATCATCGCGACCGAGGCGGTCGCGAAGGCCTTGCGCACCTTGCTGGGCACGAACGGCAGGCGCGGGCGCCAGACCATGCCCGTGCCAGTCGCCATGTGGCGCGGCAGGAACCATGTCGCGACGAGGAGGAGCGCCAGCAACATAGCCAGAACCCAGAACGAAAGCCGGGTCGGCCACGGCGCATAGGCGATCAGCGCGCCGCCGAGCAGCAAGGCAGCGGCGAAGCCTGCAGCCTGCGCCACCGTCGCGATCAAGGCTGCGCGCTGCGACGAATTTCCCGCGGGACCTGCCGTAGCGAATTCCACGACAGCGGCGGTCGAAGGTCCCGCGGTGAGGCCGACGCCGACGCCCATCAGGGCCCGGGCCGCGAAGAGCCACAGGACGTCCGGCGCCACCGCGAACAGCAGAGTGCCGGCGAGCGAGGCGCCAAGTCCCATCAGCATCGTGGCGCGCCGGCCGATATGATCGGAGATGTCGCCGAAGCCGATCAGGGTCAGGACGACGACGACCGGATAGATAGCGAAGATCTCGGTCGTCACGGTGTGATTCAAGTGCCATTCATCAGCATAGAGCCGATAGGCCATCGCCGGCGCGGCGCTGGTCCAGAGCGTGTGGGCGACCACGCTGGCGGACACGAACAGGCTGGCGCGCCGGCCGAGGGCGAAGCCGGCGCGCTTCGGCGACGTGCCCGCGCCTGGATCCTTGTCGATCGGCACGACAGTAGTTCCTTCAACCATCAATACCTCCCCGGAGGCGAGAACGTCGTTCGACGCCGGCCAGCCGCGTCGTATCTCCTGCGCAAGTCGAACGGGCGCGATCCACACGCCGGTCGATCAGCGCGGGACGAAGAACGGCACCGGCTTCAGGATCTGGTTTTCCATGTCGACGAGCGTATCTTCCTCCAGCGCGATGCGCCGGTAGGCCTGCCACTCGGGATCCGCCTCCATCGCGTCGCGACGCCGCTCCCGGTCCGCCAAGCTCTCATTTTGCCAGAGATGCACGACGCGACTCATGGGCCCGATATGCGTGGCGAAAAAGCCGTAAGGCTCTCCGAGATACTTACGCTGCAGGGGCAACGCCAGTCGCTCATAGGTTTCGAGAAATTTTGCGAGCCGGTTCGGTTTGATGTTGTATATGCGATGGTCGAAGATCATCGACTTGCCTCCTTATCCTCGGGATCAGAGCTGCGAGCCGCGGTATGCCCGTAGGGTGTCGCCGGTGATCCGATGGGCGTCGGCGGATGCAAGAAGGGGTGATGCGGAAGCGAAACACGTGACAATGTGTTGCCATCTCACCGCGCCCCATACTTCGCCTGTCCGAACAACGCGCTGTGCTCATGTGGCGGCGCCCGCCAGTACGAAGGCGGCGCGTCGTCGATGGTGGCGCCGAGTTCCGCTGCGGCGTGCCAGCCCCAACGGGGGTCGTAGAGCATGGCGCGAGCCAGCGCGACCTGGTCCGCCTGGCCGCCGGCGAGCACCTGTTCGGCCTGCTGCGCTCGGGTGATCAGGCCGACCGCAATGGTATTGACCCCCGTCGCCTCCTTCACCGCCTGCGCGAACGGGACCTGATAGCCGGGTCCCTGGGTTATTTTCTGCAGCGGCGAGATGCCGCCCGAGGATACGCTGATCCAGTCCACGCCGCGCTGCTTCAGCTCCCGGGCGAAGGCGATGGTCTGCTCCACGTCCCAGCCGCCCTCGATCCAGTCGGTCGCGGAAACCTTGACGCCGACGGGCTTGTCCGCCGGCACCTCGGCGCGGATGGCATCGAACACCTCGAGCGGAAAGCGCATGCGGTTTTCGAGTGATCCGCCGTACTGATCGGTGCGCTGGTTGGAGGTCGGCGAGAGAAATTCGTGCAGCAGATAGCCGTGCGCGCCGTGGATTTCGATCCCGTCCAGTCCGAGGCGCATAGCCCGCCTGGCGGATGCCGCGAACGACTCGCGGATACGCTGCATCCCTGCGGCGTCGAGCGCGGCGGGCGCCGGCTCGCCATCCTTCTGCGGCAGTGCCGAGGGCGCCACCGGCACCCACCCGCCGGCAGACACCGGAACCAGCTGCCCGCCTTCCCAGGGCACCTTGCTGGATGCTTTGCGCCCGGCGTGGGCCAGCTGCATGATCACGCCGATATTCGAGTTCTGGCGGATCGCCGCGAGCACCGGCTGCAGCGCAGCCTCGGTCGCGTCGTTCCACAGGCCGAGATCCCCGGCGGTGATGCGGCCTTCCGCCTCGACCGCGGTCGCTTCGATACACAGCAAGCCGGCGCCCGACAGCGCCATGCTGCCCAGGTGGATCAGGTGCCAGGACGTCGCTCTGCCCTCCTTGGCGACGTACTGGCACATCGGCGAGACGACGATGCGGTTGGGCACGGTCAGGTTGCGCAGGCGGATCGGAGAAAACAGGAGACTCATGGATATGCTCCAACGGGCGATGGTGAACGCTTCGGCGGCCGCTATCAGCTGGCCGTCTTGCCTCCGTTGACCCGAATGACCTGGCCGGTGATGTAGGCCGCTTTGCCGGACGCGACGAAAACGATCGTGTCGGCGATCTCGGCCGGCGCCGCACCCCGCTTCAGCGGAACGGCCGCGAAATACGCCGCTTTCTTCTCGACGGGTCCGGTAAGACGATCGAGCATTGCCGTTTCGGTCGGCCCCGGCGCCACGGCATTGACGCGGACGCCGTAAGCAGCCCCCTCCAGCGCCGCTGACTTCGTGATCCCTTCGACGGCATGCTTGCTTCCGGTGTAGAGCGAAAGGTTCGCGGCCCCGCGCTCGCCCATCGTCGAGGAGATATTGACGATGCTGCCGCTGCCCTGTGCCTGCATGAGTCGCAGCTCATGCTTCAGGCTGAGGACGACGCCGAGGACGTTGGTATCGAACATCGCGCTGTATGTTTCCATGGACACGTCGGTCAACGGTCCCGGCTTGCCTTCCGTGCCGGCGTTGTTGATGGCGACGTCAAGCCGACCGAAGCGCGCGACCGCCGCGTCGACGAGATTGCTTATGTCTCTCTCGTGCCGAACATCCGCGAGGACGAACTCCGCCTCTGCGCCGAGCCCGCGCAACAGCGCTTTCCCTTCCGCTTCCTTGCGACCCGAGACGACTAACCGGGCCCCTTCCTTAGCGAACGCGATTGCGGTGGCTCGGCCGATGCCGGTCAAAGCGCCGGTGATCAAAACAACGGGTGTAGTCATGGCTCAATCCTTGACGATATGTGTGGTCCGCAGTTTCGGCGTCGGCCGAGAAAATCGTCGGCGCTTCCACGAAGCCAGGCTGTCCGCGTCGGTTAGGTCTCGTCGACACGGTCC
Source organism: Rhizobiales bacterium GAS188 (assembly GCA_900104855.1). Taxonomy (NCBI): domain Bacteria; kingdom Pseudomonadati; phylum Pseudomonadota; class Alphaproteobacteria; order Hyphomicrobiales; species Rhizobiales bacterium GAS188. The sequence goes on from FNSS01000001.1 coordinate 5,032,825, forward strand.
GGATAAAAGGCGAGATGGTCCTTGATCGACGCGACCGCCTCATACGGCGCTTCGTAGGTCCACACCGCGTTGGCCGAACGAGCGCCTCCGGACGGGACGCTGAAATACGCGCACTCGCCCTTGTAGGGGCAGTAGGTCTCTTGGTCGGTCCGCTCGAGGAGCATCATGTCGACGTCCTTGCGCGGGATGTAGTCGACCGGCGCGTAGCTCGCTTCCCGCAGCGTCAGCGCGTCCCGCGTATCGGCGACGACGCGACCCGCGACCTTGACCACGACCCGATTGCGGTTGCGCTCGATCGTGATCGGATGATCCGGGCCGGGAATCTTGATGGTCTTCGGCTGCGATGACATGGCACTTGCCTTTTTTCGGGGAGTGGATTCGCGTCAGGCGTCAAGGAACGTCGACACGTGCCGGACGAACAGCTCCGGATACTGGAACTGCGAGCCGTGATTGGCGTCCGGATAGAGGATCAGCTGAGCGGCCGGGAGATGCCGCGCGAGAATGAAAGAGTTGATCGAGTAGATGATGACGTCGTGGATGCCGTTCACCACCAGCGTCGGCTGGCGAATGGCCTTGAGATAATCGCATCCGGCGCTTGACGCGCCCCACTTGGCGATCGCCTCGAGCTGGGCGGGCGCGACCGCCTCGTTCACCTCTGGATTGCGGTTATCGGTGCGCAGCCGGAAGCGCTTGAGAAACTCACGGCCCGCCGCCTGGCTTGGCGCCGACGGCGTGAAGTGGACGGCGAGCCAGATCTCGTCTGGCACATCATAGGTGGCGCCGAAGATCTGCTGCGCCTCGGGCGTGAGGGTGGCCATGCCTTGACCGCCGCGCGGCCCCGTGCCGACCAGGATCAGGCGCCTGGCCAGAGCGGGCTCCTGCAACGCAATTTCCTGCGCGACGAAGCCGCCGATCGAAAAGCCGAGCACATCGACCGTTTTCAGGCCCAGCGCCTTGATAAACGCCACCGCGTTAGCCGCCATCTCCTCGATCGAGGCTGGTACCTCGCCGCTCGTGCCGGAAATGCCCGCGTTATTGAACAGGATCACTTCCCGCGTCGCCGCGAGGGCGTCCGTCACCGCCGGATCCCAATGATCCATCGTGCCGGTGAAATGCATGTTGAAGACGAGCGGCACGCCACCCGATTTGCCGAAGCGTCGGTAAGCGAACCGAACACCAGCCGCGTCCACGAACTGCGTCGGCGCGGTCTGGTGACTGTGCTGGGTCATTGAGATTCCCTCTGGCGCTGGCGCTCAAGCCGACATGCGAAGCGGTCGAAAGCGGGCGGCGTCCGGACGCAGCGAAAGCTGGGAGAAGGGTGCCTCGGGAAGACCGCCCCTCAACCGGGCGCGGAGCAAACCTCCGCGCCCGGACAGGATCAGTTAGCGGTCTTGCCGCCGTCGACGTTGAGGATATGGCCGGTGATGAATGAAGCTTCGTTCGACGCGATGAAGACGATCGCGTCGGCAAGCTCCTCCGATAGGCCAAGGCGACCCATCGGAACACTCGTCACCAGAGCCGCCTTGTTCTCCGGCGTGCCCGTAAAGCGGGTCAACATGCCAGTATCCGTAGGCCCAGGCGCCACGCCGTTCACACGGATGCCCGACTTGGCGATCTCGAGCGCCACCGACTTGGTGATGCCTTCGACGGCGTGCTTGCTGCCGACATAGATAGAGGCCCCCGCCGCACCCTCGTGCCCGTAGGTCGAGGAGATGTTGATAATGCTGCCGCTGCCCTGTCCTTGCATGACGCGCACTTCGTGCTTCATGCTCAAGATCACGCCGAGAACATTCGTGTCGAACGTCGCGGCATAGCTTTCCGCGGTCTGGTCCGTGATCGAGCCAACCTGGCCTTCGGTGCCGGCATTGTTCACGGCGACGTCGAGACGGCCAAACCGCGCGACGGTCTTGTCGACCAGAGCGCGGACGTCACCTTCCTTGCGGACGTCGGCGTTGATGAACTCGGCCTCCGAACCGAAAGAGCGCAGCTCCTTGGCGAGCGCCTTGCCGGCCTCATCACGCCGGCCGGCAACGACCACCTTCGCGCCCTTCTTGGCGAAGGCGACGGCGGCGGCGCGCCCGATGCCGGTCAAAGCGCCGGTGATCAATACGACTGGGTTGCTCATTTTCTGGTTCCTCACGATTTCGCGCTTCCTACCGGCGGAGCATGGATGGCAACGCCGGGAAGCTGATGAGGCCCACGGATGTCTCCCGAGGGCGCTTCCACTGTGGGCTAAGTGGGAACCCCTGGCGCCTGCGCAAAAGACTTTGTAAGCAGGGGGGCATGCCTTGGAGATATGGAAGCCGCCATGGAGCTACGGCACCTTCGCTATTTCGTCGCGGTCGCCGAGGAGGGCAGCCTGACGCTCGCGGCCGAGAAACGGCTGCACACCGCGCAACCTTCCCTCAGCCGGCAAATCCGCGATCTCGAATATGAGGTCGGCGTTCAGCTTATGAGCCGCAGCGTGCACGGCATCGAATTGACCGCCGCCGGGCGGGCCTTTCTCGACCATGCGCGGCTGGCGCTGGTGCAGGTCGAGGCAGCCATTGAGGCGGCGCGCCGGGCCGCTCACCCCGCCAAACCAACCTTTGCCCTCGGATTTTTGACTGGACAAGAGATGGATTGGCTTCCGGAGGCCATGCGCATCCTTCGAGACGAACTGCCCAATATCGAGGTCTCGGTCTCCAGCCAGTATTCTCCCGACCTTGCGCAGGCTCTGCTGAGGGGGAAGCTCGACTTGGCCTTCATGCGTCCAGAAGTGCAAATGCCCGACCTGGACTATACGGTCATCGTCAAGGAGCCGCTTCTCGTCGCCATGCCGAGCGATCATCGCCTGGTGTCGCAGAACGCCGTCGCGCTGCAAGACATCGCGGGTGAGATATTCATCGGCATGTCGAACACGGCCCCCACGCTCCGGGTGGTCATAGATGACTACCTGAAACGATCGGGGATGGATCTCCGGCCAGTGCACAGGGTCGACAATCTGGCGATGGCGATGTCGCTGATCGCATCGACCGGGGGCGTGGCGCTCCTGCCCGCCTATGCGAAGAACTTCCTGCCATGGTCCGTGACCAGCCGTCCGCTCGATGGCGAGGCACCGACGATCGATCTCGTCATCGGCTACAACAAGACCAACACCTCGCCAATTCTCGGACTGTTCCTTTCGCGTGTCGACCAGCTGAAGAAGAGGGCTCCGCAAAAGCATTGACCGTAGGCGCTGAGGTGACGGTATTTTATGCGTCGAATCTGATGACGCCGTTCTCTCTGAAGATCTCGAAAATCGACCGATTGATGCCAATAATGGGTGCAGTCCGGCCGGTTCCATCGACGGCCTGAATTCAGGGGAGCACGTCAAGAGCAGTCGAGTTCGGGCTGGCTTTCCGCGATCGGGCGCCGCGTTGATGGTATTTGCCGGGATTGCCCCCTGCCGCCAAAAGCGCGTCGTGAGGCGCCGAAAGTGTCGATAGCAGTCAATACATCGTTTGCTCTTCGCGGCGTCGCGGAAGGCGCGCTGTGGCGCCTTTCGCGAGCTCCGCAATTCCGATCATACCGTGCCGGGCTTTCGAGGCTTCAGCTCACGCGGCTTTGATGTCCTGGCGGAGTTCCGCTGACTGCGTAGGCAGCGGCCAACGCTCATGCATGCGATTGAAATAGGCTCCGATATTGGGGAAGGGGGACCAATCGAAGGCAATGGCGTTGCGGTAGCCTTCGAGCGCGGCGACCGAATAGTCGGCGATCGTGACGGCCTCGCCGACCATATGCCGCCTGGCCGCGAGATGGCTTTCGAGCACGGGCGCAAATCTGGAGAGATCGCGCTGTGCCCTGGCAACGAGAGCTTCGTCGGTGGGCCCGAAGCCCAACGCCGGCTTGGCGACGGTTTCGAAGGCGATCGCGCCGAACGCCTTGTTGAAATGGGCGAGCTCCCAGCATTGCCAGCGCACGATATCGGCCCGCTTGCGCGGATCGCGCGGGAAGAGCGCGTCGCTGCCCGCCTTGTCCGCGAGGTATTGCATGATTGCGTTCGACTCCCACAGCACGAATGAGCCGTCGACCAGCGTCGGAGCCAGCCCATTGGGATTGAGGGCGAGATAGGCGGGTTTGCGATGGTCGCCTGCCTGGCCGTCGAGACGCTCGATGCTGACGTCGAGGGCCAGGTGATCGACGACGGCGAGGACCTTTCGTCCGCTATAGGAGGCCGGGAATGTGTAGAGTTTCATGATGGTTCCCTCTGGGGTTGCGCGCCTGCCGACGACAGGCCCATACCCAAGAGACGAAGCTGGTCCGCAAAAGGATTCCCATCGGCGGGCGACGGCGCGAATCCAATCGTCTCGTTCAAACATCTGGGAGCGGCGACGTCCAGCCCGTTGACATCGCATCTTGGCCGTTATAGAACCGACTAGTTCCAGAACTAATCGGATCCACAATGGCCGACAATCTCAGCAACACCTTTGCGGCCCTGGCAGACCCGACGCGCCGGGCGATCTTGGCGCGGCTGGCATTGGGTGACGCGTCGGTCGGCGAACTGGCCACTCCCTTTGACATGACGGTTCGTGCGGTCTCGAAGCATATCGGGGTCCTTGAGAAAGCAGGGTTGGTTTCGAGAGAACGCGATGCGCAAAGAAGGCCTAGTCGCTTGAGGCTCGCACCCCTCGAGGAGGTGAATGATTGGCTCGAAGCGTACCGCCGCCTCTGGGAAGGCCGCTTCGCCAGGATCGACGGGGTCCTCGACAAAATCAAAGAAGGAAAGCTCGATGACCCACGTCGTTGAAGCTGAATGCGCGGAAGCCAGAGAGCTGGAGCTATCGCGAGTCTTCGCGGCGCCTGGACGTTTCGCGTTCCGCCTCCGGACAGACCCTCAATACGTTCCGCTCTGGTGGAGGTCGAAGGTGCTCCAGCATCAGTTTTGAAACACCATCGACCCATCAGGAGAAGCTCCATGAACGACATTGCCACAAAGCCCGCATCTGCGGGTGTCCGCTTCGTCACGTCTCGGGACGGGACCCGGATCGCGTACGAACGCCTGGGATCTGGCGCGCCTGTCATTCTCGTCGGGGGTGCCTTCAACGATCGCCGAGGCAAAGCTTCCGGCGTGCCGCTTGCAAGGCTGCTTGCCAGTCACTTCACGGTGTTCGCCTATGATCGCCGCGGCCGAGGAGACAGCACCGAGACTCCGCCATATGATGCCGCACGAGAAGTCGAAGATCTGGAGGCGCTGCTGGCGGCGGCCGACGGGGCAGCGTCGGTCTTCGGCATGTCGTCCGGCGCCGCCTTGGCGCTCGAAGCCGCAGCCAGCGGTCTGAAGATCGCAAAGCTCGCATTGTATGAGCCGCCCTTCAGCATCGATGCCGACGCGCAGGCGCGCTCGGTATCCTACGAACGCCGCCTGCGCGAACTTCTTGCGGCTGGAGACTCGGATGGCGCCGTTGCACTGTTCCTGGGCCATGTCGGCGTGCCGTCACAGATGGTCGATCAGATGCGCCACGCTCCGATGTGGCCTGGGCTGAAAGCAATGGCGGCGAGCCTTGCGCATGACTCTGCGGTCATGGGCGACGCTCATGGCGGCGCGGTTCCCGTTGAACGGATCCGGCCTATCACGGCTCCAGTCCTCGTTCTGGGAGGGGGGTTGAGCCCGCCATTCATGCGGCAGGCGGCTGAGACGATTGTTGGAGCTGTCCGAAACGGCTCGCACCAAAGTCTAGCCGGCCAGGCTCACGACGTGTCGGTCGACGTACTCGCGCCTGCGCTCATCTCGTTCTTTTCGGACGGACGCGTTTGATCCGTGAAAAGCACCTGCTGCCGCTTGCCGCGCTGCGTTACGCGATGGGAACGTCGAGAACGACAATGCGAGAAAGACGCGCCAAGCTCAATAAGCGTCGAAACATGAGATCGCGCAACGTGTATCATGTCCCCGTAATGCGAAGCCGCCAGACACCATCGAGCGGGAGTGAGGGTGTAGCGCGAGCGCAGGTCAGCGAGGGCTCATTCTTCGCGAGAGTCCGGCGATGATGCGCCGGCGGAACGCGAACATGACTGCCACGACGACGATCGCGCCGATCAACAGGGTCTCGAGGGAGCCATCGCCGCCATCAGGCGCGATTCCGAACAGGCTCTCGATGAAATCCACTTCTATCTCCTTGGTTCAACAAGGCGGTATCGATGGGCGTCGCGCCGCAAGTCATGGACCCGATCACAATTGCTCCTCGAACCCCTTGCTCGTGTCAAGAGGCGCTGGATCATTCGCGACCCGCGCAAGCAACCACCTGATCGAGCCGCCCCTCGCATCAGCTGGCGACATGCGCAACCCGACGCTCGGCCGCCATGGCGTTGATTGCGGCGATATCGCCGGAGAGCAGCGCATCGAGCTTCGCGATCTCGCCTTCGACCTTCGTCATGAGCTCGCGCGAGACGGCATCGGCCGGCGCCGTCGGAGACGTATCCGACATGGCGACCGTGTTGATCAGGTCGACGAGCGTGTCGTCCAATCCGGCGGGGTGGCGCAGCACGTCGCGCGGCGACTCGCGGTGCACGTCGACAAGGATGCTCTCGATGGCTTTGAGGCTTGCCGTCGTTGCCTTCGCCTTGTCCGCGAGATCGGCATGAGGCTCGCCCGCGGCATCGGCGAGCGCGCCGAGCTGGCGCGTAAGGCGGCGGATGCGGTTGACCGATGCGTTGAGCCGCGAGAGCGATTGGGTCAGCTCCTGCAGCAATTCGAACTGGCGCATATGGGCCTCGAGCGGCGTCTTGAGGCGCGGGTCCTTCACGATCGTGAAATCCGCGGAAGACGTCGACGACCCGACCGTCAGTTCCACGCGGTAGTCGCCCGGTACCGTTAGCGGACCGGCCTGCGGATCCGGCTCGGCGGTGAGCGGCTTGTTTCTCGGCGAAACGAGGGAGGTGTCGATCTTGACCGGCCCTTTATGCCTCATGTCCCAGATGTAGCGGTTGAGGCCTTGCCGCGTGCGAGGCCGCCGCTCCGCGGGCAGCGAGGTGTCGTCGCTGCGCATCGTCGCGATCGCGGTGCCTTCAGCGTCGCGGAAGGCGAGCGCGACCGGGCCCTGGTCGCCGTCGCCCAGCCAGTAATACACGATGACGCCGTTCGGTGGATTCTCACCGACGTCGAGGTGCTCGCGGAGCTTCGTGCCGTCCGGCCTCTCGACCGTGGCGATGCCGCCGCCGATACCGAAAGCGAGCGCAAAGGAGATGCCGTACTTGGCGCCGCCGAGCGCGCCGAAGCGCATGCGGCTGCGGATCGTGGCACGCGGCGGGATGAGGCGCGTCGCGGCGTTGCCGTCGGCAAATGCGCGCAGAGGGGAGATGTCATCGAGGATCCAGAACGAGCGCCCATGCGTGCCGGCGATGAGGTCGGCCCCCTTGATCTTGAGATCGTAGACCGGGACCACGGGCAGGCCGCCCGGCAGCCGCGCCCAGCTCTGCCCGTCGTCGAGGGTGAAGAACACGCCCGTCTCGGTGCCCGCGAACAAGAGGCCCTGCCGCAGCGGATCGGCGCGCACCACGCGGGTGATCTCCCCTGCGGGGAAATCGCCGTTGATCGAATGCCAGCTATTGCCCGAATCGGTGCTGCGGAAAAGATAGGGCTCATAGTCCGCAAGCTTGTAGCGGGTCGCGGCCACATAGATCGTGTCGGGATGATGCGGCGAGATCTCGACGCAGCCGATATAGGCGAGCGCCGGCATGCCGGGCGGCGTGACGTTCCGCCAGGAGGCTCCGTCGTCGCGGGTCACATGCACGAGCCCGTCATCGGTCGAGGCCCAGATCTCGCCCTTGCGATGCATCGATTCGACCAGGCTGGCGCAGCTCGCATGGACTTCCGCGCCGGCGCTCTCGTGGGTGATGTCGCCGCCGGAGTGTCCCTGGCGCGTGACGTCGTTGAGGCTGAGATCCGGCGAGATCTCCTCCCAGCTCATGCCCTCGTCGCGCGTCCGGAAGACGTGGTTTCCGGCAGCGTAGAGCAGGTTGCTGTCATGGGGCGAGAAGACGATCGGGTAAGTCCACGCGAAGCGATATTTGAGGTCCTTCGGCGCTATGCCCGTCGACTCCTCGGGCCAGACATTGACGAGCTGGATCTGCCCGGTGCGGTAATCGTAGCGCTGCAGCGCCCCGGCACCGCCCGGGCTCGAGCCGATTGCGCCGCAATAGACGATGTTGGGGTCCTTCGGATGGACGGCGATGAAGCCGCTCTCGCCAGTGCCGGGATAGCTGCAGTCGCCGAGCGTGATCGCGCCCCAGACGGTCGCCGATGGAACCGCGATCGACGTGTTGTCCTGCTGCGTTCCGTAGACCTTGTAGGGATATTGGTTGTCGACGTCGATGCGGTAGAACTGGGCGGTCGACTGGTTGTAGATCGATGACCAGGTCGTGCCGCCATTGAACGATACGCAGGCGCCCCCGTCATTGCCCTGGACCAGCCGGTTGGGGTCGACGGGGTCGATCCACAGATCGTGATTATCGCCATGCGGCGTGTTGATCTCTGAGAAGCCCGAGCCGCCATCGGTCGATTTCCACATCTGGTAATTGGCGACATACACCGTCTCGGGGTCCCGCGTATCGGCGAAGACATGGGCGTAATACCACGGCCGATGCATCAGATCGCGGTTCGACGAGACCTGGATCCAGCGCCCGCCATAATCGTCGGAGCGGTAGAGGCCGGTCTTCTCGCCGATCGCCTCGACGAGCGCAAAGACGCGGCCGGACCGCGCCGGTGAGATGCTGACGCCGAGCTTGCCGAGCGGGCCATCCGGCAGCCCGGGCGCCCGCGAAATCTCCTCCCAGGTGTCGCCGCCGTCGGTGGAGCGGAACAGGCCGCTGCCAGGCCCGCCGCTCGATATGTTCCAGAAGTTGCGCCTCGTTTCCCAGAAGCTGGCGAAGACGATGCGGGGATTATCAGGGTCGAGCGACAGGTCGACCGCGCCGGCATCAGCACTGCGGTGGAGCACCTTTTCCCAGCTTCTCCCGCCATTCCGCGTGCGGAAGACGCCACGCTCGTCATTGGGGCCGAAAATGTCCCCCAGCGCCGCGACGAAGGCGATGTCGGGATCGCGCGGATGGATGCAGATGCGGCCGATGTGCTTGGTCGCTTTGAGGCCGACATTCGCCCAAGTCCGGCCCGCATCGGTCGATCTGTAGACACCGTCGCCATAGGAGACATCGAGCCGGATGGTCGTCTCCCCGGTGCCGGCATAGATCACGTTCGGGTCCGAGCGTGCCACCGCGATGGCGCCGACCGCGGCGCTTCCCATGAAGCCGTCCGAGACGCACCGCCAATAGACGCCACCGTCGATCGTCTTCCAGATCCCGCCGGCGCAAGCCCCGAAATAGGCGACCATCTTGTCGGTCGGATCGCCCGCGACGGCAACGACGCGCCCGCCACGCGGCGGGCCGATGCACCGCCACTTCAAGCCACCGAGATTCGCGGGAGCCGGAACGCGTGTCGACGTCGGCATGATGGGAATCGGTCCATATCGGGAAGAGAGGCAGGAAAAGATTAGTAGCCGCAATCGATGGCGCGCCACAAGGTGTCGCGCCGAATCGCGCTCGACTTGCTCGAGCTTGACGCTCCGCAGAGGGATTACGGGGTTTATGTCGACCGGTGGCTGTTTCCTGGGCGCGCTCGCTCCCCTTCGGTGACATTCGATGAAAAATGTCAACCGAGTGTCGGTTCTTCGCTGGGTCGATCGTCCTCAGATCGAGCGGCAACTCCGGCACCCGGCGGAGAGGCCGATGCCACATACGCCGGATCAAAGGGAGATTTGATCCGGCCGGTCACATCACCTCGGAGAGAGATATGCCCTCGCAAGCCGTTCAATCCTCCTGGAAAACCGTAGCGATCCTCGTCGGTCGTTTGATTTTCGCGGGCGTCTTCATCATGGCTGCGATCTTCAAGTTCGCGGACATCGGCGGCACGGCAGGCTACATCGCTTCGGTGGGGCTTCCAGCTCCATCGCTGCTGGCCTGGTGCGCTGCCCTGTTCGAATGCGCCTTGATCCTGTGCTTGCTGACGGGTGCTTATTTCTCGGAAGCTGCGCTCCTTGCGGCCGCCTATGTGCTGTTCCTTGGCTTTGCCTTCCACGGGCCGGCGCACTGGAGCGGCAATCAGGCGGAGTTCGGCTTCTTCGTCGATCACTTCACCTTCCTTGCGGGATTGTTGTTTGCTGCGGTCCATGGGCCAGGCCGCCTCCTGGCATTGCATCGTGGTTTCCTCAACAGAGGGTAGGGTACCGCTGCTCTGCAAGACAACGCTCGCGCAGGGCGGCGCGACCGCCGATTATAGCAATGAGACGGGCATACCGTTATGGCTGGACTCGATGATGCCTTCGGCCAGCTGCACGGCAAGCAGCCCGTCGGCTGCCTGGCATCTCGGCTCGACGCCGTTGCGAATACAGTCGTATAAATGCCGGTGCTCGTTCGGAAACGCATCGGCATTCGTGCCCCAATCGTTTTCCCAGTGCCACGACCTTATCGGCTCAGCTGGCGCCTCATAGTCGTAGAGACTAAGGACCCTCTCGCCGCGCGAATTCGGGAACTGTATGACGCCCGTCTTGCCGATGACGTCGAAGGTCGGCCGAATGCCTCCGCGACCGACGCATAACGGCTCCCAACCAAATCCGGTCGCGGCCCAGGATTCCGACCAGATCGCCTGATCGCCCGAAGCAAAATCGATAATGGCTATGATGGTGTCGTCCGCCGTGGTCGGTCCGACCTTGAGCTTTCGCGTCGACGCGTAAATTTTCTTGGGATAGCCAAAGGTCCATGCGACGAAATCAAGCCAGTGGGTATGCTCGTAGATCACGCCGCCTCCTTGATCGGCATCGTGAATCGCCAAGCTGTCGGATCCCTTGCACACGGACCACATATCCCGGAAGACAACCGGACGCCCGACCGCTCCGCTCTGCACCAGCTCCCTGAGATTTACCGCATCGCTGGAGAACCGCATCGGATACCCGAGCAGGAACACATGCCGGTTTGCCCGAGAGGCATCAAGAATCTGCCGACATTGCTCAGACGTTCTCGCCAATGGCTTTTCGCAGAAAACGTGTTTTCCCGCATTCAATGCGGCTACGCTGATTTCGCAGTGATTGAACGGTGGCGTCAAAACCCATAGACATTCGACATCCGGATCGCGCAAGACGGTCCGGTAATCCTCGTGCCAATATTCGACTCCCCAACGCTGCGCAACCTCTTTGGCTTTCTTTCCGTCGACATCGCAAACGGTCTTGACGTCGAACAGTTCGCGCAACCTCACCAATTCTTCGAGGTGCCAGTTGCAAACCGTACCGCAGCCAATGAGGGCAGTCTTGATCGCGCTCATGCATCCCCCGAGGAAAACATATCGATGGTCAGTATGAAGCGAAGGTATCCAGCCATTGCTGAAACATCAAAATCGACCAAAGCCGCTCCTCCCTGAAATCGCCCACGCCATCGACATGGAGCTGCCACTCTCTTCGTACCCGCTTGGGATCAAAGAAGCCTTCCGATTCGAGTCGTTTCTCGTTGAGCAGGTGTTCCGCCCAATCCCTGAGCTCACGCCTGAGGATGGGGCTCAACCATATGCTGAAGCCCCGTTTTGGCAGATCGAGAAGTGCCTTGGGGGTGTATCGATAGGCCACCTGCCGCAACAGCCATTTCGACCTGTCCCTTCGGTATTTGAGCCTGCGCGGGAGCATCGAACAGAAGTCGAGTAATTCCCTATCCATGAACGGCATGGCTACGTTCAATGAAGCGTGCTCGCAAGCCGAGACCGTCTTCCTGATCACGGGCGGAAGCGTGACCTCGGCATCCAGCTTGACCAGTTGGTCGATTGCAGCCGCGGCGCGTCCCAACGCGAATCCGTCATGCCAGCCGATATCCGGTTCATCGGAGCCGGGCACGAACAGCGCAGGATCGGACACTCTCGATATCACTGTCAGCCCGGCCGCTCCAAGATCGCTGCTGCGCAGCAGGCCCAGGACATCGAGAAACATGTCCCTGCCCGGATCGGCGATTTTCAGACGCTTGGCCAAATACCCCGCAATCGATGAGCCCAATTGCGGATGAATTCCCCCGAGAACGGTCAGAATATTGCATAAGGCGCGTCTAACGGGAAGCGACAGGCTTTGCGCGCGCAACAATGCCCTGTATATCGGCATAAGGACGGTATACTCCCCCAAGATGCAATCTCCGCCGTCGCCGGAAAACACCGTATCGACGAGTTGCTTTGCGCTGCGAGCCATTATCATCGTCGGCAATTGAGACGAATCGGCAAGCGGTTCGGGATAGGTCTTCGGAATATCCAAAACCGCGGCGGCAAGCATCTTGTCGTCGAGATATATCTCCTGATGGCTGGTACCCAGATGTTCGGCGATGAGCCGGGCAGCGGGGGCTTCGTCAAAGTGCACGCCTTGAAAGCCGATCGTGAAGGTTGGGATTCGACGTCCGGTTGCCTTTTGGAGCATGGCTGCGACCAGAGTGGAATCGAAGCCGCTCGACATGAAGGCGCCGACGCTGGAGTTGCCGACACGGCTCGTGATTCCATTGAGGAGCAGCGTATCGAGACGATCCGTTGCCTCCAAATCGGATAATTGCCCAGGTGATTGGATAGAGTGACGTTCGTAAAGCGATTCTGCGTAACGCCCTTCCGATACCTTCATGGATTCGGATGGATCGCTAAGAAAGGCCGCGAAGTGCGATGCCGGGAGTTTTCTTGCCTCTCTATAAATGGTGTAAGGCGCTGGAAGGTATCCGTAGCGCACGAGCATGGACAAGGCATCCCGATCGATTTCAAGCCGCCTGTGGAAAGGCTTGAATGCCCGGAAATCGGAACTGAACAGCAATATCGTACCGATTTTTGCGTAATACAGATTGAGCTCGGTGCTGCGATCGCTCGCAAGCACCAGGCGTCTTTCTTGCGCGTCCCAGAAAGCCAGGGCGAATTTTCCGGAAATCTCTTTCAGCGCTTTCGGCACGCCCCAGCGTTGAATTGCATGCGTAACCAGCCATTCATCCTCTGGGGGAGTCGCAAGATCACCACGCCCAAATCCCAATGCATCGAGAAGCGCCGATTTGTTATATACCGTACCGGTAAATAATGCAGATGGCTGTTCGTATAGTAGACTGCGAATAGATGACGTCGTCCGCGCGCCGATGATTTTGGCAAAGATTATATTGCTTGTTCCGGGCGGCATGCTTCGTTGCGGTTGATGGCATGACGGACAGATCGCCTGGCACATCTCCGCGACCATCTGCGACAGACAACCGAGTTCTTGCCGCGACCGCGCAGCGATTGCCCCACAAATCGTTGGATCCATATGTCCCCCTTGCAGGGCGTAACGTTTTGGCGGGAGATATGACTACCTCCCGTGGAAGGTCGGATCAGTCCGTGAGTCTGCAATTTCCGTTCTTTGCCAGTCATCGCTCAGGGTCTTGGCGTAGACGCGCCGATCGCCGACGTCGCCAGGGGATGCCGTCACATGAAACCGCGCTTGCGATCCGGTCAGTTGCGCGGGGGGATGATAGATTTTCAACCGCTGCGCGATGCGTCGCCCGACCGCGTCGTTGTATAGCGTGCTTCGTTCGGACAGACCCGGCCAGACAGCGATGGGATCGCGGCGCAGCAGCATCGACAAATGCCGATGGACGAAATCGGCGGACAAGGGCGGGAGCAGCAGATTGGTCTTTGCGTCGAGCACGGTTTCCGGTCGATCGGTACTGAAACGGCAGGTGATGCACGGCACGCCGAGGATGTTCGCCTCTTCTTGCAAGCCACCACTGTCGGTGTAGACCGCCAGACAATGCGGCGAGGCGAGAAAGCCGATGACGTCGGCGTAGCGCGGCCACAGCTCATGCACCGCGACGCCAAGGCGAACGGCGCGCTCCAGCAATCCGGCGAGACCATGCTGATGCAGCGCCCCCATCAAGGCGTTGGTCTTGACGAGCACGATCGGCACGCCTTGCGCGCTGAGCCGCGCGAGCCCCTCGAGCACGGCTTCGAGGCGCGGGGGCGTCATGTTTTCGCGTCGATGCAGATCGACACGCAGCCACCGGCCGACGGCCAACCGCGGATACCGCTCGAAGATCGAAACCGAGGAGGGCAGGGCCAGCGCCAACCGAACGGCATCGCTGCTGAGCGAGCCCACGCAGGCGATTCGATCGGCAGAATAGTCTTCTCTGACGAGTTGATCGACGTTGCGCTGAACGGGCGCGAGGAGCAAGTCGGATACGACGCTGGCAAGCCCTGTATCGACCGTTTCGGGAAAAGGCTCGTCGCGAAAGCGCTGCCAACTGCAGTCAAGTTGCTCCGAGAGATCGTCCAAGGCGTCCCAGCCCTGCGGGCAATGGGGGCCGAGGCTGCGCAGTCCAGCTTCGACGTGGACGCTGCGCATGCCGTTGGCGAAGTACCAGAACTGTGGGAACAACGCGGCGGTCGAGGTATCGCCCGAAACGACCGGCACCACGGGGATGCGGATACCGCATTCACGCAGCCTTTCGGTCAGCGCAGCGACCCCGTGGGCGAGCTGGGCGGCGCGCTCGATCAGCGTGCCGCGAACGCCTAACCCCGCGGCAACCAGATGCTCATAACCCAACTCCTGTTTGGCTCCGGTCAAATCGGGATCATAATGCTGCCCGCTATCGATCAGCAGAAACGGGACGTCGAGCGCCATGCATTCGAGAACCAGGCTGGCGAGCTTGATGTAGCAGGGCTTGGTGGCCAGCACGATCAGGTAAAGCGGCCGACCCTGCGCGTTCGCGTGCTCGACGGCTCTCCCGATGCGATGCGCATCGATCCAAGCGAGTGCATTGTTCAGCTCACGCATGCGGGCATCTCGATGCGCCTAATCTCGCGAGTGACGACTTGGTCTATCGACGCCAATTCTTCGGCGACTTGCGCGGACGTCAACTCGGTGAGGCAGGGATAGCGGCCGCGGCAGGTCTCTGCTTTGTTGCATGGACAGCAGTCCAGTGCGGCTTGAATGACGCGCGCCCGCTGTTCGGGAAAAATACGGTAGGTTGGGTCGATGCCGCCGAAGATCGCCAGCGTGGGTACCGACCGCGCCAAGGCGAGATGCAGCATGCCGGAATCGAAACATAGGACTGCCCGCGCGTGTTCCAGCAAACCGAGCAGTTGCGGCAGGCTGAGCTGGCCGCGCAGATCGGCGCGACATGGCAAGGCTGGTGTCGGATGCAAGCCGGTCAAGACCACCGGCTCCGCCGCCAGGAGGGTGGCAAGCGCCTGTAAGCGGGCTACCGGCCAGCTTCGAGCGGGGTGGCCGGATTCAGGGGCGACGATGAGCGCGCCGGCATAGCGGCGAAAGGGATGGGACCATGCTTTAGGCACGCTCAGGCGCGGTGGGCTGAACGGTCCCTGAATGTTCAGCAAGTGGGCGAATTCGAGCGTGCGGTGTGCGCCGGGGATCAGCTTCAAGGTTGCGGCGTCGAGATCGATCGTGTCGCCGCGCGGCGTCTCGTCAAAGTCCACGGCTCGCCGGCCGGGGCTGATGGCTTCCACCCATTCGGGCCGAGTGACGAGGTGAACGGCGATACCGCTTTCCGTCAGCCGGTCGATGACCGGGAGCAGCATGATGAGATTGCCGAGACCATGCGTTCGCTTGATTGACAACTGCGCTGGCCGGGTCATGAGGTGGGCCCCGCGCGGCAATAATATCCGGAGGAGAGTTTCTCCAAAGCGGCCCGGATTTCGGTTTCGTCGACGGCCACCAGCGGTAGCCCGGCGTTGAGCGCCGGCTGGCCCAGTCGCCGCAGGAGGACGAAGGCGTGCTGGTGCGCTTGCAGGGCGATGCGCCCGCGCTTGTTGTCGCGTCGGATGCGCGTGAGCAATGCCTCGGCACTGACCGGCCGCGGCAGTGAGACGGGCGCTCCGGCCCGAACCAGCAGTTCGGCGTGCCGCCATTCTTCGGCCTCGGACAGCCAGCCGCGGGCTCGTGAGATGGACGCTGCGGCCAGCATGCCGAGCCCGACAGCATTGCCGTGGGTCAGCGTGCCCGTTTCGAGCTCGAGCGCATGGCCGACCGTGTGCCCGTATTCGAGGACGACGCCGCACCCGCTTTCGAGCGGGTCTTGCCGCAGCAGCAACTGCTTGGACCGGATGCCCAGCTTGACGAGCTCCAGCCATGCCGACGGCTCGGTGCGCGCATGCGCGAGCCGTTCGAGCTGCGGCAAGATGGCCACGTCGAATGCCAAGCCGTTCTTGCACAACTCAACGATGCCGGCGGATAGCTCCGCCGGCGGCAGCGTCTGCAGATACTGCACGTCGATGCAGGAGAGCTGGGCCGGATGGTAGAGTCCGTACAGATTCTTGGCCGCGACGCCATTGACGGCCTGCTTTTGCGACAACACCGAGTCCGACATCGCCAAGAGCGTCGTCGGCACGTGCATCAACCGGACGCCGCGAAATAACAATCCTGCGGCCAATCCTGCCAGATTGCCCGTCAAGCCGCCGCCGAGGGACACTATGACCGAGCGGCGAGTGGCGCCTGCGGCGACGGCTTGGTCGAGAATGGACTGCACGACGCCGAGCGACTTTTCCGATTCGGCCGCGTCGAGCTGAAAACACGACACGGCGACATGTGCCGCCAAGCAATGTCGCAATGACTCGCCCCACACGCTATA
Organism: Rhizobiales bacterium GAS188; assembly: GCA_900104855.1. Taxonomy (NCBI): domain Bacteria; kingdom Pseudomonadati; phylum Pseudomonadota; class Alphaproteobacteria; order Hyphomicrobiales; species Rhizobiales bacterium GAS188. The sequence continues at coordinate 5,049,445 of FNSS01000001.1, forward strand.
GACGCGTCGGTCGGCGACCAGCACGACGCGATCGGTCAGGCGGCCGATATGGGCGGCGATGGCTTCGGTGCATCGATACCCGAGCAGAAGGTCCATCGATTGATCACCGAACCGAAACTCGACGGCTTCCATGGCGGAAGCAACCGCGATGGCATGTTCGCCTTCAGTGGCTTTGCGGAGAGAGACGCGCATGGTTCAAGTCCGGAGTCGATGGGCGCTTCGCTTCACTTTGTCGAACCCCGCAGCGATGTCGTCGATGTCTTTGGCGCTGCTCAAAAACAGCCAGTGAGGCAGCACGACGCAGCGGTGATAGGCTTCGCAGGCCCGCGGTAGCGAAGACTGCGCAGCGACGGACGCGGCGGGTGGCGCGAAGCGGCGCGGCGAGCCGGTCGCGAGCAGGGGGTGCTGATCAAGCGGGGCGTAGGGCTGATGAATCCAGCAACCCAATTCGGCCGACAGCGCAGCGCCTACGGTCGACGCGTCGAGCTTGTCGAATTCGACGCCTTCGAGCCGCACCGGGAAGTGGTAGAGCGTGGTGGCTTCGGTTCCCGGCGCACTCTGCTGCAAGCCGAAGCCGCCGATTTCCGTCAGCAGGCGCCGCAAGCGATCGGCGCAATGCGCCCGCTGTGCGTTTTCCTCATCGAGATCGGCGAGTCGGCTACATAGGATCGCCGCTTGTATTTCGCTCAAGCAAAAATTCTGACCGAAGACACCGCCGATGTCCTCGAGATCCATCCGTCCCTGCGGCGCCGGTTGCGTAACGAGCCGGCGGCCGTCCGAGCGCAAGCGGTAGATGCGATCGGCCAGTTCGCCGTGTCGGCAAATGCATGCCCCGCCTTCGCCCGAGGTCAGTACTTTGCCATTTTGCATGCTGAATGTGCCGACCGTACCGATTGTGCCGACACGTCGGCCGCGCCAGCGGGCGCCGTGCGCCTGGGCGCAATCTTCGATCAGCGGAATTCCGGCATGCGTCGACAGGGCAAGCAAGGCATCAAGATCAGCGATTGCGTTATACAGGTGCACGGCCATGATGGCCCGTGTTCTGCCGGTGATTGCTTGACGCACCGCAGCCGGATCGAGACATAGCGATAACGGATCGACGTCAACCAGCACTGGTATCGCGTTCAGCGCCATGACGGCAGTGGCGCAGGCGACCCATGTCAGTCCGGGCACGATGACCTCATCGCCGGCACCGATGTCGAGCGCTTGCATCGCACACATCAGGGCGCTGGTGCCGTTCGCTGTCGGGATGCAGAACTCGACGCCGTTGTATTCGGCGAAAGCATGCGCAAATTGCGTCTCGTGAGCGGCGTGGCCATCGGTCGCCAGGCCGCTGATGGACCATCGGCCGTTGCGCAGTGCGGCGATGACCTGTTGTTCCAACCCGGCGGTCGAGCGCGGCCACTGCGGCCACGGTGCCGTTCGGATGGGGGTTCCGCCCTTCAATGCCAATTCGTTCACGTTGAAAACTCTCTATGCGTCAACGGTCGGACCGCTCGTCAAGGCTAGATTTGAAACGCCGCCGAGGTAGTAGCGCAGGGTCGGCCGTTCGGTGCACCCGAAGCGCGCCGCATGAGCCAGAAAGCGGCGATACAGCTTGTCGTCTTCGCCGGTACGATTGTGCAGATCGGCCGAGCTGAATTCGGCGTCGAAGCCTATGCGGCGCAGTCGTTCGGTTCGAAACAACCATTCATTCATGTCGACCGTCGCGTAATTGGTTTCTGCCGCCGGCCCCCGAACGCCGTCGCGCATGACCGGGTCGCCCGGAATGATCGTGCCGTAATCGACGCACCATCGGTACATCTTGTCGGCGATCTCGACATCGTCATGCCAGGGATAGTGGGAAAACGAGAACAGCGAGCCGTCCGGATTCAATACGAGACGCCATGAATGCGCCGCGTCGAGTTGCCGCCCTTCGATCAGCTCGAGCAAGGACGCAATGTGATCCGGCTCGATCGCATTATCGTCGTCGAGAAAGCACACCAAAGGTTCCTCGACCTCGCGAAGTGCTGCGTCGCGCAAACGCGCCAGCCGGGGCGACGAAGCTCCCTGAAACGGCGCGCCGTCCAATGCCTGCCACTCGACCAGGTCGTGCCATGCTGCCAGATACGGGTCGCCGCGCAGCGCCTCTGCCCGCTCCGACAACACGCGATGCCGCAACCGCGGCGCCCCGACCTGGGCCGCCACGCTGGCGATGCAGCGCGCCAGCTCGCGCGGGCGGTCAACCGCGAAAGTCAGTATGCAGATGTCAGCCGCGGCACCAGACACGTTCTCCCCCAATTCGTTCAGTATGCGAAATGACGGCTTGAAGGTCTTTCGACGCGACCTGAGACGTATAGCCCGAGAGCAGGTGGAGCTTGGCTGGCAGCCAGTCGCCAGCCGGCGTCAGTGCCGGGCGCAGGCCGACCGCCAACCGCTCCAGCTCAGCTCGGCAGGCGTCCGCGGGAAGTTCGCCGGCATATGGCAGATCCTCGTAAAGCAGCAGCGAGCAGCGTTTCGCACCGAACACGGATTCCGCAGCAAAACGTGTCACCAGGTGATCGATATGACCGCTGATGCCGAGCGGTGCATAGACCCGGCCTGGCCGCCGCTGTTCCGCCAGCGTCTCGAGCAAGGACACCACCGACGAGATGATCGGATCGAGGCGGGCGGTGGTGTCGGTGACGAACACATCGTCGATCGTCCGCTCGCCGCGCAGCGGCGCCTCGGCCAATGGCAGCGGGACGCTTTCCAGGTTCAGCGCATGGCAGAAGGCCGTTTCTTCGGTCCGACGCAGTTGCGTGATCGCGTCCGTATCGAGCCGCGCCAGGCCGTGAGAGGCATAGGGGGCGAAGTCGCTTTGGGTGAAAATCGTTACGACGATACCTGGGCCAATGATTCCTTGGCCGGTCGCTTCCTCCCCAGCCAGAATGCGGCCTGCCAGCGAATAGGCGATGTCATCACAATGCGGGGAGAGATAGAGGGTCGGCGCGAGGGTGCTCATCAGAGCACGGCCTTCTGGATCGTGCTTTCGCAGGCTGCACGCAACGCCGCCACGGCTTGCTCGGCGGAGAAATGGTGCTGGCAACGCTGTTGCAACTGTGCGCCGGCCTCGGCGCGCAGCGGCGGGGAGGCGAGCAGCTCCGCCAGTGCCGAGGCCAGCCGGCTTGTATCGCCGACCGGCACCAGCCAGTCGTAGTCGTCGCCACAAACCCAGCGCGCGCCGCTGGTTGCGGTGGCGACCACCGGGCGGCCGCGTGCGGCGACCTCCAGCAAGGCGACCGGCGCTCCTTCGAACAGGGAACTCAGCACGAAAACATCCGCTGCCGCCGCGACGGTGTCGATTGCGCGGAAGGGGTCGAAGGCACCATGAAAGCGCACTTGCGACGCGATGCCGAGCATCGTCGCCAAATATTGCAAGCGCTCCCGATCGTCGCCGTCACCCCAGAGGGCGAGTTGCGCCGTCGGCAATCGCTGAAGCAGCAAACTGAAGGCGCCCAGCAGATATTCGATACCCTTTTCGGCTGAAAGCCGGGCGATGCAGCCGACAACCGGCACGGCACTATCCCGGTTTGCAGCCGACGTGCCGGCAGGTGCGGTCACCGTGTTGGGCACGACCTGCACCCGCCCTTGATAGCCATAGCGTTGCGCCGCGTGATGGGCCGCGACCGGATTGGAGACCAGCAAGACGTCGAGCCGATGAATGAGCTCGGCCAGCTCGTCCGCCAACCACCAGACATGCGGACCGAGGTCTGTAGGCTCCCATCCGGCCACGGGAAGCGGCAGACCGCGCCGCAGCCAGGCGAGGCAATGCGCTTCGATAGGCAAGAATTGAATCAGGTCGGCCGGCGCTTCCGCGTGCAGGTTTTCGGCGAGTGAGCAGAGCGCAGCCGGCGTATCATCGGCCGCCTGGATCACCTCGAGGCGGTCCGGACGCTGGTTGCCGAGCCGCTCTCGCCAGGCGGGGTGCAGGCGGGTGCCGGTGATGAGCCGCACGCGGTGTCCGTCGGCCGCCATCAACCGTGCGAAGGTCACGGCCAGGTATTCGGTCCCGCCCAAATCCGCAAGCGACGGCACGACCCAGATCAAATCGAAAGTCTTCGCTTCTTGCAGCCTCACTTGCGGAGCATACGGAAAAAACCGCCTTGATTGCCGATCGCCCTTGGATCTTGCCGACCAATCGACTGTTGCACCACGAAACCTGCCCGGCTCGCGGCGTCGATGAGTTCGGCGTTGGTATGATTGCGTTGACAGATGGTCTTCCACACCCGTTTTTCTTCGCTGCCGTCGGGTCGGATGAAGCAGTAGATCTGATGACTGATCAATCGCCGGCTGTCGCTGTTGTATTCTTCCCATCCCATCATGGCCGCGTGCCGGCTGCCGCTGTCGGTTGCGATCCCGCCGACGAGTCCGTGGGTCTGGACCGGTTTCGGAAAGGGGGCGCACGCCGCTGCCAGCCGTGCCGCGTCGCGCTCGCGCATATCGGTCAGCAGCACACCATCGGGCCGTAACCACTCCCGCGCGCGGATAAAGAAGCGGTCCAGCGCCGCCAGGTCAAAATGGGTGACGAAGTCGTCGGCTGCAATCAACGCGTCGAATTCGCCCACGGGCGCCGCTTCGAGAAAATCCTCGAGTTGCCAGTCGAGCCGGTTGCGCGCTTCGCGCGGCAGTGGTGCGGCCTTCGCCTGGAGATGCGAAAGCATCGCGGCGGACGTATCGAGGCCGTGCACGCGATGGCCGTCCTCGATAAGCATCAGCGCAAGTCGCCCGGTGCCGCAGCCGATATCGAGGACTTGTCGTGAGGCGCCTGTCAGCTGGGCTCGATAATAAGCGACCGTCGCTGCGGAATCGGCGTCGCCGGCACTCGCGTCGTACAAAGCCGGATCGTAAAAGTTGCTTTCCCAAGGCACGTGATCCGCCGACATGTTTTCCCCGCTCATAGCGTGACGCGATAAGCCGACCACCCAGGCTCGATCCAGTCTTCGAGGTCCATGTAGCGGCGGTCATAGCACCAGTTGCAGTCCCCGCACCGTGTGATCGCGGTGCCCGCCAAGCGCTGCAGGTGTTCGGCCCGGAGCTGGCGCATTGCCGGACCGTTCCAAAAGGCATCGAAGCTCCCTTCTCGCCAACTGCCAAAGGTAAACTCCTCGCGGCCGTTCAGGTGATCGCAGAACCCAAGCCGACCGCGGCTGTTGATGTAGAGATACTCCCATGGGTGGATGCAGACTTTGCGCGTGGCTTCGACCCGGGTGTCGGCCGACAGCAGCGAAGCGGACAGCTCGATCAGAAGGTCATGCCGCGCGCTCAGATCCGATAGCCGCTTCAGCGCAGCCGGTATCCCCGGCGCGTGATATTCGAGTCGATTGGGATCGTTGTCTGGCGCCCACAGCGGTTCGAGCTTGAAGCGGCGAATTCCGAACGCCATGCCACGTTCGACGATTCGGTCCAGCTGATCGAGATTGCGGCCACTGACCGTGATGCAGAAATAGGTCGTCTCGCTCGGGATATGACCGGCCGCACGCTGCGCATCGACCAAGAGGCTGAGATTGCCGAGCACCTGTTCGAGCTCGGCTCCGCCGCGCAGTTCCCGGAAGAGGTCCATTTCGGCGGCATCGAATGAAACGCCGACCGTAATTCCCTCGCATCCAAGCCGCTGCCAAAGTTTGGGCTTGCGCATAACGGCGTTGGTAATCAATTTGACCTGTACCGGATAAGACAGTGCGACGTCGAGGTATTGTTCAAAGTTCGGAATGATCGTGCTTTCGCCCCAGCCGCGCAGATCGACGAATTCGGCGGTCGGGAACAGCACAGCCGCCATCTCGGAGAACAGCGGCAGCGGCAGGATATTGCCCTTGATGGGGCTGCACCGGCACATCGGGCAGGTGAGGTTGCACAGATCAGTCAGCTCGACGTAGATCGCACGCGGCATTTCGGCGTGCGTCGCGGGATCGGTCGATACGCGAGACTCATGAAAATGAACGATGTCGGCGGGTACGCTCATCGATCGACGTTTCCAGTGCGATAAACCTCGTTCAGGCTGTCGCTGCCCGAGCGGCGCGTCGTCTCCGTCTCCGTCCCGGTGAGAAAGGGGAACAATCCCTTCGCCGAAACTGCCTTTTGTCGTGCTAAATGATCCCCTCGATCACAACGCTTCGCAGCTGCCCCCGGCGAAGGCGCGCTCACGCCCATCAACGTCGCACGCATGCGCCAAGAATCGTCACGCCATTGGGGACGGCTTTTCACTTTTACAGGATCAGTGGGCCCCCCCTTTTCCTGAGATATGCGCGAGCCGCTTCATGCGCGCGTCGCCCAAATGGCATCGTCCAAGTGGCGTCATCTCAATTGCAACTCAGCGTAGCAGGTGTTGCCGGTGGTGTAAATGTCCGGCTGGCCGGATCGCGCGGCCGGGAAGTCAGGTTAAAGGGCTAAAGGAGCGATTTTGTATTGACGGGCGGTTCGTGATTCCGTTGGCGGTTAAGCCGACAGTGTACTACGCTGCGGGGCGGAAGTGTCCGGGCGAATGTTTGGTATCGCGCCGGATGAGGCGACGAAGGGTTGAAGGCTCCGCATACCCCACCTGTCGCGCGATTTCTTCGACGGACAGGCGGGTGGTCTCAAGGAGATGGCGCGCTGCCTCGATTCTGATCCGTTGCACAAATTGGATCGGCGAGACGCCGCAGATCGCCGCGATCCGGCGAGCAAAGGTGCGGGGCGCCAAAGCGACCGCCTCGGCGAGTTCTTCCATCGGAAAGTCACGGGCGATATTGTCGCGAACCCAGCTCTCAGCCTTGGCGATCTTGGAGTCCTGACCCGCGAGGTAAGTTATCGCCATAAAGGGCGCCTGGGAACGTCGCTCATCCAGAAGAAGGTAATTGGCGCAGGCCTTGGCCAGGCCAGGTCCGGCAAACCGGCCCACCACCGCAAGCATCAGATCCATCTGCGCCATCGCGGCGCCAGCGGTCGCGATGGGCCAATCGGCCACGACCATCTGGTCAGTCAGCAATTCGACTTTGGGATAGCGGCGCCGAAAGACCGGCGCGAGCCACCATGTCGTGGTCGCCCGTCGGCCGTCCAGCGATCCCGTTTCCGCGAGCAGGAATGTGCTCGCGCATGACGCGGCGAGCGTGGAGCCGGACTTGAAGGCTGCAACAAGCATTCCGGCCGCGCGCCGGCAGGCCGGGCTCTTCAAATTCTCGTCCAGTGCATCCGCTGACGCAATGCCGAGGCCGGGGATGATGACGAGTTCAGCGTTGCGCAGCTCCGCACCGTTCCGGCGCGGCCCGCAGCGAACCGTATCGACGTCGAACGGCAAAGCGCGTTTCGCCGCCAAGCTGATCCGGTTGGCGGTAGCCATCACGTCGTGAGTGATGGCCGCGCTTGACGCCATGCAGCCCTGGAGCTCGAGAACCGCAACCATCGTCATGTCAAAAAAGCCCTGATCAATGTCATTTTCGACACTAGCTCGCCGGCCCTGGAATCGCAATCATTGCCGGGTGGAAACGAGTTGAAAACGCCAATGCGCCGTTTCCAAACAGAACGTCGCCGATCTGCGACGAGGAGGAGCTGCGCCGATGACGAAGCGGAATATGAATGAGGACGACCCGCTCGAAGATTTCGAGCTTCGCGAGGTCACCCTCGACGGCGTCACCAAGGTGGTGCAGGTGACCGGCGCGGGCCCCGCGGTGATCGTCATGACCGAGATGCCAGGCATCAGCCCGCACGTCGCCCGCTTCAGCCGCTGGGTTCGAGACGCGGGGTTCACGGTATATATGCCCTCGCTATTTGGCCGCGACGGCGCCGTGCCGACTGTAGAAGAAGGCGCAGCCGTCTATCAAAGGGCGTGCGTCAGCGCTGAATTCCGCGCCTTCGCTGGCGCCGGGTCGAGCCCGGTAACCCTATGGCTCCGGGCGCTGGCGAAGCTGGCGCATGAGGAGTGCGGCGGTCCGGGCGTCGGCGCGATTGGGATGTGCTTCACCGGCAACTTCGCGCTCACGATGATGCTCGAACCCGCGGTGCTGGCGCCGGTGCTGGCGCAGCCATCGCTACCCGTCGATGACCCGGCGGGGACAGGCATCGCCGACGACGAATTCCTCGCGGTTCGACAACGCCTCGAGCGGGACGATCTGACCGTCTTGGCTTACCGCTTCGAGGGAGATCGATACTGCAGGGCTCAGCGGTTCGCGGCCTTTTGCGAGGCGCTCGGTGACCGATTCATCGCACGCGTGCTTCCCGACAGCGCCGCCAATCGCGACACACCGCCGTTTTTTCAACGCTACGTCGCGTGCCCGCACAGCGTGGTGACTGCGCATCTGATCGACGAAGCCGGCCAACCGACGATCGCGGCCCGCGACGAAATCCTGGCGTTTTTCACTCGCAGGCTCGCTCCCGGACGCCTGTGAGGATAAAGGCCTCTATCCCGACGTCTTCGGTTCAAGCCCGCAGGTATTTGTTGAACCAATCCAGCGTATGCTGCCAGGCTTCCTTGGCTGCGGCTTCGTCGTAACGAGGCGTCGTATCGTTGTGGAAGCCGTGATTGGCGGCTTTGTAGATATGACCCTCATGCGGCACTTGCGCCGCCGTGAGGGCGGCATCGAATGCTTGCCATCCACCCGTGATACGCGTGTCGAGCTCGCCGTATTGCGCATTTATCGGCGCCTTGATCTTGGCCGTGTCGGCAGCGCCGGGTTGAGGACCGTAGAATGGAACCGCAGCGGCAAGATCCGAGCCCATCCGCACCGCCAGCTGATTGACAATGCCGCCGCCGACGCAAAAGCCGATGGCGCCAAGTTTGCCGATGCTGTCTGGACGCGATTTCAGCCACATGGCCGCGGCGAAGAAATCTTCGCTCATCTTGGCTCGGTCGACCTGGCCGAAAAGCGTTGCGGCCTTCTCGTCATCGCCGGCATAGCCGCCCACCGATGTCAGCCCATCGGGGGCGAATGCGATGAAATCGGCGACCGCCAGCCGTCGCGTCACATCTTCGATGTAGGGATTGAGGCCACGATTCTCGTGGATAACCAGGACGCAGGGTAGTTTGGTCGCGTTCGCCGGCCGCGCGAGATAGCCCTTGATGCTGCCATTCCCCTGCGGCGACGGCACGGTGTCGTACTCGGCCTTGATCCGTTTGTCGTCTGCCGGGATTTGCACGGCCCAGGCATAGTTCGGCTTGAGCATCTGGAAGAGTGCCGCAGCGGTCACACCGCCGACGGCAAATTTTTCCGCACGATCCAAAAATTGGCGCCGGCTCATCCCACCGTGCACATATCCGTCAAACAGGTTCAGAAGCTCCTGCGGGAAATCCGATGCCTTCTTTCGTTGCATAGCTGTGCCTCCCAATGTGCTGAAGCCGCATTCATTGAATGTGGATCGCCCAACCGCGGAGAATACCGGTACATGGCCGATCGTCATGCCGAGCGATGGCCGGCGACGAAGCCACTCGTGGGATCAAACCATGACTGGGGGCAGGGGACGCAAGCCGTGCGGCGCCCTTCTCACGCAAACGTTACCTGGGCGCTCGCTCCACTACCGCTTGATGAGCCCAAGCTCGACCTGCTTCTTCTTGGGCAAGCCCTGCCAGACGATGAGATGCGATCGGCGAATATAGTCCCTGAGCTCATCATCCGAGAGCCCTGGCTTCGCAAAATGCTGGATCCACATCATGCCGCGTGACGCGAGATACGGTGCCGGGCGCAATCCCGGCTTTGCCTTGAGCATTTCGAATGAAATCTGGCTCACCTTGAAGGTGAAGCCTGGCTCGTCGTCTTGCCAGCCGCCGATTGCGAACACCTTGCCGCCGACTTTCCAGACATGCGACCCGCCCCATTGGACCACATAAGTGGTGGAGGCGAGGGCGCCACAGAATTCATTGAATTTCTCGTAGGTCATCTAGGCTGCACCCCACATTCGATGACGGCCTTGGCGACGGGCTCGGGCACTTCGCGGCTCGGAAAATGGCCGACGCCGTCAAGCACAAATCTCCGATAAGGCCCCGAGAACACGCCCTCCCGGCCGGCGGACATGGCCTGGTCGTTGGAACCGTCGACCGCACCGTGGATCACGAGCGTCGGGACCTGGATCACCGGCGCCGACCTCACGCGTATCTCGAGCGGGTCGTATGCCGGATCGCCCTCGGCATTGCCCCAGCGGTGCCGATAGGAATGCAGCACGATTTGGGTCCAGTCGGGATTCGCAAAGGATCTTGCGGTCGCCGCGAATTCCGCTTGGCTGTACCACCCCTGCGGCCCCCAGCTATCCCACATGAGACGCGCGAAGCCCTCGCCGTCGCGCCGGAACGCCTCCGCTCCGCGCTCCAGCGCCATGAACCAGTGATACCAATAGTTGCGGGCCTGCCGCAGCGACAATGCCTGATCGGGATGATTGGTCCCCCAGCCCACCGAGAGCGACACGCAATGGCTGATGCGCTCCGGCGCGATCGCGGTGGCAATGTAGGCTGCTCTCGCGCCCCAGTCATGGCCGAGGATCACGAACTTTCCGAGACCGAGCGCCGTGGCGAGATCAAGGGCGTCCTGCGCCAAGGCTGTGAGCTGGCCCGAGCGCGGCGTCGCGGCGGAGCGAAAGCGCGTCGGCCCAAATCCACGTAGGTAGGGTGAGAATGTGCGAAGGCCCGCCCCATGCAAGGATGGCAGGACGCGGTCCCAGGTCCGCGCATCGTCCGGCCATCCGTGCAGCAAGATCACGGGGCGGCCCGATCTTGGGCCCGCCTGCTCATAGGCGATATCGAGGAGCGGCGTGGAGATATGCGATATGGCCGTCATTCGAGATCACCGCGTTTCGCCGCTCTCGCTGAGGCGTTCGGGCGGGAGACCAAGACAAGGACGGACGGGGCGTGCATTGCAACTGAGTTTTTGTCGCCCCCGAGGCCTAGAAAATCTGGGTCTGCGATGCCCGGTTGAACGATCCCGCGTCAGGCGATAAACCCCGCTCATCGATGGAGCAGCATTGCAATCCGGGCGCCAAGGAGCTTCGCCAGAAATTTGAGTGGGAAAGCCGAGTAACTGGGCACGTCGCCCGGAATATCGCTGTTCTCGGACTTGAACCTTGTGCAAATACGCATCTCCAAAGGCGGAATATCTCCACGAAACCGCGCTCGGTACACATCAATCCAATGCTTCCCGTCATCGAAGTTAAGGAACATGGCTGAATTGCAACAGGCGGCGATGACTCTGTTCGTGGCCGATGTCTCGCTGATCTTGTGGCTCTTCAAGAGCAGGGCTCCCCTCGAGCATTTCACGCGATCCTTGCGGTAGAGGATGTAAGCCGTCCCCCCGTCGGGATCTTGAACCGGGCGTGCATTCGGCAAAGCTTCAATTTGACGGGAACCTTCCTGGCAATCGTCGCAGTAGCAGACAACGCTTGCAATTGGAGCGCCGATCGCTTCGAGTTCACGCTTCCGCATGAACACGAAGCCGTCATGTCGTTCTTCGCTGGGGCAGACATCAGCCATCCCGGACTTGGGCGTCGACGACCCCGGCATCCATTGAAGGCCCTGGGCCTGTGGCCGCGAGCGCGGCTTTGATGCGCGCGCCGGCCGCGGCTTTCGCCGGGTAGCCCATCTCCTCGAAGGCGGGGAGGTCGGGCGGCAGGGTCACCCAAGGATGTTTGGAGCGCGTGAAATAATGGGCCTCGGGTGGCAGGCGCTCGCCGTGATCCAGCATGCCCACACTGACGATAGCGATCGCCTCGCCTAATTTCGGTTGATGGGCCCACAGAGCAGACCCGCAGGCGGGGCACTGGACCTCCTTTTGACCCCCGGCGCCCTGGAGCGGCAGGGGCTCGCCTTCGAGGATGGTCAAATGGTCAGTCTCGATCATTGCGTTAGTACGGAAGGCCGACCCGCTGACCTTCTGGCAAGAGCGGCAATGGCAGCAATGGGTGATGATCGGGGCGACCTCCATGCGGAAGCGCACCTTGCTGCATTTGCAGCCGCCGGTGAGCGGGGTGAAGAGGGTATCGCTGGTCATGGTCGGGGGCTCCCTGATGAAATGGATGACCGCCCTAGTCGCAGCGCCCGACGCCGTTTCGACAATCGCTTGAAAATAATTGTAGCCATGTCGAATCCCGGCGGCGCCGAACGACAAGCCGCATTCACGCCGTGAGGAAAAAGAGCCAAGTATGCAGTACGCCTGCCTGATCTATTTCGACGCCAAAGCGGTGTTCGATCAAAGCCCTGAGGCCAATGCGGTCCTCGCCGAGGTCGCGCCCCACAATGACCAACTCAGGGCCAGCGGTCATTTCGTGACGTCTCAGGCTCTGGTGCTGCCGAGAGAGGCCGTCACCGTGCGGGTGCGCGACGGCAAGATGTCGGCGACCGACGGTCCGTTCATGGAGACCAAGGAGATGCTCGGCGGTTTCGTCGTGATCGAGGCGCGTGATCTCAACGAGGCCGTGCGGATCGCGGCGGGCATGCCGTTCGCAAAGCTGGGCTCCGTCGAGGTGCGACCGGTCGTGGATTTCAGCAAGCCCCGGCCGAAACTATGAGCATGGCCGGCGCGCACGACGCCCTGGAGGCGGTGTACCGTACCGAGGCGCGGCGCGTGCTGGCGACCCTGATCCGCCTCCTGGGGGGCTTCGAAGCGGCGGAGGAGGCCCTGCACGAGGCCTTCGCCGCCGCGGCTAAGCAGTGGCCGCGCGAGGGCGTCCCGGCCAATCCCTATGCCTGGCTGGTTTCCACCGGCCGTTTCAAGACCATCGACCGCTGGCGCCGGCAGGCGCGGTTGGCGGGCGCCTTGCCCGAGTTCGCGGCGCTGGCGGACACGGAACCGGAGCCGGCCATGCTCGAACACATCCAGGATGACGAGTTGCGGCTGATCTTCACCTGCTGCCACCCGGCCCTCGCGCCGGACGCGCGCATCGCGCTCACCTTGCGCGAGGTGGGCGGGCTGACCACCGAGGAGATCGCCCGGGCTTATCTGGCGCCCGCACCGACCATCGCTCAGCGCATCGTGCGGGCGAAGGCGAAGATCCGCGACGATGCCATCCCCTACGAAGTCCCGGCCCGCGCCGAGCTGCCGGCGCGGCTCGAGAGCGCGCTGCAGGTGGTCTATCTGATCTTCAACGAGGGCTACGCGGCGACCCAAGGGCCGAGCCTGACGCGAGACGATCTTTGCGCGGAGGCGATCCGGCTGGGCCGGCTGGTGGCCGAGCTCCTCGACGATCCCGAGGCCCTGGGCCTGCTCGCTTTGATGCTGCTGCACGAGGCGCGACGCGCCACACGCGTCGATGCGGCCGGCGACTTCGTCCTGCTGGAGGATCAGGACCGGTCGCTATGGGACCGTGGGCGGATCGCCGAAGCCCGCGGCCTGATCGAGCGGGCCCTGGTTTCGCGACGCGTCGGACCCTACCTCCTGCAGGCCGCCATCGCGGCGGTTCACGCCGAGGCGCCGAGCGCCGGCGAAACCGACTGGGCCCAGATCGTCGCGCTCTACGACGTGCTGCGTCGCGTCGACCCCTCGCCGGTGGTGGCCCTGAACCGAGCAGCCGCCCTCGGCATGCGTGACGGGCCCGAAGCCGGGCTCGCGGCGATCGAAGCGGTGCTGGGGCAGGGCGGCCTCGACGACTACCACCTGGCCCACGCCGCGCGCGCCGACATGCAGCGCAGGCTCGGCCTCACCGAGGCGGCGCGGGCCTCCTACCAACGCGCCCTCGAGCTGACGCGCCAGCCCGCGGAGCGTCGGTTCCTGCAGGCGCGCCTCAATCAACTCGCCGCCGGGAGGACCACGCTGAAGGATTAGGGCGGCAGGCAAATCGCGCGGCGGGATCGGCGCATCCTCTCCTCCGACAAGGCGTCAGGGCGTTGCTCGATCCCGCCGTCCCGGGCAGCAGCCCTCTCTTTTTTCGTGATGGTCCGTAAGCCGCGATCGCAAATAAATCGCGGCCGCGTGTCACACATCGCCGATCCATCTCGTCATGTCTTTCGGAATGACCCTGCCGAAGGAGATGATCATGACAGCGAGACTGAACCCGCTTGCCGCAGCGCCGGCGGCATCTCGGTGGTCACGTCATTCACTGATCGGTAGGCAGTTCTGGCGCTGGTCCAAGACCCGAGGCGCTCTCGCTCGCCCGTTGTCTTTGCCGTGGCTGTGACGGAGGTCCTTTCCCGAAATTCAGTGAATCTCGTGACTTTTATTTCCAACGATGTGTTGTCATGTCAGCAACATAAGATCACAAGGAGTTCAGCCTATGTCGAATACTTGCGTCGCCATCGTCTACCACAGCGGCTACGGTCACACCGAGCGGCAAGCCGAGGCCGTGAAAGCGGGCGTGGAACAGGTGGAGGGCGCCGAAGGTCTGCTTCTGACTGTCGAGGAAGCGCAAACGCGCTGGGGCGATTTGGCCTCCGCCGAAGCGATCATCTTCGGCGCGCCGACTTACGTGGCCGGCGCTTCGGCTCCGTTCAAAGTTTTCCACGAGGCGACTTCCAATGCGGTCATGGCCAAGGGCTATGCGTGGAAGGACAAGATCGCAGCCGGCTTCACCAATTCGGGCACCCGTTCCGGCGATAAGCTGGCGACGCTGATCCAGATCGCTCTGTTCGCCGCCCAGCATGGCATGCACTGGGTCAGTCTCAATCTGCCGCCTGCGAACCATTCGACGACGGGATCGGAACATGACCTGAATCGACTAGGCTTCTGGCTGGGCGCCGGCGCGCAATCGAATATTGACGAAGGGCCCGAGTTCGCGCCTCCCGAGGCGGATCTCGCCACGGCGCGTCATCTCGGACAGCGCGTGGCCGAGACGACATGTCAGTTCGTCCGCGGTCGCGCCGCGGGCCGTGCTCTGATCGATCTAAGCTATTGATGTATCTTCGCGTTTGATGTTTCGCCGAGTCACGCACGAATCCGGTCGGGATTCCTGACGGAGCGCGGATTTTGACTGCGGAGCAACGAGTTGGACACGGCGGCTGAGGGTGCGGGTGGCGCCTTTTCACGGCCGGGTTCGAACAGGCATTCGACGCGGGAACGCGTCGAACAGCCGCAGCCCAGAGATTGTGTCGAAAATCTGACGTTGATTGACAAATAAGCGGCCGGTGCGTACCTATGCAATATTGCAAAGCTGCACGAGATCGGCAGCTGCAATGAAGGCTCGGTCCCACCATGTGACGTCGCGACCGCTTGGGTGAGCGACATGAAGGAGGGGACATGAAGAGCGTGCAGTCAAAGAATTATGCGGCGGGCGATTTCGCCCTCGGGGATGGTCGTGCGCTTTGCAGCGGCCCCTTGGGCGCTGCGGCCGGCGTTCGCGGTCACGCGAGGGAAATTTTCGATCGATCTTGAGTCCGAAAGGATTGAGTACAAGCCTATAGGGGATCGCAGTTAAATTAGACTTCTGAACAATTTAGACTTGGGGTGATGTGTCCAATACTGTCTAGGTTCATTTCCGTTGGCCTTCGTAGTCAGGGATGGACAAAGGATGGCTATCGCGGTCGCGATCATACTGGCTTTGGTGGCAGTCGGCTCGGTGTTGTTTCACTTCCTGAGCCCCTGGTGGTGGACGCCCATTGCCTCGAACTGGGGCAGCATCGACGATACGATCATCATCACCTTCTGGATCACCGGGGTCGTCTTTACCGCGATCGTTTTGTTCATGGCCTATTGCGTGTTCCGCTTCCGACATCGGGAGGGAAGCCGGGCGGAATATGCGCCGGAAAACAAGAAACTCGAATCCTGGCTCGCCATCGTGACGGCTGTCGGTGTCGCGGCCATATTGGCGCCGGGCCTGGCGGTCTGGTACCAATTCGTCAACGTGCCGAAAGGGGCGGCCGAGATCGAGGTCGTGGGCCAGCAATGGAGTTGGAGCTTCCGCCTTCCGGGCAAGGGAGGCGTGCTCGGCACATCCGACATCAAATTCGTCAGCTCGGATAACCCCTTGGGGTTGAACCCTGACGACCCCAACGGCAAGGACAATCTCGTCGTCATCGGCGATGATCTCCATCTGCCCATCGGCAAGCCTGTCAAAGTATTGCTCCGATCGCTCGATGTCGTGCACGATTTCTATGTGCCGGAATTCCGGGCGAAAATGGATTTGATGCCGGGGATCGTGACCTATTTCTGGCTCACGCCGACAAAGACCGGGACGTTCGAGATTCTGTGTGCCGGGTTCTGCGGGGTCGGGCACCCGCAAATGCGCGGCAAGGTCGTGATCGACGAGGACAAGGACTATCAGGCCTGGCTGCAGAAACAGCAGCGCTTCGCGGACATGTTCAAATTGGATGCGACGAAGGAGAAGCGAGCATCCGCGAGATGAGGCTCGATCGGATCGAGCGTTCGTCGGAAGGATGCAAGGAGGATAAGCGATGGTGGATGTCACGTATGGCCCGGGCGACGTCGTCTCGCCTGCCGAAGTCGAGGATGTTGAGCTTTACCATCCGCATAGCTGGCTGACGAGATATGTCTTCTCCCAGGACGCGAAGGTCATCGCCATTCAATATTCGATGACGGCGCTCTCGATCGGGGTGGTGGCCCTGGTCTTGTCGTGGCTGATGCGCCTGCAATTGGGGTTCCCTGGCCATTTTTCTTTCATTGATGGCAGCAATTACTATCAATACATCACCATGCACGGCATGATCATGGTGGTGTATCTGCTCACCGCGCTATTCTTGGGAGGCTTCGGCAACTACCTCATCCCGCTCATGGTGGGCGCAAGGGACATGGCGTTCCCCTATGTGAACATGCTGAGCTACTGGGTCTATCTGCTCGCGGTGCTGGTCCTGGTGGCGAGCTTCTTCGTGCCGGGCGGACCAACAGGTGCGGGCTGGACCCTCTATCCGCCTCAGGCCATTCTCCCTGGCACCCCCGGGAGCGAGTGGGGCATCATCCTGATGCTCGCCTCCCTCATGTTGTTCATCATCGGCTTCACGATGGGTGGCCTGAACTACGTCGTGACCGTGCTGCAGGCACGCACGCGGGGCATGACGCTGATGCGCCTCCCCTTGACGGTGTGGGGCATCTTCACGGCCACCGTCATGGCGCTCCTGGCCTTTCCCGGCCTGTTCGTCGCCTGCGTCATGATGCTGTTCGACAGAGTGCTCGGAACGAGCTTCTTCATGCCGGCGATCGTGCAGGGCGGAGAGCAGCTGAAATACGCCGGAGGCAGCCCGATCTTGTTCCAGCATCTTTTCTGGTTCTTCGGCCATCCGGAAGTCTACATTGTCGCTGTGCCGGCCTTCGGTATCGTCTCCGACTTGATCAGTACCCATGCGCGCAAGAACATCTTCGGCTACCGGATGATGGTGTGGGCGATCGTTTCGATCGGCGCGCTGAGCTTCGTGGTGTGGGGGCACCACATGTATGTCAGCGGGATGAACCCGCAATTCGGGTTCTTCTTTGCGGTGACGACGCTCATCATCGCCGTCCCAACCGCCATCAAGGTGTATAATTGGGTGCTGACGCTTTGGCGGGCCGACATCCACCTCGAGGTGCCGATGCTGTTCGCCCTGGCCTTCGTCATCACCTTCGTGATCGGCGGAGTCACGGGCCTGTTTCTCGGCAATGTCTCGGTCGATGTTCCGCTATCGGCGACCCTGTTCGTGGTCGCGCATTTCCATATGGTGATGGGGGTCGCGCCGATCCTCGTGGTCTTCGGGGGAATCTATCAGTGGTACCCGAAGGTCACCGGGCGCATGCTCGACGACACTCTGGGCCGGATCCATTTCTGGGTCACCTTCCTCGGGACCTATGCGATCTTCTTCCCCATGCACTATCTCGGCCTGATCGGCATGCCGCGCCGCTATTACGAATTGGGGGATACGGCCTTCATCCCGCCTTCGGCCGCCACGCTCAACGCCTTCATCACGATCGCGGCGCTTATCGTGGGCGCGGCGCAGATGGCCTTCCTGTTCAACCTGATATGGAGCTTGTTCAAGGGCAGGGAGGCGGGGGGCAATCCCTGGAGAGCCACCACGCTCGAATGGCAGACGCCCGAAACTCCGCCGGGACATGGCAATTGGGGCAAGGACCTGCCGATCGTCTATCGCTGGGCTTACGACTATAGCGTGCCGGGCGCCAAGGAGGATTTCGTGCCGCAGAACCAGCCTCCGCGGGCGGTTCCTGACGCGATCGCGGCTGCATCATGAGCATCACCATCCTGTTCCTCGTGGTGATCGCGTCGATCGCTGGATGGTTCCTGGCGCATCAGAGGCTGACGGCGAAGCCCTGGTTGGAGGTGGGCGCGATCGGCGACGTCCCGGGGACGGGCGCATCGCCCACGCCCGCAGCGAAGATCGGGCTGGGCGTGCTTCTCGCCGTCATCGGCTGCCTCTTCGCGCTCCTGATCAGCGCCTATTTCATGCGGGCGGACATGGCGGATTGGAAGCCGTTGCCCGCGCCGCGGCTCTTATGGCTCAATACGGTGCTTCTGGCGTTCAGCAGCGCCGCGCTGCTATGGGCGCAGATCGGCGCCAAAAGGGGATCGATGGAGGATGTCAGATCAGGCCTCCTCGCAGGCGGGATGTGCACCTTGGCATTCGTCGCCGGGCAGCTATTGGCATGGCGGCAGCTGAACGCCGCGGGCTATTTCCTGGCGTCGAACCCGGCGAACGCCTTCTTCTATCTGCTCACCGGAGTGCATGGTCTGCATATTTTGGGTGGGCTCGTGGCCCTGGGCAGGACCACCGACAAGGTCTGGCGAGGCGTTGCGATGAGCGAGCTGCGCTCGAGCATCGAACTCTGCGCCATCTATTGGCATTTCCTGCTCTTCGTGTGGCTCGCTCTGTTCGCTCTGCTCACGGGCTTTGCGGGCGACGTCCTCGTCATCTGTCGCGCATTGCTGAGCTGACGATGGCAAGCAGCCGGGAGGACCATGGTGATGACGACGGATGTCGAGCTGGCGAATAGGGGAGTGTCACTGATCCGACCGCCGGGCCTGCGCGGCATCGCCGCCGACTGGTCCGCGGACCAGCGCGCCTTCAAGAGCGCCTCCTGGGGGAAGGCCATGATGTGGATCTTCCTCCTGAGCGACACTTTCATCTTCAGCTGCTTCCTGCTCTCCTACATGACGGTGCGGATGTCGACGACGGTGCCGTGGCCGAATCCGAGCGAGGTCTTCGCCCTGACGATCGGCGGCACGAAAATTCCGCTCATCTTGATCGCCATCATGACCTTCATCTTGATCAGCAGCAGCGGCACGATGGCCATGGCGGTCAATTTCGGCTACCGGCGCGATCGCCGGAAGAGCGCCCTGCTGATGCTGGCGACGGCGGCTTTCGGCGCCACCTTCGTCGGCATGCAGGCCTTCGAATGGACCAAGCTGATCAGGGAAGGGGTGAGGCCCTGGGGCAATCCCTGGGGCGCCGATCAATTCGGCTCATCCTTCTTCATGATCACGGGCTTTCACGGCACCCATGTCACGATCGGGGTCATTTTCCTGATCATCATGTCGCGCAAGGTCTTGCGCGGCGATTTCGACCGCGCGCGACGGGGTTTCTTCACCAGCAGAAAGGGCCGCTACGAGAATGTCGAGATCATGGGCCTCTATTGGCATTTCGTCGATCTCGTCTGGGTGTTCATCTTCGCGCTGTTTTACCTGTGGTGAGGCAAGACATGGCACAGACAAGCGTAGGGCTGGGGACGGCAAGCGGAAGCGCTGGGATCGAGGCGCCACGGCCGAGCGCCCATGCCGAGGGGCAACAGCATCCGATCAAGCTCTATCTCCTCGTCTGGGGATGGCTTTTCGTGCTGAGCACATGCTCCTACCTCGTCGATTATTTCGGCCTGCACGGTTACGTCAGATGGTTCCTGATCCTGCTGTTCATGATCGTGAAGGCAGGCCTGATCGTCGGCGTCTTCATGCATATGGCCTGGGAGCGGCTCGCGCTCGTCTACGCCATTCTGGTTCCGCCGGTCGCTGTGCTGGTCTTTGTGGCGATCATGGTGTTCGAGTCGAACTACACCCATTTCAGCCGGATTATTTTCTTCGGACCGGGGACATAGCCGCGATCGCTCGCACTCCGCATCTCAGCTCGGGGCTTCCGGCGCAGGCCGTGCTCCGGCTGCTGGATGTCGGCGCCGCCGCTTAGAGCGAGATGCCTCCGGATCGAAACGGCGAGCGCCGGCTATCTCTTTGTTTTAGCGTATAATATTATCCGAAAAGTGGGGCCACTTTTCGGGATCAGGCGCTGGCCGAAACATGCTCCGGTCGAATGCGCGCCCATGCCTCAGGCGGCCGGAGCGGGCAGGCCCGGTCCCACGATCTTTCGATAGAGATGCCAGGTCGAATGTCCGAGCACCGGCATCACGATCGCGAGGCCGACCAGCAAGGTCACGAAGCCCATCACCAAGAGGGCCGTGACGATCAACCCCCACAACGCCATCATGACCGGGTTCGTGAGCACTGCGTTGATCGAGGTTTGGATCGCGGCGGCCGCGCCCACATCGCGGTCGATGAGCAAGGGAAAGGAGACGACGCTGATGCTCAGCACCGCCACGGCAAAGACGAAGCCGGTCGCATTGCCCAGAACGGCGAGGGCCCAGCCATGGGGTGTCGTGAGGACCTCCTGGAGGAAAGACCAGTAGGATTCTGGCGGATCCTCGCCGAAGAGCCGCCCGTAGAGAATCTCTGCCGTCGTCAGCCAGCAGAGAAAGATTATCGTCAGCAGGATCCCGAGCGCGAGGATCGAAGGGATCGCGGGCGACCACAAGACGTCGAAAGCATGCCGCCAGCTGGTGTCCAGGCCCAGCTCCCGGCGGCGGCTTATCTCGTATAGGCCGATGGCCGCAAAGGGGCCGAGCAGGGCGAAGCCCGATGCCAGCGGATAGAGCAGATAGAACGCGTTGGTCGTTGCGAGAACGACGCAGGCGACGGGATAGATGAGGCACAGGAAAATAAGGTGCGATGGCATCGCGAGGAAATCGTCGAAGCCCTTCTTCAAGGCATCCCGGAGGTCGGCGGGGCCGATCCGGCGTATGACGAGCTTTGTCGGGGTCTCGTCGGCACCAGCCATGATGTGCAGATTCGCCATAACGTTCCTCCCTCAACCGCCTTGCAGCGATCGCAAGTCACGATGGCGTCGTGCGTAGAACCATTGGTCACGCGCAACCGCGACCTCTTCATTTCATCATACACCTCCTCGGGGAATTTGTCGCCCCCGCGATCGCCTGTGTGGGTCAAGGATTGACCTTGGCGACGCCCATCTCCTGGAACAGCGTGAGATTGTCCTCAATATGCCAGTTGTCGGTGATGCGCCCGTTCTGGACCTTGACGAGATCGGTGGCGATGAAGGCGATCGGCTGCCCCTTGCCCTGCGTCTGGCCGAACCTGCCGGTGAAATGGCCGGTGAACCTCATGTGCACCGTCACGTAGTCGCCGGCGACGATCATCTGCTCCACCGTCACCTCGAGGTCGGGCACGGCGGCGCGAAACTGCCGCGAGGCGAAGGCTGGCCCCTCCGGTCCCTGGGGGCGGCCCGGCGGCAAGGTATGGTCGGTGAAGCTTCCCGCGATGGCCTGCTTCAGCAAGGCTTCGTCGCCCGTGTTCCAGAATTCGTAAAAGGCGCAGACCGCCTTCAGGGTTGCGTCGCGCTGCGCATCGGGGATCGTTGCGGCGACGACGAGGTCGTCGATCCTGACGCTGTCGGCGGCAAGGGCCGGTGCGGACAGCGACAGCGCCAATGCGGTGAAAATCCCGAGATTTGAAAGTCTATTCGTCATTGTTCTGCTCCCGATGTGCGGAGGGGCTGGAGGCGGTTCGCGCTTCGCGAAACACGAGCTCGAGAAGGATTCCCGTGGGCGTGCGGATGAAGAGGCGGCGCTCGCCAAGTTCCGGCAGCTCCATCCGCGAATAGGGGATACCGAGGTCGTCCAACTTGCGGCGCATGCCGTCATGGTCCGCGAGACGAAAGCCGACATGGTCGATGGTCTCGCCGGCGCGTGTCGCAGAACTGCCCTGGCCCGGAATGAGGTGCACGACAGGCTCGGCATTGGCGTAGAGCCAATAGCCGGGAAAGGGGAAGGCAGGCCGATAGCCCGGCCTCAGATCCAGCACGGATTCCAGGAAGGCGCGGGTGCCTTCGAGATCGTGCGTGCGCAGCGTGACGTGATCAAGCATCGCACCCTCCTTGTTGCTCCCTGCAATCTAGCCCCTCTCGATTTGGAATATTATCCTGTGCCAAATGGAGATACTCTCCACCAATCGGAAAGTATCGAGAGGCCGGCATGCTGGACGACATCACCGAGCTGCGCACCTTCGTCCGCATTGTCGGAGCGGGAAGTCTGTCCGCGGCCGGGCGCGAGATGGGCCTGGCGCTCAGCGTCGTCAGCAAGCGGCTTGCAACGCTTGAACGCCGGACCGAGGTGCGTCTCATCGCCCGCAGCACCCGCCGCCTAGCGCTGACTGAAGAGGGGCAGAATCTCTACGACAGAGCCCAGCGCATCTTGGCCGAGGTCGACGAAGCCGAGGCAGCGCTGACGCATGGACGCGTCGAACCGCAAGGCGTGTTGCGGGTGAGCGCGCCGGCGGCGCTCGGCCGCGCGCATGTCAGCCCCGTCTGTCGCGACCTCGTTCGCGCGCATCCGAAGGTCTCGGTCGACCTGACGCTCACCGATCGGCTGGTCGAGCTCATCGATGAGGGAATGGATGTTGTCGTTCGGATCGGCGCACCGAAGGACTCCGGCCTGGTCATGCGGAAGCTGGTCGACAACCACCGCATTGTCGTCGGTGCGCCGGAATATCTCGAACTCCGGGGCACTCCCACGGCGCCCGCGGAGCTGGAGGATCATGAGTGTCTGCAGTACCGCGGCGTCGGAACCCACTGGCGCCTGGTCGGTCCGGCCGGCGCGGCGCTCGAGGTCCGGATCGCTTCCCGCCTGCGGACCGACAGTGGCGAGGTCGCGCATGATTGGGCGCTCGCCGGCTGCGGTCTCATCCTGAAATCCTGGGTGGACGTGGAACCCGATCTGCGCGCCAACCGCCTCGTCCGTGTACTACCCAATTGGCGCAGCGATCCTGCGCCCGTTTGCGCCCTTTTCCCCGCGAGCCGCCAGGTCCCGACCCGCGTGCGTTTGTTCCTTGATGCCATGGCGGTCCGGCTGAACAGGTTTGCGGGCCGACATATCGACGCTGAATCGTGATCCGCGCGGACCGCCTGTATGAGCAGGATGTCGGCGAGACGATCGAAGCAGCCTCCTCGGCCGAAAGTTGCAGGCGACCACCCCTGGCCAAGCCGACCGGAAAGCTCGGCCAGGGGATTTGCGGGGCGTTCCTTGTGTAGTCCCGGCCTCGCCGGGAGTTACTTCGTCAGCCAGTGTGCGCGCAGTTCCTGGTTGAATTCCGCGGCGCGTTCTTCGGGGAAAAAGATCCGCGCGCCTTTCAGCTCGACGCGCTTGCGCGTGCCGGGAATGGCCTCGGCCAGCCAGCGCGACCAGCGAACGTCGAAATAGACGTCATCGGTCCCCCACACGATCAGCGTCGGCGCTTTCAGCTTCCGCAGCTGCGCTTCCACCGCCAGCGTGTGCTTGCAGTCGAAGGCGGCCAGAAAACGTTGAAAGTCAGAGGTGCGCTGCTCGGTGCGCAGCAATGGGCGCAGATAGGCTTCGATCGTTTCATCCGCCAATTTTTCGGGATGTTCGTAGGCGGGACCCAAGGCCTGAGCCGAGCGGAAAAAGTTCTTATCCGCCAGCATGGCGTCAAGCGCGCCCCGCAGGCCGCCGGCCGCCGCCATCTCGAGGAAGGGCTTGAACGCCTCCGGCGGCCAGTTGTCATGCGCGTCGCAGTCGGTGAGCGTGAGGCTTCTCACGCGCGAGGGATTGAGCGCCGCGAAGATCTGCGCGATGCCGCCGCCGCTGTCATTGCCGACGAGGTCCACCTCGCCGATCTGCAGAGCGTCGAGAAACTCCAGCAGCATCTTCGCATTCGCGGTCACCGACACGTCCTGGTCCGCCGCGATCTCCGTGTCCCCATGCGCCAGCAAGTCGACCGCGATGCAGCGACGCAAATCGGAGAGCTCCGCCAGCTGGTGCCGCCACAGATGGCCGTTGAGCAGCACGCCGTGCACGAACAGGGCTACCGGTCCGGCGCCCGCCTCGACGTAGCTGATGCGGCCAGAAGGCGTGGTGACGTTGCGTCGTGTTGCTGTCATTTGATCGGAGCGCATCGCTCAACCCTTCCTGTCGGGCTTCTTCACCGACGCCGAGGCATCGGCTTCCTTTAGCGACTGCGCGCATTCCTCGCAGCACACCTCCACAGTGTTCCCGCCGACCTTCACCTTGATGGGATTGGCGTCGAGCTCGCAGTCGCAAGCCGCGCACGTTCTTACGGTCATGATTTCGATCTCCTTGAAGGCCCGACATCCGGGCGGAGATAGAAAAAGCACTCCGGGATCGCAGCCGCTGTCAAAATCTTTAGCGATCTGCGTCAGCGCAGATGGACCGAGCGCTGAAACTCCGCCGGCGTGCGGCCATAGGCTTGCCGGAAGGCGGAGCTGAAATGGCTGTGGCTGGAAAAGCCCAGATCCATGCCCAAGGTGGTGAGGTCGTCATATTGGCCAAGCAGGTCGAGCGCGCGCGCCAGCCTCAGGCGCAGCTGGTAGCGGTAGAGCGGCATGGCCTCGACCTGCTGGAACACCTGCGTGAGATAGACGGGCGAGACGCCGACCTCCGCCGCGATCTCGGCTAAGGTCCAGCGCCGCGCCAGATCCGCCGACAGCACCAGCTTGGCGCGGTCCACCAGCTTCTGCCGGCCAAGGCTCGCGCCTGCCGCATGCGATGTCCGCTCGCCCAAAGCGCGCCGCACCAGCGTCAGCGCCAGGGTTTCCGCTTCCAGGGTTTCGGCGACCTTTCGGGTCAGGCTGTGCCGCAAGAGTGCAGCCAGCGCCTGCGCGCGCGGATCGATGCGCAGGCGATGCCGGCGAAACGCCAGCACACCGCCCTCGCGCATCTGCTGCTTCGGCGCCAGCTCGCGCAGCAAGGGCTCGCTGATCACGAGATCCAGGCTGGCGTCGCCGCCCTCGACGGGATGACTGACGCGATAACCTTCGCCCTTGTTGAAGAACAGCACTTGATTGGCTTCGGCCACTGCGTCATTGCGGCCCAGATGGCGCACATAGGCGCCGCGATAAGGAAAGACCAGATGCGTGGCGTTTGCACACTCTTCAACGCTCTTGTGCCGACACTCGCCACGACAGACGATGTCCCGGATGGTCGCGGTCTCCGTATTCAGGAGAAGCTGAACTGAGATCTGCGGCACAGAGGATTGCGACATTGGGTCGTGCGGTCCTGCCCATTTCCCGGCCAGCCATCGAGCAGCGGCGCTGCCTTCCGGACGCCCCATCTACCCCAATACCGAAGCAACCGCACCTCTTCCGCGACGGTCTCGGATATTTCTCGACGAAGAATGGCCTGGCTCGAAGGACAGCTCGATTTCGAACACGAACGGCTCATAACGCGCCTGCCGTTGGCGCCGAGCCTCTGACCCATTTTTCGACCGCCCCAAATTCGGCGGCCTCGAGGCGGGCGCCGTCTCGTCTACCCGGACGCGATCCGAAATCACCACCAATTTCCACGCGCCGCCTCCGCTTGACTAATGCATAACTCGCGAGTTATTGGTTTGGCATGCAGACCGCGCCCGACGCACTCGTCAAGACCCTTGCCGACCCGACGCGCCGGGCGATCTTCGAGCGGCTCAGCCGCCACGGCGAGCAGACCATGAACGTGCTGACCGACCATTCGGGGGTCTCGCAGCCTGCGGTATCCAAAAACCGCGGCTTCCTCAAGCTCGCCGGAGCTTGAGGACGCCACGTCGGAGATGAAATCAAGTTGAGAGAAGCCGATTTTGTGTTGATCTTCAGGGCGTTCTTTGCCGAGATCGAACGCAAATTCCTTCCAAACGGATAAGAGTGCCCATCAAAATGCAACACGTGTCTCGCTATCATCCGCTGCTGGTGACCCTGCATTGGCTGCTTGCCTTGCTGATCATCGCGGCGCTGGCCATAGGATTTTTTGGGCTCGCGGCGACGCCCAACTCCGACCCTGGGAAGGTCGACGTCCTGCGGCTCCACATGGCCGGCGGAATGCTGATCCTCGCCTTGATGGTCATCCGCTTCATCGTGCGCATGCGGACCGCGAGGCCGGCGCGGGCGACGACAGGTCATCGCAGCCTCGACCGGATCGCGCCGATCTCCCATTACGGGTTTTACGTCCTGGTCGGCCTGATGGTGGGGACCGGCTATACGACGGGGATTCTTGCCGGGCTCCCGGAGATCGTGTTCGGTCGCTCAGGCGCCCCGCTGCCACAGAGCTTCATGATTTATCCGACCTTCGTGGCGCACGTCTATATTGCGGCGTTCCTGGTTGGCTTCATCATCCTGCACGTGCTTGCCGCGTTCTACCACCAATTCGTCAGAAAAGACGGACTGTTCCGGCGGATGTTCTTCGGGCCTCGTGTGTCAGATCCCGCGGCTCCGGCGGAATAATTCCGGCGAGACAAGCGCCCCTTGCCCCGTGGGCGGGGGCCGGGCCTAACTGACAGTCCAGCTTGGCGCCCGCATTGCCTCTCCCCTTGCTTCCCAATGTCTCGTCAATTATAAGAGACATATGGCTATTTTAATAGATGAATCGAGCACCCAGATCGCTCGCCGCCTACGCCTCGAGCGCGACATGCGGGGCTGGTCCCTGGCGGATCTGGGAGAACGCTCGGGCGTTTCCAAGGCGACGATCAGCAAGATCGAACGCGAGGAGGTGAGCCCAACCGCCGTGATCCTGGTGCGACTGGCCGGCGCATTCGATCTGACCCTTGCGGGCCTGCTGCTGCGGGCGGAGGGCGAGGGGAAACGGCTGTCCCGGGCCGCCGAACAGCCGGTCTGGCGCGACCCCGGGACAGGCTATCTGCGGAAGCAGGTGTTCAGCCGGCCCGATCATCCCTTGGAGGTCGTCCAGGTCGAGCTGCCGGCCGGACAACGGGTCGTGTTTCCGGCATCGTCCTATGCGCATATCCGTCAGGCCGTTTGGGTGCAGACGGGCGATCTCGTCATCATCGAGGGCGGTGACCGGCATCTCTTGAGCGCCGGCGACTGTCTGGGATTGGGCGCGCCATCCGAGGTGACCCTTGGCAACGAAACCGCCAGACCCTGCACCTATCTCGTCGTCCTCGCTCGGAGCTAGCCGTCATGTCGGAGATCAAAGTCGCACCCTTGAACGCCTCCCCGCAGATTCGCGAGGCGCTGCGCGAGATCCTCGTCGAGGTGGTGGCGAATGGCGGCTCGGTGAGTTTCATGCACCCGCTGGCGCTCGAGGCGGCCGACACCTTCTGGGAAGGTGCGCTCGCTGCCGCTGCCCGGGGCGAACGGGTCGTGCTGGGCGCCTTTGACGATGAGAGCTTGGTCGGGACTGTGACGCTGCTGCTCGATTGTCCGCCCAACCAGCCGCACCGGGCCGAGATCGCGAAGCTGATGACCCGCATGAGCCATCGGGGTCGCGGCGTGGCGAAGGCGCTGATGCGGGCTGCCGAGCGCCTAGCCGTCGAGCAGGCGCGAACCCTCCTGGTGCTCGACACCGCGACCGAGGGCGGCGCCGCCGCGCTCTATGAGAGGTTGGGGTTCACATTGGCCGGAGAGATTCCGGACTATGCGCTAAAGCCCCATGGAGGGCTGACGGGGACCATGATCTATTGGAAACGGCCGGGACAGGAACCGTAGTGCAGCGTAGTGCAGTGGCTCACAGCGCAAGCGCCCGCGCGAGCTCATCATGTTCGAACGCACTCGACATCCGAGCGATCTCGGCGGGCCGGGCGCCGACCTCCTTTGCCACCGCTCCCCACGTCGCGACGGCTGCCGCAACCTCGCGGATCACAGCTCTGGCCTGGGGCAGCCCAAGCCCGAAATACCCTGCGGCGCCTTCGACGAGGTCGAGTGAGCGGGTGCTGGATGGCAAGCCGGACCGCAAAGCGATCGACTCGGTCGTCCCGGCGTTGCAATGCCAGGTCCAAGTCCTCGATAGAGCCGTGACCAAGACGGGGTATCTCGTCGGCGATCAGTTCACCTTCGCCGACGTCAACCTGATGCCTATCCTGTATAACATCAGGAACTTTCCGGAAGGCCGGGAGGCGATGGATGGAGCCAAGAAGCGGCGTTGGGAAGAGTCGCCCGCGGCGACAGTGGGTTCAATTCTCCACCGAGCCGCTCCGATGCTAAGACCATATGGCGAGCGAGAGCCAGCGGAACCCTGTCGGCGCGAAAGATCAAGCCGGCAGGGCCGATTGACGCCGCTGCAGGAAGCGGCGGACCGCGGGGTCGCGCTCGAGGCCGATGGCAATCTCATAGGCGCGCCTCGCTTCGCCATACGCGCCGGTCTTCCCCAGCAGCTCCGCGCGCGCGGCCCAGTAGGGTTGGTATTCGGCGAGCCGTGCATCGGCGGCGACTTCGCGCATCGCCTCGAGTGCGGTGGCGGCACCGTGCATTTCCGCGATCGCCAGGGCGCGATTGATCGCGACCACGGGTGAGCCGGCGAGCGCCAGCAATGCGTCATAGAGCTGCACTACCTGCGCCCAATTGGCGTTGCCCGTGCGGCAGCGATGAACATGCGCCGATTGCAATGCGCCCTCCAGCTGATAGCGGCCAATGGCGCCAAGCGCGCTGGCGCGCCGGAGCAACGCCTCGGCTTCGACGATCATTTGCGGATCCCACAACGCCGGATCCTGCTCGGCCAGCGGCACGTATTCGCCATCGGTCTTGCGGCGGGCGCGACGTCGGGCTTGCGCGTGGAGCATGAGCGCCAGCAGGCCCAGCGCCTCCGGTTCCTCCGGCAGCAATTCGCTCACGAGCCTCGCCAGAAACATGGCTTCGTCCGTGAGATCGCGGCGGGCGACATCGGTGCCGCCAGGATCGGTCCAGCCTTCCGCGAAGGCGGCGTAGATGGCGTCCAGCACGGTGTCGAGCCGGTCGGGAAGTTCCGCGCGCTCAGGGACGCTGAACGGGATGCCGGCCTGCCGGATCTTGTCCTTGGCCCGAACGAGCCGCTTGCCCATGGCGGCCGGGGAGGCGAGGAACGCCGAGGCGATGATCTTCGCATCGAGCCCCAGCACCACCTGCAGGATCAACGGCGCCCGGATGCCGGCCTCGATGGCCGGATGTGCGCAGGCGAACATCAGCGCGAGACGGTGGTCGGGGATTTCCGCGCCCGCCGCCGCGGCGTCCAGCACCTCGGCGAGGACCTGCAACTGCGCGGTCGCAACCTCGCCGCTGCGGCGGCGTCGGGCGCTGTCGATCATCTTGCGGCGGGCGACGGTCAAAAGCCAGGCTTCCGGGTTCGCCGGGAGGCCGTTCAGCGGCCAATCCGCCAGCGCCGAAGCGAAGGCCTCCGACAACGCGTCTTCGGCTTGAGCCACATCCCGCGTCCGGGCCACGAGAAAGGCGACGAGCTTGCCGTAGCTGCGACGCGCGACCGCATCAGCGGTACTGCGCGCCTGCGCGTCGCCTTCGCGTAAATCCTTGCGTTCACGCAGGATGCCCGCCGCGTTCGCGCGAGACATCCGTATCCTTCGCTTCGGCTTCATTCGCAGCTCAGGCCGACATGCTCCAGACCGGGCGCACTTCGACGATACCGTGGCTCGCGCCCGGGCATCGGGCCGCCCACGAGATCGCGGCGTCGAGGTCCGGCACATCGATGAGGTAATAGCCACCCAGCTGCTCTTTCGAATCCGCGTACGGGCCGTCCAGCACCTGCGACTTGCCATTCGCAACCTGCACGGTCGTCGCAGCCGAGCTCCCCTGAAGACGGTTGCTGCCGCTGAGGACGCCCGCCTTCGTCAGTGCCTCCGTGTAGGCCATATAGGCCGCCACACCCTGTTGCTGCTCGGCCGGCGTCATCTTGGACCAACCGCCCTCGTTCCCATAGATCATCAGAAGGTATTGCATGTGAGGTCTCCGTCATGGGTCATTGGCGGGCACCGTGCTCCGCCAGCATAATGACGCTCGAACCCGCGCGATTTGGACAGCCGTGATTTCGAAGGCGGCGGCCGAGAGCCAACGCGTTTATTTTACGGCCGATATCAGGCGCCTGCACATGACAGAAGTGTGCTTGGCAGAAGCGTGCTTGGCAGATCTGCACGCGGTTCGCGTCTCCCGAATGCCTGCGCCGTGACTGTTGGGGGTTGACCGGGCGCCAGGCTTCTTTTATTTAACACATACGTTAATTAACAAGACTGTTAATTATGACATCCATCGACCCCCTCAGCATGACCTTGTCGGCACTGGCGGACCCCACGCGCCGAGCCATCCTGGCGCGCTTGTCGGAGGGCGAGGCAACGGTCAACGAGCTCGCGGCGCCCTTCGATATCAGCCTGCCTGCGATCTCGCGGCACCTCAAAGTGCTTGAAACCGCAGGACTTATCTCGCGCGGCCGAGAGGCGCAGTGGCGGCCATGCCGGCTTGAAGCGGAACCGCTGAAGGCCATGGATGACTGGCTCGGGCGCTACCGGCGCCTCTGGGAGGGGAGCTTCGACAAGATGGACGCCTATATCGCCCGGATCACGAAAGGAAATCGCAATGACCGCAAAAGCTGAGGCCAGAAAATTGGCCGATGACGAGCTGCTGATCACCCGAACTTTCGACGCGCCGGTTTCGCTGGTCTTCCGCATCTGGGCAGAGCGCGACCACATGATCCGCTGGTTGGGGCCCGAGGGTTTCACCTGCACCAGCCTCGAGCTCGACTTCCGCCCGGGCGGCGCCTGGCGCGCCTGCATCGAGTCCGAAGCTTACGGGCAGAGCTGGATGGGCGGAGAGTTTCGCGAAATCGAGACGAATAAGCGCATCGTCTACTCCTTCGCCTGGGAAGATGGCCGCGACCAGCCGCGCATGGATACGCTCGTCACGGTGACCTTCGAGGAAGAGGACGGCAAAACGGTCCAGAGCTTCCATCAGGCGCCTTTCCTCCATGTCGAGGGCCGCGACAGCCATATCGGAGGCTGGAACTCGTGCTTCAACAGAGAACAGGCCTATGCCGAAAGCCTGGCCAAGGGGGCACAGCGATGATCACCGTCACCGCCTTCAAATGGGTGCCGCCATTCGCGCAGGGCCAGGTGCGCGACCTTCGGGTGCGCTGGGCGCTCGAGGAGGCCAGCCTTGCCTATCGGGCGCGGCTGATCGACTTCGATGACCAGGAATCCGCCGATTATCGCGCGCTGCAACCCTTCGGGCAGGTGCCGGCGTTCAAAGAGGATGACCTCGTTCTTTTCGAATCAGGAGCGATCGTGCTCCACATCGGAGGCCGGAGCGAAGCGCTCCTTCCCGGCGATGAGGCCGGAAAGGCGCGCGCGGTCACTTGGCTGTTCGCAGCCCTCAACACAATGGAGGTCGTGATCCAACCGCTCGCCGAGATCGATCATTTCTTCGCCAAGCAGGAATGGGCGAAGCTCCATCGGCCGGACATGGAGAAAAGGGTCAAGCTACGCCTGGCGGAGCTCGCCGCGCGGCTCGGCGATGGCGATTATCTGGAGGACCGCTTCACCATCGGCGACCTCATGATGACGACGGTGCTTCGGATCTTGCGGCATACCGACCTCGTGGAGGCCGAGCCCAAGCTGAAGGCATACCAGCTGCGCTGTGAGGCGCGGCCAGCCTTCCAGCGCGCGCTTCGCGACCACATGGCGGCGTTCGAGACCCACTGAAACGATCGGCGGTCGGTGAGCGATCACGCGCGATCAGCCGTCGCACCGTGACGGCGAGGCACTTCCCATATTGACCGGCGCTCTCCGATCCGACATGCGAAGCCGCCCGCATGATGCGGACCAAGGCGAGACAGCTATCCGGGTCAGGGGGCGCCAGCCGCATGTTCGAGCAACTCTCTTTTGCGGGATTCGGCGCGGCGCCGCGCCCGACGGATGGGGTGTTCTTCGCAATCTTTCCGGATATGCGGGTCGCGGCCCATATTGCAGAGGTCGTGCTGCATCTGCGCGGCGCACATGGATTGACAGGCAGGCCGCTCGAGACGGAGCGTTTCCATGTCTCTCTGCTTTCCCTCGGCGAACATGCGGGCCTGCCGCAGGATATCGTTGCCGCCGCGGGCGAAGCCGCTTCAGCCGTCGCGATGCCGCCTTTCGAGGTCGCGTTCAACCGCGCGGTGAGCTTCGGCCGCGGAGCGAATGACCTGCCTTTCGTCCTGCGCGGTGGCGACGGCGTCGCGGCGCTGACGGCGTTTCATCAGGCTCTCGGCATCGCGATGAAGAAAGCCGGGCTCGGGCGCTGGGTGAGTCCGCACTACACGCCGCACCTGACCCTGCTCTATGATGACCGCAGCGTCGCCGAACAGGCCGTCGAGACGATTGGCTGGACGGCGCGCGAGTTCGTCCTCGTGCACAGCCTGCTTGGTCGGAGACGTTACTTTCCGCTCGGGCGGTGGCCGTTGCGCGGCTGACTTTCGAACTGAACGCGACAGGCGAGACTGCGCTGCTTCTCGATGGGGGGCGGGCGACCCAGCTTCCGATGACGACGCCGGTCCATCGCCAGCTCGACTTGCTCGACCTACAATTCCAATAGCTCTCGATCGTAGCGAGCTTCAGGCGCGAAGTGGATGGGCGGCTTACTTAGCCAGAGCCGGCGTGCGCCTGGCTGATTCCGACCTCGTACCGCAGCGCGATTGCCGCGTGCTCGATCGCTGCCCATGCCGGTCTTGCACTCTCCGATGCGAAATCGCCGAACCAGAGCGTGGCTGCAATGACAGCTGCGGCGAGCAATGTCGACAGCCAGGCTCCAGGGCTGCCTCGCTCAATGACCTGGTCAACGTCTTCATCGGATGATTGCGCCAAGATCCTGGGCTTTGCATTCCGAAGATTCTCGGGCGTGTGCATGACTACCTCCATGCGGACATTCTCTCGATAATTGACGCGGGTCGCTCCCGCCGCGAGAAAGATATAGGCATGATGATAGCATGCTTGAAATGCATTCTCGTCACGCTTACATGTTTGCAATGAATTGGGGTGCATTCGATCTCAATCTCCTGATCGTGTTCGACGCGGTGATGCAGGAACGCAGCGTCACGCGCGCCGGCAGCCGCATCGGGTTGAGCCAGCCGGCAATGAGTCACGCACTCAACCGGTTGCGTCACATGCTCAAGGACGAGCTCTTCGTTCGCACGCCCGAGGGCATGGTGCCGACGCCGCGCGCCGAGATGCTCGCTCAGCCGCTGCGCAACGCCCTGAGCGAGATGCAGCTTGCCCTGGAGCCGGCAGCGTTCGCCCCCGCCACCTCCGACCGGAGCTTCGCGCTTGCGGTCAACAACTACGCGGCTGTCGTGCTCGCCCCACCGCTCGTCGCCGCAGTGTCGGCTGCAGCGCCCGCCGTCCGCCTCGATCTGAGGCCAAGCGGAACCTTGGATATCCTCGAGCGTCTGGATCGCGGCGATCTCGATCTGACACTCGGCAACATGGAGAGTTCGGGCGAGCGTTTCGCCATGGCACCGCTGCTCGAGGATCAGTTCGTCACGGTGATGCGGCGCGGCCATCCGGCGAGTCGGGGAAAGCTCTCCGCTGCAGCCTTCGCGGCTCTGCCCCATCTCGAGATCTCGTCGAGCCGAGAGGATACCGGCTTTATCGACCGTTGGCTGGGGGAACTCGGGCTCGAACGTCGCGTCACGCTGCGGGCGCCCTATCTTTCCGCCGCGCCAATCCTTGTCCAATCCGATCTGGTCGCGACTATTACCCGCCGGATCGCTCAGGAGTTCGTGCGCAACCATCCGCTGCAGCTCTGCAAGCCGCCATATGATTCGCCGCGCACACAAACGGTCATGGTGTGGCACCGCCGGCTGGACCGACATCCTGCCCATCGCTGGCTCCGCGACGTCATCTTGTCGGTCGTAAAAAGCTTGTAGGGCCCCTCCATTCACCGTGAGCATGTCATCGTGACATCAATGCATTTGTGCGTCGTCGACAGAGCTATCAGATTGTGCGCGCTGCTTCAGGTTACTCAACAGAGGAGAATTGACCATGAAAGCGCAGATCATTATTCCGGCGATCGCTTCACTGGCACTGCTCGGCGCTTATCCGGCGTCGGCCAAAACCTTGGCGCCGAATGCACCCTGGGGCGTTCAAGTTCAGCAGTCGCCGGGCGGCATGACGCTCGCATCGCTCTCGCCGGCGAAGTACCATTGCCGGACCTATAGCAATCGTCACGAACGGTCGCGCTGCAGGGAGGTAAGCGGCATACCTGACCATATGAACTAGCGCTGCATGAACTAGAGCTGCGCGGGACCCCGGCCCAACCGCTAATGGGCCGGGGTTCTTGCTGTCGGCAACCACGGTTGCCACTGCGAATTCTTCAGAGATCCAAGATATTTCTATATAGAGTTGGACGACGCCGACACGCGAACTTGTCTCTAATGACGCAGCGCGCATACGGTCGTAGAACAACTTCGCTTTCTCGCACGACATTTGACCCGCCTCGGCCGTGAATCTCCACGGCGCCGATGCCCATCCCGAGATTTGGTGGAGCCGTGAGGATACCGGCTTTAGCGACCGCCGGCTCGTGGAACGCAGGATTGAACGTGGCGTCGCGCTGCGGGCAAAGAGACTATCTATCATTCACCGCAAGCATGTCACAGTGACATCAATGCATTTGCCGCATTAAGCGAGCTGACCTAAATCCGCTCCGGGCGCAGTCAATTGCGGTCCGGTTTTCCAACCAGCCGGCCGTGGGCCGCAGGAGAGATGCATGGCTTGGATGCGGTTTTCCCGTGGGTTCCGGCTGGATCCGGTCACCAGGCCATCGCGTGAAGCGCTGGTTATCCTGCTACAGGATCACGGCACTTCAGCTGCCACGCTAGCCCCCGTTGCGGCGCGCTGGGCAACGAGCGTCCCCGCGGCGGCGTTCGTTGTGCTCGACGGGTTTGGGCAGTTCGACCCGCTCTCCTCGCTCGGTCCCGCCGCCAATATCGAGCCGTTGGCGCTTGATCGCATGGCGCAGCATCTCGAGCCTCTGCTCGGGGGCGAACTGCGCTCCAATCGCCTGGATGCCGGCCGCCTCGTCTTGGTCGGCTTTGGATATGGAGGCACGCTCGCCCTGCACATGGTGCTCCGCAGAGGCTTGGGCTGTGCTGGTGCCCTTGCTTTTGATGCGAAGGTGATGCGCCCTCTCCCTCGGATTCTGAGAGTTGACCAAAAGCTTCGGCTGATTGCGTGCGGAGAGGATGGTGATCACCGCAGCTTGCGCGAGGTGGTGGCGTTGCTCACCACTTACGGAATCGATACGCGCGCAGCTCTGTTGCCCGGCACTGCGCTGTCCGACCAGGCCATTCGGCACGGCAGCGCCTATCTGGTCGAGCTGGTCGCCACAGCGCAGCGAGGTGATCGATTCCACCTCGACCGAGAGAGCAGCCATGCCCTGTAGACGGTCTGCCACGACCGAGATCGGCGCTGTGCGCGCGCGTGGCCACGACATGGCTCGCCTAGCGAGCGAACGGATCTGAGGACATCCCGGAGGTTCGATCATGGTTGGCATCGTCAAGCTCGCGCTTCGGCGCCCCTACACATTTGTCGTCATGGCGCTGCTGATCATGATCTTTGGCGTCGCGTCGGCGCTGCGCACGCCGACCGACATTTTTCCGAACATCAACATTCCGGTGATCAGTGTCGTCTTCAGCTATACCGGCCTGCCGCCTGACGATATGGCGGGCCGCGTTGTCACCTATTACGAGCGCTCGCTCACCACGAGCGTGAACGACATCGAACACATCGAATCGCAGTCGATTCCGAATTATGGGATCATCAAGATCTTCTTCCAGCGGACCGTGAACATCAACGCGGCGTTGGCGCAGGTGTCCGCCATGTCGCAAACGGTGCTGAAGCAGATGCCGGCCGGCATCACGCCGCCGCTGATCTTGAGCTTCAACGCTTCCAGCGTGCCGATCCTGCAGCTCGCGCTTTCGAGCGACAAGCTCTCCGAGACGACCTTGTTCGATGATGCGTCGAGCTTCATCCGCCCGCAATTGGCTTCGGTCGCCGGTGCCGCGATCCCATTGCCCTATGGCGGCAAGGTCCGGCAGGTCCAAGCCGACCTCAATCAGCAGGCGCTGCACACCTACGGCATCTCCGCCAACGACGTCGTCAACGCCTTGTCGATTCAAAACCTGATCACCCCGGTGGGTACCCAGAAAATCGGCTCGTTCGAATACACGGTGAATTTGAACGATTCGCCGAGCGCGATCGGCGCCTTCAACGCTCTGCCGATCAAGACCGTCAATGGAACGGCCATCTACATGCGCGACGTGGCCCACGTGCATGACGGCAGCCCGCCGCAGACCAATGTGGTCCATGTCGACGACAAGAGCGCCGTGCTGCTGGCGGTGGTAAAGGCAGGCGCGACCTCGACGCTCGCCATCATTTCCGGCATTAAGCAGTTGCTTCCGAGCGTCGCCAAGACTTTGCCGGCGAGCCTCAATCTGACGACAGTCGGTGATCAGTCGGTGTTCGTCACCAGCGCCGTCTCGGGCGTCGTTCGGGAAGGCGCGATCGCGGCCGCGCTGACCGGAATGATGATCCTTCTGTTCCTCGGCAGCTGGCGCTCGACCCTGATCATCACCGTCTCGATCCCGCTAGCCATTTTGGCTTCGGTGACGACGCTTTCCGTGCTCGGTGAGACGATCAACGTCATGACCCTTGGTGGGCTGGCGCTCGCGGTCGGCATTCTGGTCGACGACGCGACCGTGACAATCGAGAACATCAACTGGCATCTCGAGCACGGCAAGGAGATCGAGACCGCGATTCTCGACGGCGCCAGGCAGCTCGTCATCCCGGCCACCGTGTCGCTGATGTGCATCTGCATCGCCTTCGGGCCGATGTTCGGACTGGGCGGCGTCGCCGGCTATCTGTTCCGCCCCCTCGCCGAGGCGGTGGTCTTTGCGCTGATCGCGTCCTACATCCTCTCGCGGACGCTCGTGCCCATCTTGGCGAATTACCTGCTGCGCAAGCAGGTGCTCCAGGCGCATCCGGTTCAGCATCAGGTGGACGGCGATCCAGAGGCTGTCGCGACCCAACCCAGCCGCAACCCCTTGCGGCGATTCCGGCAGGGCTTCGAGCGCCGCTTCAAATCGATTCGCGGCGCCTATGGCGGTCTCCTCCACCTGTGTCTGCAGAACCGCGCCAAGCTGATCGCCGGGTTCTTGAGCTTCACCCTCGCCTCATTCGCGCTCACCCCCTATCTGGGCCAGGACTTCTTCCCGAGCGTCGATGGCGGCCAGATCAAGATGCATGTGCGGGCGCAGACCGGGACGCGCATCGAAGAAACCACCAAGCTCGCCGACCGGATCGGCGAAGCGATCCACAAGATCATCCCGGCCAATGAGCTTGGTGGCATCGTCGACAATATCGGGCTGAGCGTCAGCGGCATCAACATGGCCTACAACAACTCCGGGACGATCGGGGTCGAGGATGCCGACATCCTGATCAGCCTCAAGCCGAAACACGCGCCGACCGCAGACTACGTCAAGACGATGCGCGAGCAGCTGCCGCGCCAGTTCCCCGGCACTTCCTTCGCCTTCCTGCCGGCCGACATCGTCAGCCAGATCCTGAATTTCGGGGTGCCCGCCCCGATCGACCTGCAGGTGGTCGGCAATGATGTGCAGGCGGACCGGACATATGCCAACACGCTATTGGCGAGGATCAAGCAGATCCCCGGCATCGCCGACGCACGGATCCAGCAGGCCTTCCAACAGCCGACATTGAACGTCAATTTCGATCGTTCGCTGGCCGGGCTGGTCGGTCTCAGCGAGAAGGACGCGGCGACGGCCATGCTGACTACGCTCGCCGGCAGCTCGCAGACCTCTCCGACCTATTGGCTCGATCCCACGACCGGGGTCTCCTATCCAGTGTCGATCCAGACGCCGACGCGCGATATCGGCACGATGAGCGGGCTGAAGAACATACCGGTGACCGCCAGCGCCGGCGCTGGCGGACAGCTGCTTGGAGGTCTCGCTACCATCGAGCGGACGCCGAGCGATGCCGTCGCCTCGCATTACAATGTTCGCCCCGTCATCGACATCTACGCGACGCCGCAGGGACGCGACCTCGGCGGCGTGGCTGCCGATATCCAGAAGGTTATTCAGGACACGGCCCACGACGTACCGAACGGCGCGAGCGTCGTGCTGCGCGGCCAGGTGACGACGATGACGAGCGCCTATCAGCAGCTCTATGTTGGCCTCGCCTTCGCGATCGTCCTGATCTACCTCTTGATGGTCATCAATTTCCAGTCCTGGCTCGATCCGTTCGTGATCGTCATGGCGCTGCCGAGCGCACTGGCCGGCATCGTCTGGATGCTGTTTGCCACCGGCACCACGCTCTCCGTCCCGGCGCTCACCGGGGCCATCATGTGCATGGGCGTCGCCACTGCGAACAGCATTCTGGTGATCAGCTTCGCGCGCGAACGCCTGGCGGCCGGCGTCGACGCGCTTGCCGCGGCCCTCGACGCCGGCAGCACCAGGTTCCGGCCCGTGCTGATGACGGCGCTCGCGATGATCATCGGCATGGCGCCGATGGCGATCGAGCCCGGCCAAAACGCGCCACTCGGCCGCGCGGTGATCGGCGGCCTGCTTTTCGCCACCTGCGCGACGCTGTTCCTCGTGCCGACTATGTTCAGCTTCGTCCACGGCCTTCAGCACAAGAAGGCAGAGCCCGCCCCAGCCGAGGTTCAACCAATCCAAGCTTGATGAGATGGAGGCAGATCATGTCCGAGCAACTTGCGTCCTCGCAACCCCTCAAGACGCCGAGCCGCCGCCGGCTGCTGCTGATCGGTATTTGTGCCATCGTTGCCGCAGGAGCCATCGCCGCCGATGGCCTCATGAGCCGGGCTCGCAGCAAGCGGGAGCTCGTGCAATGGACGAACGCACAGGCGATCCCGACCGTGGCGCTTGCAGAGCTCACGCGTGGTGATGCCCAGCAGAGCCTGACCCTGCCCGGCAACATCCAGCCCTATAGCAAGGCAGCGATCTATGCGCGGGTCAGCGGCTATCTCAAATCCTGGCAGCAGGATATCGGCGCGCATGTGACGGTCGGCCAACTGCTGGCGACGATCGACACGCCGGACCTCGATCAGCAGCTGGCACAGGCCAGGGCCGATCTGGCGACGGCCGAAGCCAACGAGCAGTTGGCGGCAATAACCGCCAAGCGCTATGGCGCGCTCGTCGGGCGGCAAATCGTGGCCCAGCAAGTGATGGATGAGAAGGCGGCCGATGCAGCCGCCAAGAAAACCATCGCAGACTCTGCCCGGGCGAATCTGGGGCGGCTGCAAGCGATGGAATCCTTCAAGAGTGTCGTCGCCCCCTTCGCCGGCGTCGTTACCCTGCGCAATACCAGTGTCGGTGCCCTGATCAATGCCGGCAACACGGCCGGGCAGGAGCTGTTCGAGGTTTCCGATCTGCACCGGGTCCGGATCTACGTCCAGGTTCCGCAGTCATTCTCAGCCGATCTCCGACCGGGCCTGAAGGCGACCTTCGAGATGCCGCAATTTCCGGGGCGGAAATTCGATGCGACCCTCATCACCACATCGAATGCAATGGATCCGGCATCGCGCAGCGTGCGGGTCGAGCTGCAGGCCGATAATGCGGACGGGACGCTCGTCGGCGGCGATTATTGCAGGGTCGACTTCCGGCTTCCCGGCGACCCGAACATGGTGCGCCTGCCGGCCACGGCGTTGATACCGGTCAACCGTGGCGTGCAGGTCGCGACTCTCGGTCCGGACAACAAAGTGACTCTCAAAGCCGTCCAACTCGGCCGGGATTTCGGTGACAGCGTCGAGGTGACGGCCGGCCTCGCTCCACAGGACCGGGTGATCGATAGCCCACCCGAGACGCTGCAAAACGGCGATATGGTGCAACTGGCGGTCGCGACACCAGCGTCGATTTCGCCACAGGCCGGGGCACCGAGCCTACCAACCAAAGGGAGTTGACCGATGCCACATCGCGGCCAAAGCGAGCTACCGAAGGGAAACCGTCGGCAGTCGTGATATAGGTCGGGGCCACCGGACAACTCTCAATGAGGAGCTCATCGCGATGACGAGAACCTACAAGGGCAGCTGCCATTGCGGCAAAGTCCGTTTCGAGGCCGATCTCGATCTCAGCGCCGGAACGGGCAGGTGCAACTGCTCGATCTGCGCCAAGCGGAGATATTGGGGAACGCAGGTCAAGCCGGAACAGTTCCGGCTGCTTTCAGGCGAGGCGGACCTGGCCGACTACCAGTTCGGCTCCATGAGCGCGCATCATCGCTTCTGCAAGACGTGCGGCGTTGCCCCCTTCGGGCACGGATATATCGAGGAGATCGGCGGCGCCTATTATTCGGTCAACCTCGCCTGCCTGGATGAGGTCGACGCCAAGGAGCTAGCCGAAGCGCCGGTGCGCTTCATGGATGGCCGCAACAACAATTGGTGGGAGACGCCTGCCGAAACGCGGCACCTGTGACCCTGCCGGTCGACAGCTGAAAGCCGCGGCACCGTGGCGTTGAATTGAATGCAATCGCGAGGGCGCCGATTTGACCATCACGATCTACGGCATCAAGAACTGCGACACGATGAAGAAGGCCCGCTCATGGCTGGACAGCCGGGGCGTGGCCTATGCGTTTCACGACTACAAGGCGTCCGGGTTGGAACGAAAGCGCTTGGAGCGCTGGTGCCGGGAGCTGGGCTGGGACACCCTGTTGAACCGCGCCGGCACGACCTTCCGCAAGCTCCCCGACGCGGACAAGCAGGGGCTCGATGCCGCAAAGGCGATGGCGTTGATGCTGGCGCAACCGTCGCTGGTCAAACGTCCTGTCCTCGATCTCGGCAGTCGATTGCTGGTGGGCTTCAGGCCGGAGCTGTACCAGAATGCGGTGAGTGCGGCTGGATAGGTCCGGGATGGAGCGAAGGGGCGGGCAGGGCCGAACCGATCAATGGCTCCCTGCATCTCCGCCGCGCTCCATCCACCCAGATGATTGCGCCGCTGCTAAGCCGCGAGACGGGGGCTCAGCTCTCCGAGCGAGACATGGCCGATGAACTTGCCGCTCGAGGTTGCCGGCTTCTCGTCTTCGATCGCATGGGCGAAGATGACGGCGCTGTCGGCTTCCAGCTTCTGCAGATGCGCGTGCAGCCTTGCATAGTCCCGTTTGAGATCGAAGAGGCCAAGGTCCTCGCCCCAGCGTGCGATCCCGCACAGATAGGCGTCGGCGACGCTTCGCCTATCGCCCGCGAGCCACTCCTTGCCGGCCAGCATCGTCTCCAGGCGAGCATAGGCCTTGGCCACTTTTTCGCTGCCCATCGCCCTCAGCATCGCCTTTTCGGGCGCAGCATCGGCCATCTTGTAGGCGGCCCAGATCGGCGCGAAGGCGCCATGGACGCCGGTGTGAAGATAGGCAAGCACGTGGTTGAGCCGATCGAATTCCGACGTTCCTTGCCGGAAGCCCAATCCCTGGTTCAGGCCCCTCGCGGCAACGTGATGCAGGATCGCAAGGCTTTCGCTCAGCGCCTCGCCATTTTCTAGAAGCAGAGCCGGTGTCAGGCGCGTCGGATTCACGCGAGCATAGCGCTCGTCCTTGGGGGCGAGCATGTCGATGCGGCAAAGCCGATAGGGCTCGTCGAGCCATTCGAGCGCCACGATGGACCCGAACGAACAGCCATGGGGGACACCGTAAAAGAGCACCGGTTCCATTCCTGATCTCCATTTTTCGGCCGAGAGCGACCGTCGGAGCGGAACATGGCGAAGCTGGTTCCTTTTGTGAAGAAGGCACAATATTGTTGTGTTGCTACATATTTTATACCGAGGTGGAACATGAAAGAGAGCGTGTCGGGATGTCCGGTCGAAGAGGCGATGCGCCTGCTCGGCGGGCGCTGGCGCATCGTGCTGATCTACTACCTGTTGGAGGGACCCAAGCGCTTCAGCGACTTGCGCCGCTCGATGCCCAATATCTCGCTGCGCATGCTGACGCTCGACCTGCGTGCCCTCGAGGAATTAGGGCTCGTATCTCGCACCGCCTATCCCGAGGTTCCGGTGCGGGTGGAATACAAGCTCACCACCGAGGGCCGGCGCCTGCGTAAGCTCGTCGACGTGCTCGGCGAGCTTGGCGAGAGGCTGGCGAAGCGACGGTTGCATCAAGCAGCGAAAACGTGATCGGGCTGGTTCGCAACGCCTGGGACCGCGACCGTCGCGGTGCCCTTTGCCCAGCGGGGTGGGCGCCGCCGCCCGCGATGTGGCCGTTCAAGAGGCGCGCTTGCGGGCCTTGAACACACGTTGGTTTGAGCTCGAGCTTAGTGGGGAGAGCAGGCGGCTGGGCTGGAGCAGAGCGGAAAATTCGGCAAGTGGGAGCGGCCGGCTGAAAACATAACCCTGGACTGTGGTGGCGCCGTTCTCGGCAACGAAGTGCAAATCCTCCGCGGTTTCGACCCCTTCGGCGACCGTCTCGAATCCGAGCTCGCTTGCCAGGCGGATGGCAATGCGCACGATCGATTGCTTTTCCGGGTCTGCAGCCACGCCGGACACCAGCGAACGGTCGAGCTTGACCGAATCGAAGGGGAGCCGCGCCATGGTCGCAAGATTTGAATAGCCCGCACCGAAATCGTCGAGGGCAAAGCGAATTCCCAACTGCCGCAGCAAGGTGATCCTTTCGCAAACCAGTTTGGGATTGCGCATGGCGACCGATTCCGTGATTTCGAGCTCCAGGCGTGAAGGTGGAAAATGGGCCTTGCGAACCGCCTTGACGACATGCTTGATGAAGAGCGGATCCTCGATCTCCGTCGCCGTGACATTCACCGCGAGCACGATGTCCGAGCCTCCTCGGATCAAATCGCCGATATCTCCGAGAGCGCGCTTGAGGACGAAGCGATCGATGTCGCCGATCAGGCCGATCTCCTCCGCGATCCTGACGAAATGTTCGGGCGAAATATTCCCCAAGGTCGGATGGACCCAGCGCACCAGCGCCTCGACGCCGCGAATGCGGCCATCCGCGCACGAGACCTTGGGTTGGTATTCAACCGACAATTCCTCGTTGCGGATCGCCAATGTGAGGTCGTATTCGAGTGCTTGGCGCTCGCGCGCCTTTTCGGCAAGCTCCGCCACAAAGAATGCGTAAGTGTTCCGACCCGAGCTCTTCGCGGCATACATCGCCAGATCGGCGTTGACGAGAAGGTCTTCGTAGGTCGTGCCGTCGGCTGGGTACATCGCGATTCCGATACTGGCGCCGACGCTGGCGTGATCGCCCCCCAAATTGAACGGCGCGCGCAGAGTAGCGATCATGCCGCGAGCCACTTCGCGAGCAGCCTCCATGGAGGAGATCCCTGGCAGGATGGCGGCGAATTCGTCGCCCCCGATTCGCGCCAGGAGCGGCTTTCCGATGCTATTATCCATGGCGCCCAGCAGCTCGGTGAGCCGCAAAGCGACCTTTCGCAGGAGC
This sequence comes from Rhizobiales bacterium GAS188, assembly GCA_900104855.1. Taxonomy (NCBI): domain Bacteria; kingdom Pseudomonadati; phylum Pseudomonadota; class Alphaproteobacteria; order Hyphomicrobiales; species Rhizobiales bacterium GAS188. Next base: position 5,092,765 of record FNSS01000001.1, read on the forward strand.
GCGTCGCCGGCTTTGTGACCGAAGGTGTCGTTGATCGACTTGAACCCGTCGAGATCGAGAAAGAACAGCGCACCGTGCCCCGTCGCCGAGATGACGCCTGGCGCATCGTCTCGGATCTTCTCGCGGTTGGGCAGCTGGCTGATCGCATCGTAGAAGGCGAGCTGGCGGATCTTGCCTGTGCTCGCCCTCAAATTGGCGAGCATGCGTTCGAAGGCCATCCCGAGGCTACGGACCTCTCCGACCCCCATGGCGCGAAACGGCACATCGAGATTGCCGCCGGCGATTTCTTTTGCGGCGGAGGCGAGAGTGGAGAGGCCCTTGGTCGTATGCCGCACGACTAGCAGCAATGCGGCGACCAGAGCGCCGAGGGCGAGCGCGGCAGACGCCAAGAATTGCCCCATCAGGGCTCGCGTCTGGGCGGCGCCGATCTGGAACATCTGATCGCGCGTGGTTGAGATGATCGCGGCGTCGGTGAAGACGCAGACCCTGATCGCCGCCTCGTAGTCGACGCAGCGCGCCACGTAATTGCCGTCGTCGGAATGCTGCAAGCTGCCGACCTTCGTCTCCAACCTGGTGAAGGTCACGCCCTGGGGGCCCGCAGCCGACACGACCCTGTTGTCTTGGAGGATTGCGACGCCGGCATTGGCCAGCGACGTGAAGTTCTCCAGCGTGCGCTCGGTCTGGCCGATCGGACGGATGGCGAAGAGCGCACCGACGAGGTCACCGAATTCATCAAATACCGGCTCAACCGCGATGTGCGCGATGGTCGGGCGAAGCGGAAGCTTCAGGGGGGACATGAAGTCGAATGCGAGCTCGCGCGTATCTTCATATCCTTGTGGATGTAGGCGGTTATTGTCCCCGAACAGCGGCTTCAGCTTAGCGGCGATATCCGAACCTTGGAGCGCAGTATTGATAGGAAGCAGTTCGAGCTGCGCGTTCGCGCCAATGACCCGCCCCGTCTCGTCCAATGCGATCAGCCTTTCAAAGCCGGATGTCTTGGCAACGGGTGTCAGCGACTCCATGATGGTCACGTCATTGCGTGAAGCGACGGCCCTGGCGACGTCGGCGCGTTGCGCGAGCTGACGCAACCGATCGGCCGCGTCTGCGCCCAGCGCCTCGATGCGCGCGCGCGCCAATTGCGCTTCGCCGTCGAGACGGTGGGCGAGCTGCTGTTCGGACAAATGGCCGAGTGCATCGGCCTGGCTGTTGAGCTGCTGGTGCAAACGCAAGGCGGTCAGGCCGCCGATGATGCCGAAGCCGAGCACGCCGGTCGCCAGCACGACAGCGACAAGGCGCATGGCAATTGAGGAAAACGGTCGGGTGACGGAAAAACGCAAAGTCAAACGGCGCCAAGGTCGCGTCGGCGCCGGAGACTTTGACCGCACATCCTTTTGAGCCACCACGACGATCAATCCGAACCCTTAGACTCCATCGAAGTTCGGTCGATGCGACGTCTCTGTCTGACCGTCTTCGGGACGCCGACAGTGCAAATTCGACGCTAAATAAGCATGAAAGCCGACGAATCTATCAGCCACTGCCTATCCTTTTATGTTCTTTTGTTTAGTAAACCCTTGCGGTGATCGGTCGGATTGTCTGCTTTACGCAACCGGCCGCGCGATGAATTTACGGATCGTCAAAGATACGATGCTGGAGCAACGAAAGATTTATTCTTCTGCGCTAACGTGCGCGCCCAATGGTTAACGCAGGTGGTCACATGCCTCTTTGCAAAAACGCGGTCATTGCCCTTTTCGTCGTCGCCTGCGGGTTTTGCCTCGCAACAAAAACCCAGGCGCAGACGCAGGTTTTGGAGGTCGTCGGGACCGGAGACGGTATCGACCTTCTGCGCGCCCTCAGCGCCAGCTTCATGGAGCAAGACAAGTCCGTCCGCATCGAGGTCCCGCCGAGCATCGGGTCCGGCGGCGGCATCGCGGCGGTGGGGTCCGGCAAGGCGATCCTCGGTCGTGTCGCGCGCCGGCTTTCGGATGCCGAGAAGGCGGCGAACATCGTTTACAAACCGGTCGCACGCCTGCCGTCGGCGTTCTTCGTCAATCCCCTCGCCAAGGTCAGCTCCATTACCAGCGAGCAGCTTCTCGGCATCTATTCCGGCAAGATCACCAATTGGAAGGAGGTCGATGGCGCCGACCAGCGGATCCGTGTCGTGCGGCGGGAGGACGCGGACAGCACCTTGACGGTGCTCCGCGAGAGCATGCCCGGATGGCACGATCTGATGATCACCGAGAAATCGAAGACGGCTTCCACCACGCAAGAGGCCGTCGAAACGGTCCGGGACGTGCCGGGCGCGATCGGCTTTGGGCCGTTCTCCCGGCCATTGGAGCAGGAGCTGACCGTGCTTCGCATCGACGGCCATTATCCGACGGATGCGGAATATCCATCGAGTGTCGTGCTGGCGCTGATCTATATGAACGATATCAAGAATGCCGAGGCGCTTGCCTTCATTAAATTCTTCGATGGTCCGAAGGCCCGTGAGGTGATCGCCAATCTGGGCAGCGTGCCCGTCAAGCCGCAAGCCACCGCGGCGCAGTGACCCGCCACGAATGGCGGCAGGCAGGTTGGCGCCTGAGCATCAGGCGTCCTGCCGCTGCGGCTCCTGGCGGACACGCCACCGACGCGTGATCCGGTCCATCAGCGACAGCCCTTGCGAACTGGGGAGAAATGCATCGCCGTAGCACGGCGCGTTCGCAGAGCGTGCCTTGTTCTTCACCGCATCGACAAGTGCGGAAGGACCGGCGACGTGAACGGTGTCCTCGATCCCGAGCAAGGGCAAGTATTGCGTCGGTCGCCCGGGCTTGATCGGGTGCACGGCTCCGATTTCCGTCGTTGCGATGATCTCGCGGACCCCATCATCGCTGAGCCAATCGAGCGAAGGCCGCATGTAGAGGTTGTCGGCATCCCGGCTGCCGGCGATGATCATCAGCTCACGCCCGGGTTGGCTCAACCGCGCTGCGCGGGCCAAGGCCCAGATCGGGGCCCATCCCGTGCCGCCCGCAACCAGGACCAAGGGGCCTTCGCCACCGCGGAGATAGGCCTGGCCGAACGGGCCTTGCACATGAGCAGCGTGCCCGGGCCTGATGCCCGCGCCGAGCTCGCTCGACACGAGACCATCCGTCAACCGCCGGACATGGAAGACGAGCTCGGTGCTCTTGGACGAACCGTCCATCCGGAAGGTCGGGCTGAATTCGCGGGCCGGAAATCCCGCAAGCTTCAGGCGAACATATTGGCCAGGCCGAAATTCGAGAGGCTGGCTCGTCGCCATCACCACCTCGACGATTTCGGGAGACAAATTGTTGATCTCGACAATCACGCCGGCACGCTTCACCGGCAGCGGCAATTCCTCGAACAGGACTTCGGCGTCGCCCGACACGGTCGCCTGACAGGCCAGCACCGTGCGGCCTTCGGCAGTGCCATGATCATCGACCAGCCCTGAGAGGATCGTCACCCGGCAGCTTTCGCATTGGCCCGAGCGGCAATCATGCGGAATGAGAATCGATCCGCCGAGCGCGGCGTCGATCAGGCTCTCGCCGGCAGTCGCTTCGACGGGCTTGCCATTGAAAACAAGATGACGACGCCTGGACATGGATTACGCCTGTACGCTCTTCATTCCTGCAGGACGACGCGAACCGGACGCGAGTGGACTGTGTGGCGCGTCTGGGTGTGATCGAACACCGCGACCCACATATAGAGAGGCTGTCCTGCGACGAAGTTCTTGCCGTATTTGCTGCTTATCTTCAGGTCGCGGGCGGTTACCAGCGTCCAATGCCCGTCCTTCCACTTTGCCCGGCCGATGACATCAGCCCGCTCCCCGTCATTGTCGCCGTTGATGATCACGCCCGGCAGCACGGTGCCGACCGGGATCTTCGCATCGGCCTCGGGCGTATAGGGCTCGCTTTCGGATTCGAACATGTACCAGCGCCCGTTCTCGTCATCGCTGCTGTTCGGGTCGAGGTCGTATTTGCCGAGCGCCGCCACCTGCGCCTTCCAGTCCTTCGGCAGGCGAACGATGGTCGCCGGTGCGTTCGGGTCCTTGTCCTTGCGGATGAATTTGAAGTTGTAGCTGTAGAGGCTGCGACCAGGTTTATTCCAATAACCGCCCTGGTAGCGCGCATTGTAGCTCGCCTCGTCCTTGCTCGGTTCGTAAGGAGGCCCGAAATATTGGCTGTCCACCCGTCCCAGCAGCCCGCCGCGCGAGGCTTTCCATTGCCACATATCCATATAGCTGCCGTCGGTCGTGTAGTGGAAACCCCGCTCGTTCAAAGGCTGCGGCTTGCCGTCGGGGAGGGGATTAGGTCCGAGAAAAGTGGAGCCCGCCCCGCCGAGCGACGGGTTGTCGGAGAAGACGATGGCGAGCTTGTCCTCGTAATAATCGACGACATCCTGGCGGGCGGTGTTGACATCGAGGACGTGCCAGCCATCTTCCTTCTTGATGATCGGAATGCGTTTCAGCGAGCGTGTCGGATCCTCCCAACGGAAGGCAAAATAAGCCTTCTGTCCGTCCTGCGCCGCGCGCACCTCCACCAACGATTCACCGGTCCCGCCGAGATTGGCACCCTGTTGCGTCTGGATGAAGACCGGGCGGGCACGCGACCATACGGGGTCGTCGAGGAGAGCCTCGAGCTTCGGTGCTTCGTTCACGCGGCCCATGATCAGGGTGTCTCGCGTCGCCCAATCCGAGGCGGCGACAAGGGCTGCGAACAGGACGCCGGCGCCAAGAGCGATAAGCACCGGCTTCGGTCGAACGGCCCTCGTGATCGCCAATCGCGCCGGTCGGAACACCCGGAAAACCTGCCACCAGCCGCCTTGCAGATAATGCCCGGTGACATGGATGAAGATGTAGGCGAGCCCGACGAAAGCGGCGACCGAGTGCAGATAGACCCACCAGTTTCCGTAACCGAGATAGAGGATGATGCCGGTGACGGTAAGGAAGACGACCAGCGCATAGACGAACCAATGCAGCGCAACATTGACGGCGCCCCATTTCATTTTTGCCGGCGCCGGCATCGATAGCACACGCGTCTTCTTGAGGCTGTTGCGCTGGCCAAGGCCGCTGCGCATGAGATAAGCGACATAGGCCGACCCGCTAAAGAACAGGGTCAGGCCTGCCAGGAAATGCCAGGACCATATTTCGCCCTGTGGCAAGATCGGCGAGAGCCATTTTGAGACCGGGGCGTCCAGTGCATCCGCGGCGATGCGGATTCCCGTGAAGAGACTGACGATGAACGCGATCGCGGTCGCCCAATGCAAGATCAGCGTACCGATATCCGTGCGCGGCGGTTCGTCTCGAGAACTCGGCCGTCTCCCACTCTCGTCCGCCAAAGCACTGGCGCTTGGCTTAGTGACGGCATCGTCCATCGCTGCTGCCCCCAATTTCCGGGAATGACGGATCGATCGTACGGGATCGGCCCGCGTCGAATAGGATCGGCGCATCACTCCTGGATGCAATTTCGCAGGACTATAGCAAATTTTACATAAGATGCACCTCTTCAGCTAGGCTCGGGACAGGAGGGCCTTGGGACAAGGTGCCGGCGCGCCGGGAGGCAAGTAGGATGCGGGCGAGTTGCGCAGTGTCTTCAGGGCCTTGTCATCCGAGTGCGATTTGCTGTCGCATGCGTCCAAATTGCCGGAGCCATCCTCGATATATCAATAACTTAGCCCGGCAGCTGACAGCGGCTCGACGCAGAGATCCAGCTTTGCGACGTTGAGACGTGACGAACCTTTCCCGTCGTGCCGGACACAGGCGGCCGGTCGATGCGGCCTTTGGCGAAGCCCCTGAATGCGTCATGAGGCGACCACCTCTGTCTCGACGTCGTCGCATCAGGCGGCGACGGATTCGCCTCGTGCATTGCCCCAAAGTGATACGAAGTTCGGATTCGCTGCATTAGCGCTGCAGGAGCTCGTAGAGCACCGGATTTTCGGCGCATTCGCGGAATCCGCATTCGACCAGCGTGCTGAGGACGCTGGCCGCAGCGACGGTGATGATGAGCCAGACCGCGGCCCGTTCGAAGAGCGCCGGCGTGCGGGCATCCTGCGAGGGATGGAATTGCTCGTCGAACAGCATGATCAGACCGAGGAGCAAGAGGGCCGCCGCGAAGCTGAGGAAGGCCCATGTGTAGTAGTGATAGCCCAGGATCGCCGTGCCATAGCCCGGATCGCCCGGCATGATGTGCAACAGGATCTGGCGCCCAGCGAAGCCTGCGCCGAGGAGCGCGGCGATGATCGACAGCGCATAATGGCTCGGTCGCGGGCCATAGCGCAGATTCAGCACCGGCCCGACCGCAAGCAGAGCGAAGGCGAGGCGCTGCAGGAGGCAGAGCGGACAGGGCAGCTCATTGAGGATGAACTGCGCCGCGAAGGCGGCGACCAGCACGCCGGCAACGCCATAAAGGCTGAGCGCGTTGAGGGTGAGCGCGGCCCTGCGTGTGAGCATGTCTCAACTCCTCAGAAGGACAAGGGCAGCTTGTCGGTAGCGTGGTGCAGATAGACGGCGACCGCCACCGCGAAGGTCAATGCGGATAGGCCAAGCACAGCCCCTCGCGGTCCATGCCAGGCTAGCATCAGCAGAAGAGTGGCGAGCGGGAATGTGAGTGTAAGATACATATGAGATCTCCACACAGAGAGACGACTGGTTATGCCTCACTTTCGAAAAATGGTCTTCCGTTTTTCGAGACAAACGACCTGACAACAAAGACCATGTGCAAAAGATGCGTGCCGGATCCACATGGCGGGCACATCGTCAGATGATCGAGCGCATGATCAAATCCGCGCCGAGCAGGAGAAGCCCGACGAAGAAGAAGAGACGGAAGGTCGCTGGATCGACCCTTCCCCGGATCCATTGGCCGATGAACATGCCGACGAGTGCAGGTGCCGTATAGAGCATTGACGCGCCTGCTCCGGTGAGATGAAAAGCGCCGTGACTTGCAAGACCCGCGGCAAGCGCGATGGTCGAGACGGTAAATGAGAGGCCGAGTGCCTGCACCAGGTCCTCCTTTTCCAGTCCGAGCGCCTGCAGATAGGGCACGGCTGGAAGCACGAAGACGCCAGTGGCACCGGTGACGAGCCCCGTCGTCGCCCCGATCACCGGAGAAAGCCAAGGTTCGAAGCGGGCGGGCACCGAGACGCGAAGCTTCGTCAGGCCCGTGATCGCGTAGGCGAGCAGTGCCGCGCCGAGCGCCGTCGTGGCCGCTCCCGTGCCGCTCCCGGTCAAAAGCCCGGCTCCGGCCCAAGTCGCGACCGAGATCGCAAGCAGCATCGGCCAGGTTCGGCGCAACAGGCGTAAACGATGCGGGCCCGCGGCGAATTGCCAGACATTGGTGACCATGGAGGGAATGATGAGCAGTGCCGCAGCCTGTGCGGGCGCCATCATGAGCCCCAATAGCCCGATCGCCACGGTCGGCAATCCCATGCCGGTGACACCTTTGACGAAGCCGGCGAGAACGAAGGTGACGGCTGTGAGGACGAGCGCCGTGTGGTCGGCGTCGATCCAGGAGATTTGCATCGAGAGGATTTGCATCCAGGAGACTTGTTCTCCCGGGATGCGGGTGACAATCTGGAAGTCTCGGAGCCAGGATTCGGATTTGACGAAGCCAGATAGGAGCCGATGAATGCGCTTCGATCTCGTCGACCTTCGGCTGTTCCTGCATGTGGCCGAGGCCGCCAGCATCACCCACGGAGCGGCGAAAGCCAATATGGCGCTGGCCTCCGCGAGCGAGCGCATTCGCGGCATGGAAGAGCTGCTCGGCGTGGCGCTGCTCGAGCGCGGTCGGCGAGGGGTGCGGCCGACGCCTGCCGGACGGACGCTGCTGCATCACGCGCGGGTCGTGACGCAGCAGATCGAGCGGATGCGCGGCGAGCTCTCCGGTTATGCAGGTGGCTTGAAAGGCTATGTCCGGCTCTTGGCGAACACATCGGCGCTGAGCGAGTTCCTGCCGGAAGTGCTCAACGGCTTTCTCGCGACGTACCCGAATATCGACATCGATCTCGAGGAGCAGCCGAGCTACGACATCGTCCGTTCGGTGGCGGATGGTTTTGCCGATGCCGGCATCGTCGCCGACATCGTCGATTTCGCGGGCCTCGAGACCTTCCCGTTCGCGACCGACAGGCTGGTCATCATCATGCCGCGCCGGCACCCCCTCGCTCGCCGCCGAAGCCTGCCCTTTCGCGAACTGCTCGACCATGATTTCGTCGGGCTCGGTGCCACGAGTGCGCTGCAGCAGCATCTGGGGCAGCATGCCGTCCAGGCCGGTCGGCCGCTCAAGCTGCGCGTGCGGCTGGGCAGCTTCGATGCCGTCTGTCGCATGGTGGAGAACGGAGTCGGTGTCGCGGTGATCCCCGAAACCGCGGCCCGCAGGAGCGGCAAGGCGATGGCGATCCGCATCGCCCGGCTGACGGATCCCTGGTCGCTGCGCCGCCTGACCGTCTGCGTCCGCAGCCTGGAGGCGTTGCCGATCCATGCGCAGCGGCTCGTCGAGCATCTGCGGCTGCAGGGGGCGAAGGCGGCTTCGGCGGCCGGTGCTGCGCCAGCTCGCCATGGCTTCGCCCGATGACCGCTCCAGCGCATGCTGCTTGGCGTTGGCGCTGGACCCCGATCTCCGAGCCGTTATTCTCGGGCGATGTCGAGCTCCGCGCCGAAAAGCTGCTATTCTACCCCCGGGATCGCAACCGAGATCCCAGACCCCAAGATCCGAGACATTTGGAACGACGAGAACCTATCGATGTCACACCACCCGCCGCGGGTCATCGCGATTTCGGCTCCGGTACCCAACGCGGCGCCAGCCAGATGATCGACCGTCTCGAGGCTAGGCGACGTGCCGGCAACATGGCGACCGGGCGCGCGACACGAAGCGCCGGCATCCCCACGCATCTGCCGGAGCCTCGGCGCTGATGGCGGGCGCCGGGATCGTCGTCGCCGGCACGGGCCAGGCGGGATATCAGCTTGCCGCATCGCTGCGGGAGCTCGGATATGAGGGCGCGATCACGCTTGTGGGTGAGGAACCTCACGAGCCCTATCGCAGGCCGCCCTTGTCGAAGACGTTCCTGGCGGCAGAGGCCTCACAAGAGAGCCTGATGCTGCGGCCGAGCGCCTTCTTCCGTGACCGCCGGATCACCATGCTGCCGGATATGCAGGTCGTCAGCATCGATCGCGCGCGCCGCCAGGTCGCGCTCTGCGATGGCGGGCGCCTCGAATATGATCATCTCGCCCTCGCGGTCGGTGCGCGCAACCGGCTCCTTCCGGTCCCGGGGGCCGGGCGCGAAGGCGTGCGATATCTGCGCAGCCTCCCCGAGTCGCGGGCCCTGCGCGACCTCCTGCAAGGGCCGAAGCTGTCGATCATCGTGATCGGAGCCGGCTTCATCGGGCTCGAATTCGCGGTCGTGGCGCGCAAGCTCGGCCATGGGGTCACCGTCCTCGAGATCGGCGATCGGGCCATGGGGCGGGCCATCTCCGCCACTTGCGCCGCCTACTTCGCCTCCGCCCACCGGGGTTTGGGGATTGATCTGCGGTTCGCGACGGCCGCGCTGCGCATCTTGGGTGAGGGCGAGCACGGCCGCGTCCGGGCGGTCGAGTTGACAGACGGTGTGACGTTGCCTGCCGATCTCGTGGTGGTCGGCATCGGCGTCATCCCCAATGTGGAGCTTGCGGCCGAGGCCGGCCTGGCGACCGGGGACGGGATACGGGTCGATCCCTATCTCTCGACGGATGATCCGTCAGTGTCGGCGTTCGGCGATTGCGCCGTCTTCCCGACGCCGCATGCCGGTGGCCGGCAGGTGCGGCTCGAATCCGTCCAGAACGCAGTCGACCAGGGGAAATCGCTCGCGGCGCGCCTCGTCGGACGTCCGGCCGTCTATGAGGCGCTACCATGGTTCTGGAGTGATCAGGGGGCTCTCAAGCTGCAGATCGCCGGCCTTTCCCACGGGAGCGATCATGAGGTCACGCGGGGCGATCCGGCATCGGGCAGCTTCTCGGTGTTCCGTTTTTGCGGGGCGCGCCTGATCGCGGTCGAATCCCTCAATCGCGCCGGTGACCATGTCGCGGCGCGCCGCCTGCTTGCCGCCCGCGCCCCGGTGAGCCCGGCGCAAGCGGCCGATCTCAGCCACGATCTCAAGGCGCAGGCTCATTCCGTGTCCGCTGCCTGAGCTTCGGCGCGCTTCGCTCCTGCGAGCAAGACCTTCGCGAAATGCCAACGGCCGGTCATCCCGGACGCGGCCGGCATGAAATGATGCGCCGCAGATCCGAGGAGCGCGTTCGGCTTTGTCCTTTGTTAACCATTTGTAAGGTAACGGAGCGTTAAGGTTGACGAAAGACTAACGCAGCGGATGACCCGACGATGGCTCAGATGTTGGAGAGCCCGAGCCTGAGCCCGCCCCGGCAGCGCCGATGCGCTCGCCGAGGACAGCGCGTCGATCTCGGCACAGCCGGTCGGCCTTCTGGTCCTGCGCCAAGGGGGATTTGAAGCGGGCTTTGACGGCAACACAACAATTGCAAGGTGACGGGGTTCGCCGGCCTTCAACGGGCCGGAGCAGGGGCGGAGGGAATTTTGCACAATCGACGTGTCTTGATTACGGGTGGGGCCGGCTTCATCGGCTCGCATCTGTGCGAAGAGCTTCTGGCGCGCGGCGACGAGGTGCTGTGCGTCGATAATTTCTACACCGGCACGCGCCACAACGTGCAGCATCTCATCGCCAATCCGCGTTTCGAGCTGATGCGCCATGATGTGTGCTTTCCGCTCTATGTCGAGGTGGACGAGATCTACAATCTCGCCTGCCCGGCCTCGCCGGTGCACTACCAGCATGATCCGGTGCAGACGACCAAGACGAGCGTGCATGGCGCCATCAACATGCTCGGCCTCGCCAAACGCGTCAAAGCCAAGATCCTGCAAGCCTCGACCTCGGAAGTCTATGGCGATCCCGTCGTGCATCCGCAGCCGGAGAGCTATTGGGGCAACGTCAATCCGATCGGCCCGCGCTCCTGCTATGACGAGGGCAAACGCTGCGCCGAGACCTTGTTCTTCGATTATCGCCGCCAGCACGAGCTGCGCATCAAGGTGGCCCGCATCTTCAACACCTACGGGCCGCGCATGCATCCCAATGACGGGCGCGTCGTCTCGAACTTCATCATGCAGGCGCTGCGCGGCGAAGACATCACCATCTATGGCGACGGCAGCCAGACGCGCTCATTCTGCTATGTCGACGATCTCGTCGACGGCCTGATCCGGCTCATGGACACGCCGGACGAGGTGACGGGCCCGATCAATCTCGGCAATCCCGGAGAGTTCACCATCCGGCAATTGGCGCAAGCCGTCATCGAGCTGACCGGATCCTCATCGCGGCTCGTGGCGCGGCCCTTGCCGCAGGACGATCCGAGGCAACGGCAGCCCAATCTCACACTGGCCAAGGAGATGCTGGGCTGGCAGCCGACCACCAAGCTGCGTGAGGGGCTCACCATGGCGATCGCGCATTTCCGCCAGGTCCTCGCAGGCAGGTCGACGCAAGAGATCGCGGCGCAAGACATCGCGGCCCAAGATATTGCGGCTAGGGACGCTGCACAAGCAGGTTCCGGGGGACATCAGGTGATGGAGGAGCAAGTGCTCGCATTGACCAGGTGAGGGTTTGGCGAGAACGTCGGCAGAACTTACGACCACTGCTGCCGTCTCGTGGCTTGACATGAATGAACTTCAATCTTGCCGACACTGCACCGAGGTGCCGGAAGTCGACTTGCATTGCCATGGTGCCGGGGAGTCGGCTTCGCGCACGTCTTCCCTCGCGCTCATGCAACCGATCGCCGCCGGATTGCACAATATCTCGGCATTGCCGGCTAAAAGGTTAGAGTTCTTTAAGAAGTTCGTGGGATCGTCTCGATAGCAAGGCCCAATCTCATTAGGTGGCCGAGCATTCGCGCTGGATGGGACGGATGATCTGTCCGTAGCCGGCCTGGAAGCGCTCCGAGGCGATAAGCGTTCGGAGCAGTTCCATTGGGCCCTGGCACAGTGCGACGGTGTCCAAACCTGTGGCGAGAGCAGCGTGACCTATGTCGCGTCGGAGCCGGAGCTCGGTCCGGCTCCCGAGGCATCGAGCATGTTGTGCGCCGCTAACCGTAACATTGGATTCGAGCGTCGTCGCTCCGCTCGACTCCAAACAGACATCGATGCTCGCCGACTGGCCCTCATGCAACCCCATCTGCAAAACAGCATTCGTTGAGGCGGAGTACTACTTATGACCTCGATCATATCTTCTCTTTCGTTGCCGCAGATTGCCGGTCTTTCAACGACCACAATGGCGCATCTGAGCACCACCGATATTGCCGCACTGTCCACGTCCCAGACGGCCGTGCTGAGCGCAACTCAGGTCAATGCGCTGAATTCGACCGATCTGCAGGCGCTGGTAACGACGCAAGTGCAGGCCCTGTCGACGAAGGCGATCAGCGGGCTCGCGCTGGCGCAGATCATGAATCTCACCACCACCGAGACCAGCTCCCTCACGACGTCGCAGATCGGCGCCCTCACCACATCCGAGATCGGGGCTCTGACCTCGACCGAGCTGCAGGCCTGGAGCCCGGCCCAGGTGGGAGCTCTCACCACGACCCAGATCGGCGGGCTGACCACGACGGCGCTCAACAATCTCTCGACCACGCAGGTCGGAGGGCTGACGACGACTCAGGCGCATGGCCTCACCGCGATCCAGATCAACGGCTTGGCGACCGCGAGCCTCAACGCGCTGACCGTCGGCAACCTGACGAACACGCAGGTAGCCGGCCTGAACACGACCGCGATCGGCAACCTCTCGACCACCCAGGTCGGCGCCTTGTCGACAGGACAGATCGGCGCCCTGACACCCTCCGAGATCGGGGCTCTGACATCGACCGAGGTTCAGGCCTGGAGTGCCGCCCAGGTCGGAGCTCTGACCTCGAGCCAGATCGGCGGCCTGACGACGACGGCGATCAGCAATCTGTCGACCACGCAGATCAGCGCGCTTTCCGGGACGCAGGTGCGCGGCCTGACGACGGCGCAGCTCAACTCCTTGTCGACGACGGATCTGCTCGCCGTGACGGTCGCCAATCTGTCGACCTCGCAGGCGGCAGGCCTGAGCACCACCACGATCGGCAATCTGTCGACCACTCAGGTCGGCACCTTGACGACCTCGCAGATCGGAGCCCTCACTGCGACCGAGATCGGCGCTCTGACCTCGACCGAGCTCCAAGGCTGGAGCGCGGCGCAGATCGGCGCCTTGAGCTCGACCCAGCTCGGTAACTTGACCGCGACGGCGCTTGGCAATCTGTCGACGACGCAGCTCGGCGCGCTGACGTCGACACAGGAGCATGGCTTGAAGGCTGCCCAGATGAACGGCCTGGGCGTTTCGAGCCTCGACGCCCTCAATGTCGCCAACCTCACGAACACGCAGGTGGCCGGCCTCAGCACGACCACGATCGGCAACCTCTCGACCACCCAGGTCGGCGCTTTGTCGTCGACCCAGATCGGGGCCCTCACCGCGACCGAGATCGGCGCCCTGACCTCGACCGAGGTGCAGGCCTGGAGCCCGACCCAGCTCGGCGGCCTCACTTCCGCGCAGCTTGGTGGCCTGACGACGACGGCGATCGGCAATCTGTCGACCACCCAGCTCGGCGCCCTGACCTCGACGCAGGTGCATGGCTTCACCGCGGGGCAGTTGAACGGATTGACGGTGACGGCTCTCGATGCGCTGACCATCGGCAGCCTGACGGCGACGCAAACCGCCGGCTTGAACACCACCGCGATCGGCAACCTCACCACCACTCAGGTCAATGCCTTGACGACCTCGCAGGTCGGGGCGTTGACGACGGCCGAGATCGGCGCCTTGACCTCGACCGAGGTGCAGGCCTGGAGCGCTTCGCAGCTCGGCGCCTTGACCTCGACCCAGATCGGCGGCTTGACGGCGACGGCCCTCGGCAATCTGTCGACCACGCAATTCGGCGCCCTGACCGCAACGCAGACGCATGGCTTGACAACGGTGCAGCTCAACGCTCTGTCGACCGCGAACCTCGACGCGGTGAGCATCGCCAATCTGACCACGACGCAGATTGGCGGCCTCAGCACCACGACCATCGGCAACCTCACGACCACCCAGGCCGGCGCCTTGACGACGACGCAGGTCAGTGCCCTGAAAGCACCTGAGATCGGTGCTCTGACCTCGACCGAACTCCAGGCCTGGAGCGCGGCGCAGGTGGGAGCTCTCACCTCGACCCAAATCGGGGGGCTGACGACGACGGCGCTCGGCAACCTCTCGACCACGCAGATCGGAGCCTTGACCTCGACGCAGGCGCATGGGCTGACGGCGACCCAGATCAACGGTCTGGGGGCTGCGAGCCTCAACGCGCTCTCGGTCCCCAATCTGACCGCGACGCAGGTGGCCGGCCTCAGCACCACGACGATCAGCACCCTGTCGACGACGCAGGTCGGCACCTTGACCACCACGCAGGTCGGCGCCCTCACAGCCCCGCAGATCGGCGCCCTGACCTCGACCGAGGTTCAGGCCTGGAGTGCCTCACAGGTCGGAGCTCTCACCTCGAACCAGATCGGCGGCCTGACGACGACGGCGATCAGCAATCTGTCGACCACGCAGATCAGCGCGCTTTCCGGGACGCAGGTGCGCGGCCTGACGACGGTGCAGCTCAACTCCTTGTCGATGACGGATCTGCTCGCCGTGACGGTCGCCAATCTGTCGACCACCCAGGCGGCTGGCCTGAGCACCACCACGATCAGCAATCTGTCGACCACACAGGTCGGCAGCTTGACGACCTCGCAGATCGGAGCCCTCACGGCAACCGAGATCGGCGCTCTGACCTCGACCGAGCTCCAGGGCTGGAGCGCGGCGCAGATCGGCGCCCTGAGCTCGTCGCAGCTCGGTAACTTGACCGCGACGGCGCTCGGCAATCTGTCGACGACGCAGCTCGGCGCCCTGACCTCGACGCAGGAGCATGGCTTGAAGGCGACCCAGATGAACGGCCTGGGCGTCTCGAGCCTCGACGCCCTCAACGTCGCCAACCTCACGAACACGCAGGTGGCCGGCCTCAGCACGACCACGATCGGCAACCTGTCGACCACCCAGGTCGGTGCCTTGTCGGCGACCCAGATCGGGGCCCTCACTTCACCCGAGATCGGCGCCCTGACCTCGACCGAGTTGCAGGCCTGGAGCCCGACCCAGCTCGGCGGCCTGACCTCCGCGCAGATTGGTGGCCTGACGACGACGACGCTCGGCAATCTGTCGACCACCCAGATCGGCGCCCTGACCACGACGCAGACGCATGGCCTCACGGCAACCCAGATCAACGGCCTGACCGCGGCGAGCCTCGACGCCGTCACCGTGACCAATCTGACCGCGACGCAGGTCGCCGGCCTCAGCACCACTACGGTCGGCAATCTGACGACGACGCAGGTCAATGCCTTGACCACGTCGCAGATCGGCGCCCTGACCGCTCCGCAGATCGGCGCGCTCAGCTCGACCGAGCTGCAGGCCTGGAGCGCCTCGCAGGTCGGCGCTCTGACCGCGACCCAGATCGGCGGCTTGACGACGACCGCGATCGGCAACCTGTCGACGACGCAGATCGGAGCCCTCAGCTCGACACAGGTGCGCGGTCTCAACGCCACGCAGCTCAACTCCCTGTCGGTGACGGACCTCCTGGCGGTGACGGTCGCCAACCTGTCGACGACGCAGGCCGCGAGCCTGAGCACCACCACGATCGGCCATCTGTCGACCACTCAGGTCGGCACCTTGACCACCTCACAGATCGCGGCCCTCAGCGCGCCTGAGATCGGGGCTCTCACTTCCACTGAGCTCCAGGCTTGGAGCCCGGCGCAGGTCGGCGCAATGACGTCCGCACAGCTTGGTGGGCTGACGACGACGGCGATCGGCAATCTGTCGACGACCCAGCTCGGCGCCCTGACCTCGACGCAGATGCATGGCCTCGGAGCGGCGCAGCTCAACGGCCTGACGGCGACCAGTCTCGACGCGCTGACGATCGGCAATCTGAGCGCGACGCAGGTGTCGGGCCTGAACACGACGGCGGTCGGCAATCTGTCGACCACACAGGTGAATGCCCTCTCGACGTCGCAGGTGAGTGCCCTGACGCCGGCCGAGATCGGGGCCCTGACCTCGACCGAGCTGCAGGCCTGGAGCGCGGCCCAGGTGGGAGCTCTCACCTCGAGCCAGATCGGCGGCCTGACGACGACGGCGATCGGCAACCTCTCGACCACCCAGATCGGGGCGCTGTCGGCAACCCAGGTGCATGGCCTGACGACGACGCAGCTCAACTCCATGTCGCCGACCGACCTGATCGCGGTCGCCATCACCAGCCTGACGACCTCGCAGGCGTCCGGCTTGAGCACCACAACGGTCGGCAATCTGTCGACGACGCAAGTCAACGCCCTGTCGACCACGCAGATCGGCGCCCTGACCTCGTCCGAGATCGGCGCCCTGACCTCGACCGAGCTGCAGGCCTGGAGCGGAGCGCAGGTCGGCGCCTTGACCTCGACGCAGATCGGCAAACTGACGACCACGGCGATCGGCAATCTGTCGACCACCCAGATCAGTGCTCTGAGCACGACCCAGGTGCGCGGCATGACCACCCAGCAGCTCAACGCCCTGTCGGCGACCGATCTGCTCGCCATAACGGTCGCCAATCTGTCGACCTCGCAGGCGGCGGGCTTGAGCACCACGACGATCGGCACTCTGTCGACGACGCAGGTCGGCGCCCTGACCACCTCGCAGATCGGCGCCTTGACGACGGCCGAGATCGGAGCCTTGACCTCGACCGAAGTCCAGGCCTGGAGCGCGTCGCAGGTCGGCGCTCTGAGCTCGGCGCAGCTCGGCGGCTTGACGTCGACCGCGCTTGGCAACCTGTCGACGACCCAGATCGGAGCGCTGACCTCGACCCAGGAGCATGGCTTGACCTCGAGCCAGCTGAACGCTCTGTCGGTGGCCAATCTCAACGCGCTGACGATCGGCAGCCTGACGACGACGCAAGTCGGCGGGCTGAACTCGACGGCGGTCGGCAATCTGACGACGACGCAGGTCGGTGCCTTGACGACAGCGCAGGTCGGAGCCCTGTCGGCGTCCGGGGTCGCCGCCTTGACCTCGACCGAGCTGACGTCCTGGAGCGCGGCCCAGGTCGGCGCCATGACCTCGGCTCAGGTCGCGGCCTTGACGACGACGAACTTCTCGGCTTTCACCAGCACGACCGGCATACCGGCACTCA